>JBCCCM010000004.1:0-161040 GCA_039033515.1 Pseudomonadota bacterium
CCGCGCACGGCTTTTCCTCTCCCAGAAGGCCCCTTAAGGCGTACGTGTATCGGACAACGCCCTGGCACGCACCCAAACTTGACCCCGCAATGCCGCTGGCGCCGTTTGCCAGCAGGTTGGGGAACAGGCCCGGCATCAGCTCGGGCTCTTCTTCCTCACCATTATAGGTCGGGATGAAATCGACGGTCCCTGCGTCCAGACCTTCCATCAGCTGGATCGCGGTCTTGGTCAGGCGCGCTTCGGTGTAGCGATAGGCGGCCGCGTTATCGCCGTCGATATTGCCAAAATTCCCCTGCCCCTCGACCAGCGGGTATCTCAGCGAGAAATCCTGCGCGAGGCGCACCATCGCGTCGTAAGCGGCAGTGTCGCCATGGGGGTGATATTTACCAATCACTTCCCCCACGACGCGCGCGGATTTCTTGAAGGTGCTTGTGGGGTCCAGCTTTAACTGGCGCATCGTCCACAGCAGACGCCGATGAACCGGCTTCAACCCATCGCGCAGATCGGGCAGCGAGCGCGCCGTAATCGTCGAGAGCGCGTAGACCAGATAGCGTTCGGACAGCGCCGCATCGAAGGGCGCGTCGGTGATCAGGTCAAATTCGTCTTCGGGTGTGTCGGAATCGGTGGGGTCAGCCATCCCACCCGCTTAGCAAGCGCCCCGCCCCTCTGGGAGAGCGGTTTCCACAGAGTTGACGGGAGATGCGGGGTGTGCGGAGGGATCGGGGGGGGCTCCGCCACCGCAGGGGCGCTGAGGGATGCGCGCTGGCGGGGGAGGCGATGGCGGAGCGGGGGAGCGGTTTACGCTGGGCGGCGCGAATTAGAGCTCGTGATCAGGCGAAGGTCGCAAGGTTCATCGGGATAAAGGCGTAAGCGAACAGGCCGGACGAGAAGGCAAAAGCGAGAGCGGCGGCGATGAGATCGTTGGCGGCGGGCATGGCGGGGGTCCTTATATTCGAGTGTAAAGAGCGGCGCGTATCGGGAGCCTGAGTGAGCCGCAGATGGGGCAGGGGAACGAAATCAGACGAAGATCATCGGGCTGGCCGGAACAATGGCGTAAGCAAACAGGCCAGCGGAGATCACAACGGAAAGAGCGGCTGAGAAGAGGGAATTGGTCATGATCTGTGATCCTCGGCTTTAGAGAGTGGGGCGTGGCTTAGGCGAAAACGGCGGGGCTGGCGGGCAGGATCGCGTAAGCAAACAGGCTAGCGGAAATCACGATGGAGAGGGCAGCGGCGGCGAAATTGTTGGTGGCGGTCATGGTTCGTATCCTTGGGTTTGGTGAGTGAGAGAGGCTTAAGCGAGCAGCGTCGGGCTGGCGGGGAGGATGGCGTAAGCGAACAGGCCGGCTGAGATGATGATCGAGAAAGCGGCGGCAGCGAATTGGTTGGCGGTGTTGGTCATTTTAAGTCTCCGTTTGTGTGGTCAGCGGCGTGTTCCGCTGGATGCCAGACACTGTGCATTAGGCGTGCCAAACTTGAAAAACGGTAGATTTCCGGGGTTTTTCGCCGCGGCACTCGTTCCCTAGACGAGTCTAAATCTCAACAATTGGGAAAATTTCCCAAGGGTTGGGATCGCGTTTATCTGAGGTTCAGGTTGAAGGCCCTGGCGTCGGGCTGTCCGCCCTCCAATCGCCGCAGTCCATCGCCGCTCCGCCGCGCATAGGGGGCAATTTGGAACGATCAGCGCCGCTCCTTCTAGCTTAAGGAAACACCTATTCCGACACTCAGAAAAAGGAGACGAACATGAAAAACGTCCTCATCATCGCCACCGACGGATTTGAGCAATCAGAGCTGATGGATCCCAAAAGCCAGCTCGAAGACGCCGGCATCAGTGTAAAAATCGCCAGCCTCGACAAGGACGATATCGACGGTTGGGACGACGGCCACTGGGGCGAAAGCGTCGCGGTCGATCTCACCGTGGACGAGGTGAACGTCGACGAATACGACGCGCTGCTGCTGCCGGGCGGTCAGATCAACCCGGACGTGCTGCGCATGAACGACCGCGTCATTGAAACCATTCAAGAGTTCAACGGCCAGTCCAAACCCATCGCCGCCATTTGCCACGCGCCGTGGCTGCTGGCCGAAGCGGACATCATCGCCGGAAAGGTCGTCACCAGCTGGCCGTCGCTGCGCACCGATCTGCGCAACGCGGGCGGCGACGTCGTTGACCGCCAAGTGGCCGTCGATGGCAACATCATCACCAGCCGCAACCCCGATGATATTCCCGCTTTCACCAACGCGTTGCTGGACGCGCTGACTATGAACGAACGTGTGAGCGAAAACGCCTAACCGGCACCAACTCGTCGCCGGGCGGAGCCTGTCCTCCAAATCAAGGTTCCGAACGGCGCATTGGCCCCGTCGCGCTCCCTAATTGCGTGGCGGGGTTTTTTGCACGCTCACACGCTCAGATGCCGCGCGCGTCGGTGCTTTCAACCGGCACGCTCACGGTCAGGCCGTCCATAGCTTTGGTGAGCTCAATCTGGCACGACAAGCGCGACGTACGCCGCACGCCGGCGGCGAAATCGAGCATATCCTCTTCCTCTTCCGAAGATTGCGGCAGCGCGTCGAACCATTCGGGCGACACGACGACGTGGCAGGTTGAACAGGCCATCTGCCCCTCGCACGTCCCTTCGAGCGGGAGGCCCGCCGCCTGGCCCACGCGCAGCAGGCTGTCACCCGGCTCTCCTGCGGCGGCGACGTGTGTCCCGCGCGGATCGATGAAAGTGACGGTGATCGGCATGATGGTTCGGGAGACGCCTCACAATTGTTGCGATGCAGCATTATTGATGAGTTTGGCCGCCTCTTCAAGCTCTTCGATGGTCGTATAACGGCCAAAGCCCAGCCGGATCGAGGATTTGGCCTCTTTGTCGCTCAGCCCGATGGCTTTGAGAACATGGCTGGGGCGGCCCGATCCGCTCGCGCACGCGCTGCCCGCTGAGAACATCACCTGGCGAACCTCTGACATCAATCGCCCGGCATCCAGGCCTTTCTTTCGAATATTGAGATTTCCGCGCCAGCGCGCGTCTTCGCTGCCGTTGAGCGTCCAGTCGGCAAACAGGATGCGGGCGCGATCCCATAGCGCTTCGATATGGGCGGCGTCGTCGGCCATTCGCTCATTCGCGAGCGCCGCCGCCGCGCCGAACCCGGCGATCAGCGCGGGCGAGAGCGTGCCCGAGCGAAGCCCCGCCTCCTGCCTGCCGCCGGTCTGTTGTTCGTCAAGCGATACGCCGTCGCGCACCCACAGCGCGCCGATCCCCTTGGGCCCGTGGATCTTGTGCGCGCTGACCGCGATCATGTCCGCGCCGGTGACGGGCACGCGGCCATAGGCCTGCACCGCGTCGATCAGGAACAAGGCGTTCGCTTCCTTGGCCTTGCGGTGCCAGTCGATGGTGGGCTGAATGACGCCGATCTCGTTATTGACCGCCATCACGGCGATCAACCTCGTGTCGCTGGGCACGTCCTGTTTGGTGTTGCACTGGCCATCGGCGGCGACGTTTAGAACATGCGCCTTGCCCGCGTCGTGCGCGGTGTCGAGCACGGCGGCGTGTTCGATGGCTGAGACCGAGACGTGCCCGCCGCTTCCGCTGCCGCGAATGGCGAGGTTAAGCGCTTCGGTCGCGCCGCTGGTGAAGATCACGCGCCCGCCGGGGGGGAACAGCGCCGCAACGCGGTCGCGCGCGGCTTCGATGGCGGCGGCGGCCTGTCGGCCCATCTTGTGCGGGGAATGCGGATTGCCAAAGCCAACGCCGCCCGGCCCGTCGAGCCAGCGCAGCATCGCGTCCTTCGCCTCAGGCGCGAGCGGAGTGGTGGCTTGGTAGTCGAGATAGATCATGCGCTTGGCTATCCGCTTGCCAAGTACCAGGCGTCGATGAAATTCTCGATATCACCATAGGTTGAGGACCAACCCAGGCTTACGCGAATTGTTCGGGCAGCGACGTCGTCTGGTACGCCGAATGCATTAAGCACCCTGCTCTTCTTGAGCGTCCCCGAAGAGCATGCGCTTCCCGCTGAGACTGCAATTCCCTCTCGGTCAAGCCCAATCAACATAGCGTTTGCGCTTTTGCTCTCATGGGCGATCGCGAAAATCCATTCCGGCCAACGCTCGGGACAAATCACTCTCTCAACATGCGAAGCCATTTCAAACCACTCGAAAGCTCGTTGACGTTCGACATCGGTCATAAGCCAACCTTCAATCCCTCCGAGTTCAAGAGCGGCTGCCATACCAAGCACCGCAGGTAGGTTCTCTGTGCCTTGTCGATATCCGCGCTCATGCCCGCCTCCCGGCTCAAGCAATGCGAAATCCTCGACGAGGAGCGCACCGATGCCAATGGGTCCGCCAAACTTATGCGCCGAGATTACGATCATGTGAGCGTCGGGCAGTTTCTTCTTACCAGCGCTTTGCGAGCAGTCGGCAAGTAGCATGTGGCCCGCGTCGCGAATACGACGCACATAATTCGGCCTCAGCCAATGGAAAAGATCCAGACCAACTTCCGAGTTGATGTGCTGGATCGCAACGACGGCTGGCTCAGGATCAGCCAAGAGCTCCTCCAGCTTTGAAACATCGAGGTTTCCAGCAAACTCGCCCGACGGATCAATCGGCACCACCTCAGCATCGGGCGCCGCGCGAAACACCGCATCATGCTCAACCGCGCTGACGATCCGCCGCTTCGCCTTGCTGCGGTTGAGCGCAATCCACAGCGCCTCGCTCGCGCCGCTCGTAAAGATGACCTCGCCATCCCAGCCCAGCGAGCGCTTGATCCGGTCGCGCGCGTCTTCGAGCGCTTGCTTGGCCTTGCGCCCTTCGGCGTGCGGGCTCGACGGATTGGCCCACAGCGCAAAGCCTTCTTCCATCGCGCGCTTGGCTTCTGGGCGCAGGGGCGATGTCGCAGCGTGGTCGAGGTAGATCCGGTCGGTCATTCTGAAGTGCTAGCCCGCTTATTGCGAAGTGTTCTCAATAATTTGCGTCCTTCGACGCAATGCGTATATAGGCCGTGCAGCGACGCGCACCACCCGGTGCAACGCGCCTCCCATATCGAAAAGAAGGTTTTGCATGCCGTCAGTGATCTTTCCCGGCCCCGAGGGTCGTCTCGAAGGCCGTTTCTCACCGCCCCCGCGCCCGCGCGCGCCGGTGGCCATGATCCTCCATCCCCACCCCGAAGGCGGCGGCACGATGAACGACCGGATCGTGCAGCGGCTTTACAAGACCTATGTGGATCGCGGCTTTGCGGTCCTGCGCTTCAACTTTCGCGGTGTGGGGCGCAGCCAGGGCAGCTTTGACAACGGCATTGGCGAATTGTCCGACGCGGCCTCCGCGCTCGACTGGGTGCAATCGATCCACCCCGAAGCGCAGACGACCTGGGTCGCGGGCTATTCGTTCGGCGCGCTGATCGGGATGCAGCTGTTGATGCGCCGCCCCGAAGTGCGCGGCTTCATCTCGGTAGCACCGCCCGCGAACATGTACGACTTTTCATTCCTCGCGCCCTGCCCGGCGAGCGGCATCTTCGTGCAAGGCGCGGCGGACACCGTGGTGCAGCCAAGCGCCGTGCAAAAGCTGGTCGATAAGCTGCGCACGCAAAAGCACATCACGATCCACCACGACGAGATCCCGCGCGCCAACCATTTCTTCGAAAACGAAATGGAAGACATGATGGCGAGCGTGGATAATTACCTCGATTTCCGCCTCTCGCCGGATTGTCCGATCAAATAGTTTTGTTTTGCGCTCGCCCATCCGGGCGAGCGTCCTCGCTAGACGTCCTCCGGGGAAGCTTCCCCTGCGGACCCGCTGCGGGCGGCCCGTGGTCTTGCGGTTTGCTGTCGCAAACCGTGTTTGGCACCTCCCTCTCAAAAATGCACCAAGTGTCTTGGCGTGATGCGGATGGGCAGGGCGTGATAACGAAATCTATGATTTCGCAAGCGCGACCGCGCGCCCGCAGGTGCCCCGTAGGCCCAGATGGGCCGGAGGGAACAGCACCGAGGATGTGAGCCCGGATGGGCTCACACAAACAAAAGTATCTCAACTCAAATACATTTCGAAACACGACGGGTCGCAAAGTGCAACTCGAAACAATTTTGAAACAAGCACTTATGCCCCTACCCTCCTCGTCGAGCGCTTCCAGACAGGCCCCTAACCCTGAATGGTGACACAGGCGCTCTCGTGACGAAACGAGGAGATCCTTCGCATGAACTACGCAGCACAAACGCGAAAACCCAACGCAGGCGCGCTTTTGGGGGCGCTGGCCATTCCCGCTGGCGTGGGCGCGGCCTTGATCGTTGGGTTGGCGGTCACGCATGTGGTGACGCAGCCGGATGCGCCCTTGCAGGGCTTTAACGTCAAGCCGACGCCGATTGATCCCCCACCGCCTGAACCCGAGGTCGAGCAAACGCAGACCAACACGCCGCAAACCGCGCGGCCCGCACCTGATCCCGTCGTGCCCGACGCGCCGTTTGTAATCGCGAGCTCCAGCCCGGAAATTTCCACCGCTCCGGTGGGCACATTGACCGGCCCACTGTTCGAAATGCCGCTGCCCGGCGGCGAGATTACCGGTCCGCCAATCGCTCCGGCCCTGCCCGAACTGATCGCGGTGACGCCGCGCGGTGATCCGAGCGAGTGGATCATGGAACGCGATTACCGCTCGCGCTGGATTCGCGAAGGGCTTAGCGGCGTGGCAGGCTTCACGTTGCAAATCGACGCGCGCGGGCGGGTGAGCGATTGCGCCATCACCCGCTCCACCGGGCACGACGCGCTTGATGGGGCGACCTGCCGCCTGCTGACCCGGCGGGCCAAGTTCAACCCGGCGCGCAATGCGGCCGGAGATAAGGTGGCGGGAACCTATTCAAGCTCGGTCGACTGGAATATCCCCTGATCGCAAACCACGGCGAGGCTGGCGGCTATTCGCCCTCGGCCTCGCCCACCTTATCGATCGGCGCGGTTCCATTTGCGGTCGGGATCGTCCAGATCAGGACGTTCATCACCGCCACCCCGGCCAGGATCACCATAAGCACCGGCTTGGTCGCATCGCCCGTCTGCCGCCACAAGGCGTAGGCTCCGCCCAGCAGCGCGGCGACGACGAACATCACCATGCCCAGCGTCAGATCGACATTGCCGACGAAAAACTCGGTGATCGCGCTCCAGATATCACCCATTGCCTGTGCGCCCTCCTTGCGGCGCGAGAAATTCGTTCAAACAGTCCAGGCGGCATCATAGCCGTAGACATGACGCCTGTATCGGCTAGCGTTTGGCCGGTGCGAACCGCTGGCCCCTTTCGCGCACTTAAACACACTTTGGGAGGACATCATGGGAATTTTCAGCTCGATCAAGAACGCCATCTGGGGCGAAGACGAGGAAACCGAAACCAAGACCGCAACGCCCGCGCCGGCGCCCGCGGCGACCATCGCCGGCTCTGCGGCCACCGGACGCGCGCCGATCCGCGAAGTTGATGTGGTCGAACGCGTCAGCAACATTCCAGGCGCGGACAAGCTCAACTGGAAGACGTCGATCGTTGATCTGTTGAAGCTGCTCAACCTCGATTCAAGCTATGGCCACCGCAAGGAGCTCGCCGCCGAAGTGGGCATTGATGACTATTCGGGTTCCGCCGAAGACAACATCGCGCTGCACCGGGCGGTGATGCAGAAGCTGGCGGACGCTGGCGGCATCGTGCCGGACGATCTAAAGGACTGAGCGCTTAGCACCTGTTCACGCGGGCGATTGAATTGGTCAGTGCTGGGCGCTAGTCCCCTCGCATGACCAAACACTCAGAAAACTTCACGCGCCGTCAGGCCCTTTGCGGGCTTGGCGGCGTTTCCGCTTTGGCGATCAGTTCAGGCGCGCTGGGGGGCTGCGCTTCGGTGCGCGGCGCGGATGGACAGCCGGGCCAGCCCGGACGCTCCGCAACACCCATGCGCGTGATGGCGCCGGACGCCAAGCTGGACGAGATCGCGTATAAGATGCTCGTGCATGAGCCGGGCCGCGCGACCAGCCTTGGCGTCGACAAGGGCGAATACGCCGACTGGCGCGGCACCTTTGGCACGCCGGGCATGGCCGGGCGCGACGCCTATAAGGCGACGCTGACCGAGCTGGTCGAGGACGCCAAGACCTATCCCAAGGACAGCCTCAGCGCGGATCAGCGGATCGGTTTCGAAGTGGTCGAGACGGCGTTCTCTTCAGCGGTCGAAGGCATGTCGCTGCCTTATGGCGATGTCGCGGTCGGTTCGTGGCGCAACGCGCCTTATCTCATTATCCAAAATGTCGGCGGCTATATCGATTATCCGCGCGCGATGGGATCGGGCCAGCCAGTCGAGAACGCGCAGGATGTCGACTATTATCTGAGCCGTTTGGAAGAAATCCCCGCCCTGCTCGACGGCGAATTGGAGCGGGTGAAGGAGGCGCGCGCCTTTGGCGTGGTCCCGCCCGATTTCCTGCTTGAGAAGACGGCAAACCAGCTTGACCTGACGCTGAAGGCGGCCGGGCGCGGCGATCTGTTTGTTCGCGATCTGGAAAACCTGCTGAAAGAAGCCGATCTACCGCAAGACGCCGTGGCCAAGGCGACGCCGATGGTGACCGGCCCCATCCGCGCGGCTCTGGAACGCCAACTCGCCGAGATCACCGATCAGCGCAAAACGGCTAAATCAGACGCCGGCATGTGGGCCCAGCCTGAAGGCGAGGCCTGGTATTCGTGGAGCACAAAGGCCTCCACCACCACGCAAAAGACGCCCGATGAAATCCACGAACAGGGCCTTGAAGAACTCGCCGAATTGCACGGCCGGATGGACCCGATCCTCAAAGAGTTGGGCTACACCAAAGGCACCGTCGGAGAGCGCATGCAGGCGCTGGGCGATGACAAGCGCTATCAGTTTTCCGACGGCGATAAGGGCCGCGAAGAGATCGTCTCCTTCATAAACAAACAGGTGGATTATATCCGCGCGCAATTGCCGCGAGCGTTCAACGAGTTGGTCGATCCACCTTTCGAAGTGCGCCGCATCCCGATTGCCGAAGAAGCGGGTGCACCCGGCGCCTATGGCGGCGCGGGCAGCAAGGATGGGACGATACCGGGGCGCTTCTGGATCAATCTGCGCACGCCAGATCTGCACCGCAAATACGATCTCCCCGACCTCACCTTCCACGAATCCTTCCCCGGCCATGTGTGGGAAGGCGCCTTTTCCAACCGCTTGCCGCTGATCCGCTCCATCCTCGCCTTCAACGCGTTCAGCGAAGGATGGGCGCTTTACGCGGAGCAATTGGCCGATGAGCTGGGCGCGTATGACGATTTCAAGGTTGGGCGTCTGGGATACCTGCAAGCCATGGCGTTTCGCGCCTGCCGCCTCGTCGTCGACACCGGGCTGCACCTCAAACGCTGGACGCGCGAACGGGCCAACCGTTTCTTCGTCGAGCGCAACGGGTCCAAACCCGAAGAGGTCGCGAGCGAAGTGGACCGTTATTGCAGCTGGCCGGGCCAGGCCTGCGGCTACAAAATCGGCCATTCCGAAATTGTCGACAACCGCGCGCGCGCTCAAAAAGAGCTGGGCGAGGCTTACGATTTCAAAGCCTTCAACACCGCCGTCATCATGGGCGGCAACGCGCCCCTGAACGTCGTCGGCAACACCGTCTCGCGCTATATTGAAGAGGCGCGCGCCTGACCCCATCTACTGCGTGACAATGGCAAACAAAGGCGCGTTGCATGGAACAGCTTGGCGAAGATCTTGAAACCATGCGGCGCGTGCCGCTGGCCGATGCGCATGTCGACGCGATCTGCGAAATCGGCGGCGAGCGCGCGTATAAAGCGGGCGAGACAGTCGCTGATATCGGCGAGCCGATGGACACCTTTGTCTACGTGCTCGACGGCGAGATCGAAGTGGTCAACCCCTACACCGATGAACGGCTGCTCGAATCATCGCTCGGCCCGACGCAGTTCATGGGCGAAATCAATTTTCTAAACCGCGGCACGAATTACATGAAGATGCGCGCCGCCGTCGATACACGCGTGATCGAAGCCCCGCGCGAGGCCATGCTCGAACTGATGAGCCGCGTGCCCGAACTTTCCGATCACATCATCAGCGTCTACGCCGCGCGCCGCCGCAAGCAGTTCGAGCTCTCGAACGGCGCGGTCAAATGCGTGGGCGCGGATCGCGATCCTTCGGTCCAGGCGGTCGAACGGTTCCTGTCACGCAACCGCATCCCTTTTCAAAGCTACGATCTGGATGGTGACGACACCGAGACGCTGCGCGTGTGCAACCTCGTGAACCATAAACCTGGCATCTATGTCGGCACGCATGAACGGCTCGAAGACCCAACCCCGCGCAAGGTGGCGCAGTTCCTTAATCTCGATCTCGATATTTGCTCGAAGGCGGACTACGATCTGCTGATTGTAGGCGGCGGGCCGGCGGGCGTCGCGGCGGCGGTCTACGCCGGGTCCGAAGGGCTCGAAGCGCTGGTCATCGAAGACACCGCAATCGGCGGGCAGGCGGGCACGTCGAGCCGGATCGAAAACTACATGGGTTTCTACACCGGCATCAGCGGGGCGGATCTAACCTATCGCGGGCAGATTCAGGCGATGAAGTTCGGCACCCGGTTTGCCATGCCGCGCCGGGTCGAAGGGCTGACGCGGCGCGACGACGGATCGTTCTGCGCCGAGTTGGAAGACGGGCAGGAGATCTGCGCCAAGGCCATACTGGTCTCCACCGGAGTGCAATATCGCCGCCTGCCGCTTGAAAACCTGCGCGAACTCGAAGGCGCGGGCGTGTTTTACTCCGCCACTGAAATGGAAGCGCGCTTTTGCGGGCAGACCGAAGCGGTGGTGATCGGCGGTGGCAATTCAGCGGGGCAAGCCGCAATGTTCCTCTCGCGCACGGCCAGGCATGTGCATCTCGTGGTGCGTTCGGACAGCCTGGCCGCCTCGATGTCGAGCTATCTGTCCAGCCGGCTTGAGGCCGATCCCAAGATCACGATCCATTACCACACCGAAGTCACCGCGTTGCACGGCGAGGACTGGCTCACTGGTGTCACCTTTACCAAGCCGGACGGCGACACGGAAATCGACACCAGCGCCCTGTTCATCATGATCGGTGCGGCGCCCAACACCGACTGGCTTTCAGGGTTGGTCGAAACCGATGAGAAAGGCTTTGTCCTGACCGGCGATGCGGTGGGTCGCGGCAGCCCGTTTGAAACCGGTACGGACGGGATCTTCGCCGTGGGCGATGTGCGCTCAGGCTCGGTCAAACGCGTGGCGAGCGCGGTGGGCGAAGGTTCTGTCGTGGTCAGTCAGATCTGGACCTATCTGGATAACCACAAGAACGCGTACAATTCGGAACAGTAAAAAACGTACCTTGGGCTCTGGTCAAAGCCGCCTCTATCAATATAGTTCAAGCAACGCGCTTCGCATCGCAGGCGAGGCAAGGGACTGTATTGCTATGCTTTTAAGCCGAGGCTCGACCACCTCTTTCATCGCTATCCTCATCATGGCTTTTGCCATGATGGCCGTCCCCGCCAAGGCCGCGTGGCACAAGGCGGAATCCGAAAACTTCGTGATCTACGCCGATGACAAGCCGAAAGATATTCGGCGCTTTTCGCAGAACCTCGAGCGGTTTCATCAGGCCCTGGCCCGCCTGTCGGGAGGTTCAATCCCTACGCCGAGCCCATCCAACAGGGTGACGATCTTCGTCGTGGGCTCGGCCCATAAGATCCGCAAGCTCGCCGGGCAAAGCCGGATCGCGGGCTTTTACGTGCCGCGCGCGGGCGGCAGCAAAGCCTTCGTCCAGACGATCCGGAACAAGAACGGCACGCCCGATTTTTCGACCATCGTGTTGCTGCACGAATACGCGCACCATTTCCTGATCTCGAAGAGCCGATTCGAAATGCCCCGCTGGGTCAGCGAAGGCGGCGCAGAATTCTTTGCTGCGGCCAGCTTTGAAAAGGACGGCGGCGTCACCCTCGGGCAATTGGCGCAGCACCGCGCGTATGAGGTGCTCGAAGGTGAGAATATCACCGTGCGCGAGCTGCTCGACCCGGAATTGCTCAAAGAGCGGCACGGCAACCGCGCGCGCTCGTTCTATGGCAAAGCCTGGCTTCTCTACCACTATCTGACGTTCCACCCCGAACGAAGCGCGCAGTTTACCGCTTACCGCCAATCCATCGTCGACGGCGTCGGATCGCTGGAGGCGGGTGAAAGAGCCTTTGGCGACCTCGATCAGCTCCAGCGCGAGGTTGAGAAATATAAAAGAGGGCGCGGCTTCAATGTCTTGCCGATCAAACCTGAAGAGCTCGCGATTGGCGACATCACCATTGAGCCTCTGTCCGAAGGCGAAGCGAAAGTCATGCCGCTGCGCATTCAATCGCAGCGCGGCGTTTCGCGCAAACAGGCGCTCAAATTGCTGCCCGATGTGCGCAAGGTGGCCGCGCGCTTTCCTGATGATCCGGGCGTGCTGACCGCGCTCGCCGAGGCAGAGCACGATGCGGGCAACGACGCCGAGGCCATCGCCGCTGCAGACAAGGCGATCGCTATCGATCCCTTACGCAAGAACGCATATGTCCAAAAAGGCTTCGCGCTTTTTCGCCTCGCTAAAGACGCCGAGATTGATGACGCGCAGGCCGCCTATGACCGCGCGATGAAGCCCTTCGAAGCGCTCAACAAGATCGAGAACGATCATACTTTGCCGCTTATCTACTATTACCGCAGCTACGCCGAGCGCGGGGCCACACCGCCCGAAAACGCGCGCGCCGCTCTTGAGCGCGCCGCGCAGCTGGCTCCGTTCGACAAAGCCTTGTGGTTCAACGTGGGGATGATGTGGCTGAGAGAGGGCAAGATCGCTCTTGCCAAAATGGCGTTTCAACCCATCGCGTACAACCCGCATGGCGGCGGCCAATCGGAGCAGGCCAAGAAGGTGATCGCGGCGCTCGACAATTTGCCTGAAGGTACGAAAGTCACGCGGGCGATGCTGCAATCGCGCTCGCCTGTGGAGGTTGCTCCCGCCTTGCCTGATAGCGAAGATGGGGGAAGTGGGGGCGAGTAGGTCGGGCTAACTGCACCGACTAGGTCCGAAGCTCAGCGCATCAATCCGCCGACGATGGAACCGAGAATTCCGCCGAGCGGGCTCTCACTCGCGGCGGGCGAACCGTGGCCTACCCCGCCTGATGCTTGCTTGGCCATGTAACCGGCGACCGCCATCGTCAGGATCGGCAGCATCTTTTTAAGCATGCCCTCGTCCAACCCTGTCACCTCAGCGACCGAGCCTGCGACCGAGCGGCTTACGTCTTTGCTACCAAAGATATTGCCCAGAATATCGTTGCCCGGTTGCGTTGGAGTGGGCGAGCTGCCCAGCACCTGATCGAGCAGCGCGCCGCCCAGCATGCCGCCCAATCCGCCCAGAGCGCCGCCTGCACTGGAGGACGACGAGCCGCCGCCCAGAATGGCGCCCGCCAGACTGCCCAGCCCGCCGAGCGGTTCGGGTGTCGTCGTACCGCCCGTAGCGCTGCGGCCCATGCCAGCGACAATCGCGGGCAACAAAGCGCCGGCTGCGCTGGTCGCAGTGCCCTCATCGACGCCCAATTCGCGCGCCATCGACGTGATCGCGCCGGTGCTCTTCAGCATTTGCACAAGGCTCATGCCGCTCTCCTGTGTGTTTCTCTTATTCTACGCTCGCAGCCGATACCCGGCGGGTCTCAGACCCTACTCCTTGCCGAAGAAGCTCGACGCCATATCGGTGATGTCATCGATCGCGCTGCCATCGCCGTCGCGATCAAGCATGTTCATCACCCCGGGCAAGCCGCCTTCGCCGCTACCCATTTTGGACGCCATGTCGCTGAGCGCGCTTTCGCCGCCCATCTGCGCAACAATGCTGGACAAGGCCGAGGTATCGAAGCCGGTTTTCTGCGCGGCAAGCTCCACCGTGTCGCCTTCTTGAGGCTGGGACTGAGCCAGCGCGGCCAGCGCTTTTTCGGCCATGGCGGGATCAATCCCGACCTGCTGCGCGAGGCTCGCCACGGTATCGGGTGAACCGGAAACCTGCTTCATCAAACCATCAAGAACGCTCATCGTGTGTGACCCCTTATTCGCAAAAACAATCTTCGAATCCGTACGCGCGCAGTGTGTGCGCAGGCCACGCAAAAGAAAAGGCCTCGCTTCCGCATTGGGAAACGAGGCCTTCAATCGATAGGTCGGGCAACGCGCCAGCCACGCGATGCGCGAAGACTTGTCGGGTGCGATGCGCGATTGCGGCTTAGCCGAAAGGCAGTAAGTCCTTGAAGAAATCGCCACGGCCCAGATCGCCCAAGCCTCCCGACAGATTGTCAGCAAGGCTCGCTAACGCGGCCTCGCCGCCCAGCGCGCTCACGATCTTGTTCAACGTCGTGGTATCGACGCCGGTTTTGGTTGCCGCCAGCGTCATCGTGTCGCCTTGCGCGGTGTAGCATTGGGTAAGCACCATCAGCGCCTTTTCCACCAGCGCGGGGTCCATGCCGAGCTCCCTGGAAAGGCCGATAACGGTGTCGCTTGCGCCCGGGGTGCGCGCAAGGGTGGTGTCGAGAATGCTCATGGTCAGATCCCTATATCTGCAAGCTTTTGAGAGGATGGACCAGCCGAACGCTGATCCGCGTCTCCCAACTACGCACACACGGGGCAATTGATCCGCCCCCGCTTACGAAAAAGCGAAGGTTTTCAGAGGTTCAGGCGCTTTGCGCTGATTAGGCGGCGGCGGGCGCTGCGTTGCGGACGCCTTCATCGACATGGGCTTCGAACTCGGCGAAATTGTCGATGAACAGCTGCACCAGCTTTTGCGCGGTGGCGTCGTACTCGGCTTTGTCCGCCCAGGTGTCGCGCGGGTTGAGGATCGTTTGATCAATCCCTTTATCCGCCAGCACAGGCACCGAAACGGGCACGTCAAAACCGAAATTGTCGTCGGTGCGGAATTCAACGCCGTCCAGATCACCATCGAGCGCAGCGTTCAACAAAGCGCGCGTGGCCTTGATCGGCATGCGGTTGCCCACGCCATATTTGCCCCCGGTCCAGCCGGTGTTGAGCAACCAGCACTGAACGCCGCCCTTGGCGATGCGCTCTTTCAAAAGGTTGCCGTAAACGCTCGGGTGGCGCGGCATGAACGGCGCGCCAAAGCAGGTGCTGAAGGTGGCTTCGGGCTCGGTGACGCCGATCTCGGTGCCCGCTACTTTCGCGGTGTAGCCCGACAGGAAGTGGTACATCGCCTGCTCCGGCGTCAAACGCGCAATCGGAGGCAGAACGCCAAACGCATCCGCCGTCAGCATCACGACATTGGTGGGAACCGGGCCGAGGTTCTTCTCGGAAGTGTTCGGGATGAAGTGGATCGGATACGCGCCGCGGGTGTTCTCCGCCAGCGTGTTGTCGTCAAAGTCGAGCTCACGCGTCTGCGGGTCCATCACGACGTTTTCGAGCACCGTGCCGAACCGCTTGGTCGTGGCGTAAATCTCCGGCTCCGCTTCCTCGGAAAGGCGGATCATCTTGGCGTAGCAGCCGCCTTCGAAGTTGAAGACCGCCGTGTCCGACCAGCCGTGTTCGTCATCGCCGATCAACGTGCGGCTCGCGTCCGCCGACAAAGTCGTCTTGCCCGTGCCCGACAGGCCGAAGAAAACCGCCGTCTTGCCATCATCGGAGATATTGGCCGAGCAGTGCATCGGCATCACCCCTTCGGTCGGCAGCAGATAGTTGAGGATGCCGAACACGCTCTTCTTCATTTCGCCGGCATATTTGGTGCCGCCAATCAGGATCAGCTTTTCGGTGAGGTTGACCGCAATCACGGTTTCCGAATTGGTGCCGTGGCGGGCCGGATCGGCCTTGAAGCTGGGCAGATCGATGATCGTGTATTCGGGCGCAAAGTCCGCCAACTCGCTCACTTCAGGGCGGACCAGCAGCGTGCGGATGAACAGGTTGTGCCAGGCCAGCTCGTTGATCACGCGCACATTGACGCGGTGTTCGGGCTGCGATCCGCCGAACAGATCGGCGACATAAAGCGTGTCCTTTTCCCCAAGATGAGCGAGAAAATCTTGCTTGAGCGCGGCGAAATGCTCGCTCGTCATGCTCGCGTTGACCTTGCCCCACCACACCGTGTCTTCGGTGGTGGCGTCGCGCACGATGAACTTGTCCTTGGCGCTGCGGCCCGTTTTTGCACCCGTTTGCACAACCAGAGCGCCATCCTTGGACAGCGCGCCCTCGCCCGCAGCGATCGCCGCTTCGACCAACGCCGATGTGCCGTAATTGGGCCGGATATCAGCCGAGGTTTCAAATCCTTGCGAGGCAAGCGAGTGTGCGAGGGGGGTCAAGGGATCATCCTTTCCAACGGGAGATAGAAAACGCGTTCGAAGGGTCGCACGAAGCCACGAATTTGCACGCCTTTGCAGCCACTAAGACTGCAAGCGCGAGCGATTCGCAGCGCCCGTCTGACCCCATTCTTCGGTGGCATAGGCAAGCGGCAAGTTTGCGTCAAACGCGTGAATCGCAAGCTGTGATGCGCGGTGATTGTGATGAATTGTTTTGCTTTCACGAACGGGCTAGACGTGGGTGTGTGACGGACAACAACCCATCGCCCGCAGCGCAAGCGCCCGCGCCATCAAACGCGCCCTCACCCGGTGATCCAAGCGCCGATACCGCTCTTAAAGTCGCGCCGTCGCGCGAAGAGGCGGGGGTGGTTGCGCTGGTCGATGACGACCGCAACATCCTGACCACGGTGTCGATCGCGCTTCAGGCGGAAGGGTTTGTGACGCGCCTGTATTCGGACGGGGAGACCGCTTTGAAAGCGCTGCTCGACAATCCGCCCGATCTGGCGGTCTTCGACATCAAGATGCCCAAGATGGACGGGATGGAGCTGTTGTCGCGCCTGCGTCAGAGCTCGGCCTTGCCGGTCATCTTCCTGACCAGCAAGGATGACGAAGAAGACGAAGAAGCGGGTCTGGAGCTGGGCGCGGACGATTACATCGCCAAACCGTTCAGCCAGCGCCTGCTGATTGCACGTATCCGCGCAATCCTGCGCCGGTCCGACGCGCGCGAGCGTCAAGAGGACGCAACCACGCCAGAGGCCGCCACCGCCGATCCGTCGAACCCTATCCTTTCGCGCGGGCGTCTGTTCATGGATCCCGCGCGTCATTACGTCACCTGGGACGAAAAGCCGGTGAGCCTGACCGTCACCGAATTCCTCATCCTCGAAGCGCTGGCCGCGCGCCCCGGCGTCATCAAAAGTCGCAACCAGTTAATGGACGCGGCCTATCCCGACGATGTCTTCGTTGATGATCGGACCGTCGACAGCCATATCAAGCGTATGCGGCGCAAGTTTCGCGTGGTCGACACCAGCTTTGCCGCCATCGATACGCTGTATGGCGCGGGCTACAGCTATAACGATGTGTGACGAAACGGGCCTAATCCGCAAACCTCATGAACGCGCCCTCTGATCCTACCCGCCACGTTGCGCCCAGCCCGCTCTTTTCGCAAGGCGGAACGAACGACGACCCGCCAGTGGGTCGCGGCGCTGAGGCCCCCAGCGCAACCGGTCGATTCTCGCTCACCGCGCGCATTTTGATCGTGAACATCTTGCCTTTGGCGCTGCTGGGCGGCGGGTTGTTCTACCTCGACAGCTACCGCACGCAGCTGATCAACGAGCGTTTCAAACTGGCGCGCTCCAACGCACAGATCACCGCCGAAGCGCTCGCGGGCGCCACGCGTGAACGCCAAGACGCCCTCGTGGTCCAGATCGCCAAGGAACAGCGCATGCGGCTGCGCCTCTTCGATGAGGAAGGCCAGCTGGTCGCCGACAGTTTTGCGCTGGATGACGAGCCCGCTTTCACCTTTGCGAATATCGAAGACGACGACTGGGATCAGCGTTTCGCGCGGCTGCTCGACAGCGCGGTCGACACCATCGTCAGCGCGGAGCCGGTGACCGATTATGTCGAACCCGAGGCGCAGGAGGCCGACGCCTGGCCCGAGCTCGTGCGAGCCCGCAACGAAGGTCTGAGCCAGATCGGTCTGTACGACTGGCGCGATGGCAGCCCGGTGATCACCGCCGCCGCGCCCGTAGGCCTCAATGGGGCGACGCTGTTTACGGTACGCAACGCGGTCGACATCACCGAAAGCGTGCGCTCAGCGCGCTCGGCGCTCGGCATCGCCGTGCTGCTGGTGCTGGGCGCCTCGGCGCTGCTCTCGCTGTTTCTGGCGCGCACCATCGTCACGCCCTTGCGCCAACTCGCGCGGGCAGCTGGACGCGTGAGCCAGGGGCGCGAGCGCGAGGTGGAAGTGCCACGCTTGCCCGAACGCTCCGACGAAATCGGCCAGCTCGCCCGCGCCGTCTCCGACATGACCGGCGCGCTACGCCACCGAATCGACGCGGTCGACAGCTTCGCCGCCGATGTCGCCCACGAGATCAAGAACCCACTCGCCAGTCTGCGCAGCGCCATCGAATCGCTCCCGCGGGTGGACGATCCTGAATTGAAGCGCGAGCTGACCGAGATCGCCACACACGACGTGCGCCGGATCGACCGGCTCGTCAGCGAGATCTCGGATGCGAGCCGGATCGATGCGGAGATGAGCCGCGCGACGCTGGAATTGATCGATATCTCCGATCTGGTCCGCGCCATCATCGGCAACCGCAAACAGCGCGCGGAGAACCAGAACCACCGGATTGAGTTGGAGACGCGCGGCTTTGCGGCCAACGTCATGGGGGTCGGCGCGCGGCTCGAGCGGGTGGTCACCAACCTGCTCGACAACGCGGTGTCGTTCTCCCCGCCCGAGGCCCCGATTGAAGTGCTGATCGATAACGATGGCGAATGCGTCACCCTCACGGTCAGCGACCACGGGCCCGGCATTTCCGAAGACGCGCAGGAAAAGGTCTTTCAACGGTTTCATTCGGTGCGCCCGGCGGCGGAGGATTTCGGCAACCATTCCGGGCTTGGCCTCGCCATCGCGCGCGCCATTGCAGAGGCGCATGACGGATCGCTCGTGGCGCGCCCGCGCCTCGATGGCGAACCGGGCGCGCGGCTGCGCCTGCGTCTGCCGAGCGCGCGCGACTAACCGCGCGCGTCCAACCCTATGAGCGCCGATCCAAACAGCCTCGTCCTCCAGGCCAGCGCGGTGGCGATTGACGGGCGCGCGCTGCTGATCGAAGGACCGCCCGGCCTCGGCAAGTCGAGCCTTGCTCTGGCTTTGATCGAGCGCGGCGCGCAGCTGATCGGCGACGATGGCGTGACCGTGCGCGCGCATGAGAACCGCGCGAGCCTCATCGCCAGCCCGCCGCCGAACATCGAAGGGCTGCTCGAAGTGCGCGGCGTCGGATTGGTTGCGGTCCAGACAGCCGAGCCTGCACCCGTGGCCCTCATCCTCACTCTCCTGCGTCCCGAACAAAGCAATTCCGAACGCCTGCCGGACGCGGCGCCCAAGCGCGATATTCTGGGATGCCAGATACCCGCTCTGCCGTTCCGCCCCGGCGACATCGCGCCGGCGCAGCGCGCGCTGGTCGCGCTCAAAGTGCACGGACTGGTCCCCTGATCCACTCGCGCGAACCACAGGGGGCAAGACGAGACCGCGAAAATGCTTTCCCACAAAGCGGTTTGAGTGAAGTATAGCCTCGCCATGCCGTCCGCCCCGCCCGCCTCTCCCGCTCCCGATATCCAGCGCGTCCACTTGGTCACCGGCCTGTCCGGCGCGGGCAAGTCGACCGTCTTGGCAGTGCTTGAGGATCTGGGGTGGGAGACCATCGACAACTTCCCGATCCGCCTGCTCGAAGGGCTGCTCGCCCCAGGAGCGCAGCGCACCGAGGGTCCGCTTGCGATCGGGTTTGATTCGCGCACACGCGGCTTCGTGCCCACCGATATCATCGACCTTGCCAAGGATCTGGCGCAGCGACCCGATATCGAGGTCACCTTCCTGTTCATCGACTGCGCCGGACACGAACTGGAGCGGCGCTATAACGAGACCCGCCGTCGTCACCCCATGGCCGGCGGCCGGCCTGTGCAAGACGGCATCGCCGCCGAGCGCGAGCTGCTCGAGCCGCTGCGGCGCTGGTCGGACCGCGTGATCGACACCAGTTCGCTGTCGTCGAACGACCTGCAAAACCGGATCCGCGAGCTGTTTGCCCCCACGGCTGAGGGCGCGATGACGCTGACGGTCTCCAGCTTTGGCTTTGCGCGGGGGATGCCGCCGCTTGCCGATCTGGTGTTCGACATGCGCTTTCTCGACAACCCGCACTGGGTCGAAGGCTTGCGCGAGCTTACCGGGCAAGACGCCGCTGTAGGCGAACATATCGAGAGCGATCCCGCCTTCGGCCTTGCCTTTGGCCAGATCCTGGACCTTCTCAAGACGCTGATCCCGCGTTACGCCGCGCAAGGCAAAGCCTATGTCCACGTTGCCTTTGGCTGTACCGGAGGGAGACACCGCTCGGTCTTCACCGCCGAACGCATGGCGCAGGGCTTGCGCGAGGCGGGCTTTTCGCCCACTGTCCGCCACCGCAATCTCGGGTCGCGCGCCGCGGATGAGATCGAACGATCGCCCGGGCCTTGAAGGTCTGGGGTCATCGGTTGATCGGTTCACCATGGCGCTCAACTCTGTATGAGGGACACGGCGCGCGATGGCGAAACGAACACAAACACGGGCGCATCGGCGGGCACGCCGACCCGCAAAACGGACCACACACCACACATGATTGGACTGATCCTGGTCACTCACGGTCGCCTGGCCGACCAGTTCGTGGAGGCGATGGAGCATGTCGTCGGCGCGCAAGAGGCGGTCGTCACGGTTTGCATTGGCCCTAACGACGATATGGAGCGACGCCGCTCCGAGATCGCCGCTGCGATTGCCAGCGCGGATGCGGGCGAAGGGGTGATCGTGCTGACCGACCTGTTTGGCGGGACGCCGTCCAACCTTGCCATTTCGCTGCTGGAGACGGGCCGGGTCGAGGTGATCGCAGGGATCAACCTGCCGATGCTGATCCGCCTGGCGGGTGCGCGCAAAACCATGAACGTCACCGATGCGGTCAACGCCGCGCAGGAAGCGGGCCGCAACTACATCACCGTCGCGAGCGAATTGCTCGGCGAGGAGAGCGCGGCCGCCGGGGGCTAAGCCTGGGCGGACGCGAACCGATAGAAGCGCGGGGAAAGCGCGCCAACAGATCAGCGCCGTTCCTGGCGTGGGGGAGAGAATGAGCGAGCTTCGGC
The DNA here is from genome assembly GCA_039033515.1 of Pseudomonadota bacterium. Lineage (GTDB taxonomy): Bacteria > Pseudomonadota > Alphaproteobacteria > Sphingomonadales > Sphingomonadaceae > Erythrobacter. Next base: position 21,151 of record JBCCCM010000004.1, read on the forward strand.
AATCCGTCACCATCGTCAACAAGCGCGGCCTGCACGCGCGCGCCAGCGCCAAGTTCGTCGGCGCGGTCGCGGCGATCGGCAAGGACGTGCGCGTCACCGTCGCGAAGGATGGCAACAGCGCGGCGGGCGGCTCAATCCTCGGCCTGATGATGCTGGGCGCAGCCAAGGGCGACAGCGTCGAAGTCGTGGTCGATGGCGAAGACGCACAGGGCGTTCTTGACCAACTGGTCGCGCTGATCGCGGACGGTTTCGGCGAGGAATGACACGCCCCGAAGGCATCGACGACCCTACGCGCCGCCACATCTCCGGCTTCTCTAATCCGACGGTCAAGTACCTGCGGTCCCTTCGCGACAAGAAGCACCGCAAGCGCGCAGGGCAGTTTCTTGTCGAGGGTCTGCGCCTCCTCGAAGACGCGCGGGCCTGTGGGCACATCCCGCGCCAGCTCGTCATGGCGCAAGGGCGCGACGCGCACACCTTGATCGACCAGTTGGAAGGCGCGGTCGCGGCGGCAGGCGGCGAGATCATCACCACCACGCCCGACATCCTCTCCAAGATCACCGGCAAGTCGAACGCGCAGACCGTGATCGGCGTGTTTGACGAGTTTGACACGTCTTTGTCCCGGCTGACACGCAGCGACGCGCCGATCTGGCTGGTGGCGCAGGACCTGCGCGATCCCGGCAACCTTGGCACCATGCTGCGCACCGGCGATGCGGTGGGCGCCGGTGGGCTGATCCTGATCGACGATTGCGCCGATCCGTTCAGCGCCGAGGCGGTGCGCGCGAGCATGGGTGCGGTCTTCACGCAAGGGCTGGCGCAGGCGCGCTGGGACGAGTTCGTGCCGTGGCTGCGCTCTGGCGAAGGCCAATTGGTCGCCGCAAGCTTGCGCGACGCGGTGCCCTATCGCGGCGCACCTTACGCCGCTCCGTGCTTCATCCTCGTCGGCAACGAGTCGCAAGGCCTGCCCGAAGCTTACGAAGTCGAATGCGACCTGCGTGTCACCATGCCCATGCGCGGCCGCGCCGACAGCCTCAACGCTGCGGTGGCGGGGGCGGTGTTGGCTTACGAGGTGCTGGACGGGCTGGAGGGGTAGCGCGGCGGGGCCGGTTTGGACCACGCATCGGGGGTTTTTGCAAAAGTTCGCCGCCCTCATGTCGCGGCCTCATCTGGCAGCGGCGCGAGACCGTCCCCGCATCGCCGCAACAGCCGGAAAAGCGCAGAATTATCCGGTTTTCGCGCAATCGACGTGACCTGCCCGCGATAGATCACAGGCTTCACAAGCCCAGTTTCAACCCGAGCTATCAGCGCCTTTTGTGTCACCTTTCGCCAATCGACCTTTGCGCCGGGCGCGCGCCCAAGCCCCGGACGCGTCAGAACCGCGTCCCAGGCGCGCGCGAAACTGCCCGCTTCGTCGCGCGCGCGAATACGGTAAGCGCTGTTTCGCGACATACCGACGCTCTTTGCAGCGCAACCGACCGAGCCAGTCACATACAGCTCGGCCAGAAACAGACACTGGCGCGCTTCACTCCAGCCATCCTTGCGCGTGCGCAGCGGCACGGGGCGAAAGAAGGGAGGCTTTCGGCGAAGCTGGTAGGCGGGCACTTTGGATCGAGAGGCCATCGTCGAGGATGGAGCAGAAATTGTGTGAGTAGGAAAATGGATAGGCCGGGCCGTAACCTTATTCTTAGCCACGGTCGCCAAGTCGGGTCAGTGGTTCCCGTTGCGGCTCATGAAGTTTGCGGCACATAAAGAAGGCAGCCTTGCCCCGGATCACGTCCGGGGCGACGAGATAGTCAATTTACTCTGCGGCGTCCTTGCCCTTCACCGCATCATGCCCCGCGCCCGCATCATCACCCAGCAGCGGATACTCACTCTGAACCTCGGCTGCGTCCGCCGCGTTGTAGCGCGGGGCGCTTTCGACCAGCTTGACCTCTTCGATCTCGCGCTTGCCGATTTCAATGCCCTTGTCCGCCAGCCGCTTTCCTGAGGACAGGACGTTGCGTTCAAAGCTGCCAACGAATTTGTTGTAATTGTTGACCGCGCTTTCGAGGCCTCCGCCCACCCGCTTGAGGTGATCGGCTGCGACGCTCAGCCGGTCGTACAACTCCGCCCCCATGCGCCCGATTTCCTGCGCGTCTTTAGCAAGGCCATCCTGACGCCAGACCTGCGCCACCGTGCGCGCGATGGCGACGAGGTTGGTGGGCGTGGCCAGCAGCACGCGGCGTTCAAAGGCGAAGTCCCACAATTGCGGGTCGGCCTCCAGAGCGGCGGTGACGAAATGCTCACCCGGCACGAACATGATGACGTAGTCGGGCGCTTCTTCAAACTGGCTCTGATAGCTCTTCGCGCTCAGCGTCTGGACGTGGTTGCGCATGCTTTTCGCGTGCAGTTTGAGCTGTTGGTCGCGCACACCGTCATCATCCGCCTCGAAGGCTTCCTGATAGGCGTTGAGCGAGACTTTGGAGTCCACCACCAGCTTTTTCTGGCCGGGCACGTTGATGATCGCGTCGGGGCGCAGGCGGCCCTCTTCTGTGTCGATTGAGTGTTCGAGTTCAAAATCGGTGTGCTGCGCCAGCCCGCATTGTTCGAGCAGGTTTTGCAGCGCCCGCTCACCCCAGCGCCCGCGCGCTTTGGGCGCGTTGGTAAGCGAATTGCCGAGCCGCTGCGCTTCGCGCCGGACCTGTTCCTGCCCCTCGCGCATGGACTGGATCAGACCGTTCAATTGCCCAAACGCATCGACACGCTGTTTCTCCAGCGTTTCAACCTGGCGTTCGTATTTCTCCAGCCGTTCACCGACCGGATTGAGCAGCGCCTTGATCTTTTCCTCGCCCGTCGCTTCGCTTTCCTTAAAGCGGGCCTCGGCGCGTTTGAGGAACTCGTCCTGATTGGCCTTGAGCACTTCGGCGCCCGTCGCCTTGAACTCGGTCAGCATCGCCTCGCGCGCTTGCACAAGCGCGGCCTTTTGTTCTTCAAACGCCTTGTTGCGCTCGCTCGCGGTGGCTTCAACCTGGGCTAGCCGTTCGGACAAGGCGGCGCGCTTGGTACGGGTTTCCTCAAGCTCGCGCGCCAGATCGTCCGCGCGGCCCGCACGCTCATTTGCCACGGCGAGATCGGTGCTCAACCGCTTCACCTCCGCTTCGAATTCGCGCACCGCCGCGTCTTTCTCGGCCACCTGCACCTTTGATTCGGCAAGCGGCGCACGGGCCAACAGCCAAGCGAAGAAAAAGCCCACCACGAGAAAGAGCGTCGCAACGACGATCAGCAAGACATTAGCATCCATGCGCAGAACATAGCTGGAACATGCAGCGAGATAAACCGCTATTTTGGAACCTTTGCGCGGGCGAGTGAACTTGAAGAGGAAAGGAGACCAAATCGATGTCGATCAAGGAAATGATTCAAGAACACCCTCATGTAGGGGACGATTACAACCCCGCGCTGGGCGATGCCGTGAAGCACGCCATGTATGGCGCGGCGATCATGAATTCGTGCGCCGATGCCTGCCTCGCACACACCGGCGACGATCGAAGCGAGTGCATTCGTCGCTGCCTTGATGCCTCGGACGCGTGCACCGCGTTCTACCGCATGGGTTCGCGCCGGACGGGTCAGAATGTCGTTGCGATCCGCGCGATGGGTCTTGCGACAATCGTCGCGTGCGAGGGATGTCTGGAACATTGCTCGATGCATGACGACGCGCATTGCAAGCGGTGCTCTCGCATGTGCCGCGAAGTCATTGAAGACGTGAAGAAAGCGGTCGAAACGATGAAGGATTAGACGCCTCAGCGCGGTGGATCGATCATCTCAACAGCGCGCTGATGGTAGAGTACGCGTTGGGGTTTGTGTCACGCCGCCGCGCGCAGTTTCTTCAGTTTTTTGAGCGCCATCGACCGCTTGAGCCGGGAGAGGTGGTCGATGAACACGATCCCTTCGAGATGGTCCATTTCGTGCTGGATGCAGGTCGCCATCAGGCCGGTCATGTCTTCGGTGTGCTCGTTGCCGTCCAAGTCCTGATATTGCACCGTGCAGGTCGCGGGGCGATCGATGTCGGCGAAGATTTCGGGGATCGAGAGGCAGCCTTCTTGATAGGTTGCCAGTTCCTGCGCCGGGTTCACGATCACCGGGTTCACGAACACGCGCGGGTCGTTTTTGGTCGGCTGAAACTCATTGCCGTCCTCGTCCTTTTCGGGCTCGGCGTCCTCGTCGGGCGTTTGCAGGTCAATCACCAGCAGGCGCTTGGGCACGCCAACCTGAATCGCGGCCAGACCAATGCCGGGCGCGTCGTACATGGTCTCGAACATGTCTTCGACGAGGGTCCGGAGCTCGTCGTTGAACTCGCCCGGTCCGACGGGGGTGGAGACGGTTTTGAGCCGGGGGTCCGGCACTTCAAGAATTTCGCGGATAGCCATGGGCGCGAGATAATGCGCGATGGCGAAAGCTTCAACTAGTGGTTTGATTCACACGAAGGCACAAAGACACCAAGGCGCTGTGGTCGCGGCGAAGCCGCTGCTCCTTCGACATCGCAACGCTTAGGTCAAATACAGAAAGGCCTGCGGCGCAGGCGGGACATCTTCATGCCTTGGTGTCTTCGTGTGAGCGAAACTATCCCACTGGCCTTCGCGCGCGCAATGCCTGCGCCAGAGTGCCTTCGTCGAGATAGTCGAGCTCGCCGCCCACCGGAAGACCATGCGCAAGCTGGGTGATGCGCACACCCAGCGGCTCGAGGCGTTCGGCGAGGTAATGCGCGGTGGTCTGCCCTTCGAGCGTGGCGTTCATGGCGAGGACGACCTCGTCGGTTTGCCCCTCGGACACGCGCTCCAGCAGCGAGGCAATGTTGAGGTCATCCGGCCCCACCCCATCGAGCGCGGAGAGCTTTCCGCCCAGCACATGGTAGCGCCCGCGAAAGAGCTTCCCCCGGTCGAGCGCCCACACATCCGCCACATCCTCGACAACGCAGAGCGACTTTTGATCGCGGCGCGGGTCGGCGCAGATCTGGCACGGATCGGTCGTGTCGACATTGCCGCAAATCTGGCATTCGACCAGCGTTTCCGACACGATGGCGAGCGATTCCAGCAGGTTGGGCAGCGCGCTTTCACGGTTTTTGACCAGCCACAAAACCGCGCGCCGCGCCGATCGGGGCCCGAGACCGGGTAAGCGCGCGAGACTGGCTGAGAGCTGATCGATTTCCTTCGACATCAGGTGCGCCGTTACCCCTTCGACAAGCGCTACGCAAACCGCTAGAGCGCGGCGCGATGCGAATTGTCTTCATGGGAACGCCGGATTTTGCCGTGCTCGCGCTCGTAGCTCTGCACGAGGCGGGGCACGAGATCGCCTGCGTCTACACCCAGCCGCCGCGCCCGGCGGGTCGCGGCAAGAAACTGCGTCCATCTCCGGTGCAGGTAAAGGCGCAAGAGCTGGGATTTGAGGTGCGCACACCCAAGGGTCTGCGCAAGCCCGAACCGCAGGCCGAATTCGCCGCCCTGAACGCCGATGTCTGCGTGGTGGCGGCGTATGGTCTGATCCTGCCGCAAAAGGTGCTCGATGCGCCGAAACATGGTTGCCTCAACATCCACGCCTCAATCCTGCCGCGCTGGCGCGGGGCGGCGCCGATCCACCGGGCTATCATGGCTGGGGACGAGGAAACCGGCGTCACCATCATGCAGATGGAGGCGGGGCTGGACACCGGGCCGATGCGGCATGTCGTGACAACGCCGATTGGTAAAAAGACGACGGGCGATCTGTTTGACGAATTGGCGCAATTAGGCGGCGCGGCGATGGTCGAGGTGCTGGCCGATCTCGACGCCTATCCTCCCTTGGCGCAAGACGATGGGGCCGCCACCCACGCGCCCAAGGTCGACAAGGCTGAGGCGCGGATCGATTGGACGCAAAACGCCGAGACGATTGAACGGCTGGTGCGCGGGCTGGCGCCGTTTCCGGGGGCCTGGTTCGAGATTGGCGGCGAGCGTGTAAAGCTCTTGATGGCCGAGACAATCGCGAGTCCCCGCGAAGGCGGGGACCTCGGGCAGGTGCAGCGCGACGACGATGGAGGCTCCCGCCTTCGCGGGAGCTCACAGCCCGGCACCATTCTGGACACCGACTTCACCATCGCCTGCGGATCGGGAGCTTTGCGCCCGATCACGCTGCAACGCGCGGGCAAGCCGGCCATGAGCCTTGAAGATTACCTGCGCGGTCGCCCGGTCGAACCCGGCACCACCCTCGCCTGATCCCGGCCATGCCCCGCTACGCGCTCACCATCGAATTTGACGGCACGCCGTTCTATGGCCTCCAGCGCCAGAAAGACGGACCCAGCGTCCAGCAATCCATCGAAGAGGCGATCACGAAGGTCACGGGCGAAGAGGCCGTGCTGCACAGCGCCGGGCGCACCGACACCGGCGTCCACGCCATCGCCATGCGCAGTCATGTCGACATCGCGAAGGACATGGCTCCATTCCGCCTGTCCGAAGCGCTCAACGCGCGTTTGCGCCCCAAGCCCATCGCCATCACCCACTGCGAGATTGTCGTCGACGACTGGCACGCGCGCTTTTCATGCACGGGGCGCTCTTACGTCTACCGCATCCTCAACCGCCGCGCGCCGCTCACGCTGGGAAAGGACCGAATGTGGCAGGTCGTCCCTGACCTTGACGCCGCGGCCATGCAGCGCGCCGCTCAAGCGCTCGTCGGGCGGCACGACTTCACCACCTTTCGCAGCGTGCAATGCCAGTCGAAAGACCCGGTCAAAACGCTCGACCGGCTCGATGTGGAGGCGCTCGACACCGAATGGGGCCGCGAAATCCGCATCCACGCCGCCGCGCGCAGCTTCCTGCACCATCAGGTGCGCTCGATGGTCGGCTGCCTCAAACTTGTCGGCCAGGGCACATGGGACGAAGCGCGCATGGCCCGCGCGCTCGAAGCCAAAGACCGCAGCGAATTAGGGCTTAACGCGCCCCCCCATGGGCTGTACTTCGTCGCAGCCACATACCCCGAATTCCAGGAGAGGAACCCATAATGACCACCGGAAAACAGCTTTTCACCACGCTTTCAGCCGACGGCAAGCTCACGCTCGAAATCAGCGAAGAAAGCTTTCCCGAGCCCAAGAGCAACCAGGTGCTGGTCAAAATGGAAGCCGCGCCGATCAACCCGTCAGATCTTGCAATCCTCACGAGCGCGGCGGATTTTGAGAACGCGGACTATTCGCCCGGCAAGGTCGTCGCCGACATGCCCGAGCCGTTTCTGACGGGTCAGAAAAACCGCCATGGCCAACGCCTTCCCGCAGGCAACGAAGGCGCGGGCACGGTCGTTGCGACCGGCGACAGCGACATGGCGAAAGCGCTGATGGGTCAGCGCGTCGCGTGTGTTCCGGGCAACGCGTTCAGCCAATACGCCATCGCCGAGGCGATGATGTGCCTGCCGCTGGGCGAGCATTCGAGCGAAGCGGGCGCGTCCTCCTTCGTCAACCCGATGACCGCGCTGGGCTTTGCCGAGACCGCCCGCATGGAAGGGCACGATGCGATCATCCACCTAGCCGCCGCCTCCAACCTTGGCCAGATGCTCAACAAGATCTGTCAGGAAGACGGCCTGAAGCTCGTCAATATCGTGCGCAAGCAAGAGCATGTCGACCTGCTCAAATCACAAGGCGCCACATACGTCGTGAACTCGTCCGATGACGATTACATGGCGCAATTGCGCGCCGCGATTGCCGAGACGGGCGCGTTCCTAGGCTTTGACCCGATTGGCGGCGGAAACAACACCGACAAAGTCCTCAAGGCGATGGAACAGGTCGCGGCGAGCCAGATGGACGAATATTCGCGCTACGGTTCAAACCAGGACAAGAAGATGTACCAGTATGGGCGTCTCGACCTTGAAAACCCGACGATCCTGACGCCGTCCTACGGCCTGCAATGGACCGTTTCTGGCTGGCTGCTGACCCCGTTCCTCGCCAAAGCGGGCATGGAAACCGTCGTCAAAATGCGCACCCGCGTGCAGCAAAACCTCGATACGACGTTTGCGTCGAGCTATAAGGCCAAGGTCGATTTGGAAGGGATGCTGACCAAGGAGGCAATCCTTGATTATCGTCAGATGAAAACGGGCGAGAAGTATCTGGTTACGCCTTGGGGGTGAAGGTTTAGCGCTATCGAATAATTTTGCTCACCCTGAACTTGCCTGCCCCCGCGAGAGCGGGGGTCGAAGGGTCGTTGTTTCCTTGGCAAAACTGTAAATCAAGTGGAACAATCCTTCGACAGGCTCAGGATGAGCGGTGTTCGATTCCGCGCTCATCGCCCGTCATATTCGCGCTGGATCGCCACCGGGTCCGTCACGCCGCTCGCGATCAGAAGCTGCAACAGGATGCGCGCCTTGGCCGGGCCGAGCGCGCGGGCGGCGACAAAACGGTTGGCGTCGTCTTCGGGTTCGCGATCAACCAGCCCTTCGTCGAGCCGGGTCGAGCGCACCACCGGAATGCCCTCAGCGGCCAATCCCACAAGCGTTTGGCGCACCGGCTCTGGCATATTGCCCTCGCCCAGCCCGGCGACCACGATCCCGCGCGTCTCGCCCGTGACGATCCGGTCGACATATTCGGGCGTCATCCCGGCAAAGATGTAGAGGATCGGCACGTCAGGCAGCGTGTCGCGAAAGGCAAATCGCGCCGCTTCATCCACGCGCCATGGCGCGCCGAACCATTCGAGCGCGCTGGGCGTAACCAGCGCCACCGATGGGCGGGGAAAACCATCAAACGCATCGAGCCCCCGTGTGCGCGCCTTGCGAACGTCGCGCGCGGCGATGGCTTTATCCCCCATAACCACCAGAACGCCGCGCCCGGCGGCCTCGTCCGAGCGCATCACCTGAAGCGCGTTGGCAAAGTTGCGCAGGCCATCATAGCCGACCGAATCGGCGGGCCGCATGGCGCCCACGAACACCACCGGCTTGCTGGTGGGCAAGGTGAGATCGAACAGAAACGCGGTCTCCTCGACCGTGTCGGTGCCGTGAGTGATGATTACCCCATCGCACGCCGGGTCTGCCATGGCGGCGGCGGTTTCGCGGTGGAGCTGCGTCCAGATGGCCGGGCTTATGTCCTCTGAGCCGATATTGGCGATCTGTTTGCCCGTCAGCTGCGCGGGAATGCCAAGCGTCGCGACCCGCGCGAGCAGTTCATCAATGCCCAGCTGGCCGGGGCGGTAATCGTGCCGGATAGCGTCGCCCGCCTCGCCCGCAATGGTGCCGCCGGTGGCCAGAACGGTGATGCTGGGAAGCCGCTGCGAAGTCATGACGTCGCGCTTAGCCGCACCGCTCACCGCGCGCCAGTCGGGAACGCGCCGCGGGAGGGGCAAACACGAGGTCCGCGCGCCTTATTTGGAACGATGTCCGCCCTCTCTTCATAGCTTAGGCAACATTAACGCAAACAGGAGATCATCTCATGCTCGGCTGGGCAATCACTTTTCTTATCGTAGCGCTCGTAGCGGCCCTTCTTGGTTTTGGCGGCATCGCTGGCGCGGCCACCAACATCGCTTACGTCGTCTTCGTTGTGGCGCTCGTACTCGCGGTGATCTCGTTCCTGCGTCGCGCCGCAACGTAAGACATGACCAGGCGCGGCTATCACGGCCACGCTAAAAACAGCGCAAAACAGCGATTGTATTTTGACGATTGCGCGCTAGAGCAAAGGCGGATCGCGGGAACGCGGTCCGCCTTTGTCGTTGCGCGCACCACGCGCCGCACCGGCCAGACGGGCGGTTAGCTCAGTTGGTAGAGCATCTCGTTTACACCGAGAGGGTCGGCGGTTCGAGACCGTCACCGCCCACCATTTTTCCTTAATCTTCGATGTCGTTACCACCGCCGCGCGGAAGGAAAGCTGCGGGCGCGCGGCCGCGTGTGCGCCCCTGTCAGGTTTGAGCAACTCGGGGCGATGGCGGGTGAGCGCGCCCCTCTGATCCCTACGTCACTCTCGCCCTTGTTCTATAAATTAGAACGAATGCGCCGAAAATTTGAATTTTTCATATAGATCGCGGCTTGCTAGCCATCTTGTCCAACGACGCAGATCCCCAAACTCGGCCCAAAGCCGGATTGTTGTGTCGAAAAGGATCCCCCCATGAACCCTTCTCAGCCCTGTTCTGATCAAGCCAACGCATCCCCACCGAGCGGGCAGGAAACGCCGATTGCGGCGCAGTCCCTCCATAAAGACGCGCCAACCCTTGCCCCCGCCCTCACAATTGTCGGTGGCGAATTGGCCTTGGGCCGTCCGGATGAACGGGTGCCACAAAAGTGGGAAGAGGCGATTGAGCAGATCACGCAAGGGCTCGGAATTCAGGCGGGATGGGTCACCGCCACCCCAGCCCCCAACCTCATTCAAAGAGCCCGCCGCGCCGTGGGTGCCGATCGCGAGGCGCAAGCGCCAATTTTTGCTCCTTGGCGTCTGGTTTCCCCGACCGTCTTCCAGCCTGGCCAAACTTACGAAAGCGAGGCTCGGGCCAAGTGGGTCGCGAGCTATCTGTTTGATTTTGGCCCGGCCTGCACAGCGAAGAATGGCCCGGTCGACCTGGCGCTCATGTCGCCTTGTCCCGAGGTCTGTCACTCGGACGATAGCCAGACCGGCCCGATGCCGCGCCTCAGCACCCTTGCCAGCATGGTGCGCGCCGCCGCCGCTGAAGGGCGCACCAATCTGGCCATTATCGTTCACGAAGCGACGCGCGCCACCATCGCGGCGCGGCTTCTCGCTTTCGACCCATCGCTCAACGAGGCATCGCTTGATGTCGAATTCATCGCGATGGAAGAAGCGGTTGTCGCCATTCAGCGCGGCGCGTTTGAGTGGGACGCTGTCATCACGATGCCAGAACTGCGCGGCGTTCTTTTCGCAATGCTCGCGCAAAGCACCAGGGTCACCGGCCCGTGGCCGATGCTCTGGTTTGATCGCGGTGTGAGTCTGGTCACCAGTGAGGCGTTGCCGGGCACGACCCGGTCAAATGGACTGGACACGACCGCGCTTCTCCAGGCGCTTGCTTTGCTGGCGAAGCATACGGGCCGCCACTACGCCGCGCGGCATCTTTATGAGAGCTGGGCGGCTGTGCGCGACGCTGGTGTTGTGACCACGGCGCGGCATTCTTCGGCGCCATACGTGAACGAAATCGACGAAGCGGCGTTCATAGACCAAGCGACCCGTAACCCTCCGGCGCGAACGCGGCCCCTGCCCTCGTGGAAAGGCCTTGCCCCTGAAGAGAGCGGAACGCGCAAAGCCGGGACATCTGTCTCCCTCCGACTGGTCACCTGATCGCCACGCAATCCGGGCAACCGGTCGCCGACAAAGGAATTCTAGAGTGCCAAGCCGAAAGATCGTGGCCGACGAACTGGCGACTGTGCTGCGTCAGATATCGCACCCTGATCGCATTCGCATCATTTTCCGACTGCAATCGGGCGCGCAGAATGTGAATGATCTGGCGCTGGCGCTCGACATTCCGTCCACGCGCGCGTCACAGCATCTCGCCGTTTTGAGAGCGATCTCGTTGGTGGAAACCGAAAGCCGTGGGCAGAGCCGAGTTTACCGGCTCGTGCAGCCCGAATTGGCCTTGTGGTTGATCGACGGGATCGACTTCATCGCCCACCGCCTTGGCCGCGCCAGTGCCAAGGATATCGAGCACGCCAAAGAACTGTGGCAGCAAGAGGCCAGCGAAACCGTCATCTGAACTCTGGTTCGCTCGCAATTACAGGGGCGTTCAGGCGGCGTTCCTTGAGCTCAGGCTTTGGATTGTCGCGCTTGCGGGATCGTTTGAGCGCCGCGAATAGCGCCGGACCAAATCATTCCACTCCACAGTCAAGGTGCCGCCTGTGCTGCGGTGCTGACCTTCCCACGCCGAAAGCATTTCAAGGCACGCGTGATCGATGTAATCGAGCTGCTCGACATGGATATGCACCTCGGCCCCGCGCGGCGTCGTCTCCAGCGTATGGCTCAGCTGAGGGATCGAGAAGAACGTGGCTGAGCCCGTCATCCAGATATCGATCCGATTCGCCTCTTCATCGTGCGTGGTGTCGATGGTGAGGTGCGAGAAGGTGTAAACCAGTTTCAACGTCGCCAACACAAATCCCATCACCACGCCGGTCAGCAGGTCGATTGCAACCACGCCGATAAAGGTGGCGAAGTAGATCGCGAGCTCCTGTTTGCCGAACTCGGCGATTTTCTTGATTTGGCCGATATTGATCAACTTGTACCCGGTGTAGACCAGAATGCCTGCGAGCACCGATGTCGGGATCTCGTTCAGGATGAACGGGAACGCCGCCACAGCCAGCAACAACCACACGCCGTGCAGGATAGCCGACAGACGCGTGATCGCGCCCGCTTCGACGTTCGCGGAAGAGCGCACGATCACGCCGGTCATCGGCAGCGCTCCGACCGCGCCGCAGATCATGTTGCCCACCCCTTGCGCGCGCAACTCCTTATCGTAATTCGTCCGCGTTCCGGTGTGCATCTTGTCGACGGCCGTTGCGCACAGCAGCGTCTCGGCGCTGGCGACAAAGGCGAAGACCAGCCCAAGGCCAATGATCGAGGGATCAAGAAAACCCTTGAGCGCTTCGCCGGTGGGCATGTTGAGCGCATCGGTCAGGTTGGTCGGCAGATCGACCTGCGTGATCGGCAGAGAAAAGACGAACGCAAACACCGTGCCTGCCAGCACGCCAAACAGCGGCCCCGGCAACAGCGCGAGCGCCTTGGGTTTGAACTTGTTCCACAAGATGATGGTCAGGATCGTCACCGTTCCGGCCATCGCGGCGAGGTGATGGACCGATCCGTCCATCGGAAAGACCTTCATGATCGCATCGGGAATGGCCGCCAGGTTTTGCAGGCCGCCCGCAAGCGGCGCGTCATCCAGCATGACGTGGAATTGCGAGGCAAAGATCAGCACGCCGATCCCCGCCAGCATGCCGTGGATGACCGAGGGTGAGATGGCTCTGAACCACTGCCCGAATTTGAGCGTGCCCGCCAAAAGCTGCGCCGCGCCCGCGATCAGCCCGACCACACCCAGCATCATCAGGCCATGCTCGTTGACCAGTTGAAAGACCAGCACCGCCATGCCCGCCGCTGGCCCGCTGACCTGCAAGGGCGATCCAGCCAGAAAGCCGACCACAAGGCCGCCCACCAGACCCGTGATGAGGCCAAGCGCCGGCGGCGCGCCCGATGCGATGGCGATCCCCATGCAAAGGGGAAGCGCGACCAGAAACACCACAATGGATGCAAGAAAGTCGCGGCCCATGACAGCGGGGGAGGCTAGAGCTTTGGTTTGAGTGGTCATCACGTCGGATCCTTCAGGTCAAACGAGAATGCGCGTTTAACGGGGTTGTAAATGCGTGTTCGTGCGTTTCGGGGGCAGCGTCCGGTCAGACGGCGTGGACGGGTTCGGCTTGTGCCGCCGCGCCATCATCCTGAGCGTATCGCGCGTCGAGCGGCTTCCAGTCGCCCATCCCCTCATCGAAGGCGTCGACCGCGCCGCTCTTGATGTCGTAGACCCAGCCATGCAGGTCGAGATTGCCCTGAGCGATGGCGACTGCAACGGTGGGATGCGTCTTGAGGTGCTGCAACTGGAGCATCACGTTTTGCTTCAAAAGCAGGCTCATCTTTTCAGCGTCGCTCATCCCGGCGCCGATGCTTTCGACGATATCGACCGCAGCCTGAGTAAAGCCCAACCATTCGCGCACGTGCGGCAGATTGCCCAGTCCATCGCGGTTCATCGCGCCTTTCATGGCGCCGCATTCGGTGTGGCCGCACACCACAATATTAGGCACGCGCAGCACGCCCACCGCGAATTCGATCGACGCGGTCATGCCGCCGGTCTGGTTGGTGTGCGGGGGGACGATGTTGCCCGCGTTGCGGCAGATAAACAGGTCACCGGGATCGGACTGGGTGATGAGCCCGGTTTCAATGCGGCTGTCCGAACACGTGATAAACAGCGCTTCGGGGTTTTGACCCGCGGCCAAACGCTCGAACATTTCCTGTTTCTCGGGGAACACTTCCCGCTGAAACTTCATCGCTCCAAGGACAAATCTCGGCATTTCTTAGGTTCCTTCTTAACTGGAAGATTTTGAGGTGTCGTCCGCCCACAGCTCTCGAACGCGGTCGATGTGCGAACCGTCTTCGAGGGGGCTGGGGACGTCGAGAAATTCGAGCGCCTCGACAATCCAACCCGCGATGGCGGGCCGGGTCAGGCGGTAGAAGTGGTTGCGCCCTTCACGGCGTTCCTGAACGAGGCGATGGGCCTTGAGCGAAGCAAGGTGCTGCGACACGCGCGTGGACGGAAGATCGAGCGCCGTGGCGATGCCGCTTACGTCTCTCTCCTGGTGCCGCAGCTCCTCAATGAGGCGCAGCCGATCGGGATGCGCGATCAGCCTGAGAAGCTCCGCGAGCTCTTTTGAAACGATCAGCCGACTCGGCATATCCCCTCCTTATCTGCATATTTTTGCAGATTTGAATATTAAAGACTATACAACTTAAGTCGGACGTCAACTCATGTTGACGTCCAAAGTTCTGGAAGATGAGGATTCTCGGCGCGTGAAGGCACCTTCACACCGCAGGGCCTCGGCGTTAATCGTGCGATGAAGGATGCGCATGATCGCCTAGATCACGCTGGCTCGCTGCGCAGAGTCCTCATTTCAGAGCTCGATGCGAGGGCCGCAATCGCGCCTATCAACAGCGCACGGGGGCCAGCGAGGTGCGAACAGTTCGCCCTCGGGCGTTGCGCGATTTCGTCTTCGCAGCCCTAATCTGTGGCTGGGGTTTTGGTGGTTGGAACGGGCACGGCTCTTTGAAGCCCGGCGACGCCCATCCCCACTACTTCGCCAAGGCCTCGCGGATTTGCGCGATCGCTTCTTCGCTGTCCCATTCATAGTCGCCGGCCACGCGGAACACTTCGACGCCCTCCGCATCGTAAAGCACTGTCGTCGGCAGCAATCCGCCATCGGCCAGCGCCACGCCCAGATCGGTGTTAGTGTCGAGCCAGGGTTCAAGGTTCTTGAACCCCTCCTGCTCAAAGAACGGCACCACCTTCTCCGCGCCCTGAATATCCTGGCTCACCGTCAGCACGCGGACCTCGCCGTCGAGCTCAGCGGCGAGATTGTCGAGCAGCGGCATCTCCACCTTGCACGGCGCGCACCATGTCGCCCATAGGTTGAGCAGCACCGGCTCGCCCATCTTGGCCAGCTCCAGCGTTTGCCCGTCGGGATGCGTCACCGTGATCGCGGGGATCGCCTCACCCGCCTTGAAACGCACGATCCGCCCCGGCAAAGGCGGCGGCGCGGGCGCGTCGGCACCCACGCTTTGCGCAGGTTGTTGCGC
Organism: Pseudomonadota bacterium; assembly: GCA_039033515.1. Lineage (GTDB taxonomy): Bacteria > Pseudomonadota > Alphaproteobacteria > Sphingomonadales > Sphingomonadaceae > Erythrobacter. Next base: position 36,443 of record JBCCCM010000004.1, read on the forward strand.
CTCGGGGGCCGGAGCACTATCGCAGCCGCCAAGCAACAGCGCACCAACGAGACCAACGGGCACAAAACGGATCATGGCTAACTCCAACGAAAGCTCGACTAAGGGCGCCTCCAACCAGATGTGGGGCGGGCGGTTCGCTGGTGGGCCTAGCGCGATAATGCGCGAAATCAACGCCTCTATTCCATTTGACAAGGCGCTGTGGCGGCAAGACATCCTCGCCAGCGAAGCGCATGTCGCGATGTTGGCCGCTCAGGGGATTGTGTCGGACGACGACGCAGTCGCCATCACACAAGGGCTCGCGCGGATCGCCGCCGAGTATGAAGCCGACGGGGTGCCCGAGGATTGGGACCTCGAAGACATCCACATGACCACCGAAAACCGCCTGACCCAGTTAATCGGCGCAGCGGCCGGGCGCCTGCACACCGCGCGCAGCCGCAACGATCAGGTGGCGACCGATTTCAAGCTGTGGGTGCGCGAGGCGATCGACGCGCTCGACAAAGGGCTTGCCGATTTGCAAGCCGCGCTGGTGCGGCGCGCAGAGGAAAACGCCGCCGCGATCATGCCGGGCTTCACTCATTTGCAGACCGCGCAGCCGGTGACGCTGGGCCACCATCTGATGGCCTATTACGAGATGATCGCGCGAGACCGGTCGCGCTTTGCCGCCGCGCGTGAGCGGCTGAACGAATGCCCACTGGGAAGCGCGGCGCTGGCGGGAACGGGCTTTGCGATTGACCGCGACATGACCGCGCAAGCGCTCGGCTTTGCGCGCCCCAGCGCCAATTCGCTCGACGCGGTGTCGGATCGCGATTTTGCGCTCGATTTCCTCCACGCCGCCAGCGTCACCTCGATCCACCTCTCGCGCCTTGCCGAAGAGCTGATCATCTGGGCGAGTCAACCCTTCGGCTTTATCCGAATGCCCGATGCGCTCTCGACCGGCTCCTCGATCATGCCGCAAAAGAAGAACCCCGACGCCGCCGAATTGGTGCGCGGCCACGCGGGCCGGGTGATCGGTTGCGCGGCGGCGCTGAGCATCACGATGAAGGGCCTGCCGCTCGCTTATTCGAAGGACATGCAGGACGACAAACCGCCCACTTTCGAAGCGGCGGGCCTGCTGGAACTCAGCGTCGCGGCGATGACCGGGATGATCGCGCAGGCGACCTTCCGCACGGAGCGGATGCGCGAGGCCGCCGAATTGGGCTACGCCACCGCAACCGACCTTGCCGATTGGCTGGTGCGCGAGGCGGACATCCCCTTTCGCGAGGCGCACCACATCACCGGCGCGGCGGTCAAACTGGCGGAGGAACGCGGGGTGTCGCTCGACGCGCTGCCGCTGGCTGACTTGCAAGCCATCGATGAACGCGTCGATGACCGGGTGTTCGCGGCGCTCAGCGTCGACGCTTCGGTCGCGGCGCGCGCTTCCTATGGCGGAACCGCTCCCGAGCAGGTACGGTCTCAAGTGGAACGCGCCAAAGCGGCGCTGGGATTGGAGGCGTGATGCGCGTGAAAATCAAAGCCGGAATGGCGTTGGCGGCGACCGGATTGCTGTGCGCGTGCGGCGCGCGCGCGTCTCTCACCCCGGTCGAAGGGACGCGCCTGCCGGTCGCCCCCTACGGTGCGCCAAAGGGTGATGAAAACGCCCCGAACGCCGAACAATTGCTCGAACTCGAAGCGCTCGCCGCGCCCGAACGCAGCGTCGAATTGCGCCGCCGTTCCGAAGAGCGCGAAGACGACCCGTTTGATCTGCCCCCACAAAACTAGGCCCGAACACCTCACCTCATGGACCATTTTGAATATCGCGACGGCGTGATGCACGCCGAAGATGTGCCGCTGCCTCGCATCGCTGAGGAAGTGGGCACGCCCGTCTACGTCTATTCGCGCGCCACACTCGAACGCCACGCGCAGGTGTTTCGCGAAGGACTTGCCGGCGTCCCGGACAAGCTCATCGCCTTTGCGGTCAAATCGAACCCGAACCTCGCCGTGCTGCGCGTGCTGGCGAACCAGGGTTACGGTGCGGATTGTGTATCCATCGGCGAGGTGCGCCGCGCACTCGCGGCGGGCGTAACGGCGGACAAAATTGTCTTTTCCGGCGTGGGCAAGACGCACGCTGAACTGATCGCGGGGCTCGAATTGGACATCGGCCAGTTCAACATCGAAAGCGAGGAAGAGGGCCTTGAGCTTGCCGAAATCGCCGCCGGGATGGGCGCGGTCGCGCAATGCGCGCTGCGCATCAATCCGGATGTGGATGCGGGCACGCATGACAAGATCTCGACCGGCAAGGCCGATAACAAGTTCGGCGTGCCGATTGATCAGGCGGGTCAGATCTTTGGCAAGCTGGCGGGACAGCCGGGTGTAAACCTGCGCGGAGTGGCGGTCCATATCGGGTCGCAGCTGGGCGAGCTGGCTCCGCTCGAACGTGCGTTTGGAAAGCTGGGCGCGCTTGTTACCTCGTTGCGCGGGGCGGGTCATACGATCTCGCAGGTTGATCTGGGCGGCGGCTTGGGTGTGCCTTACAAAGCGGGCGAGGAGTTTCCGAGCCCAGCGGAATACGGCGCCATGGTCGCGCGCGTGACCAAGGATTGGGGTGTGCGCCTCATCTTTGAACCCGGCCGCGTGATTGCGGGCAACGCCGGGGTGCTTCTTACAAAGGTCGTGCGGGTCAAGCGCGGGATCAACGATCCATTCGTGATCGTCGATGCGGCGATGAACGATTTGGCGCGCCCCGCACTGTACGGCGCTTACCACGACTTCGTTGCGGTTGAGCCGCGCGGCGCGGATATGACCGCGAACATCGTCGGCCCGATCTGCGAGACAGGCGACACGTTTGCCATGGGCCGGCTGACCGATCGACTGGAAGCGGGCGACCTCGCGGTTTTTCGTACCGCGGGCGCTTACGGCGCAACGATGGCGTCGAGCTACAATTCGCGCGGCTTCGTGCCCGAGGTTCTGGTCGATGGAGACCGATACGCGGTCGTCGCGGATCGGATTGACGCGGGCGCGATCATGGACGCCGAGCGCGTGCCCGAGTGGCTCGGCTAGTCCAGAACCATGGCCGAGATTGCCAGCCTTCCATTGTTTCACCAGATCGCCGGGAAGCCCGTGCTGGTGCTGGGCGACGGCGCGGCGGCTGAGCCCAAGCGGCGGCTGGTCGAGCGCGCGGGCGGGATCGTCATGGACGATCAGGCGCGCGCGATAGACGAAGGGGTGCGGCTCGCCTTTGTCGCGTTCGAAGACGCCAAGGCGTCCGAAGTGGCGGCGATCAATCTGCGCTGCGCCGGGATGCTGGTGAATGTGGTAGACCGTCCAGACCTGTGCGATTTCACCACGCCGAGCCTGCTCGACCGTGATCCGCTGCTGATCGCAATTGGAACCGGCGGCGCTTCAGCGGGTCTCGCAAAACATGTGCGCCTGCGATTGGAGCGCATCCTGCCGCAGACGCTGGGACGCTTGGCGCAGGCGCTCAAAGACGCGCGGCCCACCTTGCGCAAGGCCTATCCGGACGGGTCGGACCGCCGCCGTGTCATTGATGAAGCCTTGCGCGAAGGCGGCGCGCTCGACCCCCTCAACAGCGCTTCGCACGCGAAGGTGGGCGAATGGGCTGCGGGCGAATCAGCGAGTGGAGCGGATGGACAAGCTGGCGATGATGAGGTCGCAACCTACGTTTTCGACCTCAGCAGCCACGATCCCGAAGACCTGACCGTGCGCCAGGCGCGCCTCTTGGGCGAGGCCGACGCGGTGTGCGCGCAGGGCGAGATCTCGACCGACATCCTCGCAAGAGCGCGCGCCGACGCGGTTCGGGTTGTCTGCAAGGACGAAGCGTGCCCCTTGCGCCGCGTATCGGCTTCGGGCGGCGACCCTTCACCCGCGCCCTGCCCCGGGGCGAAGGCACGCCTTGAAGGCCGCAACATGGTGGTCGTTCTTCGTTCCCCCACCAGCGCCTGACCGACGGTTACGCCGCACGGGCGAGCGGCGTGTCGATATGCTCAAAGTAGCGTGACATGGCGGTCAAACTCGTCTCGCTCAGCTCGATAAAGGCACGGCGGCGATCGGCGGTGTCCGCAACGCGTTCAAAAATGCCGCTCTCCACCATTTGCTTGAGCCAGCGCAGCGCCGTTGTCGCGGGCACCCCGGCGGCGATGCACAAGGAGGTGACGGACACCTGCGCCCTCTCCGCGTGCGCGGCGGTCAGATCGAGCAGCATGTCCCACGCCGGATCAGCAAACAGCTCCGCATCAAAGAAGCGCGCGCGCGCCTGGCGTGCCGCGATCATCTGACGCACCGCCTTGGAATCAGGCAGCGAAGGCTCAGCTGAATTGAAAATCAGCGTGGGCGGATTGTTCAAAGCGGCGGGCGCGAAGTCGGGCGCGGCGGGCGTTGGCGCAGCCGCCGCATCACGCGAGCCGCGGTGTTCGCTCAACCCTTCGAGTTTGTGCGCGATCGCTTCGACCTGCTGGGACAGATGCAACAAGCTCAGCCGGTCGTCCTCGGTCATCTCGCGCACCCGCGAATCCGCGACATTCGCCATCATCCGGCCAACCGCGACAATGCGTTCCGCGCGGCTGGGCTGCACCAGAATCTGCGCGCGCGATTGATCGAGCGCGCCAAACACATCATCCAGCGCCTCCATCGAGGTGGAGACGATCAGCTGCGCCCCTGAGCGCGCAACGCGCATGTCCAGCCGCATCAACGCCGCGAGCACGCTCGCATCCAGACCGCCCGGCCCCACGGCCGCGCAATCGATCATCACCACATCGCCAAGCCGCGTGATCGGTCCATCGACAAGATCGCCAATCGCCCCGCCGTCAACGCAGGCCAGTCCCGCGCCGCGCAAATCGTTGCAGATCTGGTTTCGAACGCGCGGATGGTCTGAAAAAATCGAAACGCGGGCGGGCAAACCCGCCGCATCGCGCCCGACGGAAGAGGCGGTGTCATAGGAAAAGTCGGCTTCATCACGGCTTGCATCTAACATCGAATCGCCTCCATTGCTGATGGAACAGGTATAGAACAAACCGTGTATAAGTCAAGAATAGGCGCTTTTTCGGAGGATTTTCGAGGCAGAGATTGAACCATTTGGGCACCGCGTCAGACTACCGTTTCGATGGCTCAATCCACCCCGCCCACAACGCCCGGATCCGGCGCGGTTCTTGATGAACTGCTGGTGATGATGGCACAGAACGGAGACCGCGCCGCCTTTGCCCGGCTGCATGGCCGCTGGCACGCGCGCCTTGCGCGGGCTGCGTGGCGCTACACCGGCGAGGCGGACACCGCGCGCGATCTGTCGCAAGAGTGCTGGCTGGGGATCTGGAAGGGGCTTGCAGGCCTGCGCGATCCCAAGCGGTTTCGCGCCTACGCCTTTGGCGTGCTGCACCGGCGCGGCTCGGATTATGTGCGCGGCGCGATCAGGGCGCGCGCGCACACCGCTCCATCCGCGACGGGGCCTTACACGACGCCGGAGCCCAGCCAGCCCGCCGCTCAGGATGAGAGCAGCGCGCTCAAACAGGCGTTTGCTGCGCTGCCGCCGGACCAACGCCTCGCCGCGCATCTGCACTTTGTCGAGGGGCTCACGCTCAATGAAATCGCCGAGGCGCAATCCATCACCGCAGGCACCGCGAAAAGCCGCCTGTTCCACGCCCGCCGCAAATTGAAAGCGGCGCTCACCGACCTTCCCGAAGGAGACACACCATGACCAACTCCCCCGATAACCGCATCAGCGAGGCGCTGAGCGAAGACGATCAGGCGTTTCTCGACAGCCTCGAGGCGGAACGCGGCATGTTTCAGCAGATCGGCGACACCTGGAAAGGGCCGCTGGGCGGCTGGGCGAAACTGATCTTCGGCTTCACGGTCGCGGTCGGTCTGCTGTTTGTGTTCGTCATCTGGAAAACCGCTACCACCATCGACAATGTCGCCGCGCACACGCTGTGGGCGATCATGGGCGTCGCGCTGCTGGTTGTCCTGGGCTTCGCAAAGGAGTGGATGTTTGCGCGCATGAACATGCTGACCGTGCTGCGCGAGATCAAACGGCTGCAACTCGAAGTGGCCCTGTTGAGAGAAGAAGCCGGGCTGCGCGAAGCGACGCAGAGGGACGCGGGCGGCGAATAACTTTCAGGGCTTGATATCGATCACCGTGCCATCGGGCACCAATTGCCAAAGCTCTTCGATCTCTGCGTTGGATAGCGCGATGCAGCCATCGGTCCAATCGCCGCGCATCCGGCCCGCGCGCAACTGGTTGGGTTGGCCATGGATGAAGATATCGCCCCCGGCCGAGCGCCCATACCGCGCCGCGTGCGCGCGGTCGTCGCGGTTGGGGTAGGATATGCGCAGCGAGAGATGGAAACGGCTTTGCGGGTTACGCCAATCGATTGTGTAGCGGCCTTCCGGTGTGCGTTCATCGCCCTGGAATTGCTTGTGGCCTTGTGGCTGATCGCCGAACTGGATGCCTCGATAGGCGCGGATCGGCTGGCCCGCGCGGTAGGCGATCAAGAGGCGATCCGATTTGTCGACCAGCAAGTAATCTGCCACCAGCGGTCCGCTTGATCGGGGGATCGTGCGGGAGGCGATGGCGCCATCGCGGCGCGCGTATCGGGTGGGCACATCGGGGCGCTGAACGCCGACGCCAGCGCGCGACGCGCCCTCTCCCGATGCCGAAACGATCTTGTCGCTGGAACCGGAGCACGCGGCGAGCGTCATGAGCGCCATCGATAGGAGAAAGGACTTCATCGCACGCGATGTTACATCGCGTGACCTTACCCTACAATTGCCAGCCTCCCCCGCTGTCCCATCTAGAGACCGGCAGGCTGTGCGCCCTAGTCCACAAACGGATCGCGCATCAGAATCGTGTCGTCGCGCTCAGGACTGGTGGAAACCAGCGCCACCGGGCATTCGATCAGCTCTTGGACGCGCTGGATGTATTTGATCGCATTGGCGGGCAGATCCGCGTAACTGCGCGCGCCCGCTGTGCTCTGGCTCCAGCCTTCCATCTCTTCGTAGATCGGCTCCACCGCCGCCTGATCGCCCGCGTGGCTGGGGAGGTAATCGTAGACATTGCCGCGCAGGCGATAACCTGTGCAGATCTTGACCGTCTCCAAACCGTCGAGCACGTCAATCTTGGTCAGCGCGATCCCGGTGACACCGGACACCGCGCAGGTCTGGCGCACCAACACCGCGTCAAACCAGCCCACCCGGCGTTGCCGCCCGGTGACGGTGCCAAATTCGTGGCCGCGCTCGCCAATTCCCTGGCCCAATTCGTCGTCAAGCTCGGTCGGAAACGGTCCGCTGCCCACGCGCGTTGTATAGGCCTTGACGATGCCGAGGACAAAGCCGGTGGAATTTGGCCCCAGACCGCTGCCGCTCGCCGCCGTTCCGCTGACCGTGTTCGAGCTGGTGACGAAGGGATAGGTACCATGATCGACATCGAGCAGCACGCCCTGCGCGCCTTCGAACAGGATCTTGGCCCCGGCCTTGCGCACTTTCTTCAGGCGCTTCCACACCGGCTGCGCAAAGCGCAGGACAAACTCCGCCACATCGCGCAGTCCGTCGAGCAGCGCCTCGCGGTCCACCGGCGGCTGGTCAAAGCCTGCACGCAGCGCGTCGTGATGGGCGCATAGCCGGTCAAGCTGCGCGTCGAGATCATCGAGATGTTCAAGGTCGCACACGCGGATCGCGCGGCGGCCCACCTTGTCTTCGTATGCCGGACCAATGCCGCGCCCGGTCGTCCCGATCTTGCCCTTGCCCGCCGCGCCTTCTCGCAGCGCATCCAGATCGCGGTGCATCGGCAGGATCAGCGGGCAATTATCCGCAATCGCGAGGTTGTCGGCGGTGATCTCCACCCCCTGCCCCTCGAGCTTGGCAACCTCATCGCGCAGCGCCCACGGGTCCAGCACAACGCCGTTGCCGATCATGCTCATCGTGCCTGACACGATCCCCGATGGCAGCAGCGACAGCTTATAGGTCGTGCCGTCGATCACCAGCGTGTGGCCGGCGTTATGGCCGCCCTGAAAACGCACCACCGCGTCGGCGCGGCTGGCCAGCCAATCGACGATTTTACCCTTGCCCTCATCGCCCCATTGGGCGCCGATCACGGTTACGTTGGCCATGCGTGTCCTTTTCGTTCTGGCTCGATTGCGGCTCGACAAGCCGCGCGCGGCCTAGGCCGCTTCGCATGGCAGGGCAAGCGAGGCGCAAAGCCCCCCACACATTATTTTGGGCAAGGGCCAAAACATCCTCCCCAACCGCGCGCGACATATCGTGACACTTTGCCGCTTGGCACAGCGGCGGTTAAGCCTGACAAGCCTAGCTCGACGTCCCAACAACCTTCGCTGGAGAGCCACCCGCATGACGCCCATGGCCCGCACGCTTTTGACCGGAACGCTGCTCGCGCTGGTTGCGACGCCGATCCTTGCCCAACGCCAAGGCGGAGGCCGAGACCGCGGCGATCGCCCCTCGCGCCAATGCGTGCGCGAGATTGTCGAGCTGTGCGGGAGCGACCGCGCCGCCATTCCCGCCTGCCTTGAGCAAGAGGCCGAGGCGCTGTCGGACAAATGCCGCAAAGAGGTAGAAAAACGCATCGGCAAACGGCGCGAGGGCCGCTCCGAGCCCCAACCCTTTGTCGCAGCCATCCGGCCTACGCGCACCGTCCTGTTCGGCTCGCATCAGCGCCAGCGAGTCGATGTTTACGAGCCGAAGAGCGCGGTCGAACCGCTGCCGTTGATCCTGTTTGTTCACGGCGGCGGATGGCGCACCGGCGACAACAAAAATGTCCAGGGCAAGCCCGCTTTTTTCAATGGCCAGAACTACTACTTCGCCTCCACCGGCTATCGCCTGCTGCCCGATCACCCGGTCGAAGAGCAGGCCGCCGATATCGGCGCGGCTTTGCAGGCGCTCGTCGGCCAAGCGGGCCTCATCGGCTTTGATCCGGAGCGCGTCGTCATCATGGGCCATTCCTCCGGCGCGCATCTCGCCGCGCTGGTGGCGAGCGACCCCCAATATTCGGGCGAAGCCTTCGGGTCGATCCGGGGCGCGGTGCTGCTCGACAGCGCGGGGTACGACGTCACGCAGCACATGGAAGACGCGCCGTTCGCCGCGCGCCGTGTCTACGAAGATGCGTTCGGCTTTGATCCGGAGCGGCAAAAGGCGCTGTCACCCCTCACCCATGTCGGCGGCGCGGACGCGCCCCATTGGCTGGCGCTCTATGTCGAGGAGCGCACGGCAACCCAGAGCCAGGCTCAAGCGCTGGTAAGCGCGCTCACCAAGGCGGGCACCGCGGCCAAAGCCGTGCCAATTTCTGGCACCGACCACAGCCGCCTGAACCGCGAGATCGGCACCGATGCGGGCGCGGCGCAAACGCAGGCGATTGATGCGTTCTTGGCTGAGGTTTTTGAATAAGCCCTCGCGCTTTGGGCGCGCGCGCCCGGCGTCAGCGCAAAGCGTTTGGAACGTATCGACTTTGGCTTTGTAAGCGAAAGTAGAAAGGAGCCAAAAATGAGCGTTATCGCAATCTTGATGTTCACCACACTTACCATCGCATTGGGTGTCGGCATTTGGCAGGCGTCCAAAATGGAAAAGATCCTGCCGGACGACACGTCGCACCTGAAACCAGAGCGTTCGCTGCAACGCAAGGACCGTGTCGAAGCGACCAGCGCCTTGGAAGACAAGGATGTTCGCGGTACGAAGAAAGCCCCACTGAAGGCGTAATCTTCGACCCTCGGAATGGGGGATAGTCGCGCCTTTCGCGCGTACCCTGCATTCCATACAGCGAATAATGCCAATCGCCGCACGACGCCGAGCGCGTCTTGCGGCGATTGGCGTGTCTGGAGAGCAGACTTTATCGTCGCGGTTTGACCGTGTCGCTCAGACCACTGCTGTCACGTCGATCTCAACCAAAAGCTCAGGAAGCGCGAGGCCCTTCACCTCTACTGTTGTGTCGGCGGGATACGGTGCGGTGAAGTATTTTGCGCGCGCTTCCACGATCTTGGGAAAGTGGCTCATATCCGTGAGATAAATGACGACCTTCACCACCTTGCTCAGATCGCTGTCAGCGGCTTTCAACACGCGCTCGATATTGGCAAAGGTCTGCGCCAGCTGCGCGTCAAAGTCGCCCTCTACCACAATCGCGCCGTGCTCGTTGATCGCCGCCTGTCCCGAGCACAGCACCACATCGCCGACGCGCCAGGCGGGCGCGATGCGATAGGGAGCGAGCGGGTCGGGATCGAGCGAAATGGGGGCGGCGTTGTCGGCCATGCTCAGGCGCCGAGCGCTTCAATCTGATCGCCGCGCAAGATATGCGTGCAGCCCAGCGCCACCGGGTCTTCAATGTCCGACAGCTGAGTGATCGCGCGATGTCCCTCGTCTCGGGCGCGGCGCGCGCGCTCGGGATCGTGGCCGGTCGGCAGATAGATCGTCCAGCGCGGCAGTATCGGCGCATTGGACGCCTCGGCGAAACGATCCGCGTAGAGCGTGAACCCCGTCGCCGCTTCTTCGGTCCCGGCGATCTTGTATGTGCCGCCGCGCCCGGCCGCACCGCGCACGCCATCGGCGTAGATCGTGAAACCGAACCAGCTTTGATATTCAAACCCGTTGCGCTCGGTCGGGTCGAGCGTGATGCGCGCCGCATCGCCCACGCTGGCGGCGATGGCTTCGAGCCCGTCAAGCCGGGTGGTCAGCGCGCCGCCCGCGTCAAATTCGCGCAAGGTCGCCAGCGCTTCGTCAAACGGCCCGGTGGCGTAGAGCAGCGGCAGGAAAGCGGCCCCGCCCGCCTGCTTGAGCCCGCCTGCATCCTTCGTGTCGAGTTCGGCGCGGATCGCCTCCAGCTTTGATGGTGTCATGGCGTCATCGCCGATGGTCAGCGTGTCGAGCAAATCGGGCATGGTGAAATCGACCGAGATGCCGCTGAGCCCCGCCGAACTCAGCGCCTTGACTGCGAGCGTGACGCTCTCGCACGCCGCTGCGACCGTGTCCGCGCCGATCAGCTCCGCGCCCAGTTGCAGGCGTTCGCGCGCCGGGTCGAGCTGGCTCGCCGCAATCAGCGCGGTGTCGCCGCAATAGGCAAGGCGCAGCGGGCGCGCCGCGTCCTTGAGGCTGGTCGCGGCGATGCGGCCGATTTGCGGGGTGATATCGCTGCGCAAGGCGAGCGTGCGCAGGGATTTAGGGTCGACAAACCGGAACATGGCTTGCGTCTTGACGCCTACCATGCGCGCGGCGAGCGAGCTTTCAAACTCAAGCAGCGGCGGGCGCACCCGGTCATAGCCATGGCCATCAAGCGTATCGAGGCACGCGCGCATCACGGCCGTGATCCGCTGGGCGGAAGCGGGCAGGCGGTCTTTGAGCCCCTCGGGCAACAGGTCGGTGGATTGGGTCATCGGCTGTGGCCACTAACCAATAAGCGCTAGAAGAGAAACCCGGATGATGCCTCCATCGTCATCCCCGCCAACGCGGGGACCCAGAGCGGGAAAGCGCAGCGCGTTGCCATCCTGGGTCCCGGATCAAGTCCGGCATTACCGATGAAAACTCTTAAAACACCAGACCTTTGGCCAGGTTCACACCTTCCGCGCTCTCGACCTCGGCCAGCACATCCGCGCCCAACGCTTCGTCGAGGCTCAGCAGCAGCACCGCCTCGCCGCCTGCATCGCGGCGACCAAGGTTGAACGTGCCGATATTGATGCCGTGATTGCCCAGCAGCGTCCCGATCCGCCCGATAAAGCCCGGCTTATCGTCGTTCACAACATAGAGCATGTTTCCGTCGAGTTCGGCTTCGATACCGATGCCGAAGATCTCGACCAGACGCGGGCCCGTGGCGCCAAACAGTGTCCCCGCGACCGAGCGGGGGCCGGTGTCGGTTTCGACCGTGACACGGATCAGCGTGTTGAACGCGCCGTCGCGTTCATGCCGGATTTCGGAAACTTCGAGCCCGCGTTCCTTCGCAAGGTAAGGCGCGTTGACCATGTTCACCGTGTCGGAATAGCGGCGCATGAAGCCCGCCAGAACCGCGCCGGTGATCGGCTTGCCATTCAGCTGGGCCGCCGCGCCTTCGCGCTCGATGCTGATCTTGGTCAGATTGCCGCGCGCCAATTGGCCCACAAGGCTGCCGAGCTTTTCGGCGAGCGCCATATAGGGCTTGAGCTTGGGCGCTTCCTCAGCGCTGAGCGAAGGCATGTTGAGCGCGTTCGTGACGCCGCCATTCACAAGATAATCGGCCATCTGCTCGGCCACTTGCAGCGCGACATTGACCTGCGCCTCGGTGGTTGATGCGCCCAGATGCGGGGTGCAGATGAAGTTGGGCGCGCCGAACAGCGGGTTCTCCTTGGCCGGTTCCTCGGCAAACACGTCCAGAGCCGCGCCCGCGACCTGGCCGCTTTCAAGGCAATCCTTGAGCGCCGCTTCATCGATCAGCCCGCCGCGCGCGCAATTGACGATGCGTATGCCCGGCTTTGCGTTCTCCAACCGCTCACGGCTCAGAATGTTGCGCGTCTCATCGGTCAGCGGCGTGTGCAGCGAAACGAAATCCGCGCGGCTCAAGAGCGTGTCGAGATCGACCTTTTCAACGCCCATTTCGACCGCGCGATCTTCGGTAAGGAAGGGGTCGTAAGCGATCACTTTCATCTTGAGCCCCTGCGCGCGGGCCGCGAAGATCGAGCCGATGTTGCCCGCGCCGATCAGGCCCACGGTCTTGCCGGTCACTTCGACGCCCATGAAGTCTTTCTTGGGCCATTCGCCGTCCTGCGTGCGCGCGTTGGCCGCCGGGATCATCCGGGCCAGAGCCATGGTCATCGCAATCGCGTGTTCGGCGGTGGTGATCGAATTGCCGAACGGCGTGTTCATCACAACGACGCCCTTTCCGCTGGCGTAGGGAATGTCGACGTTGTCCACGCCGATCCCGGCGCGCCCGATCACCTTAAGGTTGGTGGCGGCATCGAGGATCGCCGGGGTCACCTTGGTTGAGGACCGGATTGCGAGGCCGTCATATTCGCCGATGCGCGCAGCGAGTTCTTCGGGGCTTTCGCCCGTAATTACATCCACATCGCAGCCGCGCTCTTCAAAAATGCGCGCGGCGAAAGGGTCCATCTTGTCGGAAATAAGGACTTTGGGTTTTGTCATTTTCTACTCCATCCGCGACTCCCCGCGAAGGCGGGGACCTCATGCGGTTAAAGAAACGCTTACTGGGGAAGGGTCCCCGCCTTCGCGGGGACTCACAAAGGATGCAGACTAGCCGTTCTTGACGGCGGCGTAGGCCCATTCGATCCACGGCAGCAGGCGCGAAATATCCTCGGCCTCCAATGTACCGCCGCACCAGATGCGTAAGGATGGCGGGGCGTCGCGATAGCCGTTGAAGTCGTAGCCGACATGGCGCTCTTCGAGCATGGCGACGATCTTCTTGGGCACCGCGGCCTGATCCTCTGCCGAGAGACCTTCGTACCATTCGCCGGTGAACTGCATGCACACGCCGGTGTTGGTACGCTGGGCGGGATCATCGACCATGTTCTTCAGCCACGGCGTGGCCTCGATCCAGTTCTTGACGATGTCCGCGTTGGTGTTGGCGCGTTCGATCATGGCTTTGAGGCCGCCGATTGATTTCGCCCATTCGAGCGCCGCGATGTAATCCTCGGTCGCGAGCAGCGAAGGCGTGTTGATGGTCGCGCCTTCGAAGATGCCCTTGTTGATCTTGTCGCCTTTTTTCATGCGAAAGAGCTTGGGCAGCGGCCAGGGCGGATCGTAGCTTTCGATGCGCTCCACCGCTTTGGGGCTGAGGATAATCATCCCGTGCTGCGCCTCGGAGCCCATCACTTTCTGCCACGAATAGGTCGTCGCATCGAGCTTGGCCCAGTCCATCTCCATCGCGAAGATGGCGCTGGTCGCATCGTTAATTGTGATCCCTTCGCGGCCCTCTTCGAGCCAGTCCGTGTTAGGGATCATCGCGCCCGACGTGGTGCCGTTCCAGGTGAAGACGACATCGTTGCGTTGGGGAATGGTGGTGAGGTCGGGGATCTCGCCGTAATCAGCCGAGAGTACCTGCAGGTTGGGCAGTTTGAGCTGCTTGACCGCGTCCTGGATCCAGACATTGCCAAAGCTTTCCCACGCAGCGACCGTGGCCGGGCGCGAAGGATCAAGCATGGTCCACATCGCCGCTTCGAGGGCGCCGGTGTCGGATGCGGGCATGATGCCGACGAGGTAATCGTCGGGAATGCCGAGCAATTCGCGGCTCAGATCGATGGCGTATTTAAGCCGGCCCTTGGCGTAGGCTGAGCGGTGCGAGCGCCCGAGCGATTTCGTATCCAGCTTGTCGAGCGACCAGCCGGGAAACTTGACGGTAGGACCGGAGGAAAATTGGGGGCGCTCAGGCTTGAGCGGCGGCTCATGATTGAGCCCACGAACGTAGTCAGTCATTGTATTCTCTCCTTACAGAGAGCTCGCGCGGCGTTGGGACCGCGTGGCCCGCAGCCGCACTTAAAGACGCCTGAGCGCGTGTCAATCAGGATTAGCGCGGCGGCGGTGGAGTGTGCTAGGCTCACCGCTTGTCCCCCCGCAGTGTTGAGACCAGTTTTTCAGACTTCATGCAGTTTTCCGATCTTCGCATTGCCCTGTTTAGCGGCAATTACAACTACACCCGCGACGGAGCGAATCAGGCGCTCAATCGCCTTGTAGGCTCGCTTTTGAACAAAGGCGCGGCTGTGCGCGTCTATTCGCCCAAAGTGCGCGAGCCTGCGTTCGAGCCCACCGGGGATCTGATCGGCACGCCTTCGATCGGCATGCCGCTGGGGCGCGGCGAATACCGCATTCCCACCGGGCTAGGCCGCCGGGTGCGCCGCGATCTGGAAAGCTTTCGTCCCAACATTATGCACCTGTCCGCGCCCGATCCCTCGGGTCACGCGGCTTTACGCTGGGCGCAGGATCACGACATCCCGGTACTCGCCAGTGTTCACACTCGGTTCGAAACCTATCCGCGCTATTACAACATGGCGTTTCTGGAGCCGGTGATTACGAAAATGCTGCGCCGCTTTTACAACCGCTGCGACGCGCTGGTCGCCCCTTCGCAAAGCATGATCGACGAGCTCGTCGCGATGGACATGCACGACGTCATCGGTCTGTGGTCGCGCGGTGTGGAACGCTCGATCTTTGCCAGCGAAAAGCGCGACATGAACTGGCGGCGCAGCCTGGGGCTTGCGGATGATGATGTCGCCATCGTCTTTCTTGGCCGCCTGGTGATGGAAAAAGGCCTCGACGTCTTTGCCGAAACCATCGTCCAGCTGCGTAAGCGCCAGGTTCCGCACAAAGTGCTCGTGATCGGCGATGGCCCCGCGCGCGGCTGGTTCGAAGACGCGCTGCCCGGCGGCATCTTCGCCGGCTTTAAAACGGGCGAAGCGCTGGGATCGGCGCTGGCGAGCGGGGATGTGTTCTTCAACCCGTCGATCACCGAGACGTTCGGCAATGTCACATTGGAAGCGATGGCCTGCGGTCTGCCCGTCGTCGCCGCCAGCGCCACGGGGGCGGCCAGCATCGTCGCGGATGGCGAGACCGGCCAGCTGGTCCCGCCGGGCAAGGACACGGCTGAAACCGCAGTCCGCTTTGCCGAGGCGATTGCGCCCTATTGCACCGACGCGGCCCTACGCGGCGCGCACGGACAAGCGGGCGAGGCGCGCAGCCTTGAGTACAGCTGGGAAACGATCAACGCGGTCGTCGCCGACATGTATGTCCGCCTGATCGAAGAACGCCGCGCGCTGCAAGCCGCCGAAGCGGCGGAATAGGCGCTGCTGGAGGCCTTACCGCAACACGCCCGCGCGCGTCATGCGCGAGGCGTAAAACAGCATAAACAGCGTCGTTGCCCAGATCAGCACGGTCAGCGCGGGGCTCTCGAGGCTCTCAGGGATATCGGACATCGCGTATTGATACACGTTCGACCCGAGCAAGCCGATGATCGCGATAACGGTCGCGTGGACCGCGAAGCGTGAGCGCAACAGAATCAGGATCGACCCTGCAATCGCGCCCCACACGCCCAGCGCCCAGAACGTGTTGGCCCAAGCAGGATGGCTCGCGAAATAGGCGATTTCCGCCTCTCCCATGCCCAGATCCGCAAGCTTGCCCAGCCGCGTCATAGTGTAGCTGAAGCCGCCGACCGCGTTCCACAGCAGCGTCAAAACCCCTACAGCCCAAATGTGCCACGGCGCGGATGCGCGCTCGCCTCCAATCGTGTTCATGATACCCCTCCCAAGGCGCGACCCTTTTTCCCTGCGAAACAGTAATCACATTTGGTGGTAACGAACAAGCCGGGCGCCTTTTGTGAGGCACCCGGCTTGAAAATAGTAGGCCTTGAGGGACCGAAGTCAGGCGCTACAAACGCTCGATCCGCTTGGCGACCTCGTCGATGATGTCGACGATCTGGTCGATGGTGGCCTTGTCCATCTTGCCCGCATTGGCGCGGTTTTTCAGAACGCTCGCCAGATTGCCCATCGCACGAAACAGGTCGGGCGATTTGGCTTTCACCTTTTCCGCGCGCTCGCCGTGTTCGCCGAGGCGATCCATGAGAGCTTCCACCTCGTCGTCGCGATCCTTTAGTTCGGCCTTGCCGGCCTTGGTCGCCTTGAAAGGCTTCTTGCCGCTCGATTCCTCGTCGTCGGTCTTCGGCTTGGTCTGTTTGATCAGGCCCTCTTCCTCAAGCATTTGCAGCGTGGGATAGACCGCGCCAGGGCTCGGTGCATAAGCGCCGCCTGTCATGTCTTCGATCGCGCGGATCAGCTCATAGCCGTGGCGCGGCTCTTCGTTGATCAGCGCAAGCAGCGCGAGCCGCAATTCGCCCGAGCCGAACATCCGGCCACGGCGCTTGCGCGAGCGGATGTTGTCTTTCCAGTCGCCGCGCTCACGGCTGCGGCTGCGCGAACGCTCGCGCCGGATGTCGCTTTCCCACTCGCTGGCGGCTTGCGTCGCCATCATCGCGATCATCGGGCCAAGGCTGTTCCAGCCTCCACGGTTTCTGTTCCAGGTCATAATCGTTCCTCTCGGTCAAGATCTTGTGATACGTCGGATGCATTTAAAGATATATCTTGGAGCTATCTATTCAAGAGATGGGGAGCCAGCATCTGAAAATTCGGTGCAATTTTCCATGAACCGCTTATCTCCATCGGCGAATGGCCGATCTGTTTGGAGAAGACCCGCCTGCAAGCCCCGACGGCTCGCAAAAGCCGCGCGACGACGCCTTTCGGGCTGATGCCCCGCTGGCGGATCGCCTGCGCCCGCGTGCGCTCTCCGAAGTCATCGGGCAAGAGCACCTGACCGGCCCCGAAGGCGCGATCGGCCGCATGGTCGCCGCCGGGCGCCTCTCCAGTATGATACTTTGGGGCCCGCCCGGCACAGGCAAGACCAGCATCGCCCGACTGTTGGCCGCGTCCGTTGGAATGCGTTTCACATCGATCAGCGCGGTGTTCTCCGGCGTGGCCGACCTCAAAAAGGCCTTCGCCGAGGCGGACAAAATGGCGGGCGCGGGGCACAAGACGCTGCTCTTCGTGGACGAGATTCACCGCTTCAACCGCGCGCAGCAGGACGGCTTTTTACCTTTCGTTGAGCGCGGGACGATCACGCTGGTGGGCGCAACCACCGAGAACCCGAGCTTCGCGCTCAACGCCGCGCTCTTGAGCCGCGCGCAGGTGCTCATCCTTGAGCGGCTGGGTCATGAGGCGCTGGGCGCTTTGCTGGACCGGGCCGAAGAGCTCGAAGGCCCCCTGCCCCTTACCGCTGAGGCACGCCAGGCCCTGATCGCCAGCGCCGATGGCGATGGGCGCTTCCTCTTGGGACAGGCTGAAACGCTCTACAACGCCTCGCTCAGCGAACCACTCGACCCCGCAGAGCTCGGCGCGTTTCTTCAGCGGCGCGTGGCTGTCTACGACAAGGACCGCGACGGGCATTACAACCTGATCAGCGCGCTGCACAAAGCGCTGCGCGGGAGCGATCCGCAGGCCTCGCTCTATTACCTCGCGCGTATGCTGACCGCGGGCGAAGAGCCGCTTTACGTGCTGCGCCGCCTGGTCCGCTTTGCCAGCGAAGACGTCGGCCTGGCTGACCCGAACGCGCTGACCCAATGCCTCGCCGCCAAAGACGCCTATGAATTTCTCGGCAGCCCCGAAGGCGAGCTCGCCATTGTTCAGGCCTGCCTCTACCTCGCGACCGCGCCGAAATCGAACGCCGCCTACGCCGCGCAGAAATCCGCGTTCAAGGCGGCCAAGGAAACCGGCAGCCTGATGCCGCCCGCCAACATCCTCAACGCGCCGACCAAGCTGATGAAGGATATCGGCTACGGCGCGGGCTACGCCTATGACCACGACGCGGATGAAGGCTTTTCCGGCGCAAATTACTGGCCCGAAGGCATGGAAGCGCGCGAATTCTACGCGCCCGTCGAACGCGGCTTTGAACGCAAGATCAAGGAGCGCATCGACTATTGGGCCCGCCTGCGGTTAGAACGCGGCCAATGAAAATCCCGAAATTCGACCACTTCCTTGCGCTCGACTGGTCCGGGGCCAAAGGCGAGCGGCACAAGGGCATCGCCCTCGCCATTGCCGAGGCTGATGGCGGGCCGCCCGTGCTGGTCGATCCCCCGGCGCGCGGCTGGTCGCGGGTGGAGGTCAAGGAATTGCTCGCCGATCTGCCGCCCAAAACGCTGGTGGGCGCGGATTTGGGCATCAGCTTACCCTATCAGGACGCGGGCGCGTTCTTTCCCGGTTGGGACGCCTCGCCGCGCAACGCAAAGAAATTGTGGGCGATGATCGACGAAATCTGCGCCGATGACCCGTATCTGGGCGCGCACAGCTTTCTCGCTCACGCGCAAGCGCGGCGCTATTTCCGTCACGGCAAGAACGACGAAGGCGACCGCTTCCTGCTCGACGGCGCGATAACCCGCGAAGGGCGCTTTCGCGTCGCCGAGGGCGCCCAGCGCGCGCAAAAATGCCGCCCGGTCAGCAATTTCAACCTCGTAGGCGCGGCGCAGGTCGGCAAGAGCTCGCTGACGGGCATGCGTATGCTGCACCAATTGCGCGGGAAACTGAACGTGTGGCCGATGGACCCGGTGCCCGATCGCTGGAGCCCGCAAAAAGGATCGGTGCTGGTCGAGATTTACACCGGCCTAGCCTCAAAGGAGACCGCCGATCTGGGCGCGCGCACCAAATTGCTGACCTATCAGGATCTCAACGCTGCGCTTGAAACGCTTGATTGCCCGCCTGTCGAGGCCATCGGGGACGTTGATGACCATTCCTCCGACGCGCTGCTGACCGCGGCATGGCTGCGCAAGGTTGCCAAGGAAGAAAAGCGCTGGGATCCGCGCTTTCTCACGGCCGAAATCGCATGGACCGAGGGGTGGACGTTCGGCGCGTTTTAGCGCGCGCTATTGCCCCAATCAGCGATAGAGAAACGAAGGGTCGCGGCGCGGCTTGGAATAGCCCGTAGCGCGCAGGTCTTCGAGCATTCGAGCGCGCTTGCCATCCAGCGCGGGCGCATCCGTGCTGATCGCGTCAGCTCGCGTATCGGATAGCGCGTCATTCTGCGGCGCCAATTGCTCTTGGCCCTCGTGATTCAGCGCATGAATAATCTGCATATTGTGCTCGTTCACCATGTCGGGGATGAGGAAGAAATCCACCAGCCACATCAGCACCGCGATCGGCCAACCGACAACCGACAAAGTCATCAAACCCTGCAAAGCGCCGCTCCTAGTGCGCCCTGCGTAAAGGCGGTGCGCGCCCAACCAGCCCAGACACGCCCACAGCAGATAGGCCTTGCCCTTCGATTTCGCGGCGGCGTCAAACACGATTTCCTTGTGATGGTTGTCCACGATAAGCCCCTTATTGTCACTCCTAAGATGTATCGTAAGGGCCGCGCAAGCAAGGTTCACGCCGCTAAGCATCGACCAAATGCAAAAAACACTCTGCAAAGAGAGAAAGGCGCATTGGCGACTGGACTTTGAGGGCGTTTTGCGGCTAGCGGGCCTCTCTACTCGTCAGCCGTCAGGCACTGATCGGGTATCGGTAAGCCGGCTTAGCTCAGTTGGTAGAGCACCTGATTTGTAATCAGGGGGCCATGGGTTCGAATCCTGTAGCCGGCACCATCCTTTCCCCCCGCGAACGACAGCCTCGATTCTTCGGTCGCTCTCCAATGGAAATTGGCGCAATGTTGTGCGCGAATCTGACGACAGAGAGCGGAAAACCTAGCGTTGCCAAGCACTCACAAACCGAAACCTTCTATCCCCGTCGCCGTCTTGGCGGGCGGGCGCTCGCGGCGCTTTGGGACGTCCAAGGGGTCGGCTCTTTTGGGAGGCAAGCGGCTTGCTCAGCTTTTGCTAGACCGCCTGACCGAGCAGACAGCGGGGCCGGTGGCGATTAATTGCGGTCCTTCGTCTGAACTGGCCGATTGCGGCTTTCCGACCTTCCCTGATCAACTGGGGTCGCAGGACGAGTCCGGCCTCGGGCCTCTCGCCGGAGGTCACGCTTCGATGCTTTGGGCCAAAGGGCTTGGTTACGAGCGCGTCATCACCTCGCCGGTCGACACGCCGTTCCTCCCCGCCGATTTCGTCATCACACTCAGCGAGGGCCACGCCCCCGTCTATTGTCGCCGTAACGGCTCAGACCACTTCCTTCACGGCGTCTGGCCGGTCGACCTTGAGCAAGACCTCGCCGCATTCGTAGCCGATGGTGGGCGGGCGATGAAAGACTGGCTGAAGCACTGCGGTGCGCGGGTGTGCGACTTTGGCCAGTCGGACGACACGGCGCCGTTCTTCAACGTGAACACGCAAGAGGATCTGAAAGCACTTGAAGCCATCCTGAAGCGTTCGTCTTCCGCTCTTCCGCGTCGCGGTTCTCCGCGCGTCTGAAAGTTGCGACAAGCTTTGACGCACGGATCGGCGCCATCCGCCCCCGATCTATACCGTTTTCACATATTGCGATCCGCCTTCTGATCGCCCTATCGTGCGCCGGTCGACGCGCAGTCTACTGGGCGCGGAGCCAAGAGGGGGCAAAATTGGGTGTGATAGGCAAGTGGGTCGCAAAGGCGGCCTTGTGCGCAACGGCGGTGATGATGGCTTCACCCGCTGCCGCGCAATATTTTGACATCTATGGCGAGGCCAATCGCGCTCTGCCCGAGGCGCAAAAGGGGTTTGACGCGCTCACTCCCGACGCCCCGGCCGATGACCGGGCGCGCGCGGTCTCGGACCTTATCATCGCGTTGATCGGCAAGGCGAAATACAAGGAAGCCTACGAGCTCTATCTGGAAAACCGCGAACTCGCCCTCCACCCCGATGCGGTCGCGGGCGCCGTGGGCCATGGCCTCGTCGCTTTTGTCGAGGACGAGGCGATCCGTGCCGATTACACCGCGCGGCTTCTCGCCACTGTCGAGCAGGAAAGCTGCGCGCCGTGTTACGCGCGCACCTTTTCTGCCCACCATCTGGCCCGCTATTTTTACAACATCGAAGACGACGTCGCCAAGTCAGTCGAATGGCATAAACGCGCGCTCGATCTCGCCAAGGAAGACCTCGCGCCAAACGATCCGGCGCGGGTAAACTTCGCCTTTCAATACGCCGGCTATCTGCGCAATCTCGACCTGGAGGCGGCGGCGGTTGCGGTGCGCGAGACCGAGGCGATGGCCCTCAAACTGCTGCCGCGCGACGACCATCTGGGCTGGCTCTATGTCTTCCTCAACAACGCGCTCGTAGCGCTGGACCGGGGCCGGATCGCCGAGGCGGCCGACCTGTTCTCGCGCATCGCCGATATCGGCGTCAAAGAATGGGGTGAGAGCGACCCACAATTGCTCGGTATCTACCAGAACATCGCTGTTCTGCGCTCACGGCTGGGGCAGACCGATCAGGCGGTCGCAATTGCGCTGCGGGCTCTGGAAAACGAAACCTACTCCAACGAAGCGGATTTGGGATACCATCGCGGCTTGATCGCGCGGCTGATGGTGCAGGATGAACGCCCCGGCGAAGCGGTCGACTATTTCCGTCTGGCTCTCACCCATTTCGAAGGGCTTGAGGATCAGACCTTTGCCGCGCGCGCACGCATGGATCTGGGCAACGCGCTGAGCCTGTTGGGCGAGCACGAAGAGGCGATGACGCTTGCCAAGGAAGCCATTCCGGTCTTCCGCGCCAAGTTGGAGATCAGCAACGCACAGCGCCGCGAGCGCGAGACGCTGGCGGCGCGCATTTACGCGCGCGGCGGCGATGTGGGGCTGGCGGCGGAAACGATCAACGCGGTGATCGCGGGCAATGAAGGCGTGCTGCTCGATATCTACGCGCGCGATCAGGACCGCCGCGCGCTCGCCTCGGACGGATCGGCGCTGTTCCGCGATTCGATGGCGATCTCCCTACTCGATGGCGATCCGGCCCGCGCCTGGCGCAGCGCGCAATTGGCGCTGATTAGCGACCTGACGCTGAGCGCGAAAGCGCTGACCTATCCGGGCGACGCCGCCGGGTTCTCAAGCGCCTTGGAGGACGTCAGCGCCGCGCGCGCCGCCGAAGACGAAGCGCGGGTCAAATTGGCCTCGGGCGAAGCCAACGCGGAGGCGCTCGCCACAGCGCGCGCTGCGCGCGAAGCGGCGCAGGCGGCGCTTGAGCGCGATTATCCCGACTTTGCGCAATTCGTTCGCCCACAGCCCCTGACCATCGCGCAGGCCCAGCGGCTGCTGCGCGCGGACGAGGCGTTCATTCTCCCCGTCGTCTTCGAAGACCGGGTGGTGACCATCGCGGTGACGCGCGAAGGTTTGAGCTGGGGCGCAGCCGAAACCGCCCCGTTCGAAGGGCGCTCGCTGATCAGCCGCCTGCGCGCGTCGCTCGACGCAGAATTGGTGGAGGGCGATGGCTTTGATGCCGAGGCCGCGCACACGCTCTACACGCTGATCTTCACGCCCGATGTGATCGAGGCGACCGGCGCCAAGGCGAAATTCATCTTTCCGGCGGGCGGCGCCTTGGCGCGCATTCCCGCCTCAGTCCTGCTGAAAAGCCCGGCGAAAGATGGCGAAAGTCCGCATTTTCTGATCCGCGACCACGCCGTGGCCATCACGCCCAGCTTGGGTTCGACCGCGCGCGAGCGCTCGAAGCCTGCGCGCCGGTTCGCCGGGGTGGGCGCGCCCAGCCTTGGCCCCGCGCCCGCCACCCGCAGCGCGTTGCGCGGCGCAGCGTTCGATATCCAGAGCCTCGCTTCCCTGCCCTCTCTGCCCGGCGCGCTGGTTGAACTCGAAGCCTTGCAAAGCGCCTTCGCTGGAGAGGACACGCTGCTGTTGACCGGCGACGCGGCGACCGAGGGCGCGGTGCGCGAGGCGGATCTGAGCGCCTATCAAGTGCTCGCCTTTGCCACGCACGGCCTTGTCAGCGGCCAGATCGAGGGCTTGTCCGAGCCCGCGCTGGTGATGACGCCGATGGCCTTGAACGACGCGTCGGACAATGACGGCCTTCTCACCGCTAGCGAGATCGCCAACCTCACGCTGGCGGCGGACTGGATCATCCTGTCGGCCTGCAACACAGCGGCGGGCGATGGCCGGGGCAGCGCCACTTATGGTGGCCTCGCGCGCGCGTTTCAGCTGGCAGGCGCGCGCTCGCTGCTGTTGTCGCATTGGCCGGTGCGCGATGACGCGGCGACGCGGCTCAGCGTGTTCACCGTCAGAGCCTCAGCCAGCGGGATGGAGCGCAGCCAGGCCCTGCGCGCGGCGCAATTGGCGCTGATCGAAGATGAAAGCGTCGCAGGCGGCGCGTCTCCATCGGTCTGGGCGCCGTTCGTGATCGTCGAGTAACGCCCGCCGCGTTGGCACTCATTCCTCAATCGTCAGAAGGCTGGAGAGGTCCATCCAGTTGCCCTCGCCAATCGGATCGCCCGGCGGCACGCGCACCGCGCGCGGCAGGCTCTTGGCCAATTGCTCGCGCTGCTCCAGATCGAGCAGGCGGCGCGACAGGCTCAGCGCCCAGTCGCGCTCGGCCCCGCTCGCCTTGGTCTGAGCCAGCGCTTCGCCCGTTTCAGTCAGCTTTTGATCAAGCGCGGCAGCGACTTCGGGCGTGGTTCGCGGGCTTCGCGCCATCTGCGCCATCGTGATGAGCGTGCGATAGGCGATCCGGCGGCCCAGCGTGTCCTTGGTCGATCCCATCACGGTGTCGACCAGCGTGTCGAGCGTTTCGTCAACGCCTAGCGCGCCCGCATCCGCCTGATGCTGGATTACAAGGCGCGCCAATCGGCGCGGGGCAAGCAGCGTCTGGACGGTCAATTGCGCGGCGACACCGGCGGCCACCAGCGGGTCGAACACCGGTCCCCCGGCGGTAGCGAAGATCTCGGTCGTGTATTGCCGATCATAGCTGCCGTTGTGCGGCGCGGAGAGCAGCGGCAGCAGATCGCCGGGCACGCTGAGCGCTTCGGGGGTGATGGTCGCCAAAATCGCCTTGAGAGCCGCACGCTGGCGCGCCGGATCGAGCGGAGCGGACCGTTCACGACCGCCGCCGTTGATAGCGTAGACATATTCCATGCCGCCCACCTGCTTGGCGGCGGCCACCAATTGATAGCGGTGCAGCAGCCACAAGGGCACGAACCGACGCCGCAGATTGGCGACCTCTTCGCCCGGGCTCAGCGCGCCAAGGCCAAAACCCTCGATTGCCGCCGCGCGGACACCCATCAGGCGGGTGAGTTCCGCCACCGGGTCCGCGCCATCATCCCATAGCCCGCCCCAAGCATACGAGGTATCCGACGCGCGCGCGTTTTCATCTTTGACATAGCGGTACTTCGACGCCGCCTCAGCGGTCTTAGCCGACCCCGCATCGGCGTAGAGCCAGCGCACCGTCTCGATATCCCACCCGCCGATCCCCTTGGCGTAGGCGTTGGACAGGTCGGGCCGCCCGGCGCGAAGCTCGATCCGCGGCGGCGGGTAATCCATTACCGAGGCGCGATCTTGCGTGCTGGCGGCGAAATTGTGGCTGAAACCCAACGTGTGGCCAACCTCATGCGCGCCCAATTGGCGCAGGCGATCAAGCGCGACCTCTACCGGATCGTTGGGCGACTTGGTTCCCATCTGATCCGCACCCACCAGAGCCTGGAAAATTTGGATATCTTGGCGCGCGCGCAAAGATCCCAGCACGACCATCCCTTTGAGGATCTCGCCCGTGCGCGGGTCGACAATCTGCTGACCATAGGCCCAGCCGCGCGTCGCCCGGTCGACCCAATTGATCATATTGTAGCGCACATCGAGCGGGTCTGCGCCTTCGGGCAGCATCTCCACCCGATACGCGTCGATAAAGCCCGCCGCGTCAAACGCATCGGCCCACCAGCCCGCCCCTTCGAGCACGGCGGAGCGGATCGGTTCGGGCGTGTTGCGGTCGAGGTAGAAGACGATGGGTTTTTTGACCCTCGATCGCTCAACCGTGGGATCGACCTTTTCCAGCCGAAACCGGTTTGCCAGATCGGTCACCACAGGCTCGGCCAGCGTCGCGGAGTAGTCGACCACTTGCGTCACAATTCCGCCCAGACGCGGATCGAACCGACGCGGGGTGAATCCGGGCTGCGGCAAGCGAACAAAACTGTGATGCACGCGCAAGGTCACGGTCTTGGGGTCGGGAACGATGTTCTCCACCTCCGCGCCCGGCTGGTCCGAAACGAACGTCTGAACCGCGTCCATTTCCAGATTGTCGGGAAACACTTTGACCGATGCAGGGTCCGCGAGAGACAGCATGGGGTCGAGCTTGAACCCTTTGCCCGCGATGGACGAGGCGGAACCGATGCCGAAGTTATCGCGGCTTTGATTGAGCGAGCTCGTCACCCCCAACGCGTCGCGTTTGAGGAACGGCGCGATGTCGATCACTAACCGGCCATCGTCCAGCGTTTCCTCGATGTCGGTCATCCAAACCATCGAGGTGCCAAAATCGCTCGCCACCGCGGCTTGTTGCGAAGCGTCGCCGCGGCTGGCGCGAAAGCGCGGGTTTTCAAATTGCACCGCGACTTTCCCCGCGATCCGTCTGAACGCGAGCAATTGCGTCGCCCCCGTACGCCCGCGATCCAGCGTCAGCGGAGCCGAACCCAGCCCGGTGCGAAGCGCAGTGGTGTAGAGCAGGCGCGCCGAAACGCCGTTCTCGCCCGGCGCGGGCAAGGTCAGGAGGATGCGCCCTTTAGCCTCGTCGACGCGCACCGGCATCAGCGCGGTCTCGCCTTTGGGAGCCGCGATTTCCACCGGTTCGGATTGGGCGGCGAGAGGCGCCAGCGGCAGACCGAGAACGAGCATGGGCGCCCAAAAGCGCAAGCGGCGAAAATCAGACATTAAAGCCCCTCAACAGTAAGCATGCGCCTCCCCACCGGCGCGGAGGTCTTACCGTCGGGGAAGAGCCAGCAAAGCTCAAGATGAAAACGCCAAGAGCGTTGCAGGAGAGCGCTCTTGAGGTCCCTACCAGGGCTCCGCGGTGCCGGTGAACATCGTGCGAACCGCGCCGCCGACCCAGACGTCTTCGCCGCGATAGGCGATGTCGATGCGCCCGCTGCGCCCGATCCGCGTGCCCTGCGCGGCGCGGTAATCGGTGTCGACATAGCCCGCCGATTTCAACCACTGCGCGACCGAAGCGTTGAGGCTTCCGGTCACCGGATCTTCAAGCAAGGCGCCGTTGTGATCGGTGAAGAACGCGCGGATTTCATAGGCGGTCTCTTGGCCAGCGGGATGCGGGCCGACCAACCCCACATCAAGCCGGGTGGTGCTGTAGCGCGCGGGTTCGACCGCCAGAACCGCCTCGGCGCTTTCCAGCATGACCGCAACCCACCCCGGCCCGTTATCCGCCCAGGTCGCTGCGATAATAGCATCGCGATCTATACGAAGCGTCTCCGTGATCTTCGCGATCTTTGCGTCATCCACCGAGCCGCTCTTGATCAACGGCGGGGCCTTGAAAGACAGATGATCAGGCCGCGCATCGTCGGATCGGATTTGCACCAGCCCTGCGCCGCATTCCTGAATGAGCGACCCCTCGTTCTTGGGTACGCCGCCCGTGCTCAGCCATGCACGACACGATCCCAGCGTCGGATGGCCTGCGAACGGCATTTCGCGCTCCAGCGTAAAGATGCGCGCGCGGTAGTCGGCGTCGGGATGGGTTGGGCGCAGCAAAAAGGTTGTCTCGGACAGATTGAACCACTGCGTGATTTTGGGAAACAGCGCGGGATCGATGTCGTCCGCGTCAAGCACCACCGCGACCGGATTGCCGGAGAACGCTCCACTCGCAAACACGTCCACCATTTCAAACCGCATAAAGGCTCCCAAGCTTTCAGCGTCAGCCGCGACCGCGATAGGGCTGCACGCCCTGATCAGGCACCCACAGCCCTTCGGGCGCGGCGCCACTTTGCCAGAAGACGTCAATCGGAATGCCCCCGCGCGGATACCAATAGCCACCAATGCGTAGCCATTTGGGCTTCATCTCATCGAAAAGGCGTTGACCGATGCCCACCGTCACATCTTCGTGAAAGCCGTTGTGATTGCGAAAACTGCCCAGAAACAGCTTGAGGCTCTTCGATTCCACGATCGTCTGATCGGGCGCGTAATCGATGACGAGATGCGCGAAATCGGGCTGATCGGTAACCGGGCACAGCGACGTGAATTCGGGCGCGGCAAAGCGCACCAGAAACAGCGCGCCCGCTCGCGGGTTGGGCACATAGTCCAGCACCGCGTCTTCGGGCGAGGTGGGAAGCGGGGTGTCCTTGCCAAGAAAAGCGGGCGTTCCGGCGGGGGTATTGTGTGTGGTTTCCATGCCGCGCTGTTGCCGCGAAAGCGCAGACAGCGCAAGCGCGCAGGTGGACGGTTTCGTTGTGATCTCTATTCTTTGGCGGAACCCGCCAATTCGCGCGCCGTTACAAAAGCAGCGGCCACAGCGTTGGCGCCATAAGAGCTCAGATAAACCAAGCCACACCATGCCGCGCCGCCCCACCCTCTCCCCGCATTCGCCCGCCTCAACCGGGGCACGCTCGCGTGTAGGTCTGGTGTGGCGCGCCTCGCTTGTGTTGGTGCTGGTGCTTAGCATGGCGGGCCTGCCGGATGAGGCGCGCGCGCAGCAAACGCCGGACTCCTTCACCCTGCCAGAGGGGCAACCGACGTCGTCACCCACCCCGCCTCCGCAAGGGCCCGAGGATGAACGCAGCGGCGTGCCGATTGGCCCGCGTCCGATTAGTCCGGATCCCCGCCAGCCCGCGCCGACGCCTGCGCCTGCCGCCACACCCACTTCAGCGCCCGCTCCTGCGACCCAACCCGCTTCTCCGGTGGGCGAAGAGCAGGCGCTAGACGACCCGTTTAGCGACGCCTTCCCTACGCTCGAACCGCAAGATCAGGTGCGCAGCGGCGCTCCGGTGAGCGGGCCACAGACACTCGCGCTGCCTGCCACTTCACCCCCAGCCGAATCCACACGCGCACAGCCTGAGCGCGCTCGCACGGCCAGTCCGGTCTCCTCTGAGCCGCCCCAGCGTGCCCAAAGCGAACAAGCGGCCGAGACCTCGCGCGATAGTGAGCCGGTGCGGGAAGGCGACTGGGTCACGCTCGACCGGGGCGCACCGCTCAATCTTCCACCCGCGCCCGTCGCGCAGCGGCCCAGCTTCCTCGCCGACCCGAGCTATTACTCCGCGTGGTTCTGGGCTCTGTTGGGCTTGGCGCTGCTCGCCGTGGGCGTGGTGATCGGACGCGCGCTGCAAGGCCGCCGCGACGAAGTGGCCGAAGACGGCCAAGTTCTAACCAGCAGCGCGCGCAAAGAGATCGAGGCCGCCTACGATATCGGATCAGCTGATCAAGCGACGCCAGTCCCCGAGGGCCTCAAGATCGACACGCTCAAAAAGGCGCTGGCCGAAGCTATGAAGAATGATCGCGAGGAAGCCATCGTGCCCTCACTACAACCCGCTGAATCGGCACGGCCTGAGGTCGCTCCCACTGCCACCGTCGAACCGCCGGAAATGGCGCTCTCGCTTGCGATCACCAGCGCGCGGCGCAGCTTGATGATGTTCACGGTCGAGTATCGCCTCACCCTCGCCAATCGCAGCGACAAGGCCGTGCGAGACCTGAAGGTTCATGGCCGGTTGGCCTGCGCCAAATCGGACGAAGCGGGATCATCCAATCCCTTGCTCAACCGGGAATTGGCCGCGGTTGAACGGATCGGACCGCATCAAAGCCACACGATCAGCGGCGCACTGGAGCTTGCGATCGCGGATGTGCGTTTGATGCGCCAGGGCAATCTGCCCGTCTTCGTCCCTCTCCTGCATGTCAGCGTCGAAATTGGCGGGGTCACCGCCAAAACCGAGCGATTTGTCGTGGGCGCGCCCAGCGAAAACCACCCGGCGCGCCTGCATCCCATCGTAGTCGATTCGCGCATCGGCGGAATTGCGGGCCTACGCGCTACACGTGTCGCCGCGCCCGCGCCGGAAGCGACGCTTTAAGAGCGCGATTGCTTATTCGCACAGCGCCAATTTGCTCCCTTGGCGTGAGCCAATCGCGCGGCTAATCCCTCGTTTCATGACTGACACCGCGCCCTCCCTGATCGCAACGCAGGACTTGGCCGAGGCTTTAGCTGATCCTGACCTGGCCGTGCTCGATGCATCCAAACATTTGCCTGCCGCCGGGCGCAACCCGCGCGAAGAGTTTGCAAAGGCGCACATTCCGGGCGCGCGCTTCCTCGATTTGGCGAGCCTTAAGGACACCGGATCCAGCGTGCCCGACGCGATCCCGACGCACGCACAATTGCTCCAACGGTTAAGCGATCTGGGCGTCTCGCCTGACCAGCGCATCGTCCTTTACGATGACAGCGCCGTCAAAACGAGCGCGCGGACCTGGTTCACGTTCCAAGCCTATGGGTTCGAACGCGTGGCGATCCTCGATGGCGGTCTGGCCAAATGGCGCAGCGAAGGACGCGCGCTCGAAAGCGGAGAGGCCAAGGTGACCCCTATCGCAATCGATGCGGCGCAGACCCGCGCACCGGAACGCATTCGGTTCAAGGCCGATATGGTCGCGAATCTCGCCAAGAGCGATGGCAAGGGCGAGCAAGTGCTCGACGCGCGCGGCGCTGACCGGGTGTACGGCGACGGGGGCGATCCGGTCCATGGCGGGCCGAACGGGCGCATTCCCGGCGCCCTCAACCTGCCGTTTGGCGCGGTGTTCAACGAGGATGGCACCTACAAATCCGCCGCAGACCTGCGCACCGCGTTTGAAGCCGCCGGAGTGGACTGGCAGCGCCCCGTCATCACCACGTGCGGAAGCGGCGTCACCGCCAGCGTGCTGCTGTTTGCGCTGCATCTGGCGGGCAAGGATGACACCGCGCTCTACGATGGAAGCTGGTCGGAATGGGCCGCGGACCCCGACACGCCCAAGGCGCAGGGCCCGGCGTGAGCGGAGACGAGGACAAAGGCAAGTCGCGCCCCGCGACGCGGCTGGCGCACGCCGGACGCCGCCCGGAATGGACCGGCCGCGTGGTGAACACACCCGTCTGGCGCGCCTCTACGCATCTTTACGAAAGCGAAGCCCAGCGCAAAGCGGCCACAGGCTCGGACAAGGACGGCGATTTTTTCTACGGTCGACGCGGCGCACCCACGCAGTGGTCGCTGGCTGAGGCGCTGACCGAGATGGAGCCGGGTGCGCATGGCACCGTGCTCTATCCCAGCGGCGTCGCCGCTATTGCGGGCGCTTTGCTCGCCGTGATGAAGCCGGGCGACACGGTGCTGATGAGCGATAACGCTTACGATCCCTGCCGCTCAATGGCGACCGGTCTGCTCAAGCGCCTTGGCATGAAGCACGCCTTCTTCGATCCACTCGACATCCCGGCCTTCGAAGCGCTTGTAGAGGAACACCAGCCCAAGGCTGTGTGGTTCGAAAGCCCTGGCAGCCTCACCATGGAGGTGTGCGATATCCCCGCGCTCGCCGCGATTGCGCGCGAAGCGAAGGCGGTCACCCTGATCGACAACACCTGGGCGAGCCCCTTGGGTCTCGCTGCGCTGGAACATGGATGCGACATCGTGATGATGAGCCTGTCCAAACATGTCGGCGGGCATTCGGACCTGATGATGGGCTCATGCAGCGCGGGCGAGCGGTGGTATCGCGCGCTTCGGCGCACGTCACAGCAGCTTGGCCAAGTGGTGTCGCCCGATGACGCTGCGCTCGCCGCGCGAGGCCTTCGCACGATGGGTGTGCGGCTGGAGAAATCAACGCAAAGCGCCGTGCAGATCGCTGAGTGGCTGGCGGCCCATCCCAAGATTGCGGACGTTATGTGCCCTATGCGACCCGGTGATGCCTCCCACCACTTGTGGGCGCGTGATTTCACTGGGGGCTGCGGCCTGTTCAGCTTTGTGTTGGACAGCGATGATCCGGACGCCTCGGGCCATATAGTCGACGCCCTCCAGCATTTCGGGATCGGCTATTCATGGGGCGGCTTTGAAAGCCTCGCTTTGCCCATATACCCGCACACCCACCGCTCTGCCATGACACCGCCCACGATGGCTGACGAAAAACCGCGCCCCGCCATCCGTCTGTCCGTCGGATTGGAACACGCGGACGACTTAATCGCTGATCTCGCTCAAGCTCTTGATCGTTTGGATATGGTATGACCGCAGCCTCTTCCCCGTCACTCGAAGTGTTCGATCCGTCCTCTGAATCGGGAGAAGAAGGGGTTGCCGAAACCAGCGGTGATCAACCTGAAAGCAGCGCTCAATCGGACACTCCTGCAACGGACGGCGAAGGCAACTCGCCCGATGAGGGACCGGTTGATGTCGTCGAAAACACCGACGCGCTGGTCAATGATGTAAGCGAAAAAAGCGAAACTTTCGGGGCTGTCCTGCGCGCCCTGGACGAGCTTGCCATCAAGACGTCGAGCTTTAGCCTGTCGGTTCTGGACGCGTTGATCTTCATCGCTGTCCTCATCCTGGTCATCGGCGGCGCGTGGGTGCTGACAAGCTTTACCCGGCGATTCATTGATCGCTTCACCAGGTTCGACCGCGCGCAGACGCTCTTGGTTGAAAAGATACTTCAGATCCTGATCTGGACCGCTGCGTTTTTCATCGGGATCGATCTCCTCGGCATCGATCTCACCGCGCTCGCGGTGTTCGGCGGCGCGTTTGGCCTTGCGATCGGTTTCGGGCTGCAAAAGACGTTCGGCAACCTGATTGCCGGCATCATCCTCTTGCTCGACAAGTCGATCAAGCCGGGCGACGTCATCGCGGTGGCGGATACGGCGGGGCAGGAAACGTTCGGCCAGATCCGAAAGATCGGTATCCGCGCGGTGTCCGTGACCACTCGCGATGAGCGCGAATACCTGATCCCGAACGAAAATCTGATGATCAATCAGGTCGAAAACTGGTCGTACTCTTCAAAGAATGTGCGCATGCAGGTGCACGTGGGGGTTAGCTATGCGGCTGATATGAAGCTGGCTGAAGAATTGATGCTACAGGCGGCGAAGGACGCCAAACGCGTGCTCGACACACCCCCGCCCATCGTCTGGATGACGGAGTATGGCGACAGCTCGGTCAATTTCACCATTCATTGCTGGATCCGCGACCCGGAGGAAGGGGTCGGCAATGTCCGCAGCGAGGTGCTCAAGAACCTGTGGTGGCTGCTGAAAGAAAACGACATTGAGATCCCCTTCCCGCAACGCGACCTCAATCTTCGCGACACGGGTGAAATCCGTGACCTTATCGAGGCTCTTGGGGTGACAAAGGGTGGGTCTACTGGCACGTAATGTCGCCAGACATGACCACAGCAACACCAAACACGCTCTCATCGCCCGAAACGTCAGAGACCGGCTTGCCAGACGCCGAGGCTTCTGCCGCTGCTGAACCTACCGGACCAGGGCAAGCGTGGTCGGTGGCTGAGGAAGCCGCTCCAACAGACGTGATCGAAGTGGGCGGAGAGACCAAGGAGGCGCTCGCCCAGCAAAGCGAGACCTTGGGCGCCTTCGTAAAGGCTTTTGACGACTGGGCTATCACGATAGGCACGGTCCGTATCTCAGCCTTTGACGTGCTTTTGATAGTCGGCACCATTTTGGCCGTTGCGACGATCGCCTGGTTCACCACGCGTTTGGCCAGGGCCGCCATGCGCCGCGTCAAAAGCTTTGATGGCGCGCAATCGCTGCTCGCTGAAAAGCTTGTCACGATCGTCATCTGGACGCTTGCCTTCTTCATCACCGTCGATCTGATCGGGCTCGATCTGTCCGCGCTCGCTTTCTTCGGCGGCGCCTTTGGTCTGGCCGTCGGTTTCGGCATGCAGAAAACGTTCGGTAACCTGATTTCAGGGATCCTGCTCCTGCTCGATAAGTCGATCAAGCCGGGCGACGTGATCTCCGTCACCGATCAGGCGGGCAACGAAGCGGTTGGACAAATCCGCAAGATCGGCATCCGCGCGATCTCGGTCATCACGCGTGATCAGACCGAGCACCTCATCCCGAACGAAAACCTGATGGTCAACCAAGTGGTTAACTGGTCGTACTCGTCCAGGGATGTGCGCGTGAAGGCGCCGGTGGGCGTCTCGTATGACAGCGACCTCGATCTGGTGACCAAGCTGCCTTATCGCGCCGTCGATGAAACGCCGCGCGTGCTCACCATGCCCAAGCCTCGGGTGAATGTGATGGGCTTTGGCGACAGTTCGGTCGATTTCGAGATCCGCTTCTGGATCCAGGACCCCGAAGGCGGGCTCGCGAATATCCGTTCAGACGTTTACACGCGCGTGTGGCAATTGTTCAAAGAGAACGACATCGAAATCCCGTTCCCGCAGCGCGATCTGCACCTGCGTTCTTCAGATCAACTCGATAAGCTGGTGGCGATGGCGGCGGCGCAGAAAGAGGGTGACGCACTTCCGCGTGAGTAGCACCGCGCGGATAGTTTCGCTTCGCCCGCCAAAGCTTTCCTAACACGCCCCCAACCCATTCTCGCTGGCGCGTCGCGGGTCGCTCGCCCATCTGGTGCGCATGAGAAACCAAGGAACCATCTATCTCGTCGGCGCTGGGCCGGGTGATCCCGACCTGTTGACGCTGCGCGCCGCGCGCTTGATCGAGCGCGCCCAAGTGCTGGTGCATGACGGCTTAGTCAGCAAGGCGATCCTAGCCTTTGCCCCGACCAACGCTCGGCTGATATCCGTCGCCAAACAGCGCGCGCGCCACACTTTGCCGCAAGAGGACATCAACGCTCTGCTGATCCGCGAAGCGCTGGCGGGCTATGATGTCGTGCGCCTGAAAGGCGGCGACCCGCTGATCTTCGGGCGCGGCGGCGAAGAAGCCGATGATGCGCGCGCCGCAGGTGTCCGCGTTGAAATCGTGCCGGGTGTCTCCGCCGCCAATGGCGCTGCGGCCGCCGCGGAGATCCCCCTCACCCACCGCGACCACGCCAGCATCGTCAGCTTTGTCGCGGGCCAATGCAAAGGCCTGACCGATCAGGATTGGTCTGGCCTGGCGGGCAAGGGCCGCACGCTGGTGATCTATATGGGCGTCAAAACCGCGCCGCAGATCGCGGAAAAGCTGATGGACGATGGCCTCACCCCCGACGTACCTGTTGCCGTGATCGAGAACGCCGCGCGGCCCGATATGCGGGTTGTGCGCGGTTCGCTTGTCGAGCTGGCAGACCTAGTGGCGCGCCACGCCATCCAATCGCCCGCGCTGATCGTCATCGGCGAGGTGACCGCCACGAGCGACACCGCTCTGGCAAAGACCGCGATGGAGGCGGCGCAATGAAAGTTCTGACCGGAAACGATCTGAAAACCGGTGATGTCATCTGGTGGACCGGCGACGGCTGGTCGCGCCATGTCGATGACGCGGCGGACACCGGCGATCAGGGCGAACAGATCCTCGCCACCGAAGAAGCCGCGCGCCGCGTCAACGTGCCTTACATCATCGACGCCACGCGCGAGGAAGATGGCAGCGTGCGCCCCGCTCATATCAAGGACCGCGTGCGCGCTCTTGGCCCCACAGTGCGCCCGGACCTCACGCTCAAACCCAAAGACGCAGAAGCGCTGGACTGGATTATCTGATGTACAAGTATGACACCTATGATCAGGCGATGGTCGATGCCCGCGTGGAAGAATTCCGCGATCAGGCGCGCCGCCGCCTCGAAGGCAAGCTGAGCGAAGACCAGTTCAAGCCGCTGCGGCTGATGAACGGGCTCTACCTGCAACTCCACGCTTATATGCTGCGCGTCGCCATTCCCTATGGCACGCTCAATTCCGCGCAGATGACCGCGCTGGGCGATATCGCGGACAAGTATGATCGCGGCTATGGCCACTTCACCACCCGCCAGAACATCCAGTACAACTGGATCAAGCTGGAAGACGCAGCCGACATTCTGGCGGATCTCGCCAAGGTCGAGATGCACGCGATCCAGACCAGCGGGAACTGCATCCGCAACATCTCTTCCGATCACTTTGCAGGCGCGAGCCATGACGAACTGATCGACCCGCGCCCCTATGCGGAACTGATGCGCCAGTGGTCGAGCTTTCACCCGGAATTCACCTACCTTCCGCGCAAGTTCAAGATCTGCGTAATCGCGTCCGAAAAAGACCGCGCCGCGATGCGCCTGCACGATATCGGCATTCAAATCGTTGAGCAGAATGGCGAGATTGGCGCGCGCTTCTTTGTCGGCGGCGGTATGGGCCGCACGCCCATGATCGCACCGATGATCCGCGATTTCGTGCCGCTTGATCAGCTGATCACCTATGCGGAGGCGTGCCTTCGCGTCTATAACCGCTACGGACGGCGTGATAACAAGTACAAGGCGCGCATCAAGATCCTCGTCCACGAACTGGGCAAGGAGGAATACACGCGCCAGGTCGAAGAGGAATTCGCGCATCTGCTTGATCAGGGTGTCGAACCGCCGCTCGAAGAAATCGCGCGTATCGCCGAGCATTTTTGTGACCCCACCTTTGAAGACGGCGCCAAGACCGTTGACCGTTCGGACCCCGATTTTGCGCTGTGGGTCGACCGCAACACGCATCGCCACAAGCACGACGCCTATGTCTCGGCGGTGATCTCGCTGAAACCCGTGGGCGGCATTCCCGGCGACGCGACCGGCGAACAGATCCGCATCATGGCGCGCCTCGCCAAGCAATACAGCTTTGACGAATTGCGCATCATGCACACACAAAACGTAGTCCTACCGCATGTAAAGATCGAAGACCTCCATGCGCTTTGGACGCAGCTCGACGCCGCCGACCTTGGCGCACCGAACATGGACACGATCGAGGACATGATCGCATGCCCGGGGCTTGATTATTGCGCGCTCGCCAACGCGCGTTCCATCCCGCTCGCCCAGCGTATCTCTGAGCGTTTCGACGCCAGCGGCAAGACCGAGAAGCTGGGCGAACTCAAGCTCAAAATCTCCGGCTGCATCAACGCCTGCGGGCATCACCATGCGGGCCATATCGGCATCCTCGGCGTCGATAAGAAGGGCGTCGAGAACTACCAGCTCTCGCTCGGCGGATCGGAGGCCGAAGACGTCTCCCTCGCCAAGATCACCGGCCCCGGCTTCACTGAAGACGGCGTGATCGAAGCGGTCGAGACCGTCACAGACGTCTATCTCGCGCAAAAGGAGGGCGAAGAGCGCTTCCTCGACACCTACCGCCGGATCGGCATGGAGCCGTTTAAGGAGGCGCTTTATGGCTGAAGATATCGGCACCAGCCCCGACGACGTGCAATTCCGTTTCCGCGATGACGAAATGGCCGATCACGCGACCGTCACGGTCGATTCCTGCTGCGATCAGACCAACGCGACCGCTGTGCGGATCGAACCGGGCGATGACGCGCGCGTTCTGTTGCCGTTCCTCGATCGGCTGGCACTCGTCGAAGTGAACTTCCCCAATTTTGGCGATGGGCGCGGCTATTCCGCCGCCCGCATCCTGCGCGAATCCGGCTACACGGGCGAACTGCGCGCGGTGGGCGATCTGGGCATCGACCAGCTCAGCCATATGCGCCGCTGCGGGTTTGACGCGTTTGCCCCCGACGCCCCGCTCAACGAAGACGACGCCGCGCGCGCCTTTGCGACGTGGGAGAACGTCTATCAACACGCGTTCGATACGCATGGTGGACGTCGCAAGACGATCGTGGAATTGCGCCATGAATAGGCCTGTCAAAACCAGCGAGATCGCCGACCAGACCATTGATCGGCTCGATGTGGCCCCACGCTTCAGCGAACATGACGCGGTCCGCCTCAACCGCATGTTTCGCGGTTCATCGACGCACGAAATGCTCGAAGCTGTGATCAAGGACAGCCTCGCCGGCGATGTGACCACGGTTTCCAGCTTTGGCGCGGAAAGCGCGGTGCTGCTGCATTTGCTCGCTCAGATCGACCCGAACATCCCGGTCCTGTTTCTCGACACGGACAAACACTTCCCCGAAACGCTCGCCTATCGCGATGAGCTGGTGGCCAAAATTGGCCTGACCAATCTTGTGGTGCTCACGCCCGACGCCGATGATCTTGCCAAGAAGGACGAGACCGGCCTGCGCTGGTCCTACGACCCCGATGGCTGCTGCGAGATCCGCAAGGTGAAACCACTGGCCAAGGCGCTTGAGCGATACGATGCAAGCTTCACGGGGCGAAAAGCCTTCCAATCGAAGACTCGCGCCAACCTGCCGCGTTTCGAAATCGACACGTCCGATGGGCAAGGCCGCCTCAAGATCAACCCGCTGATCGATTGGAGCGCGCAGGACATTGCCGCCTATTTCGAAGAGCGCGATTTGCCGCGCCATCCGCTGGTGGCCAAGGGCTACCCGTCAATCGGCTGCGCGCCCTGCACCAATAAGGTGGCCGAAGGCGAAGACGCGCGCTCGGGCCGCTGGGCGGGCTGGGACAAGACCGAATGCGGCATCCACAAGCCGGGCGAAGAACCCTTCCTGTAAGCGCGAGCGCGTTTACTCGCTGATCCGTTCGATCCTTGAAACCGCCCTCGTTTGGGGATGCGTGCTGCGCCAGACGCCGTCTTCGCCTACCTGTTCGACATAGCAGATTTCGTCGGCCGTCTCGCGATCCGCTCTAAGGCACAGCGCCTCGGGAGAGCGTTGTGTCCAGCGCCCTTCTTCAATCGGAACGCCGCCCGCGTTGGACAGCACATAGGTGCCATCGGGCCTCAGCTCTTCGAAGATGAGCGTGCCATCGTCCTCGCTGATCGCTTTGTAGCGACCCGGCGGTGGATTGCCGTCTGCGCTGAGCATCGGCATCGCGTCCTCGACGACCTGTTCTGCGGCTTCATCCAAGGGGCCATCCTCGGCGCAGCCGCCCAGAACACAGACGGCGAACGTGGCGCTTATCACTCTCTTGATCGACATTCGAACCCCCTTCTTGCGCATCAAACGTAGCGGGCTTGCATGCGCGGTGTCGAGCGATATCATGCCGGTATGATCACCGCCTTGCTGCTTGCTCTTGCTCAACCCGCCGCCTCTCAGGAAACCGATTGCACCTATGATCTGGACGCCATGCTGGCGCTCGACCGACAGGCGTTTGATCAGGATATTCCCAGCGGAGGATGGCGCGGGCTTTCGAATAAGGGATGCTACGAAGAGGCCGCAGAGCTGATTCGCACCTGGCGCCATGAAAAGCGCGATCACAATTCGATCCTCTACTGGCATGAAGGCCAAATGCGCGCCTATGCGGGCCAGACGAGCGAGGCGGTGGCGCTGTTTCGCCGCACCTACGCCGCGCCCGAGGATGACGGCGATTTCGGCTGGAACTATTATGTCAGCGGCACAATCGCGTTTTTGAAGGGGGACCAAGAGGGACTGAACAAGGCCATAGAGGGGCTTGCGAGTATCTCGGAGCCCTCCGACAACAGTTTCACCCGGCCCGATGGCACTGTCGTGAAGATGAACTGGCCGCCCAATATGAACGTGCTGCGCGGGTTCAAGACATGCTGGGGCAAGCCTTACAAAGACGCCTATGGCAGCGCGTGCACCGATCCGATTGCTATGTAGTCAGAGCCAGCCTTCGCGCTTGTACCACTCAGCGGTCGCTTTGAGGCCTTCCTCGCTGTCAATCCTGGGCGTCCAGATGTCGGCGGGCACGGCGCGGTCAAAGCGCGAGATCCAGTTTGGGTGGCACATATAGCCGACCCGGTCCGCGGTGAGCTTGGCGCGGTCTCCGCGGACCATCCGGTCCACACCCGCCGCCAGGCCCAACACGCCAGCGGGCAGATGCGGCGCGAAGACGGAGCGGCGCCCGACCGCGCGGCCAATCGCCTGGGCCATCTCCTTGTGGCTCCACCCGCCTTGTCGGCCATCGTCGGGTTCATAGGTGGTTTTAAGGCGCTTCCGTTGAGCGAGCGCTACCAACAACTCAGCCAGATCGGAGACATGGATAAGCGATGTGCCTCCGCCCGGCGGCAAAGGGACGACGCCCATCTTGGCCGAGCGGAACAGTTCGAACATGTCGACATCGCGCGGGCCATAGACCGCCGGTGGGCGCACGCTGGTCCAGTCGAGACCGCTTGCCTCCACCAGCTCTTCCGCGCGGGCCTTGGAAGCGCCGTATTGCGAAAGCGCAGGTTCGCGCGCGGAGAGCGAGGAAACGAAAACCAGCCGCTTCAACGCCGCCGCTTTCATCGCCGCGATCACATTGGCGGTGCCGGTGACGTTCGCGGTCTCGAATTCCGCCGGATCAGGCGTGTTGGTGAGCCCTGCGATATGGATCATCGCGTCCGCCCCTCGCGCCAATTCCAACAGCGCTTCGGCGTCATTGAGCGTGCCTTTCACCCAAGTGATCCCCTCGCGCGGTGGCTGATCGCGGCGGGTGAGCGCGCGCAATTCAAAGCCCTGCTCTAGCGCGGTGTCGAGCGTAGCGCTGCCGACAAAACCGGTCGCGCCGGTGATCGCCAGAGTGCGGACCTTGCTCATGCGCGCACCATGTGATCGCGGTGAACGACGGCGGCGCGCGGAGCGTAGCCGAGCTCGGCCTCCTGTTCGGCTTCGCGCTTGCCAAGGATCGCGCGGCATTCGCTGGCGGAATATTCGACGAGCCCTTGTCCTAAACGCTCGCCCTTGGGACCGTGAAGGCTTACCAACGCGCCGCGCTGGAAATCGCCATCCACACCCGTCAAGCCAGCGGCCAGCACGCTCGCGCCGTCCGCCAAGGCTTCTACGCAGCCCGCATCAACGCTCAGCACGCCTTCGACCGCTAAGCGCCCGCCCAGCCACGCTTTGCGCGCCGTGTCGGTGCGCACGGGTACGAAG
The DNA here is from genome assembly GCA_039033515.1 of Pseudomonadota bacterium. Classification (GTDB taxonomy): domain Bacteria; phylum Pseudomonadota; class Alphaproteobacteria; order Sphingomonadales; family Sphingomonadaceae; genus Erythrobacter. The sequence goes on from JBCCCM010000004.1 coordinate 76,554, forward strand.
ACCGTGCCCTTGCCCGCCTCGCGCAGCCGCGCCAGCGGGTGGTCGGATCGCCCGTCAATAATGCCCAAAGTCACCCCGGCCCGCTCAGCAATCCGCGCCGCTTGCAGCTTGGCGAGCATCCCGCCCGATCCTATGCCCGATCCCGAGCCCCATCCTGCCATCGCGATAACGTCGGGGGTCACACCTTCGACTCGGTCAATCATCCTCGCTTCGGTATCTGACGGATCACGGTCGTAAAGCCCAGCAACATCAGACAACAGCAGCACCCCCGCCGCGTTCGCCGCCTGCGCCACGCGCGCCGCCAGCCGGTCGTTATCGCCAAAGCGGATTTCTTCGGTTGCTACGCTGTCATTCTCGTTCACCACCGGCACCGCGCCCGCCTTGATCAGGCGGTCGAGCGTGGCACTTGCGTTCAAGTAGCGGCGGCGGTCTTCCAGATCATCCAGCGTCACCAGCATTTGCGCGGCGGTCAGATCGTGCGCGCCCAGCGCGTCGGCCCAGACTTGCGCCAAGATCACTTGCCCAACCGAGGCCGCCGCCTGCGCATCGGCAAGGCTCGCCCGACCTCCGCGCGGCAGGCCCAATCGAGCCGCTCCCAGTGCAATCGCGCCAGAACTCACAACGATGATCTGCGTGCCCCTGGACTGCGCCTCAACCAGATCTTCGATCAAGGTGGCGAGCCACGCGCTGCGCGGGCGTCCGCCCTCGACTAGCAAAGCCGATCCGATCTTTACCACCAATCGAGGCGTGTGGTCCGCGTTCAGCAGCGAGGCTAGATTGGCGACCATTCGTCTGAGCCTTCTTCGGCTTCGTCCTCAACCTCGACTGTCTTGGTCTCGGTCGATGTGCGGTCGGGCAGATAGCCCAGCACCGCGTCGAGCAGCGCGTCAATCCCCGCGCCGCTGACGCCCGATACGTTAAAGACTTGATCCGCGCCCGCTGCGATCAATTCGTCGGCGAAGGCCGCGCCCAATTCCGCGTCCGCCAGATCAAGCTTGTTGAGCGCAACCAGACGCGGCTTGTCCTCAAGCCCCGCGCCATAAGCGGCGAGCTCTTCCTCGACGACGCGCATTGCTTCGGCGGGGTCGTCCCCGGCGATATCGATGAGGTGGATGAGCACGCGGCAGCGTTCGATATGGCCCAGGAACCGGTCACCGATCCCTGCGCCATCCGCAGCGCCTTCGATCAGGCCCGGAATGTCCGCCAGCACAAATTCGCGCGCCTTGTGGCGCACGACGCCCAGCTTGGGCACCAGCGTGGTAAAGGCGTAATGGCCGACCTTGGCCTGCGCGTTGGAGACCGCGTTGATAAAGGTCGATTTGCCCGCGTTAGGCAGGCCGACAAGCCCTACATCCGCCAGCAATTTCAGCCGCAGCCACACCCACATCTCTTCGCCCGGAACGCCCGGTTGATGCTGGCGCGGGGCGCGGTTGGTGGAGGATTTGTACGAGGCGTTGCCTCGCCCGCCCATGCCGCCTTCCAGAAAGACGACGCGCTGGCCGACCTCGGTAAAGTCGGCAAGAATCTCTTCCTTGTCTTCGGACAGAACCTGCGTGCCCACGGGCACCTGAATAACCAGATCATCCGCGCCTGCGCCCGTGCGATCCTTGCCCTGCCCGTGATTGCCGCGCTTGGCCTTAAAATGCTGCGCGTAACGAAAGTCGATCAGCGTATTGAGACCCTGAACGGCTTCGAAGATGATATCGCCGCCCTTGCCGCCGTTCCCGCCGTCCGGGCCGCCATATTCGACATACTTCTCGCGCCGGAACGAGACCGCGCCCGGTCCCCCGGCGCCCGACTTGAGATAGATTTTGGCCTGATCGAGGAAATGCATGGGGTCCACCTATGCCTTTCCCCATCAGATTGCGAGTGTTCTTAGAACCGCGCCTCGAAACCGAAGACCGCGTTGATGCCTGGCGATAAGAAACTGAAGACCGGTTCGTAATCCTCATCGAGCAGGTTCTCGATCCGCCCGAACAGGTTCAGCCCCTGCGCCAGCTGCACCCGCGCGTTGAGGTTGACGAGCGTATAAGCCTCGAGCGTTTCGATGCTCGCCGGGAAGGTCGCGAAATTGCTGTCGAGCGCCTCTCCGTTGTAACGCACGGCAAGGTTGACCGAGGCCTTATCTCTGGGCGCGCTCCAGTTCAGCACCGCGCTCGCCAAGTGATCGGGGCGGCGGATCTCCTCCACGCCATCCTCTTCGGCATCGAGGAAACTGTAAGCGCCATTAAAGGTGAAACCTGATCCCAAATCCGCCGCAAGCGCGACTTCGACGCCCTGCTGAGTGCTTTGCGTGGTGCGGTTCGCAGGTGAGGAGACAAACGTGACGAAATCGAAGACCGGAAAAATCTCGTTATCAAGATCGGCGTTGAAATAGGTGGCAGAAAGGGTGACCCGGCCATCGAGGATGGATTGGTCGACACCCACTTCCCAACTGGTTGATTCCTCGGGTTCGAGATCGGGATTGCCAACAAACGCGCCATCGAAAAAGCCAAACAGCTCATTCAGGGTCGGGTTCTTGATACCCGTCCCTACGCTGGCGCGAAGACGAGTGGTGTCGGTAAGCGCAAAGCCTGCACCTACGCGAAAGGTGGTCGCGTCCTGAAACAGATCGTTGATGTCGTGACGCACAGCAGCCGACACGTCAAAGCGATCACCCGCGTAGCGATATTCGCCAACGAAACCGACATTTTCGACTTCGTTGCGATCATCAAAGGTCAAGACATTGTTAAAGCCCTCAAGCTCGTAATCCGCCGCGAAGGTGAGCGAGTGGCCGGTGTCGCCAAACGCAAAGGCCGAAATGTAGGACGCCTTTATCCGGTCGCTTTCTGTCCCGCTCGGAAAGCCGGACGGCGCGGCGGTTTCGCGGTTTGCGTCGGTGAACTGAATTGAAAGATCATGCGTCCAGTCGCCGTTTGCGGTGACAAAGTTCGCGCCAAGCAGACCAGAGACGGCCTCGTTCTCGAATCGTGTACCGGGGCTGTCGACAAACAGGCCGTTGGTGGGGCTGCCAAAGGTGAAATCCTGATCGTTGAACTCGCCTTCGGTGCGGACATAGCGCCCGACCGCGCGCAGCGTGAAATCCTCGGCGACCTCGACCGAGCCCTTGCCCGACACGGTGTAGCTGTCGCGCCCGATATCGCGCACGCCATTGCCGTTGATAGCGCGCGCGTTGGGTTCGCCGTTGGTGCTGACCACGGTGGCCGACAAGGCCGCGTCCCAGCTCTCGCCCGCAGCGCCATAACGCGCTGATCCGTTGATCGTGTTATTAGTGCCGCCTTCAAGGAAAGTGGCGAAGCCTTTGAGATTGCGTCCGCTGGCGCTTTGATAGCCGATCACACCTGCAATCGCGTCATTGCCGTAGAGCGCCGATTGGGGGCCGCGCAGCACTTCGAGGCGGCTGCCGATCTCGGCCTGAAGCGTGCCGATATCGTATTCGCCGCTGCCGGGGTCAGAGACTTCGATCCCGTCGACCAGCACGAGGACGTGGTTCGCCTCGGTCCCGCGCAGGCGGATCTGCGTTTGCCCGGCGACGCTGGAGACCGCGACGCTGGGCACATCGCGCAAAGCGTCTTCGATGTTGCGGATCTGGCGCTGTTCGATCTGGTCTTCGGTGAGGACCGTCACTGAACCGGTGTAGTTTTCGGGGTAGAGCAGGTCGCGATCGCGGGTCGCGCTGACCACGATGTCTTGCCGGCGTCGTTCTATCAGCGTGATGGCGTTGCTGTCCTTGTCCTCGGCAACGCTCGCCCCCTCATCCTGCGCCAAAATCGGCGCGCTCCAGCCCAAAGCAGCGGCGATCGCAAGCGGCGCAGCGCCGCTCACCTTCCAACAATTTTTCATAATTTCGAATTTCCCTTTCGAACGCACAACATCAGACCGAACGAGATGCGCCCGCACGGCCAACTGGTCGTCGCTCGAAACGAAAGACCCATTGGGCCGTATACCCAAAGGATCACACCGCGCCTCTCCAATCCCTGAGAGGGGCCACAAGCGACACGCGCCGGGCGGTCTCCTGGCTTGCGGGTCGCTGCGACCGTGTTCCCCTTCCCAAGCCAAATGGCTCAGTGGGAGCGCGTCTTTCAAAGACACGCGTGAACACGGCGCTCACCGCTTACAGTTGCAGGGACAGCTGCGGATTCGCCTCTATCGAGGCCCACCGCATTCCCGTTACCGGTGCGTGAGCGATGCGATAGGCGCATGTCTTCGCAAGCGCAACACACGCCAGCGCTGACGATGTCTGCTTACGAAGCTTTGGATATGTGAAAGAGGAGCCACTGGTGGAGCCGAGCGGAATCGAACCGCTGACCTCGTCATTGCGAACGACGCGCTCTCCCAACTGAGCTACGGCCCCGTTCCAGTGTCTTGCCTGAGGCGGCGGGCTGTCCGCTGCCATCAGGCCGCGCGCATTAGCGCGGGTCTTGGCGGCTGGCAAGCGGCCAAATTCGTTCAGCGGGCAAAGGGGTGTAATTTCCGCGCGCTTCGCTTGGCGAGCTCCGCCTATCCGGTTGGCGGGTCTTTACTCGGCACCGGTTCCACAAGCGGTTGCGACACGATCCCGTCATCGACCGGAATGACCGGCACAGAAGCGCCCGTTTCCGGGTCCGTCACCGTGCCAGCGACCTCGGCGGGCGAGGACAGCGTGTCGCCCGGATTATCGTCCTGCGCCGAAGGAACCACCGCGCCGCTCGCGCGCGCTTTTTGCACCGCAACCCAACCGGGCTGCGAAGCACCGTACATCGCGCCATAGCGCGCGTCCCACTGCGCCGAGGCGCGTTGATAGCCTTCGTAAGCGGTGAAGAAGCGCGCAAACGGCACTTCGAGCCGGTCGAAATTCTTCAGCGCAAAGGCCACCGGATCCGTCGGCGATGCGGCTTGCGCCTCCGTCGCGATGGCAAGGACCGTGCGACAAAAATCCCCGCGCGCCGAGGGCAGCGCAAAGAAATTGTAGACCCGCGTCATATGCTCCTCGCGCGCGAGGAGCGCGGCGCGGCGGCTGCGTTCACGGGCGCGATATTCCTGCTCAACCCGGTCATTCACCCGTTTGAGGACGCGCGAGTTATCGACCACATAGCTGCGATAGCCCTCCACGATAGGACCATAGGGATCGCCCAGACAATTCAGCGCGGCGACATTCCAGGCGGATCGGAAATGCCAGACGCGCTCATCATCGCTGAGCCCGCGATTGATCGTCATTCGCTTGCCCGCCGCGTTCAAAGGGGGGATCCGCATCACATAGGCCGCTCCGCCCGGTGGGACGGGCCGATAGGGAACCGCTTCGACCGGCGCGGGAGCGGGCGGCGGCGGGGGCGGCGGCGGCGGAGGGGGCGGAGGTGGCGGCGTGGCGCAGGCAGCCAGCGTGGCCAGCCCGACCGATACGATCATAGCTTTCACGCCCGCATGCCGATCGCCGGCTGATGGCGCGCCATTCGCCTGCGGCGCATCGCCCGCTTTCTTTACGCCCCTTGGCGCTGGTGTCTTTCGGTATCCGTGCGGGGCCTGCATCGATGTCATGGGGCGGATCTTGCCTCTCTCGCTGATCTGCATTGGCTTTACCGCCCTTCGCCTTGCGCGGCGATTAGGCGGTGTTGCCTAGGGGGGTAGTCGCGTGCGCCCGCAAAAGAAACGCCCGGCCACCTGAAAAAAGCAACCGGGCGTCAGAATTGCACAGGTCTGAGGGTCGTCGACCCGCAAACGCGCTGGTTGGTTACTCGCGGCTGCCCAGGAATTGCAGCAGGAAGATGAACATGTTGATGAAATCAAGGTACAGGTTCAACGCGCCCATGATCACGGCTTTACCCATGAATTCGGTCCCGCGCAGATACTGATACTGCTCTTTCAAACGCTGCGTGTCGTAGGCGGTGAGGCCTGCGAAGATCAGCACACCAACGCCGCTGATGACGAAGGCGAGCGCGCTCGACTGCAGGAACATGTTCAGCACCATCGCGATGATCAGGCCGATAACGCCCATCACCAGGAATGTGCCGAAGCCCGACAAATCCTTCTTCGTGGTGTAGCCGAAGAGGCTCAGACCCGCGAAGGCACCGGCCGTCGCAAAGAACGTCAGCGCGATCGATTCGCCCGTGTAGATCAGGAAAATCGTCGAAAGCGACAGGCCCATCGCGGTCGCAAAGGCCCAGAACAACACGTTCAGCATCGGTTTGCTGATTTTGTTGAGGCCAAAGCTCATCACGAGAACGAACGCGAGCGGCGCCAGCTTGATCGCCCACATGAGCAGGCCACCGTTGAACATCACCTGCGCGGCGGCGGATTCGTTACCGCCCCACGAAAACAGGATCGCCACGATGCCCGTCAGCAGAACGCCGGACGCCATGTAATTGTAAATCGAGAGCATGTAGGAACGCAGGCCCTCGTCGTAAGAAACGCCGGCAACATCGCCGCCAGCGCGCGGCACGGAACCGAAATTCTGCGTCCGCTGTTGATCATTCCAGTTTGCCATTATGGATCCTCTTGTCTCCAAAGCACGGCGGACACAGGGTTTGCCGCCGTCGTGTCATCAATATCGGTCTTTTACGCCCCAATTTCAAGGGAAACTCGCGAGGGATGCGACGGTTTGTTAACCTTGACTTGCGCCAAGATGAACAAACCGCTGGATGGTTAGCCGTTTAGCGCGCTCAGCTCCGCCCCGCGCTTGGCGGTTGCGCCGAGCGTGGCCGTCAAAAGATCGATAAGCGCTTCGTCTTTATCCAGAACATTGAGGCCTTCGCGCGTCATTCCGCCCGGGCTCGCAACCCGGTCGGCCAGAGCGCCCGGATCGGCATCGGCGTTAGCGGCCAGCGTCGAGGCACCGTCGACCATCGCCGTAGCCAGCGCGACCGCCTGATCGCGATCCGCGCCAAGACGCTGAGCCGCCTGCGCCAGCGCGTCAATAAACCGATAGACGAAGCCCGGCCCGGACCCCGCCAACGCGGTTAACAGGTCGAACTGCGCCTCATCCTCCAACCACACCGCCGTGCCGAGCGTGTCATAAAGCGTCTGCACGCTGTCCCTTTGCCCCGCATTCAGCCCGCGATGCGCGAGGATGACAGGCGATTTGTTTACCCGCGCCGCGAGGTTGGGCATCACTCGCACCAACGCCTCAGCTTTGGGAAAGGCGGCGGCGAGTTGCTCCAGGGTCAGCCCGGCGAGGAGGTAATGGACCGCCACGCCCGGTCCGCACAGCTCTTGCAAGCCCGGCGCGAGCGCGCTCAATTGCTGCGGCTTGAAACCCAGAAGGACCGCGTCGTGATCGCCCGGCGCGTCCGGGGGAGAGCGATAAAGAGCCACGCCTTCGGGCGCGCTCTCCAGCGACGGGTCAAGGATCGAGAACCGCGCGGGCTCCAGCCCGGCCGCCAGCCACCCGGCCAGCATCGCGCCGCCCATATTCCCGCAACCGATGATCAACAGGTGGGATGTCATATCGTAGCCCTACGCTTCTCCGCCAACATCGACCATCGCCGCATCAAGCGCGTCGCGCGGGGCCTTGTCGCCCCACAGCACGAATTGAAAGGCGGGGTAGAAGCGATCGCATTCGTCGATCGCGTTTTCGACCAGCGCCTGCGCCTGATCCAAGCTCAGCATCCCATCATCGCCCAGCAGCGCGCCATGGCGGTACAAAAGCACATCGCCGTTGGACCAGATATCGAAATGGCCCAGCCACATCTGTTCGTTCACCAGCGTGAGCAGTTCATAAGCCCGCTGGCGCTTGTCGCTGGAGACACGAATGTCGGGCAAGCACAGGAATTGCAGCACATTGTCCGCCGCGCGCCAGATCGCGCGCAGCTGGTATTTGGCCCAGCTACCCTGCACTTCGCCTTGCAATTCATCATCCGAGACCACCGCCGATTCCCAACCGCGCGCTTCGAAAAGGGCGGCGAGCATATCGATGGGAGCCGCGTCGGCGTCCTCGGAATAGTCGTTCTCGCGCGGTCTCATGCGGCCGCTCCTGTGCTCGGGGTGTGTGCGATCATGTGCAGCTTCAATGCGCCCGCTCCCCGCCGCTTGGCAACGCTCGCTCGGCGGGCTCTTGGGTATAAGCGTTCTGGCTTGTTCAAAGCCTGTGAACAGAAAGCGGGGGAAAGGCGGTGAACGGGGCGTTTACCTGACCGCAAGTTCCTGAATTTCCATGCCTTCCGGGCTGGTATAGCGAAAGCTGTCGAGGCCCTTTTGCTTGAGCGCGTTGATCAAATCGCGCGCGGCCTCGCGGCTGTCGAGCGGCCCGGCGAGCAAGCGATTGGCCTGCCCCCAGCGCACCGTGTGCGGGGTAAAGCTTTTCAGTTTATCGGGCGCTTTGCGGGTAAAGCGCCGCCAATCAAAGCCAAGCGCCTCAAGGTCGCGTCCGGTCGCCAGCTGGACCCAGACGCGGCTGGGGTTCTGGGGCGTTTCGGGTTGCGCGGGTTCGGGTGCGACTTCGCGCGGGACATCAATCGAAGCGATATCGACCGCGCCAGCGCCCGCGCTCACCTTTGTCTCGCCATCGCTCGCCATCATATCGTCAAACGCGTCCGCGATTCGGTTCGTCGGAGCAGTAGCAGGCTGAGCGGCCTGGCTTGGCGCTGGAGCGGGATCGGGAGCCTGCGCCACAACCTCAGCTGTCGGGGATGACGGGCTCTCTCCCAACGGGGTGCCGCTTGGTGCCAGGCGATCTTCCGTTTGCGGCACGGGCGCAGCGGCAAGCGTGGGCTGCTGGCCCATGGTCCGCTCCATGTAAGCGACCACTCCGGGCGCGTCGCGGCCGATATCAGCGGCGCGCGGGAAGATCCCCAAATTGGCCGCCGCCGCCTGCTGCGCGGGCGTCAGGCGCGGCATGAATTCCAGATAAGGCGTCACCTTTTGCGCCAGCGCGCGAGGCATGACCGCATCCGCAATCGCCGCCGCGCGTTCCTGCTCGCCCATAATCGCCAGGCCAAAGGCGCGCGCGCGGAACGCAGCGAAATCGCGCCGATCTATGAGCGGGCGCAAGGTCGCCTCGAAAGCCGAGGCGTTGCCGCTGATCGCGAAGCTGAGCGCCATGCGGCGGCGCGCTTCGTCATCCTTGGGACTGGCTTCGATCTGAGTGATGTAGGTGGTCTGAGCCGAGGCTTGATCACCCAGCATATCAAGCGTGAGCGCGAAATCCGAACCAATCGCCAGTGGCCCGGCCCCGCGCGACTTGGCAGCGTCGAAATAGAGCAGAGCCCTGACCGGACGGCCCGAGCGCATATAGACCCGCGCGAGCCCCAAAGTCGCCGCCTCGTTCTCAGGCTCGATCTCGGTTACGCGCTTGTAAAAGCCGATGGCCGCGTCGAGATCGGTGACCGCAAGCGCGGCGTTGCCCGCTTCAATCAAGGCCGGAACGCTGCGCGGCCTCTTGGCAAGCTCCACCAGCGCGCGGTTCAAGCGCTGCGTGTCCTGCGGCGGCAAAGGTTGCACGACGGGACGCGAGGTGATCGGCTGCGCGCTCGCGCTGCCCGCTGCCAGAGCGAGACACGCCGCTGATACGCTCACCTTAGCGAGGATCGACGCGGCAGAAGGCTGGCGGCCAAAGGAGGTCAAAATGGATCTCATAGCCGCGCGACGCTAGCGAATATCCTTGCGGTTTTCACGCGGCGAAACCGCTCGCCTGCGCCGACCGGAGGCAAGCCAAGGTCAAGCGGAGGCAGCATTTGCCCGAAAGTGGCGATTACTGGTTGTTTTGACGACCAAGAAAACGCGGAATGCTGAGCGCGGGCGAACCGTCATCGTCGCCATCCTCGTCGTCTTCGTCGTCCTCTTCCGAACCGGAGCTGCGCGACAGATTGGCCATACGCTCAAACAGAGTGGTCGGCTCAGCTGGAGCGGGTGTTGCCGGTTGCGCCGCTGGTGTCGGGGTCGGCTCTGAAGCGGGCTCGGCCACTTCCTCCTGCGCTTCGGCGTCGTCGCCTCCGGCCTCGTCGTCGCTGCCCGCTTCGGCCATGTCGATTTCGGAATAGACCGCGTCTTCAACGCCCGCCCCCTCGTCAAATTCCGGCGCGTCGGACCCGCCCAGATCGAACGGTTCTTCTTCGGCGCCGCGAAGACCGGCGAGCGGATCGACGATCTCGTCAACGTCGTCATCAAGCTCGCCCATGTCATCGCCCGCCTGCATACCGCTGAGATCGAACGGCTTGGGGTCTTCCTCTGCCGCTTCGTCCTCGCCTTCCTGCGCCTGCGTCACTGGATCGGAGAACAACGGCCGTGATTTCAGCAGCGGCTCTTCTTCGACTTCCGGCTCGTCATCCGCTTCGGCTTCGGGTTCCGGCTCGGGCTCGAGCTCGGGCTCGTAGGCCACCGGCTCGGGCGGTGTGAGCGTGATCGGCGCAGGCTCGACTTCGGGTTCTGGCTCGGGATCGGATTCAGGCTCCGGGGCAGACGAAGAGGTCTCTTCGGGCACCTCAACCTCGCCGCCCAGATCAAGCACCGGGCGCTGCGGAGGACGACTGGCGGGCATGGCGGCGGGCGCCGCGCTCGCCAAGGCGCTTGGCGCCGTGGTTGTGGTCGCTCGCGGCGTGATCGCCTCGCCATCCTGCTCGATACCGGTGGCGACAACCGACACGCGGATCTTGCCGTCGAGGTCGGGGTTGAAAGCGCTGCCCCAGATGATGTTGGCGTCTTCATCGACAAGGCCGCGAATATGATTGGCCGCGCCGTCGACTTCGAACAGTTTCATGTCCTCGCCGCCGATGATCGAGATGATCACGCCGCGCGCGCCCTGCATCGAAACGCCGTCAAGCAGCGGGTTGGCAATCGCCATTTCGGCGGCGTCTTTGGCGCGGTTTTCGCCGTCGGCTTCGCCGGTGCCCATCATCGCCTTGCCCATCTCGCTCATGACGGAGCGGACATCGGCAAAATCGAGGTTGATCAGGCCCGGCATCACCATAAGATCGGTGATCGAACGAACACCCTGCTGGAGCACTTCGTCGGCCATTTCAAAGGCTTGCTTAAACGTCGTGTCCTGGCTGGCGATCAGGAACAGGTTCTGGTTCGGAATGACGATCAGCGTGTCGACATGCTCTTGCAGATCGGCGATGCCCGCTTCGGCGGCGCGCATGCGGCGCGTGCCTTCGAACAGGAACGGTTTGGTCACGACGCCGACGGTCAACACGCCCATATTGCGCGCGGTTTCCGCGATCACAGGCGCGGCGCCCGTGCCCGTGCCTCCGCCCATGCCAGCGGCGATGAAGACCATGTTGACGCCTTCCAGCGCCTCTTCGATCTCTTTAACCGTCTCTTCAGCGGCGGCCCTGCCCACTTCCGGCTTGGCGCCCGCGCCCAGTCCTTTGGTGATCTCGGTGCCGAGCTGAATACGCTTTTCAGCGGGCGAAGAACTGAGCGCCTGCGCGTCAGTGTTCGCGACGACGAAATCGACGCCTTCGATTTCCGAGTTAATCATATTGGCGATGGCGTTGCCGCCCGCGCCGCCGATACCGATCACCGTGATTTTGGGGCGCATGTCGTCGCCATCCGCCGGTCCGATATTGATACTCATCCGATTGTCCTCCGGGCGCCCGTCTAGTCTTGAGACACTTGCAACTCAGGCGTTTATCTGACTGTGACACATTCGCGATGCGCCGTTTATACCACTGCAACCCTTATCCACAGCGCTCCTTAACGCCGCGTATACCATGAACGAACCTACCAAAGCCTTACGAAATGCGCGTCAGGGACGTTCGCGCGCGATCCAGCGTTAGAAATACTCGCGCGACGCCTTCCATAGCCGCATCAAGGAAGCGAGCGGGCTGAGTGAACGCGAGGGGCTCATTACGGCCTGCGCGCGTGGCTTGTACGCGGTGATATCAGCGGGGTCTTCCGCCGCGTAGAGGCACAGACCCGCAAGCGTCGCAAAGCCCGGCGTCGAATGCGCCTCGGGCAATCCCTTGAGCGGAGCCGTGCGCCCCAGACGCACCGGAGTGCCCAGCGCGCCTTGCATGAATTCAGCCAGCCCGGCGAGCTCCGCCCCGCCGCCGGTCAAAACCACCTGGCCCGCGCCCGGTCCGGAAAAGCCGTGCTCCTTGAGCGCCTTGCTGATCTGCTGCGCCAATTGCGACAGGCGTTGATTGATGACCGAGACCAGTTCGGATCGCGCGATGCGGTTGTCTTCATCCGCGCCGCGCGCGCGCGGGATGGAGCCGCCTTCTTCCCAGCCATCGTTGGGCCCATGCACCGGGATCATCTCGCGGTGGTCGCTCGGGCTCGCAATCGCGGACCCTGCGACGCATTTGAGACGCTCGGCCTGGCTGCGGCGAATGCCCAGCCGCCCGGCGATCGCGTCGGTGATATGCGCCGATCCCATATCGATGGAGCTCAAGCCGAGCATCATGCCCGCCGCAAAGACCGACACATTGGTCACATCCCCGCCGATCTCGACCAGCGCCACGCCCAGATCGCGCTCTTCCGCCGTCAGGCAGGCGTGCGAGGTGGCAAGCGGAGCGGCGACCACCCGTTCGACCTTAAGGTGCGCGTTTTGGACCGCTTCGCGCAGGTTCCGCAAGGGCGAGCCCTGCGCCAGCGTCACATGGACGTGAACGCCCAGACTCTCCGCGTGCAGCCCGCTCGGCTCGACCACGCCATGCGCTCCGTCGAGCGTAAAGTGCGCAGGCTGCGCGTGCAGAACCTCGCGCCCATCAGGCTGAATCCCGGCGCGTGCGAGGGCGAGAAGGCCGTCAATATCGTCTTCTTCGATCCGGCGCCCACCAATGTGGCAGGTTTCAGGGTGGACATAGCTTTCCAGACCCGCCCCCGAACACGCGACCCAGACCGCGTTGACAGTTGTCTGCGCGTTTTGCTCGGCCCGCTCCACCGCGTCGCGGATGGCGTGGGTCGCGGCCTTGGGATCGGTGACATAGCCGCGTTTCACGCCGGCGCTCATCCGGTGGCCGGAGCCAAGGACGATCAGCTCGCCATGCTCGGTTTCGCCCATGACCATGGCCGAAATGCGAAAACTGCCGATATTGACCGCACCGAATGTGCGCACGACCACGGGTTTGGCAGCGGTTCTGGTGGCCGTTTTCGCCGCCGCTTTACCCGCGCCTTTTCCGGCCCCGCTCTTGGCGAGCGCTTTGCCGACGCCCGTTGTGGCTTTTCTACGCCCAGCCATGGCCCGCGTCCTTTCTCATCCCTGCGGCCCCTTGGCCAGTTCGTAACGCTCGGCCCGGCCCGGTTCGCGCAAGTAAACGCGCGGCGCATCGCGCATGTCGAAGCGCACCGCCTTACCGCCGATCAAGCGGTATTGCCCGTCAAGCTCGGCAAAATCCTGAAGCGCGTCCACCGAACGCAATTTGCCTTCGGGCAGCATCAGCACCTGCCCGCTTTGGAAAGTCAGATCCCAGCGCCGATTGCCAACCCACCGCGCGGAGGTGACCTGCGCTTCCATCGCAGGCGCCGTTGCGAACAGGTTCGCGAGCTGCGCCATGCGCTTTTCCTCCGACACGCCGGCGCCCGATACGCGCAGCATCTCTTCGTTTCCAGCGACCTTGGCCGAGGGCAATTCGTGCCCGGTCTTGTCGATCACGACGACGCCATCGGCCTTTTCAAGCAGTGCATGCGGCACCCGCTCAACGATATCGATCGCGACCGTGTCAGGCAGCTGGATCGAAACGCGCGCGTCCTCGACCCAATCGAGCTGTTTGATCGCCTCGCGCAGCTCGACGATGTCAACGTCGGGCATGGGGCGGCTGCGTTGCTCCATGGCGAGAGCGTAGACGCGGGCCTCGTCCATGCGCTGCGCGCCCGTGATGCGCACCGTGGTCAGCGCAAAGCCCGCATCGCCCGCCGCCCGCGCGTATTCCGCGCGCGCCATCGCAGTGACGCCCGCCAGGCTCGCAATCGTGCCGACCAGCACGAGCGCCGCGGCGATAATCAGCGCCATGAACACACGGCTCCACTGCTCCTCGGTCAAGGGCAGCGCGCCCATCGCCCGATCCAGCACGCCGGTGGTCGTCGCCTTGGCCTTGCGTGCGCCTGCCGCGCGGCTTTGCGATTTCGCCGCGCGGCGAACGCCTTTTGATCCTGAGCGCGCCAGTTTAGCCATCGCTCGCCTCCTGCTTTGTGTGAATTCGCAGCGCCTCTTGCACCAGCAAGTCCACCAGTTCCGCGTAATCAATCCCTGCGTGGCGCGCTTGTTCGGGCACTAGGCTGAGCGGGGTCATGCCCGGCTGCGTGTTGGTTTCGAGCACAAACAGCCCCTCTTCGCCCAGCTCATCGTCCCAGCGATAATCGGTGCGGCTTGTGCCATGGCAACCCAGCGCCGTGTGCGCTTTGAGCGCGTATTGCTCGCACAAAGCCGCGATTTCGGGCGGCACGTTGGCAGGGCACACATGCTGCGTGCGCCCTTCGGTGTATTTGTGCTCGTAATCGTAGAAACCGGTTTCGATGATGAGTTCGGTCACGCCGAGCGCTCTGGGGCCATCGGCGCTGTCGATCACCGCCGTGGTCAGCTCGCGCCCCTTGATAAAAGGCTCGGCCAGCAATTCGGTAAATTCCTGCCACGGCCCGCTCGCGGAACGCGCGATGGGATTGCCAACGTTTGAGTCCTCGGTGATGATCGCGACGCCGACTGAAGAGCCTTCGTTGACGGGTTTGAGCACATAAGGACGCGGCAGCGGGTCGCGCTCATGCAATTCCTCACACCGAACAACGCGTCCGCCGGGCATCGGAATCCCATGCGGGGTCAACGCCTGTTTGGTCAGCTGCTTGTCAATCGCGATCACCGAGGTGGCGAGCCCGGAATGGGTGTAAGGCAGCCCCATCAGGTCGAGCATGCCCTGCACGCTGCCATCTTCGCCCGGCACGCCGTGCAGCGCGTTAAAGACCACATCGGGGTTGGCCTCGGCCAGCTTCACCGCCACATCGCGGCCCATATCGATGGGCGTCACGCGATAGCCCTTCGCCTCAAGCGCGTCGGACACGCCGCCCCCGGACATGAGCGAGACCTCACGCTCGTTGGCCCAGCCGCCCATCAGGACGGCGACGTGGATCGCCGGCGCGCTCATGGCCGGCCCACCCGCTGGATTTCCCATTCGAGGCGTGTGCCTGTCTGTGCGAAGACCTTGTCACGGATCATTTCGCCCAGCTCTTCGATGGCGGTGCTGGTGGCTTCGCCGGTGTTGATAAGGAAATTGGTGTGCTTCTCGCTGACCTGCGCGCCGCCATGTTCGAACCCGCGAAAGCCCGCTTGATCGACCAGTTTCCAGGCGCTGGTGCCGTCTGGATTTTTGAAAGTAGATCCGCCCGTCTTGGTGCGCAGCGGCTGCGATTCCTCGCGCGCCTTGGCGATGCGGTCCATCTCTGCGCCGATTTCCGCCGGGTCGCCAGGTGCGCCCTGGAAGCGGGCCGAGACGACAATCGCGCCTTCGGGCAAGGCCGAATGGCGATAGGTGTAACGCAGATCCGCGAGCGGCAGCGTGACGAGGGCGCCGTCGGGCATGATAACCTGGCAATCGATCAGGATATCCGCGACTTCGCGCCTGTAAGCCCCGCCATTCATGCGCACAAAGCCGCCGACCGTGCCCGGTATCCCGCGCAAGAATTCGAGCCCAGCGATCCCGGCATCGCGCGCGCTTGAGGCGACCAGAATGCCGCTCGCGCCCGCGCCACAGGTGAGTTCGTTCTCGCCCGTGACTTCGGCCTTGGCAAAGGGCTTGCCTAATTTCACTACGAGCCCCGGCACGCCGCCATCGCGGATGATGAGGTTCGACCCAAGCCCGAGCGCCATGACCGGGAGGCTTTCATCCAGCCGGTCCATGAAGAGCTGCAAATCATCGAGATCCGCCGGCTCAAACAGCCAATCCGCCGCGCCGCCCGTCTTGAACCAGACCAACTTCGCCAAGGGCGCTTTTCCAGTCACCGCGCCGCGAATGCCGTCGAGGGCGACCGGGGCTTTCACTGCCCCTTCAACCTCGCAGGTGGGCGCCATGCCGTTGTCGTGGTTGGCCGCGTCGTTAGGTTGGATCGGCCCGCTCATGCTCCACGCTCCGCAGCGATGGCGGCGGGCAAGCCAGCGGCCCAGCGGGTGATATCGCCCGCGCCAAGGCACACGATAATATCGCCCCCTTGCGCTTCATCGGCGAGCACCTTTGCCAAAGCGTCGGCGTTGTCGATGGTCTGCGCGCTGCGATGCCCGCGCGATTTGAGACCCGTGACGAGCGCTGCGCTGTCGACACCGGGCAGCGGCGCTTCGCCAGCTTCGTAGACGGGCGTGACATAGACGCTGTCCGCTTCGTTAAAGCAGCTTTGAAAATCGTCCATCAAATCGTTCAGGCGCGAATAGCGATGCGGCTGAGCAACGGCGAAGACGCGGCCGCCATGCGCGGCCACCGCTTCGCGCGCGGCGCTCAGCACCGCTTGAATTTCGACCGGGTGGTGGGCGTAATCGTCGATCACGCTGATGGTTCCGCCATCCGCCTCAATCGCGCCGACCTTGGTAAAGCGCCGCCGAACTCCGCTGAATCCGCCAAACCCATCGCGGATGACCGCGTCCGAGCAGCCCATTTCAATCGCCACAGCGATAGCGGCGAGCGCGTTCTGAACGTTGTGACGGCCGGGCATCGGGAGGTGGACGCCTTCGATCCGGCGGTCCTCTTCGCCGCGCTGGCGCACCATCACGTCGAACGTGTTCCCGCCATCGATAGGCCGGATGTTGACGCCGCAAATGTCCGCCTGAAGCGAGAAGCCGTATGTCACAACCTTGCGGTCGCGCACTTCGCCGATCACGGCCTGCACTTCGGGGTGATCCACGCACAGGATCGCCGCGCCGTAAAACGGCACGTTCTGGATGAACTCCAGGAACGCCTTCTTGACCCCGGCGAAATCGCCATAATGATCGAGGTGTTCGGGATCGATATTGGTGACGACCGCAATGGTGCCATCGAGCCGCAGGAAACTGCCATCACTCTCATCGGCCTCGACCACCATCCAGTCGCTGTCACCCAGCCGCGCGTTCGACCCGTATTGCTCGATAATGCCGCCATTGATGACGGTGGGATCGACCTCGCCCTTGTCCAGCAGCGCTGCGATCATGCTGGTCGTCGTGGTCTTGCCATGCGTGCCCGCCACCGCGACGGTGGATTTAAGCCGCATGAGCTCAGCCAGCATCTCCGCGCGGCGCACCACCGGGATGCGGTTTTCGAGCGCGGCGGCAACCTCGGGATTGGTCCGGCGCACGGCGGTCGAGGTGACAACCACTGCGGCGCCTTCGACGTTTTCTTTCGCGTGCCCGATATGGACGGGAATGCCGCGCGCGCGCAGGCGTTCAACGCTGGGCCCATCGGCGATATCAGAGCCCTGCACCGCGTAGCCCAGATTGCGCATCACCTCGGCGATGCCGGACATGCCGATCCCGCCAATGCCGACAAAGTGGATCGTGCCAATATCGGTGCCAACACCCTTCATCGCGCGTCTGCATCCTCATGCGCGTCGCGGGTCGCTGGCTTGGGCGCGGTGGCCGTCTGCGCCGCATGCGGAGCGGCCTCACCTACGCGGATGACATCCATCAGGTCCACACCGCCCAGCGTTTCGACAAGATCGGCCAGATCTTTCGCCGCGTCCGGTCGCCCGCAATTCCACGCGCCGTGCGCCGCGTTGGCCAGCGTTTCGGGCTTTTGCGCGAGCGCCTGGATCTGCTTGGCGATGTCCTTTGAAAGCTTCTCAAAGATCTCGCTTTGCTTACGGCGCAGCGGATCGCCTTCTTCGCCCATTTCACGCGTGTCCGCGACCGTTTCAGAAGGCTGGCGAATCATCCGCGCGCCGCCCGCTTTCACGATCTCGCGCGTGTTCACCGCTTGATGATCGTCGGTCGCGATAGGCAACGGGATCAGGATCGCCGGACGGCCCACGGCGGTGAGCTCGGCAATGGTCGATGCGCCCGCGCGCCCGATAAACAGATGCGTGTCGGCAAGCCGTTCGTGCATGTCCTCGAAATAGGTCGCAAGTTCCGCCGGAATATTGTGATTGGCGTAGCGTGCGCGCACCGCCTCCAGATCCTCGGCCCGGCATTGCTGCGTGACTTGCAGCCGATCGCGCAGGGGCGGCGGGAGGCGGACCAACCCGTCTGGCACCACTTCGGACAAGATACGCGCGCCTTGCGAGCCGCCGGTGACAAGCACGCGAAGCAGGCTTTCATCGGTGAGCGTGGGGAAATCCTGATCGCGCAGCGCCAGCACCTCTTCGCGCACCGGATTGCCGACCAAATGGGTCTTGGCGGCGTGTTTGGGCTTCAACCGCTCCACATCCGGGTACGAGGTCGCGATGGCGTCCACCCGGCCCGACAGCAGGCGGTTGACCCGCCCCAGCACCGCGTTTTGTTCGTGCACCACCGTCGGGATCTTAATCGCCAGCGCGCCCAGCAAGGCTGGCAGAGCGGGGTAGCCGCCAAAGCCGATGACGGCGGCGGGTTCAAAGGTTTGAAACAGGCGAAGCGCCATCTGGCGCCCTTCGAGCACCGCGCTGATCCCGGCGGGCCATTTCAATGGGTTCTTGCCAAACCGACCAGCGGGCAGGACATGTGCGGGCATGCTGTCCGGTTTGCCCGGAATGTTTGCGCCGCGTTCATCGGTGATCAGCGCGACATGGTGCCCGCGCGCCTCCAACTCCGCCGCAAGCGCGAAGGCCGGGATCATGTGACCGCCCGTCCCCCCGGCGGCGAGCACGAAATGGCGGCTCGAGCCCGTGCGCACCGATGGCGCGGCGCCGGCCGGTTTCGGAGTAACGGTTTCGGGGCTGTTCATACGAGCGCCTCCTTGCGCGCGAAGAGTGTCCTTAGCCCCGGCGCGCTGCGTTCGACAAAGGGATTGCGCCGGGTGATGGCCATCAATAGCCCAAGGGTGAAGCACACCGCCAGCATTGATGATCCGCCATAACTCACCAAGGGCAAGGTTGTGCCCGTTGCGGGCGACAACCGCAGGTTCACCGCCATGTTGATGAAGGCCTGTCCACCGAATTGCGCGATCAATCCCGCCCCGGCGAGCAGCGCAAACTGGTCCTCTTCGCTCGTCAGGCGCACCAGCGTGCGCCCGATGATGGCGAGAAACAACAGCACGACCAGCGCGCAGATCAGCAATCCGCCTTCCTCGCCGATGACGGAGAAGATGTAATCGGTGTGCGCCTCAGGCAGATTGTTCTTGCGCGTGCCCAGCCACAATCCGTTGCCCGTCCACCCGCCGTTCGTCAGCGTGCGATTGGCAAGGTCGACCTGGTCAAACGCGGTGCCGCCGCCAAGAAAATCGTTGATGCGATTGCGGCCGTTTTCATAGGTCAGATAGACGACCACGCCGACCACGGGCACCGCTGCGATGATTCCGGCGATCAACCACGCCGACACGCCCGCCAGAAAGATCAGCACGAACCACGTGCCCAGAAACAGCAGCGTCTCACCCAGATTGGGTTGCAGCATCAGCAGCGAGGCGCAGGCGAGCGTGATCCCCGTCACCACCCAGAAGACCGAAAGGTTGGGATCGCGCATCCGCCAACTCAGGATCCAGGCGAGCGCAATCGCAAAGCCGGGCTTGAGAAATTCGCTCGGCTGCAAGCTCATCCCGACATTGAGCCAACGCACCGCGCCTTTCTTCTCCATGCCGATGAACGGCACCAGCATCAGCAGGACAAAGAAAACAAGCGCCACCACGACGCCCAACCGGCGTGCATTATCGCGGCTGAGAAACGAGACCGCGATCATCCCGCTAAAGCCCAGGACCATGAAAACCGCATGCCGTTTTACAAATTTGAAGGGGTCGACGGTCACCTCGCGCGTCGATAATTGATCCGCGCTTGCGGGCGAGGCGGCCAGAACGGCGGTAAAGCCCACCGCCATCAGGATCATGATCAAAGCCAGCAGCCCGCGATCAAGCTCGCCCCACCACACGCGCACGACCTCGCGCCAACCGCGCCGCATTGGGACAGGAGGCAGGCCGCCGGACGAAGAAGCGCTCACCGCAAAAGGCATAGGCCGCGCGTTGCTCATACATCGTCCCCTGTCGTCAAAACCGCTTCAGGACCGACCGCGCCGCAATCGGCCAGGACGCCGACGAGTTGGCGGAAATGCTCGCCGCGTTTTTCGAAGTCACGAAACTGGTCGAAACTGGCGCAGGCGGGGGAGAACAAGATGACATTGCCCGACTTGGCCGCGCCTTGCGCGCGGCGCACGGCTTCGGAGACAAGCTCGCAGCGTTCGACCGCCACGCCGCGTTGTTCGATCAGATCGGCCAAGCGCGGGCCCGCCTCGCCGACGGTATACGCGGCGGCGACGTTGCCCAGTTGCGCCTCGCATTCGCCCAGCCCGTCTTCCTTGGCCAACCCGCCCACGATCCAGTGGATCCGCGCTCTCTCGCCGCGCGCCGGATAAGCCGCCAGAGCGGGCGCAGTGGAGGCGGTGTTGGTCGCCTTGCTGTCGTTGATATAGACGACGCCATCGTCCTCACCGATGAATTCCATCCGGTGCGGCAGGTTGCGATAACGTGGCAGCGCGTGGAGCCACTGCGCGCGCGTCACGCCCAATTCCTCCACCAGCGCAATGGCAACCGCGACGTTTTGGAGATTGTGCGGCCCCTGAAGCGTTGGCCATTGCGGCTGAAGCTCAACGAGCGGCGCCAGATCGACGGCAAGCGCGCGGCCCGGCGCGCGGCGTGCGCTTTCGACCTCAAGGATCACTGCACACGGCCCTTCAAGCGTGCCAAAGGCCGCCAAGTGGCCGCCCGATTGCATCGCGAACAGCCGCGCCTTGGACGCGGCGTAGGCATCAAACCCGTCATAGCGATCGAGATGGTCGGGCGTGATGTTCATCAGAGCCGCCGCCTCGCAATCGAGGCTTTGTGTTAGGTCGATCTGATAGCTGGAGAGCTCCAGCACGTAGACGCCAACCCCCTGCTCTCCGGGCGCGAGCGGCTCCTGCGCCAGGATTGGCTCGCCAATATTACCGCCCAGAACGCTGGGGATACCGGCCATTTGCAAGATATGATGGACCAGCGCGACCGTGGTGGATTTGCCGTTCGTGCCGGTGATCCCCACCACTTTATGCGGCAGAAGGTCGCCGCGCGCCTGTGCAAACAGCTCGACATCACCGATGATCGGCACGCCGTAGGCGCGCGCGTGCGGCGTGATGGCGTGGGTGTTGAGCGGCACGCCGGGCGAGACCACCAGCGCGTCAAAGCCGGTCAGGTCCAACTCCAGAGGGTCCGCCAGCTTACAGCGCCCCTCGAATGGAGCGCGCGCGACATCCTGCCGATCCCACGCCGTCACATACGCGCCGCTCGCCAGCAAGGTCTCCACCGCCGCCGCGCCCGAGCGTGCGAGCCCGAGCACCGCGTAGCGTTTCCCGGCAAAGGCGGCGGAGGTAATCATCGCAGTTTCAGCGTCGCCAATCCGGCGAGCGCGAGCACGATGGCGATGATCCAGAAACGGATCACGACCTTGCTTTCGCTCCAGCCCAGTTGCTCAAAATGGTGGTGGATCGGGGCCATGCGGAAG
Source organism: Pseudomonadota bacterium (assembly GCA_039033515.1). Classification (GTDB taxonomy): domain Bacteria; phylum Pseudomonadota; class Alphaproteobacteria; order Sphingomonadales; family Sphingomonadaceae; genus Erythrobacter. The sequence continues at coordinate 98,007 of JBCCCM010000004.1, forward strand.
ACGCGCTTGCCCGTGCGTTTGAACCAGAACACCTGAATGATGACCGACAACGCTTCGAGCACAAATAGCCCGCCAACGATCGCCAGCACGACCTCGTGATGCGAGGCGACCGCGATCGCGCCCAGCGCTCCGCCCAGCGCAAGACTGCCCGTATCGCCCATGAAGACCGCGGCTGGCGGCGCGTTAAACCAGAGGAACGCCAATCCCCCCCCCATGATCGCGGCGCAGAAGATCGCCAATTCGCCCGCGCCCGGCACGTGCGGGATGCCGAGATATTCGCTGAAATCGGACCGTCCGACGAGATAGGCGATAATCGCAAACGTGCCCGCCGCGATAATGACCGGCATGATCGCGAGCCCATCCAGCCCATCGGTCAGGTTCACCGCGTTGCCCGCGCCCACCATCACAAAGGCGGCAAAGACGTAATAGCCATAGCTCAGCGGGATCGACACGTCAGAGAAGAAGGGGATGTACAGATTGGTGTTGATCTGGCTGACGATGATGTAGCTCGCGACGCCCGCAACCGCGAACTCCATCAGCAAGCGCACTTTGCCCGACACGCCGCGATGCGAATTCTTGGTCACCTTGTCGTAATCGTCGAGAAACCCGATAATTCCAAAGCCGCCCGTCACCGCCAGGCAGGCCCACACCAGCGGGCTGCGCAGGTCCATCCAGATCAGCAGCGAGAGCATCAACGCGATCAGGATCATGAGCCCGCCCATGGTCGGCGTGCCGCGCTTGGCCAGATGGCTTTGCGGGCCGTCCTCGCGGATTGGTTGCCCCTTGCCCTGGCGCACGCGCAACAGGTTGATGAAGCGCGGGCCGATCAACAGGCCGATAAACAGCGCGGTCAGCAGCGTCGCCCCGGCGCGGAAGGTCTGGTAGCGCACCAGATTGAAGATACCTTCATATTGCAGCCATTCGGCGAGCAGAAAGAGCATGTGCGAACCCCCGGCGCCTTACTCGTGCGCGCTTGTAAAATGTGTCACCAGCCTGCCGAGACCGACTGAGTTGGAGCCCTTCACAAGAACCGCATCGCCGTGTGTGAGAGAATAATCCAAGAGCGCTGCCATTGCCTCGTCAGGGCCTTCGCAATGCGCGAAGCTGGGAGCCTTGCCAAGCGGAGCGCCGCGCAGTTTCCCCAATTCCCCCTCAAGGCTGCGCATTTCATCGCCAACCAGGATCGCGTGGTCGATTTGCGCCTCGATCAGCGGCCGCGCCAGTTGCGCGTGAAAGCGGTCGGAAAAATCGCCAAGCTCCTTCATCGCGCCCAGAACCGCCACCCGGCGATGCGCCGGTGTTTGGCCCAAGACGCGCAAGGTGGCGCGCATCGATGCCGGGTTGGCGTTGTAGCTTTCGTCGATGAACAGCGCCTTGCCGCCCGCGACCGCGACCTGATGGCGTTCGCCGCGCCCTTTCAGGCCGCCCATTTCCGCCAGCGCGAGCCCGGCACTCGCCAGATCGCCGCCCGCCGCGCGCACCGCAGCCATCACGCACAGCGCGTTGGTCACCCAATGCTCACCCGGCTCCGCGATGGTGAAGCACACGCGTTGATCACCCATATCAGCGGTGACGAGCGAGCCGCCTTGCGTGTTGGCGATCGCATCGAGCAGGCGCACATCGGCGTCAGCGCTGCGGCCAAAGGTGACGATCTTCACGCCCTGCGCGCGCGCGTGGTCGATCAGACGCTGCGATTGCGGCAGGTCGGCGGGGATAACGGCCGTGCCGCCCTCGGCGAGCCCCGTAAAGATCTGCGCCTTTTCATCGGCAATCGCTTCGATGGAGCCCAAATTCTCGATATGGGCGGGCGCGATGGTGGTGATGATAGCGACGTCGGGGCGCACATGATCCGCGAGCGGCGCAATCTCGCCTTCGTGGTTCATGCCCATCTCGAACACGCCGAACCGCGCGCGCGCCGGCATGCGAGCAAGGCTCAGCGGCACGCCGACATGGTTGTTGTAGGACCGGACCGAACGGTGCGCGCTGCCGCGACTGGCACGGTCCAGAGCGTTGAACACAGCCTCTTTAACGCCTGTTTTGCCGACCGAACCGGTCACGCCGATACGCACGGCCGGACTGCGGTCTCGCGCGGCGTGGGCGAGCGCGTGCAAGGCTTGCGTCGTGTCTTTGACCAGCACATGCGGGTAATCGACAGGGCGATCCGTGATCGCGGCGACCGCCCCTTTTTCGAACGCTTTGGGCAGGAATTTATGCCCGTCCATCGCCTCGCCTTTGAGCGCGACGAACAGATCGCCGGGTTTGACATCGCGGCTGTCCATTTCGACGCCTGAGGCCTGAAAGTCCTCGCTGGCCACGCCGCCCGTCGCTGCGGCAATGGCGGCGGCGTCCCACAGGGCAAGCGGCAAGGTATCACGCAGCCCAGCCGGGCCCGAGCTGGGCCAACGGCGCAGCAAAGGATGGGTTTTTGCCAAAGCAGCGGTCATGATTGTGGTCCTTTGGCCAAAGCCGCTGCGCATTCGCGCGCAACCTCTACATCGTCAAACGCAAGAAACCGCATTTCGTCTCCTGATCCGATGATCTGTCCTTGCTCATGGCCTTTTCCGGCGATGAGAATGATGTCGTGCGCGCCTGCCAGTTGAACGGCGTTCATGATGGCCCCGCGCCGATCGCCGATTTCGTGGCGCGCTTCGAAACGAGCGCCGTGGTCGACCATCGCAGTTCCTTCGAGGATCGCTGCGCGGATGGTCGCGGGGTCTTCGCCGCGCGGGTTGTCGTCGGTCACCACGAGGATTTCGGCCCCGCGAGCCGCGGCGGCGCCCATGGGCGCGCGCTTACCTGTATCGCGATCGCCGCCTGCGCCAAATACGAGGATCAACCTACCCCCGCGCGCCGGATCGACATGATCGCGCAGCGCGGCAATCGCGGCCTCGAGCGCGTCGGGCGTGTGGGCGTAATCGACATAGACGGGCGCGCCCGCTGGCGTGAGGCACGCGCGCTCCAACCGCCCGCGAACCGGTTGCAGGCGCGAGAGCGCATCGAACACGCCGGTGGCGGGCGCTCCGGTGGAAAGCGCTAGGCTTGCGGACACAAGCGCGTTGGCGCTTTGATACGAACCGATTAGCGGGAGTTTGACTGTGTGACTTTCGCCCGCGTGTTCGATTGTGAGCGTCTGGCCAAGCTGGCTGGCCTCGCGCTTCACCACGCGCAGATAATCGCCGCCCTCGCCCACACGGCGCACGTCGAGCCCGCGTTTGGCCGCTCTCGCGATGGCTTTGTCAGTCCACTCACTCGGCTCCTCGCCGACATGGATGACCGCAACGCCATCCGGCTCGATCACTTCATCGAACAGGCGCATCTTGGCCTCGTGATAGGCCTCCATCGTGCCGTGGTAATCGAGGTGATCGCGGCTGAAATTGGTGAACGCGCCCGCGACAACGCGCAGCCCTTCGTTGCGGTATTGCGAGAGGCCATGGCTGGAGGCCTCATAGGCGACATGCGTCACCCCCTCGCGCGCAAGGCCACTCATATTGCTCAGGAAGGTGACAATGTCCGGCGTGGTCAGGCCCGTCGAAACGCTGCCATCGGGCGTGGTGACCCCCAACGTCCCGATGCTGGCGGCGCGTTCGCCGCACATGCGCCAGATCTGGCGGGTCATCTCGGCGCACGATGTCTTGCCGTTGGTGCCGGTGATCGCGACGATCAATGGCGGGGCGGGTGTGAAGAACCCGGCGGCCAATTGCGCGAAGGTGCGGCGCGGTTTCTCGCTCGCGATATGCAGCGCGCCTTCGACCACCGCTTCCTTGCGCGCCACAATGGCCACTGCACCCGCTTCGATAGCGGCGGGGATGAAGTCCTCGGCGTTAAAACGCCCACCGCGAAACGCGCCGAACACGGTGCCGGGCGCCACCTTGCGATGATCGATGGCAAAGCCCGTGACCGCGACATCGCCGTCGTCCACAGCCAGTCCAATCCGATCCGTCAGCGCCGCCAGCTTCATCGTTTGACCTTGAGCAGATATTCAAGGTCGCTGACATCGACATCGCGCGTGTTGTCTGGCCGCACGCCCAGCATCGGTCCGGCGCGGCGGATCAGATTGCCGACGATGGGCGCGGCGTTGAAATAGGCGGTGCGCCCGGCCATCGCATGGGTCACCTTGGGCTCGTCAAGCGCCACCACCACGACATAGCGAGGGCGATCCATCGGGAACGCGGCGGCAAAGGTCGCGATGATCCGCGTCGACGAATAGCGCCCGTTGATCAGCTTTTCCGCCGAGCCCGTCTTGCCGCCCACGCGGAAACCCGTCGCCGCCGCGTTGGCGTTGCGCCCGGTGCCGTGCTTGGCCACCAGCCGCAAAAGCTGGCGCATTTTCTGCGAGGTCGACGCCTTGAACACGCGCGTGCCCGGCACCGCCTGTCCCGGCTCGACCTTCTTGAGCGTCGCGGGGCGCATGATGCCGCCATTCACCATCGCAGCGTAAGCGTTGGCAAGGTGCAGCGGCGTTACGTTGAACCCGTGACCATAGGCGGCGATCTTCGTCGTCATGTCGGACCACGGCGCTTTGGGGAAGAACGGCTTGCTCGTCCCGCTGATCTCTATGTCGACCGGACGGTTGAGCCCCAGATCAAGCCACACTTTGTGCAATTGCTTGCCCCCGACCTTGCCCGCGACGCGCATCGTGACGGTGTTGGACGAATAGGCCAGCGCTTCGGGGATCGTCAGGCGCGATCCCTTATCCTCGTAGTCTTCGAAGACTTTGCCGCCGGTTTCCACCGGGCTCGCGTCCCAAACCGCCGTCAGATCGGTGATCTCGCCCGCGTCCAGAGCCGCCGCGACCGTCACCGGCTTGAACACCGACCCTAGCTCACCGCGCAGGAAGGTCACCCGGTTTGTCGTGTTGGCCGCGTCCTCTTGCGCCACGCGGTTGGGGTCGAAATCGGGGAGCGAGGCCATCGCGATCACTTCGCCGGTATCCACATCCAGCACCACGCCCGCCGCGCCATCGGCATCGGCAAGCTTCATCCCGCGGTTCATCTCGTCTTCGAGCGCGCCCTGAACCCGAACATCAATCGAAAGCGCCGAGGGGGTTGCGCGCAAGTCTGGGTCGGAAAGCTGCTTATCGAGCGCCTGTTCCATCCCGAACGTGCCCGTCTGCGTCTCGCCATCATCGGCCACGCCGCCGATGACATGCGAGGCGAGGCGGCCTTGGGGATAATGGCGGTCAAGGATGGCGGGTGACTGCAACGCGACTTCGCCTAGCGCCCAGACCTCGTTCGCCTCTTCAGGCAGGATGCGTTGACGCAGGAACCCGCCCTTGCCCGCTGCCAGCTTTGCGGCGACCGCTTCTTGATCCATGTCGGGGAAGATCGCCTTGAGCTCGCGCGCCAGATCCGCAGGATCGCGCACCAGCGGGTTTGTGCCCGTGCCGTCCATCGCCTGCGGGTAGAAATAGAGCGAATAGGCCGGATAGGCGACCGCAAGCGGCGCGCCGTTTCGGTCGACGATCTCGCCGCGCGGCGGGACGAGACTGCCCGCGTGAGGGCGGTTGGGCCGCGCCGATCCGTCCATGCCGAGCCACGCGATCTGGACAATCGCCAACAGCGCGAAAGCGGCGAAGGCGAACACCAGAAACAAGACTCGCGTGCGCGCGGTGTTGAGCAAGCGCTCGCGCATGGCGGGCAGGCTTTCGGGCACCGCGTAGGGCCGCGCGGGCGTTTCAGCGCTGGCGGAATAGGGCTGAACGAACGGGATCGAGGCCCCGGCCTTGGGCGCCGACGGTGCGCGCGCGCGCGAGGCCGCGCCCAACAGTTCGGGCACGGTGTCGAACAGGCTTCCTTGCTCAGCCCCTAAAGCGCGCGCCCCTGAATTCATTCCACGCTCTCAGCCAGGAGAACGGGGCCGGTCTGCGCCTTGGCCTGACGAATGGGTGAGGCTTCGACCAGAAAGTCGCCGAACGCGTCCGCAAACACATCGCCCGCGCCTTCAGGGGCATCCAACGAGGCAAGCGTTATCGGCTTGCCCGAAATCGGCGAGACCATCTCGCGCTGCGCAAAGGCACCGCCCTCGCCCGCATCGAGGCTCGCCACGCGAATGGGCGACGGCGCGCCCGGAGCCACGGGCTGGCCGAGCATCGCCAATTGCTTGCGCCCATCGAGATATTGGTCCGCGCGCGGCGCGACAAAGCCCAGATCGACGCGGTTCCAGCGCGCCAATTGGTGCTGGCTTGCGCGGGCCTGAAATTCGGTTTCAAGCAATTGCTTTTGCTTTTTGAGCGCGACGATCGTGATATCGGCGCGCAGCACATCGTTGCGCACCATGTGCACTCTCAATGTCAGCGCCGCGAACACAGCAAGACCCAGGACAAGCGCGACGATCCAGACAATCTGGCGTTTGCGGGAAGCGATGGTCATGGCGTCATCCTTTGAGCGTGTGTGCGGGCGGGGGCGTTGGTGCGAATGGCATGGCGCAGCACCGAAGAGCGCGCGCGCGGGTTGCGCTCGACCTCGGCGGGCGATGGGCGGATCGCTTTGGAGAGCTTGGTGAAGGTCGGCGGCGGTCCGGGCACTTCACCGGGCAAATGGCGCGATACCGCGCGGCCCGCGCCCGAGGCTTCGCGCAGGAACCGCTTCACGATGCGGTCTTCCAGGCTATGGAACGAGACGACGGCAAGGACGCCGCCTTCGCGCAGCAGAGCTTCGGCGGCGGCGAGGCCGGCGGCGAGTTCGCCCAGCTCATCGTTCACATGAATGCGCACCGCCTGAAAACTGCGGGTTGCGGGGTCTTTCTTGTCGTGGGGACGATAGCCGAGCGCTTTGCGCACCACGCGGGCGAGATCGCCGGTCGTCTCGAGCGGACGCGCGGCAACAATTGCGCGCGCGACGCGGCGCGACTGGCGCTCTTCGCCGTAATGATAAAGCACGTCGGCAATGGCCGCTTCGTCAGCGGTGTTGAGAAACTCAGCCGCGCTTTCGCCGCCCAACGGACCCGAGCCTGACATGCGCATGTCGAGCGGCCCGTCCTGCTGGAACGAAAAGCCGCGCTCGCCCTGATCGAGCTGCATCGAGGACACCCCTATATCGAGCACCACCGCGTCGAGCGGCGGCACGCCCAGCGCGTCCAATTCGTCGGCCATGTCGGAAAAGCGGCGCTCATGCAGCGAGAGCTGGCCGTCAGGCGCGGCGACCATCGCCGCGCCTGCCGCAATCGCGCTGGGATCACGGTCAAAGGCGTAGACGCGCGCGCCGCCCGCCAGCAAGGCCAGCGTGTAACCGCCCGCGCCAAACGTGCCATCCACGATGCGCTTGCCCGGCGCAGGCTGGACAGCGGCGATCACTTCATCAAGCAGAACCGGGATATGAGGCGCGGTCTGGGTCATGATCCCCCCCGCTTGCGCGATTTCGTCTCGGCCTCGGCCATGGCGTCTTCGCAATCCATCCAGATGTCGTCGAAATCATCGCCCAGCGCTTGCAGCGTTTCCGGCGCCCAAATCGTGAAATAGGTGCCCATCCCATTGAGATAGATGCCGCTTTCGATCCCGGCGCGCTTGCGCAAGGCCTCAGGCATGACGAAGCGGCCGCTGTCGTCAAAGGGCAGCTTGCGATAGCTGAACAGGCTCATCCGGCGCCGCTCGACGTCGATTTTCTCGCCGATCTTGGCGGCCAGTTCCTGCTCCTTGGCGAGCTGGTTTTCGAGGTCGGCTTCGTAATTCACGCCAAAGCCGATGAGGCACTGCCAGCCCTCTTTCCACTGATGGTGGCGCGCCAGGCACAGCGTCTTGACCCCGCCGCTGGCGAGCTTGATCCCGTTGCGAAAGTCGGGAGGCAGGACAAAACGGCCCTTATCGCCCGCAGGCGAATAGGCTTGTCCGCTGTATCCTCCAAAAACCGACACGGCGCGTCGATCCCCTCTTCGCGAAACGGACCGCTCCCCATGACCGATCCCTTGACCAAACCGCCTGCGCCCCGGACATGACTTCTCCGCCGCCGACCCGCGGGTGAGCGCGAGCGGCGCGCCAATCGAAAGCATGGCGCGGTGGGGCATAAACGTGCTTGGTGGAGCCCAGTATTATCTGGGAATCCTTGGGATTTCTACGTCTAAATTAGGGATATTTGGGGAAGCTTCTTTAACCCGTTCTTTTTACTATCTTTTTGTAGGCTCGGTGCCGTCCCTTTGCATCGAACCGACCCAGGAAATCCCGTAGGTTTGGAGGCCAATCCCCCGAATACACGGACGAATCCCTATCAATCCCGCGTTTGGAGTCGCCGCTGAGTCTCCAATGGGAGGTCGATCCCGCAGTTTCCCCAAGGCGATTTGCGGCCCTCATGACCGTGGCTCTCGAGTAGGCGGCTCGTCGCGCCGCTTTTGCGGTTCGGTCGGGTCGATGTCTGGAACGGTTACGGTCCCGTCTGGATCGGTGAAGATGCTTTTCGAAGGCGCTTGCGTCGCCTCGACTTCGGGCTGCGCGGGGATGTTGGGCACCACGCCCGCATCGGCCAGCGGATCGCGCTGCGGCGGGGCGGCGGTCGGCTCGGTCGTGGGCGCGGCGTCGGGCACCGCAGCCTCTTGCGCAACGTCGGCCTGATCGCCCACGATGCTCGCGATCCCGATCACCAAGATCATCGTGCACAGCCCGGTCAAGCCCACCTGAAGGCGCTGCACCGCTTCCGCGCGGGTTCCGCCCAGGGGGGCCGCTTCTGGAGCGGCGTCGAGCGCGTCGTCGACCGCGCCCTTTCGCGAAGCGGAGGCTCTTTCGCCCAGACGTCCCAAGAGATTACGCGCTGCCATAGCGCTGCTAATCTATCAGTCCTTCTCGCCCGGCGCCAGCCAATCGAAGACCGGCAGACCTTTCGATTCCAGCCATTCAGCGTTGTACAGCGTCGAGAGATAGCGAAAGCCCGTGTCGCACAGGATCGTCGCGACCTGCGGGTTTTCCCGACCCTCGCCGACCAATTGCTGACCCAAAGCAATCGCGCCAGCGACGTTGATCCCGCTGGACAGACCCAGACACAGACCCTCTTCGCGCAAGAGGCGGCGGACCCATTCAATCCCTTTCTCGTCGGAAACGCGGAACTGCGTGTCGATCACCGCGCCTTCGAGGTTCGCGGTGATACGGCCCTGCCCGATCCCTTCGGCGACTGAAGAGCCTTCGGATTTAAGCTCGCCATGCGCGTAGTAATTGTAGAGCGCTGCGCCGTGGGGATCGGTGAGCGCGATCCGCACCTCGGGGTTCTTCTCCTTCAGTCCAAGGCCCACGCCGGCAATCGTGCCGCCCGTGCCCGCCGCGCAGGTGAAGCCGTCGATTTTGCCGCCGGTCTGCTCCCACAATTCAGGCGCGGTGCCTTCGATATGGGCCTTGCGGTTGGCAACATTGTCAAACTGCCCGGCCCAGACCGCGCCGGGCGTTTCGTCGGCCATGCGGCGCGAGACGTGCTGGAAATGCGCGGGGTCCGCGTATTTCGTCGGCGGCACCAGGACCAGTTGAGCGCCCAGCGCGCGCAGCGTGTCCATTTTCTCTTTCGACTGGTTGTCGGGCATGACGATGATCGTCTTGTAGCCCAGCGCGTTGGCGACCAGTGCGATGCCGATCCCGGTGTTGCCCGCCGTCCCTTCGATCACGGTGCCGCCGGGTTTGAGATCGCCGCGTTCTTCGGCGTCGCGGATCATGTAGAGCGCCGCGCGATCTTTGACGCTGGCGCCCGGATTGGCAAATTCGCACTTACCCCAGATGTCGCATCCCGCCGCTTCGCTGGGCCCGGCGAGCCGCACCAGCGGGGTGTTGCCAATCAGGGCGAGCGTGTCGCCGATAGGTTGGGTGATGTTCATAAGGGGCGAACTAGTCATTGCTCCCGCCCCCCGCAAACAAGATTAATCTTCGGGGCTGATAGTCACCTTCATCCCGTCGAGCTCGGGGGTGAGGGGCACCTGGCAGGAGAGACGCGAGTTTTCCTTGCGGTGGTCCGAGGATTCCAGCAGGTCGTCTTCGTCTTCGCTCATTTCGGGCAGCGCGCCAGCGGCGGCTTCGTCGACATAAATGTGGCACGTCGCGCACGAACAGCACCCGCCGCACAGCGCCAACAGCTCGTCAAAGCCGTTATCGCGGATCGCTTCCATCACGGTGAGGCCGTTCTCGACCTCGACTTCGCTCGTTTCGCCTTCGCGGTTGGTGACGGTCAGCTTGGGCATACTGGAGAATTCCCTGTGTTTGGTTGGGTGCGGTGGGTTGAGCGCATGGTGCGCGCTATCGGACTAACTTCGTGGCTGCTAGGAGATTCCGTTGCAAGTGGCAACTGGGACAATTCCGGGACACAAGGGTGGAGCTATCATGGGGCTGACAGGTGAGCGGATCAGGCAGGGGCTCGACGCTCTGGCGCAGAGCGATGCGCGCGTCGCGGCGCAATTGGAGCGCGTGGGCTATCCCGAACCGCGCTTGCGAGAGCGCGGGTACAAGACGCTGTTGCGCACTATTGTAGGCCAGCAGGTCTCGGTCGCGGCGGCGGCGTCGATGTGGAACAAGCTGGAGGCGGAACTGGGCGCGGATTTCACCACCTCTTGCCTTTTGAGCCGCGATTTCGATACGCTGCGCGCCTGCGGCCTTTCGCGCCAGAAACAGGGTTATGCGCGATCTTTGTGCGACCTGGTGGAAGCGGGCGCGGTTGACTTCGACGCGATGCCGGAAGACGACGAAGAAGCCATCGAACAGCTGACCCAGATCAAAGGCATCGGGCGCTGGTCTGCGGAGATTTACCTGCTCTTCGCCGAAGGGCGCGCCGACATCTGGCCTGCCGGAGACCTTGCGGTGCAGGAAGGCGTGAAGCGCCTTTTGGAACTGGACGAGCGGCCCCAAGAAAAGGAAACGCGGGAGCTGGGCGAGCAATGGTCTCCTCATCGCGGCCCCATGGCGATTTTCACCTGGCACTATTACGCTAATCCAGCGCTTTGAAGTGATCGGCGGCTCGCCGTACCCTCGATGCGAAATTGACATAATTGACACCAAGGCAGCGCCGAAAAAGGCCGCAATTTGGCGCCAAAACCTAGTCAAAACAGGAGTTTGCGCAATCGGGGGCGAAGTTGACACTTTGCCAATGAATTTTCCCTCCGTTTTCGCGTTGTGATCGGGTGTGCAAGCCATGCCCCCTGTAACGAGCGAGGGCTGAGTAGGAAAACGATGCCGTGGCCCGATCACCCTGATACTTTACGCTATTGGGCTAGCATTTCGCCCGCCTCGCCATACATCTCCTGCAAAACATGGGAGAGACTATGACCGCCGCCACCCCCGCCACGCTTGACCAATTCGACCTGATCCCGCGCGAACATCTGTTCGGCAATCCGACCAAGGCGCAGGGCAAACTCAGCCCCGACGGCAAATGGCTCAGCTGGCTGGCTCCGGTGGATGGTGTGCTCAATATCTGGCTCGCTCCGCGTGATAATCAGGACGCCGCCAAGCCGATTACCAAAGCCACCGAACGCCCGATCCGCAGCCAGATGTGGTCGCCGGACAGCACCGCCGTGCTCTATATTCAGGACAAGGGCGGCGATGAAAACTTCCTGCTCTACAGCGTAAATGTCGAGACGCTCGTTGAAACCACGCTCACCCCGTTTGAGGACACGCGGGTCGATATTGTCGGCGGCTCCGAACAGATCCGCGACCAGATCCTGATCGGCCTGAACAACCGCGACCCGCAGTTTCACGACGTCCACCGCCTCAACCTCACGACGGGCGAATTGGAACTGGTTTATGAGAACAATCGCTACTCGGGCTTTGTCGCGGATGACACGCTGACCTTGCGCATGGCGATGGCGCAGAACGAGGCGGGCGGCACGGACTATTTCCGCATGACGGACAACGTCGTTGAAGACGCCCCCTTCGAATCGAGCGAAATGGAAGATTCGCTCACCACCAGCCCGGCGGGCTACACCAATGACGGCTCGATCCTGTATTGGATCGACAGCCGCGGGCGCGACACCGCAGCCTTGTTTGCGCAGGACGCGAAAACGGGCGAACGCACGCTTGTCGCGCAAAACGACAAGGCCGATATCAGCGGCACCTTGGGCGACAAGAAAACCGGCGAAGTGCTCGCGTACTGCTCGACCTATCTCAAGACCGAATGGACCGCGATTGACCCGGAGATAAAGGCCGCGCTGGATTGGCTGGGGGAGCAACTTGACGGCGAATTTAGCGTGACCAGCCGCACCGACGATGATCGCACATGGATCATCGGCAACGACCCCGTAACCGCGCCCGCGCGCACCTTTATCTACGATCGGGACGCCCAGACGCTGACGCCGTTTTATGTGACCCGGCCCGAGCTGGAAGGCGCGCCGCTGCAACCGATGCACGGGGCTGTGATTGCCTCGCGCGATGGCCTTAGCCTGCCGGCTTATCTGACGCTGCCGCCTGGCTGCGACACGCAAGGCAGCGGGCGGCCCGAGGCTCCGGTGCCGATGGTGCTGTTGGTGCATGGCGGGCCATGGGCGCGCGACAGCTATGGCTTTTCCAGCAGCGTGCAATGGCTCGCCAATCGCGGCTACGCGGTCTTGCAGGTGAATTTTCGTGGGTCGACCGGGTTCGGCAAAAACTTCCTCAACGCGGCGAACAAGCAATGGGGCCTGGCGATGCACAACGACCTGATCGACGCGGTCGACTGGGCGGTCTCGCAAGGGATCACCACCAGAGACGCGGTCGCAATCATGGGTGGATCGTATGGCGGCTATGCGACGCTGGCGGGCCTCGCCTTCACGCCGGACGTGTTTGTGTGCGGGGTCGATATTGTTGGGCCGTCGAACCTTGAAACGCTGCTCGACACGATCCCGCCTTACTGGGCGCCGCTGGTGAAGATCTTTCACGAACGCATGGGCGATCCCTCGACGCCCGAAGGCCTCGCCGCGCTCAAAGCCGCGAGCCCGCTGCACAAGGCCAGCGAGATCACCAAGCCGTTGTTGATCCTGCAAGGGGCGAACGACCCGCGCGTCAAACAGTCGGAAAGCGATCAGATCGTGGGCGCGATGACCAAGGCGGGTATTCCGGTAACCTACGTGCTGTTTCCCGACGAAGGCCACGGCTTTGCCCGGCCCGTCAACTCCATCGCGGACAGCGCGATCACCGAGAATTTCCTCGCGCCCATTCTGGGCGGTCGCAGCGAACCGATCGGGGGCACGGTTGCGGCGAGCACAGCGCAAATTCTCGAAGGGGTGGACCACGTCACGGGCCTGAGCGAGGCGATCAAGGACGCGTGACAATCCAGGGGCCCTCGCCTAGTTAGGTTCGCAAAACGAAACCTATCAGGAGAGGGATCACCATGAGCGAGGGACTTAAGCGCTCGATTTTCATCACCGGCGGTGGATCGGGCATTGGCCGTGCCATTGCGACCCATTTCGGCGAGCGCGGCTGGTTCGTCGGCGTCACCGATATCGACGAACAGGGCATGCAGGATACGCTGGGCCTGATCCCGGGCGGCTTCAAATACGCGCACAAACTCGACGTGCGCGACCGCCCGGCGTGGGACGGCGCGCTTGACGCGTTCTCGACCGCAGCGGGCGGGCGCATCGACGTGGTGGTCAACAACGCCGGGATCGGCACTGGCGGGCCTCTGGCTGAGCTTGACGTCGAAGAAATCGACCGCTGCCTCGACATCAATCTGCGCGGTGTCCTGTACGGCGCGCAGGCCGCTTACCCGCACCTCAAAGCGACCGCGCCCGGCTCCGCCATCGTCAATATCGCCAGCGCGGCGGGCATTACGGGGGGCACGGGGATGAGCGTCTACTCCGCCACCAAGTTCGGCGTGCGCGGGATCGCGGAGAGCCTTGACGCGGAATGGGCGCCCGACGGGATCAAGTCGTGCTCGATCTGCCCCAGCTTCATCGACACCCCGCTGCTCGATGGAACCGGCAACCGCCAGTCCAACGAGCCTGTGCGCGCCCGCGTTCAGGAGGCCGGGCTCGAAATTACGCCGGTGGAAGAGGTCGCCAAGACGGTTTGGGACGCGGTTCATGGCGAAGACTTGCACTATCTGGTCGGGAAAACCGCCAAGTCGCTCAATTTCGCCAAACGCTGGATGCCCGGCCGCATCCGCAAGCGGAACCGCGAAAGCGCTTCGCTGTTGGGGAAGTGAACGCCAGGCGAGACGTTGTTCTCAACCGAGATCTATGATCTCGCAAGCGCGACGGCGCGCCCGCAGGTGCCCCCCTTCGACTGGCTGGCAAGCCAGTCGCTCAGGATAAACTACGCCCAAGATTGGCCGGAGGGAACAGCGCCGAGGAGTTCGCCCGGATGGGCGAACCCACTCAAACAAGCTTATCAATCGCGCGCGCCATATTGGCGTCGCGCGTTGATAGCCCGCCCGCGTCGTGCGTGGTCAGCGTGATCTCGACCTTGGCGTAGACGTTGAACCATTCGGGGTGGTGATCGTGGCTGTCCGCCAGCAAGGCAACGCGGCTCATAAAGCCCCAGGCTTCGGAAAAATCGCTGAATTGGAAGCTGCGCTGGATCGCTTTTCCTTCGCGGGTCAGCTCCCATTCGGGGTGATCGGCCAGCAGGCGCGCGCGGTCTTCTTGCGAGAGTTCGGGGACAGACATGAAGGTGTGGCTCCGTGAAAATGTGCGTGTTGTGAGCGGGATCGCTTTTCCCTAACGCATGATCCCATGAATGGTTCGGGGCAAATTGCCAAGGTGATCGATGTTGCTGCGCCGGGTATCCGAGCCGACGATCTCGCGTGCCGCCGGGGCGACCGGATCCTGTTTCGCAAGATGTCGTTCCGCATCGGCCCGGGTGAGGCTTTGCATCTGACGGGCGCGAATGGCGCGGGCAAGACCACGCTGATCCGCGCGCTGGCCGGGCTGACGATGCCCTTTGCCGGTGTAGCAGAGTGTGGTGGCGGTGTGGGACTGCTGGACGAACGCACCGGGCTTGACCCGGAACAATCGCTGGGCGCCGCGCTCGATTTCTGGTTCGCCATTGATCGGGCGGCGCAAAGGCAGGCGATCCTGGAACGCTTGCGGCTAAGCGAACTGGTCGATGTGCCCGTACGCTACCTTTCGACCGGCCAGCGCAAGCGCGCCGCGCTCGCCCGGCTGCTGGGACAAGAAGCGCTGGTGTGGCTGCTCGATGAGCCCCTCTCTGGTCTCGACACGGCCTCGCAAGACCTCGTCTGCACCCTGATAACCGAGCATCTGGCCGACGGTTGCAGCGCTCTGATTGCCTCGCATCAGGCGCTTGATGTGCCCGGCCTCAAGACGCTGGCGATCGAGGATTTTACAGTCCCGCTGGAGCCGCTCGAATGATCGGCAGGATGCTGCGACGCGATCTTGCGCAGTTCATGCCGTTTGCCTCGGGTGGCGGGGGCGCGGGCGCAGCTTTGCCCGTGATCTTCTTCGTCGCGGTCGCCATGCTTTATCCCTTCGCGGTCGGCCCGGACGCCGCCACTCTTGCGCGCACGGGCGGAGGCGTCGTGTGGATCGCGGCCCTGCTTGCCGCCATCTTGCCGCTCGACCGATTGGTGGCGCGCGATATTGAGCTTGGCCATTTCGACCAACTCGCGTTGCGCGGCGTCAGCGAAGAGGTGATGATGGCGGTGCGCATGATCGCGCATTGGGTCAGCTTTGGCCCGCCGCTGATCCTCGCCGCCTTTCCCGCCGCGGCCCTGTTGCAGCTGGATGGCAAGACCTTGCACCTTGTGCTGATTGGCCTTGCAGCGGGCACGCCGGGCCTCGCCGCCATCGGCCTGATCATCGGATCGCTGACGGCGGCCCTGCGCAGCGGAGCGGCGCTTTCGGGCCTGTTGCTCATCCCGTTGGCGCTGCCGATCCTGATCTTTGGCGCGGGCGCGCTCGCGCGGCAGGATGCGGCCAGCCTCGGCTTTGTCGCCGCGATCAGTCTGGGGCTCTTCGCACTCGCCCCCTTCGCCGCGGGAGCCGCAATCCGCGCCGTGCGTTAAGGGCCATTATGGGCTCTGTTATCCAACTTTACGAATGGCTGTTCGACGCCGCGCGTCCCGCTCCGATGGACGCCCGTCAAGCCAACCGCCTGCTTGGGGCTATCGCGCTGGCGCTGTTGGCTTTCACCGTGATCGCGTTCGGGGCAAAGGCAGCGGCGGTCCCCGAAGTGCGCGCGCGCTACACCCCGCTGGTCGTGTTCCACGCGGGCAGCATGCTGGCCTGGATGGGCCTGCTCGCAGGCCAGGCCTATCTGGCAAGCGCGGGGCGCATGGGTCTGCACCGCCGGTTCGGCACCGCATCGCTGGGTCTGGTCGCCGCGATGACGGTTTCGGGCGCGATCCTCTCGATCAACATTGGGCAGGAGTTGGGCCGGCCTGAGGTGACCGTGGTCAATCTGGTCGCCTTTATCACCTTCATTCCGCTCTATGTCTTCGCCATTCATTCCGCGCGCACGCACCGAGTGCATTGGCATCGCCAAGCCATGCTGATCGGGACGCTGGCCTTCATGACGCCGGTCTACGCGCGGATCACCGACGTGCTGGGCCTGCCGCCGCAAGTGGCCATCGGCGTCCAACCGCCGCTCACCTTCGCCATCGCGCTGGGCTACGAATGGGCAGCGCTGGGCCGCATCACAAAAGCGACAGCGGTGATGCTGGGCCTGTCAGCGGCGGTGATTTTCGCGATGGTCGCGGTGCTGGCGATCTGGTTTGTGTGAGCGAGGGCGAGCGGCATCTCTCTCTCTCACCCCGAAGAATCGCGATTGCAGTAAATTTCGAACTCAACCTCGCTCCAGCCTTCGAGCGCAGCGTACTCGCATCGCTCAGAAGAACGCTCGCCTTTCATAGGGATGACCATATCAGCAGGCTGTTCGGCGTTGTATTGATTGACTTCCCGTTTCGCGGCATCTGTCAAAGGGGTATAAAGAGCCACGTTGAGAATGACCAAACCGTATCCGACAATCGACATTCCATCGTAGAAAAATTTGCTCTTTATGGATTCATTGCCAACGCTTGCACTTAATCTGCCAACGATGATGCCGACAATGGGAATGATCCAGGCAATGAGATTAGCCCAACCAATTGCTTTAAACCTTCCAACATCGACATCTGTGCCGTCCTTGATGAAAGACCCAAGAATCCATCCAATGGGCCAGCCAATCGCAAACACGAATAAGACGGCGATCATTGGCTCTCGCGAATAGCCGAAGAGGCCAAGAAGACCGAATACTAAAAAGCCCGCACAAATCTTGACCGCGATATTCACCTCGCGCCTCCCGCTATTAGCGCTTCGCTATTATCGCAAGAACGCTATCTGACAGATGGCTAATATTTCGCTAATCTTTCGCGGTTTCCGATGGACTTAGACGACCTAAAAGTCAGCGCGAAAGCTTCAAATCTCACGCGGTCAGACAATAAAGCGTCACAATAGCTGAATCCCGGATCAAGTCCGGCATGGCGGAGAGTTGTGGGAACGTCACACAGCGCCGCAAGGCCAAGCGGACGCCTTGAAGCGGACGCAGCTAGGCTGCGCAGCTGGTGAAGATGCAGCCCAGGGTGAGGCTGCACAAATCAGTAAGGCGGCTTATCGCGACCCGTCGGGCTCTTGGTGAAGATCTCCACGCCTTTATCCGTGATAGCGAGGCTGTGTTCAAACTGCGCGGACAGCGATTTGTCCCGCGTTACCGCGGTCCAGCCGTCGCCGAGCACTTTCGCCCAGGGTTTGCCGAGGTTGATCATCGGCTCGATGGTGAAGAACATGCCGGGTTTGAGCTCCGGCCCCGTGCCCGCCTTGGCGGCGTGGACCACTTCGGGCGCGTCGTGGAACAGGCGGCCAAGGCCATGCCCGCAAAACTCGCGCACCACGCCGTAGCGGTACTGCTTGGCGTGCGCTTCGATCGCGGCGCCGATATCGCCGAGCCGCGCGCCCGGTTTGGACGCCGCGTCAATGCCGAGCATCAGACATTCATAAGTCACATCGACCAGCCGCTTGGCCTTGATCGAAGGCTCGCCTGCAAAGTACATTCGGCTGGTATCGCCGTGCCAGCCGTCGAGCAGCGGGGTCACGTCAATGTTGAGGATGTCGCCATCCTTAAGCACCTTGGAGCCCGGAATGCCGTGGCAGATCACGTGGTTGAGCGAAATGCACGAAGAATGCGTGTAGCCGCGATAGCCCAAGGTCGCCGGGACCGAGCCAGCGTCGAGCATCATCTCGCGGATCGCGGTGTCGAGGCTTTCGGTGGTCACGCCCGGTTTGACGAGGTCCGCGACTTCATCAAGGATCGTGGCGGCAAGGCGGCCCGCGCGGCGCATCCCTTCAAAGCCTTCTTCGGTGTGAAGTTTGATTGTGCCGTCGCGATAGACGGTGTCCTGGCTGTCGATGAGCTGATATTCGGTCATGCACCGCCATATAGCGAATGGCTCGCAAGAATGCGACTCCTACAAAGCCTCCCTTTGCCCCGGTCGAAAAGCGGAGCGGTATTCCGGCTTCACCGCCTCCAGCACCGCGCCGGTCACTGACAGCGTGAACTCAAAATCCCCCTCGGCGTATGGGCCCGCGACATAGGGTCCGTAATAGACGCCGATCCGGTCGAACGCCGCGCCGTTGGAGGATCCCAGGAACAGCACGGTGTCCTCCACCGGCACGCAGGCGGTGGACCAATCGCCCGCATCGCGAATAACCGGCGCGCCGCGTCGCTTGGCCCGCTCCTCGTTGAGCGCTTCGCAGGCGGATGCGCCGATGGCCTCGCCCAGCGCTTGCGGCGAGGTGAAGAGCTGCTCTGGCTCGAGTTTTTGCTCGCCCTCGCGGTCCCACAGGGCTGCGCCGCGCCCGTAATTGCCATGCGCGCCGCCGGTGTAGGTGGCGATATTGCTGGAGAGGCTCAGAAAACGCGGCGTGTCGGCGACCACCTGCCATTCGAGCGAGAAGTGGTTGTTGCGGCAGGAGGCGAATTCTTCCGGGCAGTCCTTGACCGCCTGTGCCCAATCGTCGCGTTGAAGGGCAATCTCGCGCTGGTAATCGGCCTCAAACGCGGCGGCGAGCTGCGGGATTGCGCTGACTTGCCGGGGCCAGGAATAGGAAAATTCGCGCAAGCCTGTTTGCTCATCGCCCTTCGTCTCGGAAAAGGAGAATGCCTCAGCGTCAGCCGCGACGCGCCGGTCCAGCGCGTCTTGCGCGCTTTCGCCGGTGGCCGCGCTCGGATCCGCTTCGGCGAGGCCAATCCCGTCGCTCATATCCTCAGGCGAAGAGCACGCCGCCACGATCGCGCAAGCCGCCAAAATCACGCGCCGTTTCATGATGACCCCTTATCGGATGCGCCGCCCCTGGCGAAACGGCAATTGACACGTGACAATATTGGCCGCGCTATTATGCACAAGCCATGACTGAAAACGCCGATCCAAACCAAGCCAACCCGAACCACGCCGATCTGATCCAGGCCGACAGGGGCCAAGAAGCCACCGACATCCGCCTTGTTACCAAAGCGGGGCTGGAGGCGCTTCTTAAGTCGCTTTCCGCCGGGCAGCGTGCCAGCCTGAACGCGCAGCGTTTCGAAGGCGCGCCCGGCCAGGTGGGGATCGTGCCCAATGGCGATGGCGTGTTCGTGGTCGGCGGGGTCGCCGATCCGCAGGCGCTGGACAGCTATTGCTTGGCTGCCTTGGCAGAGAAACTGCCGGGTGGCACCTACCGCCTTGTCGACGCGGAACCGGGCGCGGCGATGTTTGGCTGGCTGACCGCGCATTACCGCTTCACCCGCTACAAGGACGATGACAAGGCCGCTGGGCCGCGCATCCTGCTCACCAGCCAACCGGGCCGCGTGGACGCGATCCTCGCCGAAGCTTTGGCCGAGATGAAAGTGCGCGATCTGGTCAACACGCCCGCGGAGGACATGGGCCCCGCCGCGCTCGAGGCCGAGATGAAGGCGCTCGCGAAAAAGCACTCAGCCCAACTCGACGTGACGCGCGGCGACGCGCTGGAGACGGGTTATCCCATGGTCCACGCGGTGGGCCGCGCCGCCGCGCGCGAACACGCGCCGCGCATCATGCACCTGGTCTGGGGCAAAGAGGACGCCCCGGTTCTCGCCATTGTCGGCAAGGGTGTGTGTTTCGATTCCGGTGGGCTCGATATCAAACCGGCGTCCGGCATGCGGCTGATGAAAAAGGATATGGGCGGTGCGGCGCATGCGATTGCGCTTGCGGGGCTGATCATGGGCGGCAACCTGCCGGTGCGTTTGCACGTTCTGGTCCCGGCGGTGGAAAACGCGATTGCGGGCTCCGCCTTCCGTCCCGGCGACGTGCTCGCCAGTCGCAAGGGGCTGAGCGTAGAGATACATAACACCGACGCCGAAGGCCGCCTGATCCTGGGCGACGCGCTGACGCGCGCGAGCGAGGAGGAGCCCGATCTCATCATCGATTTTGCGACGCTCACAGGCGCGGCGCGGGTTGCGCTGGGCCCGGATTACGCCGCGATGATTGCGCGGCGCGATGAGACCGCCGAGGCGCTGATTGCTGCGGGCCGCGCCAATGGCGATGAACCCTGGCGCCTGCCGCTGCCCGAAGCCTATCGCGAATACCTCAATTCCGACATCGCCGACATGACCAACGCGCAGTCCAACCCCTATGCGGGCGCGAGCGTGGCGGGCCTGTTTCTCGACCGGTTTGTGGGCGATGATATCGACTGGGTGCATTTCGACACCTTCGCCTGGCGCCCTTTTCCCAAGCCGGGCCGCAGCAAGGGCGGCACCGCCTATGGCCTGCGCGCGGCATGGCATATGCTCAAGACCCGCTACGCTTGCTGATGGTCTGGCGGGCGCGCGCCGCGACCCGGCGAACGGCTATGTGCCCCCGCGCTTCAAGCGGCAAACTTGCCGTGCGCCACGCATGACGCTAAGCGCCCCGCCAAGCGTCAGCCTCCAGCCGGCGCATTGAGGACAAGGACCGGCATGAGCAGCGCGGCGCGCGATGCATCACCCTACACCGTGCCCAGCGGCAATATCGGGCTGAAAGGCCCGGTGGCCAAGCCTGCGCCCGGCACGTTGCCCTTGCGCGGTGACCTCGCTCATATCGCGCTCGCCGGCACGCATCTCGCCGCGCATTATGTTATTCCCCAGCCGCGTGTGGTGGGCCCGGCGGGCGTGGACGTGATGGAAAACACCCGCGACGACAGCCCCGTTATCACCCGGTTCGAAGCCGGTACGATGATCGAAGCGCTCGATGTGGCGGGCGAATGGATCTGGGGGTGTCTGGGCCCCGAAGGCCCCAGCGGCTATATGAAGGTCGCGCGCTTCGCGGATTGATCGGCGCGGATTGATCCGGCTGACGAAGGGGCCCAGAGCCTGCTTCAGCAGATTGGAAACGTCTGCATCGCGTCAGGAAGCGCGCTGGATAGGAGCGTCGCGCAGAGCGGGCCCTTCGGCCCCGGTCAAGCGTCGCGACAACGCCAGCGCGCTTCCTGACGTGACCCCGCAGGGGCGGGCCTATTGAGGCCCATCACAGCGTTGCTCGTCGGTCACTATGCGAAGACATGGCTCCCTCCTCGCTCCTCGTGCTGGGCCTCAATAGGCTCCGTGCAGACACTTCCAATCTGCTGAAGCAGGCTCTAAGCGCCCTTCCCCATGACCACACGGGTTTTCATCGATGGCGCCGCCGGCACGACCGGCCTTGAAATCCATGACCGGTTGAAGGACCGGGCCGAGTTCGAGTTGATCGTGCTCGACGAGGCGCGCCGCAAGGATGAAACCGCCCGGCGCGAGGCTTTGCACGAAGCGGACGTCGCGATCCTGTGCCTGCCCGACGCCGCCGCGCGCGAGGCGGTTAAGCTGGCGCAGGGCTCGAACACGCGCATCATTGATGCCTCCAGCGCGCACCGCGTGGCGGATGGGTGGACCTATGGTTTCCCGGAGATCATCGGGCACGAGCGGATCGCAAACGCGCAGTTCGTGAGCAATCCGGGGTGTTACCCTACGGGGTTTCTGGCGTTGGTCGCGCCGCTGGTCAGCGCCGGTCTGTTGCCTGCGGACTGGCCCTACACCGTCAACGCGGTCAGCGGCTATTCGGGCGGCGGCAAAGCGCTGATTGATCGCTTCGCCGCCGACCCTGAGGTGGCGTTTCGGGCCTACGGGCTAGCCGGAGGGCACAAGCATCTACCCGAAATGCAGGCCTATGCGTCGCTGAAATTTCCGCCCGTGTTTTCCCCTTCGGTTGTTCCGGCCCATCGCGGCATGGTCGTCGATGTTCCGCTACCGCTGGCGGCAATGGCCGCACGCGGTTGGCCGATGGCGCTCTGGAACATGCTCGATGAAGCCTTTGAAGAATGCGTGGTCGTGAGCGTTCGCGAGATGGCCGATAACCCTTCGGAATTGCTTCTCAAAGCCGACGCTGATCTCTGGGATGGACTGGAGCTGTTCGTGTTCGGACCCTTTTTCAACGAGGGCGCGGAGGAATTGCCCAGCCATACTAGGCTGGTCGCCCGCCTCGACAATCTCGGCAAAGGCGCATCGGGCGCCGCGATCCAGAACCTCAACATCATGTGCGGCTTGGATGAGACGACGGGACTGCGTCTCTAAGCCCCATCGTCACCCCGTGCCTGACACGGAGTTTGGCTTCCCTTGGACACGAACCTTGCATCAAAATAGCCTGGCCCCGTGTCAAGCACGGGGAGACGATAACCGAAAGCACTGAACTGCCTACAATTTAGGCAAATCCACAGCGCGGACATGAACGGTTGCGCTGCATCGCACAATCTTGCTAATTCCTTAGGCACTGAGGATGATCCTTGCGCGATGCGAGGGTTTCGCTAACCCATTTTGACACCCTCGACTGTGATTCTTGGTCGAAGAAAACAACATGCGGGCTCGCGCGGGGACGGACATTACGTGAAAAAGATCGAAGCGATCATCAAACCCTTCAAGCTCGACGAAGTGAAAGAAGCGCTCCACGAAATCGGCGTATCCGGCATCACCGTCCTCGAAGCCAAGGGCTTTGGCCGCCAGAAGGGCCACACCGAACTCTATCGCGGTGCCGAATATGTCGTCGATTTTCTGCCCAAGGTGAAACTCGAAGTCGTGGTAGCCGACGATCAGGCCCAGCGCGTAATCGAAGCCATCGCCAGCGCCGCGCAAACCGGCCGCATCGGCGATGGCAAGATCTTCGTGTCCACCATCGACACCGCCATCCGCATCCGCACCGGCGAGACGGACGAAGACGCGGTCTAAGACATCTATTCAAACGCGCCCGCCGGACCGTCGGGCCCACTCGAACACACAATTGGAGACATGAAAAATGGCAACCGTTCAAGACGTTCTGAAACAGATCAAGGACGAGGAAATCGAGTGGGTCGACCTGCGCTTCACCGATCCCAAGGGCAAGTGGCAGCACCTCACCATGGCGGCATCCGTCATGGACGAAGACGCGCTTGAAGATGGCCTGATGTTCGACGGCTCCTCGATCGAGGGGTGGAAGACCATCAACGAATCCGACATGATCCTGAAGCCGGACATGGACGCCGCCTATATCGATCCGTTCAGCGCGACGCCAATGCTGAGCCTGTTCTGCAACATCGTGGAGCCTTCGGACGGCCAGCTCTATTCGCGCGACCCGCGCTCGACCGCGACCAGAGCCGAGGCCTATCTCGCCTCGACCGGGATTGGCGATGCGATCTATGTCGGGCCGGAGCCGGAGTTCTTCATGTTCGACGATGTCCGCTTTGAGGACGGTTACGCCGGGTCGGGGTACGCCATCGATGATGTCGAATTGCCGACCAATTCGGGCAAGGAATACGAGATGGGCAATATGGCCCACCGCCCGCGCGCCAAGGGCGGCTATTTCCCCGTCGCGCCGGTCGATTCAGCCATGGACATTCGCGGCGAGATGGTCGCCACGATGATGGAAATGGGCCTCAACATGGACAAGCACCACCACGAGGTGGCCGCGGCTCAGCACGAACTCGGCATCACCTATTCCTCGCTCACCACGGCGGCGGATCAGGTGCAGGTCTACAAGTACGTCGTCCAGCAGGTCGCTCACGCCTATGGCAAGACGGCGACCTTCATGCCCAAGCCGATCAAGGAAGATAACGGTTCGGGTATGCACTCGCACATGTCGATCTGGAAAGACGGTAAGCCGACCTTTGCGGGCAACGAATACGCCGGCCTGTCGGAAACCTGCCTGTATTACATCGGCGGCGTGATCAAGCACGCCAAGGCTTTGAACGCCTTCACCAACCCGACGACCAACTCGTATAAGCGCTTGGTGCCCGGTTTTGAAGCGCCCGTGCTGCTCGCCTATTCGGCGCGCAACCGTTCGGCCTCGTGCCGCATTCCGTATGGCGCGGGCGAAAAAGCCAAGCGGGTGGAATTCCGTTTCCCCGACGCTCTGGCCAACCCCTATCTCGCCTTCTCGGCGCTGCTGATGGCGGGCCTTGATGGGATCGAGAACAAGATCCATCCGGGCGAGGCGATGGACAAGAACCTCTACGACCTGCCGCCCGCTGAATTGGCCGAAGTGCCGACGGTTGCGGGCTCGCTGCGTGAGGCTCTCGAAGCGCTCGAAGAAGATCACGAATTCCTGCTGAAGGGCGACGTATTCTCGGTCGACCAGATCGAAGCCTACGCCGAGCTCAAATGGGAAGAGCAACTGCGCCTGGAAACGACGCCGTGCCCGGTCGAGTTCGACATGTATTACAGCTCGTAACGCCGAGCGTTACGATCGAGATGAGAAGGGCTGCCCGAGAGATCGGGCAGCCCTTTTTCTTTGCGCGCCGCCGCCTCTACCCGCTTCTGTCGACATCGCGCATAACGAGCTCTACGATCCAGAGAAATGGGAGAGAGAATGATGACGCAACCCACACAAATTCGCCTGAAAAAACGCGCTGAGGGCGTTCCGCAAGACGATGTGTGGGAAACAACCCACGACGCACCGGGCGAACCGGCCGATGGCGAAATTGCGGTTGAGGTTCAGTATATATCGATTGACCCCGCGATGCGCGGCTGGATTGTCGACACCCCCTCATACCTCCCCCCGGTTCAGATCGGCGAAGTGATGCGCGCGGGGGGACTGGGGACCGTCACCGCCAGCCAATCCGATGCGTTCCAAGTGGGTGATGTAGTGCGGGGCCGCTTTGGCGTGCAGTCGCATTATGTTGGCCCTGTCGCGGATAGCGTAAAGGTTGCGCCGGAAATCGGCGCTAACCCACAAGTGCTCAGTGGCTTCGGAACGACGGGTATGACGGCCTATTTCGGCCTGCTCGACGTTGGCGCGCTCAAGGATGGCGAAACCGTTCTTGTCTCAGGCGCAGGCGGCGCGGTGGGTAGCGTTGTCGGCCAAATCGCCAAGATAAAGGGGTGCCGCGTGGTCGGCGTCGCGGGCGGAGCAGACAAGTGCGACACGGTCGTCAACCGATACGGTTTTGATGCGTGTATCGATTATAAGAACGACAATGTCCGCAAAGCGATAAGCGCGCACTGTCCCGATGGTGTGGATGTCTATTTCGACAATGTTGGCGGCGACACTCTCGACGCCGCGCTTATGAACCTTGCCATGAAGGCGCGAATTGTCCTGTGCGGCGCGATCAGTCAGTACAACGTGATGACTTCTGATGGGCTGAAGATGCGAGGGCCGCACAATTACATGCAATTGCTGGTCAAACGCGCGCGCATGGAGGGCTTTGTCGTCCTCGATTACGCGGCGCAATTCCCCGAAGCGATCGCGGAAATGGCCGGGTGGCAAAGCGAGGGCAAGCTGGTGCTCGACGAGCATGTCGTTGAGGGCATAGAGAACTTCCCGGAGGCTCTGCGCATGCTCTTCGACGGGCGCAACACCGGCAAGCTCATGGTTCAGGTTTGAGAATCGAGATTTTTTGCCCCCCGAAACTTGGTCTTCTGAAGGATAGCCGCATGACACGTCTGACACTCTGGACACTCGCCGCCGCTTTGTTCAGCGCGTCTCCGCTCTGCGCCCAGTCGGATTTCGATTTCACCGGGCCGGACACGGAACTCGCTGGCGAGCCCACCCGGGCTCTGGTACTTGGGTCGGTGCATATTGATCAGCTGCCCGAAGAGGCGGTGAACATCGATCATCTGGCGCTGGTTCTCGACCGGCTCGAAAGATTTGCGCCCGATGTGGTGGCGGTAGAAGCGGTTGATGGCATGACGTGCGAGCGCATGATGCGGTACGAAGAGCTCTATCCGCGCGTCGCCAATCGCTATTGCCGCGATCCCAAGGCTGCGCTTGAAGCGCTTGGCATGACATCACCGCAGGCGCGTATCGCCGCGTTCACGGCGCTCGATAGCCTGGGGGATGCGCCCAGCGCCGAACAGCGCCGCAAGCTCGCCGCGCTATTCCTCGCGTCCGGCGAACGCTGGAGCGCGGCGCTGCAATGGGCCTATCTGGGCAAAGACGAGCGCGAGGCCATGGATGGCCTGACCCAAGATCTCGTCGACACGCTCGACAAACTTCTCGCGTCGCGCAACGAAAGCAATCTGATCGGCGTCGAAATCGCGCGTCGGCGCGGCCTAAATCGCGTTGTGGCGATGGACGATCACACCGCCGACTTCGTTCTGGCCCGCGCCCCCGAAACGCTGTGGCCGACCATCCAGGCCATGTGGGGACGCGCCGGCGAAGAGGCTGAGGCGATGCAGACCAAGCAGAAGGAATTCCTCGGCTCACCCGAAGGCGTAATGGCGGGCTATCGGTTTATGAACGCGCCCGAGGCGCAGCGCATCACCATCGATGTTGACTTCGGCGCAGCGGCCCGCAATCCCGAAAACGACAGCGTCACGCGGCAATATCTCGCCTGGTGGCAGACACGCGGGCTGCGTATGGCGGCCAATGTCGTGGAGGCGGCAGGCAACCAGCCGGGTGCGAAAGTGCTGGTGATCGTGGGGGCGTCGCACAAAAGCTATTTCGACGCCTATCTCGATCAAATGCAGGACTTCGAAGTCGTCGATGTGGACGACGTGCTGACTGACTGAGTACCTGATGCATCACCGTCCGGGCGCGTAGCCTTCCACTTGGGGGCGGTTTCTGAGCCAGGCCATATAGGCCCACGCCACCAGATAGGACGCGCCCAGAAAAGCGAGGACGCCGATAGGTTTGAGAGCATCGAAACGCCCCGCTTCGGCCCAGACCGACCACAAGCCCAGCGCGAACACCGAAATGACGAACGCCCAGTGCAGGATCTTGGCGTGCTCGGCCATCCAGTATTCGTCGAGCTTCTTGGCGAGGTAACCGATCGCAAAGGTCGCGTTGAGCATCAGGGCGTTGACCAGCATCACGCTGCCGTCCTTGCCCATCCCGTATTCCTGCGAGAAGGCGAGCGCGCTCACCAGCGTCAGGCCAATAGCGGCCCATACAAAAGCGAAGGCGCGGCGGATCCCGGCCTGCTCGCGAAATTCATACAGATCGTCTTCGTCCATACGCTCGGGGCTATCGGGCGTGATGAAGCTGGCGATCACATCGCCCAGCGCCACGCTGATGAAGAGAAAGGCAACCCCGGCAGCGAGCCAGGCTTGCCAGTCATAGATCTCCAGAACCCCCGCGCGATCCATCAAGGGCCACACCACGCCCCACACGATCCCGGCAAGCAATCCGGCGGTGATCGGAGCGATCAAGGGGCGGATGGTCTGGCGCAAGGTCGCGTTCCCCTGAAAATTGTTTGCGTCAGCCATTGTACAAACCTCGCTTTGTGCCCGACCAAATCGTGGCCAGGATCATCATGCCCCACAGGATGTTGACGATGGCGAGAAAGCTTGGCCCCGGGGCAATCCCAAGGTGGCCCAGAACCGCCCAGCCGCCGCCAAAAATCAGAACGAGATTATAGGCGATAACGGTCGCTTCGGCGGAGGCCGCGCGAAGCAGCTCGTCCATCTTCGGCAGGCTTTTGATGTAGGCGAAAGCGCCCAGAACGACGCACAGGATGAAGCCCCCAAAGGCGATTTCGGGCGCGATCCATTCCAATGGGCGCGCGGCCAGCAGCACGGCAAGAGCGAGCCCGAAGGCAAGCGCCGCCAAGCTCTGCAAACGGTACAATTCGGGCTGGTCGCTGATATCTTCCGGTTCGACTTCGAGCGTTTTGGCAAGCGCCTTAGGATACCGGGTTGCGGCCAATCCGATCACCCCGCCAGAGACGTACCCGATGACCAACAGGACCGCGACCGTGAAGGCAAGGTTTCTAAAAGGTGCCATGATCGCATCGAGAAGCGGGTCCATATCCATATCGTTCCAGCCCGCAAACAAACCGAACAAAAAGCCGCTGACCGCGCCGATCGCGATCCAGGGCACCAGACCTCGAACGAATTTCTCCAACGCCCCTCGTTCACGCGCCATGCCATCCCTCTCCATCATCACGGTGTTCATTTCAGCGTCCTCTTCCTCAGAGCTCATTTGTCCGGCTCCCAATGGTCCACGAACAGGTCCGGCACGTTCACGCCGAACAGTTTCGCCATGCGCAGAGCCAGCGGCAGCGAGGGGTCGTATTTGTCGGTCTCCACCGCGTTGATCGTCTGCCGCGACACACCCAGACGCCGGGCGAGTTCGCCCTGGCTCCAACCGTGGTGTTCGCGGTGGCGCTTCAAGTGGTTTTCCAACGAATGGTCCCTTTTGACCGGCGCTTTGGCCTGACAAGAGCTCTTTACTGTAAAGACCTCTTGTCAGTCAAGAGCTCTTGTCACCTTTTGGGCGATGGGCTCGCCCGGTTGGCATCAAACCATTTTCCTACTCGCCCTGATTGTGCCTAATCAGTCGGCCTCTTTTCCAACCCGCGAGAGGTGCCCTGATATGCCGACTTCCAAACGCAAGAACCTGTTCGACACCGTGCGCGCCATGCTGGGGCGCGGCTTTCGCCAATCCGAAGTGGACGCGATGGATGCAGCGCTCGATCAGATGGAAGGGTACGGCGGATCGGTTTCGGTTCAGGACCGTGTAACAGGTGGTCCAAGTCTCCCCGCTGGGATCATCAAACGGAGGCGGGCAAAACGCCGCATCGGCGCCGAAGGCACCGCTTTGATCAAGCGCTTCGAGGGCTGCGCGCGGCTTCGCAAGGACGGCATGGTGGAGGCCTATCCTGATCCGGGCACCGGCGCGGAGCCGTGGACGATCGGTTGGGGCGCGACAGGCGCGGGGTTGGAGCTTGGCAGCCGCATCGGGCCGGGCACGGTGTGGACGCAAGAGCAGTGCGACGCGCGGCTGGCCGATGACCTCAAACGCTACGCGCGCGATGTGGCGCAGGCGCTGGGCGATGCGCCGGCGACGCAGAGCCAGTTCGATGCGATGGTCAGCTTTCACTACAACACCGGCGCGATTGGCCGGGCGACGCTCACCAAGCGGCACGTCGCGGGCGACTATGAAGGCGCGGCGCGCGAGTTTGCGCGCTGGAACAAGGCGGGTGGACGTGTCTTGAGGGGCCTGGTCCGGCGGCGCTCCGCCGAAGAGGCGCTGTACCGAAAGGGGTGAGAGGAATGGGGTGCGCGGGCGGCCCGTGTTCCTCGCGAAACTCAGCTGGCGCGGAAGCGACCCGGTTCCTGACCGTCCTTGGACGCGCCGCTGACCTTGCCGTCAGACTTGGCGCGCGGCGCGGTCGCTTCGGCGATAAGGCGCGATTGTTCGTCCTTGTCCATGCGCTGCCAGCCGTCACGGGTCAGCTTCTCAAGCGGGCGGTAGCGCACTTTGTACGCCATGCGCGGGCTGCCATCGACCCAATAGCCAAGATAGACGAACGGCAAGCCATCGCGCGCGGCGCGCTGAATGTGATCGAGGATAATGGTATTGCCCAGACCCTGACGCGCGGTGTGTTCGGGATCGTAGAAGGAGTAGATCATCGAGAGGCCATCGCCCTGACGATCCGTCAGACACGCGCCGACCAATCGGCCCTGCGAGCCATCTTCGGTCGGTTCGCGGTACTCGACCAGATGGCTGGTCACCGGCGTGTGTTCGACCATGTCCGCATAGTCGAGCTCATCCATCGCCGACATGCCGCCATCGGGATGGCGCATGCCGAGATATTTGGTAAGCAGGTCGAACTGTTCGTCCGTCGCCCAGGGCCGGCATTCGGTGACGACCAGATCGCAATTGCGTTTGATATCGCGCTTTTGCGTCGAAGACGGCTTGAACTCGCCCGCCACCACGCGCACCGACACGCAGGCCTGACAATCGAGGCAGCTCGGGCGGTACGCAACCGTCTGGCTGCGGCGAAAACCGATCCGGCCCAGCGCTTCGTTCAGCTGATCCGCGTGCGCGCCCTTCAGCTCGGTGAAGACCTTACGCTCTTGCCGATCGGGCAGATACGGGCACGGCGCAGGGCTCGTCACGAAGAAGCGGGGGAAGCGAATCGGGGCCGTCACGGCGGGCGGTTTCCTCTGACTTGGGAGAATCAGCGATGTCTTTATTAAGACTTAGTTATGCCCACTCGGGTTCCCCGGTAAAAGACCCTTAACCACGAAACACGGTAAATAATCTCTTACTATGCACAAAACGCGGGCTCAGATTGCGCCAGATCGGATGCAGTTTGGCCGCCCCTCGCGTGGACCGCTTCGTTTCGGGACAGGCGCGTCTCAAGCGGTAATCACGGGCGTAATGCGAGTGCCAACACCGCTCAGCGCCTTAATTAAGCTCGACCACCTGCACCGCGTATTTCGCCGCGCGCAGCGCGCTCACCAACCGTTCAACCTGCGCCGCATCGCGCGCTTCGCATTCGATATCGGTGATCAGCCCCTTGGCCGGGAGCGTGGTGAAGATACGCTGGTGATAGATCTCGATGATGTTGACGTTGTGCTCGTCAAACAGGCGCATGACTTTGAAGAGCGCGCCGGGGCGATCCTGCAAGGTGACCCGTAGCCGCGCCAGCCGCCCCTGCCGCGCCAGATCGCGCAGCAGCACGTTGGCGAGCAGCCGCGTGTCGATATTGCCGCCGCACAGCACCAGCCCAATCGTCTTGCCCGCAAACCGCTCCGGGTTCGCCAGCACCGCCGCCAGCCCCGCTGCGCCCGCGCCTTCGACCACGGTTTTCTCGATCTGCAATAGCAGCGCGACCGCCTTTTCCAGGACCGGCTCGCCCACCAGCAGGATATCATCGACCCGCTCGGCGATGACTTGCGAGGTAAAGGCGCCGGGCCGTTTCACCGCGATCCCTTCGGCCAGCGTGTCGCCGCCGCACGATGGATCGGTGCCCTTTATGGCGGCGTACATGCTGGGGAAGAGCTCGGCCTGAACGCCAACCACTTCGATATCGGGGTTGGCCGCGCGCGCGACGGTAGCCATGCCGCTGATCAACCCGCCGCCGCCGATGGGCGTGACGAGGCAATCGAGGTCCGGCTTCACCTCCAGCATTTCGAGCGCCACGGTGCCCTGCCCCGCCGCGATATGCGGATCGTCAAACGGGTGGACAAAGGTCAGCCCACGCTCGACCTCCAGTTCGCGCGCGTGCGCGGCGGCGTCGTCAAAGGTCTCGCCGTAGAGCACGACGTTGCCGCCCACGCTTTCGGTCTGCATCACTTTCACGGTCGGCGTGGTGCTGGGCATCACGATGGTAACGGGCACGCCCAGCCTCGTACCGTGATAGGAAAGCCCCTGCGAATGGTTGCCGGCCGAGGCCGCGATGACGCCCCGTGTGCGTTGTTCCTCGGTCAGCTGCAACAGCGCGTTGAGCGCCCCGCGCTCCTTGTAGGCGGCGGTGAATTGCAGGTTTTCAAACTTGAGCCAGATATCCGCGCCCGTAATCTCAGACAGCGTGATCGAGTGCATCATCGGCGTCTTGACTACCGCGCCCTCAATTCGGGCGGCGGCGGCACGGACATCGTCGATGGTGAGATCAGCGGGCGTGGGTATGGCTGTCTGGCTGGTCATAGTATCTGCGCCCCTAGGCTGCGGGCGACGTAAGGGCAATCAAGGAAGTCTTGATCCGTGCAATAGCTGCAATTGGCAAGCGCGCTCGAAAGCCTTAGGCGGTGCGTCATGAGCACTTCTCAATCAATCGCCTTCATCGGGCTAGGCGTGATGGGCGGGCCGATGGCCGGGCACCTCGCGCGGGCTGGGTACAACGTCACCGTATGGAACCGCTCGCCCGAACGCACCGCGGCGCGCAAGGAGGCGTGGGAGACGGAAGGGCTCGCCATCGCCTTTGCCGATACGCCCGAACAAGCCGCCAAGGCGTCCGAGATCGTTTTCGTCTGCGTCGGAAATGATGAGGATTTCTATGAAGTCACCATGGAAGAGGGCGGCGTGATGGACGGCCTTTCCGAAGGAAAACTGCTCGTCGATCACACAACCACGTCCGCCAAACTGGCGCGCCATGCGAGCGAGGAGTGCCAAAGACACGGCATTGGCTTTATCGACGCCCCGGTAAGCGGCGGACAGGCGGGCGCGGAAAACGGCCAACTCGCCATCATGTGCGGCGGCAGTGCCGAGGCCATGGCGCGCGCCGAGCCGGTTATGCAGACCTACGCTAAAGCGGTCGTCCATGTCGGCCCCGTCGGCGCGGGACAGACCGCCAAGATGGCCAATCAGATGTGCATCGCGGGCGTCTTGGGTGGCCTCTCCGAAGCGATCCGGCTGGCGCAGGGCGCAGGCCTCGATCTCGACAAGACCTACGAGGCAATATCGGGCGGCGCGGCGCAAAGTTGGCAGATGGACAACCGCTGGACCACGATGACGGCGGACACATTCGACTTCGGGTTCGCCATCGACTGGATGCGCAAGGATCTGGGCTACGCGCTCGACGAGGCCAAGCGGCTGGGCCTGTCCTCGCCCATCAGCGCGCTGGTCGACCAGTTCTACGCCGAGGTCCAAACCGCAGGCGGTGGCCGAAGCGACACCAGCGCCCTCATCACCCGTCTACCCAAATCCAAGTCCTGAGAGGGCCGAACACCATGAAGACTGTCCTGCGCGCAAGGGTTGGCGCGCTTATTGCGGCCTTTTTCGCCACCATCGCCACACCCGCACTCGCCGACACGCTGGTCGATGATGTCGTGGGCGTCACAATCGATGAAGACGGTGAGCTCAAACGCTTCACCGGCCTCGTGTTCGATGACGAGGGGATCATCACGCAAGTCCTCGAGCGCGGCGACGACCGCCCGGACACCGACTTTGCGATAGATGGCGAAGGCCGCGTGATGATGCCCGGCATGATCGACGCGCATGTCCATGTGATGGATCTGGGCTTTGGTCAGCTTACACTCGACCTGTCCGACACCACCTCGCTCGAAGACGCGCTCGCCAGGATCAAGCAATTCGCCGAGGACAACCCGGCGCGTCCGTGGATTCTTGGACGCGGCTGGAACCAGGAAAAATGGGGCCTTGGCCGCTTTCCCACGGCGGCTGAGCTCGACAGTGTCGTCGCGGATCGCCCGGTCTGGCTGGAGCGCGCGGACAACCACGCGAACTGGGCCAACAGCCGCGCGATGGAGATCGCGGGCGTCACCGCCGACACACCCGATGTCGCGGGCGGTCAGGTGATCCGCGACGCGAGCGGCGCGCCTTCGGGCGTCTTTGTCGACAGGGCCAAAGCGTTGGTGGGCGACAGCGTGCCCACAGCGCGCGCCAGCGACCGCGACGCGGCCTTCGCCGCCGCGCAGGAAAAGCTGCTCGATTACGGCGTCACGGCGGTCGCCGACATGCGCACCACAATGGCGGATTGGCAGACGTTTCGCCGGGCTGGCGACACAGGCGCGCTCAAAATCCGCATCGTTAGCTACGCGGTGAACACCGAGACGATGGAGCTGATCGGCGGCCCCGGCCCCACGCCGTGGCTTTATGACGATAAGCTGCGATTGAGCGGCATAAAACTGTTTGTCGACGGGGCGCTGGGATCGCGCGGCGCGCTGCTGCTTAAACCCTACAAGGACAAGATGGAATCGGTCGGCGTCCCGCTGCTCACCCCGACCGAACTTCGCAATCTGATGAGCCGCGCCGCGCTCGACAATTTTCAGACCGCAATCCACGCGATCGGCGACGCGGCCAACCGCGATGTGCTGCTCGCGATTGACGAGCTTTCGCAGGTCTACACCGGGGACCGGCGCTGGCGGGTGGAGCATGCGCAAATCGTCGATCCCGCGGATCTGGAACGCTTCGGCGAGCATGGCACCATCGCCTCCATGCAACCGCTCCACCAGACCTCCGACCGGCACATGGCCGAGGCGCGACTAGGCGAAGAACGCCTGGTGGGCGCTTACGCCTGGCGCTCGATCCTTGAGGCTGGCGGGCGGCTGGCCTTTGGCTCGGACACGCCGGTCGAGCCCGCTGATCCGTGGGCGGGCCTTGCGGTGGCGATCAGCCGCACCGATGAGAACGGCGAGCCGTTTGGCGGCTGGCGCGCGCAAGAAGCGATCAGCCGCGAAGCCGCGCTCAAGGCCTTCACCGCCGATGCCGCCTATGCGGGTTTCGCAGAAGGGCGATACGGAAGGCTGCTGCCCGGTGAGCGCGCCGACTTTCTGTTTGTCGACCGCGACCCGTTCCTGTCCTCACCCCAAGAGATCCGCGACACCCGAATTGACGAGGTCTGGATCGGTGGCCGGAAAGTGCGCGGGGACTGACTTTCGATTGAGCGGTGCTAGAACCTTGGCGCACCGTCCAACGCGCCTCCTGCGGCGATCCCTAGCCGCGTCTCACGGGGGTTGCTTTCACGATTTGGTTACCACAGCGCAGCCATAGAAGATGCGAAGCGCTTCAGAAGGTCTGCTTTTCGAACAGGCCGGTCCCCTTTCTCGCGATGGTTAATTTTGCACATGAAACTAGGTCCATTTTGCGTGGTATTTGTGCCACATAGAGACTAACCCTTTGAATACGAAATGTTCTTTGAACCACTAACGCAAGGGCTCGAAAGACGAATAGCACTTGTCATACGGGAGTAGGTGGCCTATTCCTCTGGCAACTTCTGAAGAAGACAAAGAGCTCATAGGAGACACAGATGAAGATCCGTAACGCTGCAATGGCCGCTGCCGCCTTGTCACTGGCTACCGCTCCAGCGATCGCTCAGGTCGATTTCGCCCGCGCGTCCGCACCGATTGAAGGCGAAAGCGAAATGGGTGGTTCAGGCGTGATCCTCGGCATTCTTGCCGCGGCTGCCGTGATTGCTGGTGTCGTGATTGCCGCCGGTGGTGGCGATGACGATTCGGTCAGCGGCTAACGCTCCGACTAAAACGAAATTCGAAAGAGGCCTCGCTGTGCGGGGCCTTTTTTGTGCGCGTATGAATGGTGACGAAGTGCGCGCCTGACTGCACGGGCGATGCCGAGTGTAAGCGCATCGCCGTGCGGCAAGGGCCTTAGGCATCTTGCGACAAGGAAGTGACCAGAGCGAGAGCCTCACTACAAAGTCGCGTCGGGTTTTGGGGATTGGCCCCCTTCAAGGTCGAAGGGTCAGCGCCGCGCCCCAAATAAATCACCTGCTCAAGACGGCGTGTTCGCCTCATTCGCCGGTTGTTCTGGAGCCGCGGTCTCCACCGCTTGCGCTTCGGTTCCTGGCGCTTTCGCTTCCTGAAAGCGCATCAACAGCAACGACCCCTCGAACAGCAGCAAAAGCGGAATGGCGAGGATCACCTGGCTGCCCGGATCCGGCGGGGTCACCACCGCCGCCAGCGCGACGACGCCCACGATCACATAGCGCCGCGCGCCGACCAATTGCTCGCGCGTAACGATCCCGGCGCGGTGCAGCAGCATCAGCAGGACGGGCAGAAGGAAGGTGAGACCGAACGCGAGGATGAACTGCATCACCGTGTTCAGATATTCGCCCACCGACGGCATCGCCTGGATCTCAAGCCCGCCGGTCACCCCTCCGTAATCGAGGAAGAACAGGAACGCGATCGGCATGACAACATAATAGGCCAGCGCCGCCCCGCCCAAAAACAGCACCGGCGTTGCGAGGAGAAAAGGCAAAAACGCCTTCTTCTCATTTGCGTAAAGACCCGGCGCAACGAAGGCCCAAAGCTGGTTGGCGATCACCGGAAAGCTCGCGATGAAGGCGGCAAACAGCGCGACCTTGAGCTCGACGAAGAACACTTCGGGCAGCTTGGTGAAGATCAATTGCCCCTCGCCATCGGGAAAGGCGTCGCGCAGCGGCTGGATCAGAAAGCCAAAGATCGGATCGACGAAATAAAGGCACACGGCAAACGCCACGATCAGCGCCAGAATGGAGCGCATCAGACGCGAGCGCAGCTCGATCAGGTGATCCAGCAACGGGGCCTTGCTCTCGTCAATATCGTCGATCTGGAACGCCATGCGCCGTCTCTCAGGCCTTGTCCGCGCTGTCGGCGGGCGTATCGGCGGCGGGCTTCTCCGCCGCTTCAATCGCGGGGGTGTTGTTGGGCGGCGGGCCCGTCATAGTCGCCCCCGCCGCATCCGCGCTTGCGTCCGCACTCGGATCCGTCACCACCGCACTCTCAGCGTTGGGCGCGGGTGTGGGGGTCGGAGTGGGATGCGCTTTCATGATCTCTTCGTTGCGCGCCTTCCACTTCTTTTCCATGTCCTCAAGCTCCGCCTCGCGGACCATCGCGTCGACGCCTGTACGGAAATGGGCGGAAACCTTGCGCACCTGACCGATCCAGCGGCCCGCTGTGCGCATGGCGGCGGGCATGTCTTTGGGACCGATCACCAGGACCGCGACAATCACGATCATCAGCAATTCAAGAGCGCCGATATCGAACATGGGTCGCGCGCCTCAGCGCTGCTCCTTCACGTGCCTAAAGTTTATGCGTCGCGCCGCCTTGGTCGCGGCGTCCGGTGTTGCAACCGGGGCGTTACGATTTGGCGGTGTCGTTCGCCTGAGCCGCAGCGGTGGTGTCCGAAGAACTCGCCTCTTTCCCCGGCGCTTCGATCTGAGCGGCGGGCGCCGGCGTTTCGTCGACGTCCTCGTTCATGCCCTTCTTGAAGCTGGAGATGCCCTTCCCGAAATCTCCCATCATTTCAGAGATGCGGCCGCGCCCGAACAGGACGAGGACCACCACGGCGATGATCGCGATTTGCCAGACACTGAGACCCATGGGGACACACTTTCCTTGATTAGTTTCGTTCCAATATAGGGGCGAATGCGCCGATGCGCCAGTCAGGCGGTGCAATCAATCGGTGCCGCCGGGAGATTCGTCGTCTTCGGCGTCGCACTATCCCGCTTCGCAATCAGCGTCTTCGTCCGGTTCTTCGTCGGGCTGATCCGCTGCCGACATGGCGTCTTCAAACGCGTCGTCGACCGGGTCGAGCAGCCCGGCGGCGCGCAACTCGTCGATGCCGGGCAGGTCGCGGCGCGATCCGAGGCCAAAGTGGTCGAGAAATTCCGGCGTGGTCGCATAGATCACCGGGCGTCCGGGCACTTCGCGTCGGCCCGCAAGCTTGATCCACCCCGCCTCCAGCAACACATCGAGCGTGCCCTTGGCGGTCTGGACCCCGCGAATCGATTCGATGTCCGCACGGCTGACCGGTTCGTGATAGGCGATGATCGCGAGCACTTCGGTCGCCGCGCGGCTGAGGCGGCGAACCTGCTCCTTTTCGCGGCGGAGCAGATGCGCCTGATCGGGCGCGGTTTCAAAATGCCAGCGCTTGCCCCGCTCCACCAGCCGCACCCCGCGATCCGCGTAGTGCTCCGATAGCGCGCGCAGCCCATCGCGCACTTCGCTGTTCGCAAGATCGCCGAGATGGACGGCGAGTTGCTCGACCGTCATCGGTTCTTCGGTGGCGAACAGGGTTGCTTCAAGAGCGCATTCAATCTCGTCCGGCGAGCGCCGCGCGCCGGTGCCATCGCCTTCCGGCTCGCTTGGAACCTGCGTATCAAGCGCCGGATCGCTCATAATGGCGCCGATTGTATTTGAGGCGGCTGGCTTTGCGCCGCTTGTTTCAGCCGCCGGATGCGCAATGGCGCAAAGGCGCCCTCCTGCGCGATCTCCGCGCGCCCGAGCCGCGCCAGTTCGAGCGCCGCGACGAAGCTCGATGCGAGCGCGGATTTGCGCAATTCGGGGTTGGCGTGCGGCGGCAGAAAGTCGCGGATTTCCATCCACTCGACGCTCACACCCAGCATCGCTGACACCCGGTCAAGCGCGCTGTCCAACGTCATCACCGGGCGATCCGCGACGTGATAGATGCGCGGCGCGGTGCGCGCCTTGACCTGCCCATAGGCCTGGATCAGCGAATAGGCGTCCGACTTCCACAAAGTCTTGCGATCAATCCGCAATCCCTCGGGTTTCCCGCGCAAAAAGATGTCGCGCCCGGTCCGATCGCGCGCCATCAAGCGCGCCGCCGCCTCGCGCATCGCGCCGAGCCGCGCCAGTCGCAATTGCAGCCGCAGCGCGAGCTCTTCGGGGCTGGGATCTTCCTGTTCATCCTTTGGCAAAAGCAGCGCGGATTTAAGGTAGGCCAGCCACGCCGCCATCACGAGATAATCGGCAGCGACTTCGAGCTTGAGGTCGCTCGCTTGCTCGATATAGCTCAGATATTGGTCGACCAGCGCGAGGATCGAGATCTGGCGCAAATCAACCTTTTGCCGCCGAGCCAGATCGAGCAGCAGATCAAGCGGCCCCTCCCATCCATCAAGCTCCAGATAGAGCTTGGCGTTGTCTGGCTTGCTCGCCGGGGCGTCCTCATCCCAGCTTTCAGCGGTGGGTTCGGACCGCCCCGCCGAGCCGCCGGTGAACATAAAGCCCGGCGCGCTCTGGTCCGTCTCAGTCGTCGTTAGGTCGCGTTCGGCGTCCGCGCTCGGATCGGCGCTGAGCTCGGTTTCGTCGTCGCGGCCCGTCACGCGGCTGGCTCCGCCAGGGCCAGCAGAGCGTCGCGCTTGGCCAGCAATTCGCCTTGTTCAGCGGCAATCGAAGGCGCGATCCGCGTCCCTTCGAGCGCCGCATCCAAACGCGCGGCTGCGGCGTCGGACATAGCGGGCAGGACGTCGCAGATGCCCGCCATATCGTCCATCTTTGCCCAGCAATTCAGCACGATATCGCAGCCCGCCTCAATCGCGCGGCGGCTGCGCTGCGGGATGCTGTCCGACAGCGCTTCCATGTCGATATCGTCGGTGAGCAGCAGCCCGTCGAAGCCGATGGCGCCGCGAATGATATCGCGGATAATCGTGGAGGAAAGTGTCGCGGGGTTTTCCGCGTCCCAGACCGGAAAGATCAGATGACCCGTCATCCCGATCTTGGCCGAATTGAGCGAGCGGAACGGAGCGATGTCGTGCTCCAGCTCCGCCGCGCTTTCGCGCACCGTGGGCACTTCCTTATGCGTGTCGACCATCGAGCGGCCATGGCCCGGCATATGCTTGACACAGCCCGTCACACCCCCGCGCGCGAGCCCATCAAGGATCGCGCGGCCCAGCGCCGCGATCTGCATTGGCTCGGAACCCAGCGCGCGGTCGCCGATCACATCGTGCGCGCCCGGCTGGCGCAGGTCGAGGGGCGGGTGGTAGGTCACCGTGATGCCCATGGCGGAAAGCTCCAGCGCCATCGCTTCCCCGCCGACGCGCGCGGCTTCGATCGCGCTGGCGGGCGCGAGCGCGTAGAGCCGGTCAAACGCTTCGCCCGCGGGATAGGGTGACCAATGCGGCGGGCGCAGGCGCGCGACCCGGCCCCCTTCCTGATCCATCGAAATGAGCAGCCGGTCGCGACCGTGAAGGGCGCGCAGATCATCGGTCAGCGCGCGCAGCTGTTCCGGATTGTCGCAATTGCGGCCAAACAGAATATAGCCGGCCGGATCCGCCTCGCGGAAAAACGCGCGCTCATCCGCGGTCAGCGTTAGGCCAGAACATCCGAAAATCGCAGGTGTCATACCTGAAAGGGTAAAGGCGCGCGGGGCTCAGGCAAGCGCGGTAACCACGCAAAAGCGCAAAAATTGGGGCAAAACGGGTGCAAAAGCGTCCAAATTCGCGCGACGGATGCGTTCCCGCTCCCCGGCTGGACCAGGATCAGCGCTTAACCTGGCAATCGATGCCCTGCCCGCGCAGCGTGCTGCACAGGGCTTTCGCCTCGCTCAGCGTGGGCGCGACCGCCTGCAAACGGAACACCGCGCTGCCATCGACCGTGCCTTCGAGGATGCGGTTTTTCACCTTGGCCAGCGCCGAGGATTGACCGCGCAACGTGTTCCACCCTTGCTGGGCCCGCGCGCGTGAGCTGTAAGCCCCCACTTGCACGCCGACACCGCTGACTTGTGCGCTTGACGGTGCTGTGGAAGTGGCTGCGCTTTTCGATGCCACTTTGGCAGCCGCCTCAGCTGACGCGGTGTCCGGAGTTTCGCCAGAACCCGCCGCCCCGGCGACGCGCGTCGCACCTCCGCCAATAGGCGGCATCGCGACGTTTAGGTCGCCGTCGCCTGAGCCCGCGCCCGTATCCTCGGCCATGCGGCCATCGGGCGCGCGGCCCTGGCCAATGCCCGGCGCGACATCGTCAGTGCCGTCAAATTGCTTGCCACCCGATTGATCCGGGCGGGTCTTGTATGGGCCCTCAGGCGCTTCGATCAGGCTGCCATCGGCCACGGCCACCGGGCCGCGATTGTAATTGGAAACGAGGTAGATCGCGCCGACCAGACTAAGGCCGACGACCGCGAGCAGCGCGATGAAGGCCAGCATCTGCGTCTTGTCGACACCGCCCGCATCGCTGTCGTCTTCGTCCGCTTCCAGCCATGGCAGACTGTCCGGCTCGGCGAAGTCCAGCTCATCGCCGCTGCTCTCGATTTCGTTATACTCCGCCTCGATAATCACAAGACAGGCCCCTTACTCTTGCCCGCGCTCGCCCCCGGCTCCCACCGCAAGGCCTCCGCTGTTACATGGAATCAACCGCTTCGACGCCTAACACGCCTAACCCATTGCGTAACACCTGCCCGATTGCCTCGACGAGGAAAAGTCTTGCTCCGGATAAACCCTTATCGTGTTCCAAGATGAACCGCTTCTGGGTGTCTTTGTTTCCGGCGGTGTAGAGGGCGTGCAGATCCGAGGCGAGATCGAACAGATAGAACGCGATCCGGTGCGCCTCGCGCGCTCTGGCGGCGGCTTCGATTTCGCGCGGGAATTGCGCGGCCCGGCGGATC
This sequence comes from Pseudomonadota bacterium, assembly GCA_039033515.1. Taxonomy (GTDB): domain Bacteria; phylum Pseudomonadota; class Alphaproteobacteria; order Sphingomonadales; family Sphingomonadaceae; genus Erythrobacter. The sequence goes on from JBCCCM010000004.1 coordinate 138,866, forward strand.
AGGTCGATCTCGTCATTGGCCAAGCGATTGATTTCACTGGCGTCGGGCGCAATGGCGTGTTCATCCGTGGCCTTGCGCAGCGAGCGCTGGATGCGGGCGTGCGCGTATTGGACGTAATAGACCGGGTTGTCCTTTGACGCTTCGACCACTTTGGCGAAATCAAAGTCCATCTGCGCCTCAGGCTTGCGCGTGAGCATGGTGAACCGGATGATATCCTTGGCGACGTCTTTGCCAAGTTCATCCACCATGTCGGCGATTGTGATGAAATTGCCCGAGCGTTTGGACATCTTCACCGGCTCGCCCGCGCGCATCAACTGCACCATCTGGACGAGCTTTACGTCGAAGGGCGTGGCCTCGCCCTTCCCTTCGGACAGGGCGGCGACGGCGGCCTTGATCCGCTTGACTGTGCCCGCGTGGTCCGCGCCCCAGATATCGATTAGCGCGTCGGCCTTGGCGGCCTTTTCCATGTGATAGGCAAGGTCAGCGCCGAAATAGGTCCATTTGCCGTCGGACTTCTTGATCGGGCGATCCTGATCATCGCCATATTTGGTCGAGCGGAACAGCGGCAGCTCCACCGGCTCCCAGTCTTCGGGTGGGGCCTTACCTTTGGGCGCTTCGAGAACGCCGTCATAGACCAGATCGTGCGCACGCAGCCAAGCCTCGGCCTCGTCGGGTTTACCGGCGGCGTGCAGCGCGGCTTCGGACGCGAAAACGTCGTGCTCAATGCCAAGCAAAGCGAGATCGGATTTGATGAGCGCCATCATCTGATCGACCGCAGCGGTGCGGAAGACGATGAGCCATTCGCTTTCATCCGCGCCCACATATTGGTCGCCAAACTGATCGGCGAGCGCCTTGCCCACGGGCACCAGATAGTCGCCGGGATAGAGGCCTTCGGGGATCGTCCCTATATCCTCGCCCAAGGCTTCGCGGTAACGCAGGTGTGCGGAACGCGCGAGCGTATCCACCTGTGCGCCCGCGTCGTTGATGTAATATTCGCGGATCACGTCGTGGCCGGCAAATTCGAGCAGGCTGGCGAGCGCATCGCCCACCACCGCGCCGCGGCAATGGCCCATATGCATCGGCCCGGTCGGGTTGGCGGAGACGTATTCGACGTTGACGGTGCTGCCCGCTCCCATGGCGCTGCGCCCATAATCCTCGCCCAGTGTCGCGATAGCGCGCAGTTCATCCAGCCACGCAGCGGTGTCCAGACGAATGTTGATGAAGCCGGGCCCGGCAATCTCGGCGCTGGTGATGAGCGGGTGCGCGGTCAGTTTGGGGGTGATCGCCTCAGCAAGCGCGCGCGGGTTGCTTTTGGCCGATTTGGCCAGAACCATCGCCGCGTTGGTCGACAGATCGCCATGCGAAGGATCGCGCGGCGGCTCGACCGTGACGCGTTCAAAGCTGGTGCCCTCCGGTAGATCGCCAGAGGCAACGAGTTCGCCAAGCGCGCTTTCGACAACGGCCGCATAGGTTTTGTACAAAGTGGTGTCAGTCATCACAATTCTCACGGAGTTCGCGCGTTAACCTGAGCCTGATCGGTCGCGCCAGCGACCGCAAGCCCGACCGGGCGTCCGCAGGGGCCCCGCAGCGAAGTGGAGGGAACAGCCCCGAGGATGCCGCCCGGATGGGCGGCTCACACAATCAACGCGTGACGTTGTATTTCAGTTGGTCTTCGGTCAGCTGAAAGCCGACCAGCATTTCATACCGGGTGCGCGCAATCGCCGCTTTCACTTCGGTATCCGCCAGCGGATCAAGCGCGGCGTCCACATCGCCGGGTCGTCGCTTGCGCGTTATCTTTTCGCGAATGTCCTCTGGCAAAGTGGCCGAGGCGCGGTTGACGAAACTGCCCGCTTTCCCGGTGGCCGTGGCGCGCGCGGCGCCATCGGCAAAGGTCAGCGTCACTTCGCCCACGCGCTTGGTCACAACGGCGGATCCGCCGCGCAGGACCGTCACGAAATAGGGCAGCGTTACCGTGCGCGCGCCGCTGGTGTTCTGGCGGCGGGCGACTACATCAAAGCTCGCCTCGGAATAGACGTTTTCGCCGCTGTCGTTGCAGGTGGAACGCAGGTTCGTCATCGCCGCGCTGACGTCGAGCGCGGAGGCAACAGGCTGTTCGCCCTGGAAGGTGGTGATGTCGCCGGTGTAATCGGGAATGCCCACCGCCGGGCACGAGGTCAGGACCGCCGTGATCCCCACCCCTTGCGTGACCACCAGTTCCCCTTCGCGCGCGCAACCCGCCAAAGCGGCGGTGGCAGCGAGACCCGCGAGCACTCGTGTGCGAAAATTCATGCGAAAACCGTCCTTGATCCAAAATTCGTGCGTCTAAAGAGGCGCGCGCATGCCCTAGCGGGGGCGAGCACAAAGCGCTAGAGGGGCTGACATGAACGCACCGTTTCCTGACTCGACGCTTGGCCAGCCTGAGGGCGGACCCAAGGACATGACCCCGCTCAAGCTTTTGATCGCTGCGCCGCGCGGCTTTTGCGCCGGGGTCGACCGCGCGATTGAGATCGTGGAAAAGGCGCTCGAACGCTACGGCGCGCCGGTCTACGTGCGCCATGAGATCGTGCACAACAAATATGTGGTCGAAGGGCTCAAGGCCAAAGGCGCGATTTTCGTCAAGGAACTCGATGAAGTGCCAACCGACGCACCGGTCGTCTTCAGCGCGCATGGCGTGCCCAAATCGGTCCCCGCCGAGGCCGAGCGTCGCAACATGCTCTATGTCGATGCGACCTGCCCGCTGGTTTCCAAAGTGCACCGCCAGGCTGAACGCCTGATCGAAAAGGACCGGCACATCATCTTCATCGGCCACCAGGGCCACCCCGAGGTGATCGGCACGATGGGCCAGGTGGAGCCGGGCCAGATGACGCTGGTCGAGAACATCGAAGATGTCGACAAGCTGCCTTTCGATGCCGACGATGCGCTTGCCTATATCACGCAGACCACGCTGAGCGTTGATGACACGCGCGAGGTGATCGACGCGCTGGAATGGCGCTATCCCAACATCAAGGGGCCCAAGGCGGAAGACATCTGCTACGCGACGTCGAACCGTCAGGCGGCGGTCAAGGAACTGGCGAAGGATTGCGACCTTGTGCTGGTGGTTGGCTCGCCCAATTCCTCGAACTCGCTGCGCCTTGTCGAGGTTGCTGAGCGATTGGGCACACCGGGCAAATTGATCCTGCGCGCTTCTGAAATCGATCCCGCCTGGCTCGACGGTGTTCAGACCGTTGGTCTAACCGCCGGGGCCAGCGCGCCCGAAGTGCTGGTGCGCGAAGTGGTCGATGCGCTTGCCACCCTGCGCCCCATCGAAGAGCAGACCATCACCACCACTGAAGAAAAGATGGTGTTCAAACTGCCGCGCATCCTCACCGAATAGGCGCGCGGGTCCGTTCGCATGGCGGTGTACACGCATCTGGGCGCTGAGGAGCTGGCGGCGCTGATCGCGCGCTACGATGTCGGCGAGTTGGTCTCGGCCAAGGGGATCGCGGAGGGTATCTCCAATTCCAACTGGCTGATCGAGACGACCGGCGCTGGTGGCGCGGGCGCGCGGTTCATACTGACCATGTACGAACGCCGGATCGAGCTTGAAGATCTACCCTATTTCCTCGGCCTGCTCGACCATTTGTCCGCCGCTGGTTGCCCCGTCCCGCGCACGATCCACGACCGCGAGGGCGCGGCTTTTCGGATGGAGCACGGCAAGGCGGTCGCGCTGATCGAGTTTCTCCCCGGCGTCTCCCCCACCCAGCCCACCGTCACCCAGGCGCGCAGCGTGGGCGCGGTGCTGGCCCGCGTGCATCAGGCGAGCGCCGGCTTCCCGCGCAACCGCGCCAACACGATGGGTTTTAACGATAATCTCGCCACGCTCGAAGTGTGCGGCGAGAAGGGGCTGGCCTCGATCCACGCCGATCTGCCCGCGATGCTGGGCCCGGCGCGCGAGGCCGCCAATCTCGACCTATCGGCGCTGCCGACAGCGCAAATCCACGCGGATCTGTTTCCCGACAACGTCCTGATGCTGGGCAGCGAGGTGACGGGCCTGATCGATTTCTACTTTGCCTGCACCGGCGCGATGGCGCTGGACCTTGCGGTGACGCATGCGGCGTGGAGCTTTGACGCGAACAATCACTACGTGCCCGATCTGGGCGCGGCGGTGATTGAGGGTTATGAAAGCGTGCGTGCGCTTACCGACACTGAACGCGCGCTTTTGCCTGAGATCGCCAAAGGAGCGGTGCTGCGCTTTGTCGCCAGCCGCGCGGAAGACTGGCTCGACACGCCCGAGGACGCTCTGGTCATAAAGAAAGACCCGATGCAATTTGCCGCGCGATGGAAAGTATACGACGAAATCGGCCCCGGGCTGTTTGCGTGAGGACGCGAGGTTGGCAATAGAAGCGCTATGACAAACCAGAGAAAACAGGTTTCGATCTTCACCGACGGAGCGTGCAAGGGCAATCCGGGCCCCGGCGGCTGGGGCGCGTTGCTCCGGCTCGGCCCCCATGAAAAAGAGCTTTCGGGCGGCGAGGCGGACACCACCAACAACCGAATGGAGATGACCGCCGTGATCAAGGGCCTGTCCGCCCTGACCGAGCCATGCGACGTCGAGCTTTATTCAGACAGCAAATACGTGCTCGACGGGATCACCAAATGGGTCGAAGGCTGGAAGAAGCGCGGCTGGGTCACCGCTAGCAAGAAACCGGTGCGCAACGCCGATCTGTGGCATGAGTTGATCGCGGCGGCGGCGCGGCATGAGGTAAGCTGGAACTGGGTCAAAGGGCATTCCGGCCACCCCGAAAACGAACGCGTCGATAAACTCGCCAGCGACGAGGCAAACCGCATCGCGGCAGAGGGCTAAACCCAGCCGACCTTACAAAGACCAACGCAAAACGGGCGCGCCCCGCGAAGGGCACGCCCGCTTTTGTCTCTATCGAAAACGACCGCTTAAGTGTTGTCTTCGGTCGGCGCGTCGGGTCCGTTTTTCTTGATCGAATCAATCGCGTTTTGCGCGCTCGACTTCGACGAATAGCCCTGCGTTGAGAACATCACTTCGGAATTGTAGCTGAAGCGCACGCGGAACTCGCCCGCTTTGTCTTTGTAGATTTCAAACTTATGAGCCATGCTTTTCTCCCCGATTTGGTTGGCTTAACAAAGGTGACCTTAGCGAATTGTTGGCCCCTGGCTAGCCAGCTTTCGCAAGCGGTTTGCGGGCGTAGCGCGCGGGCGAATAGGTCGCAGCGTCAATCGCGGCGGTCATCGCATCGCGCTCGTGCCCGAGGATGATTTGCGCCGCCAAACGTGCGGCTGCGGGCGAGGTCTGGATGCCAAAGCCGCCTTGTCCCGCGAACCAGATGAAGCCGTCCACTTCTGGATCGGGTCCGTAAACCGGCAGTCGGTCCGGCGAAAAACTGCGCAGGCCCGCCCATTTGCGCTCGACCGCTTCGATCCGCCAATTGGTTGCCGTCTGAAACCGGTCGATGGCGAGCGCGACGTCCATCTCTTCGGGCGCGGCGTCGCACGGGGCGCTGGGGTTCTCGTCGTGCGGGCTGAGCCACAAGCGGCCATTGTCGGACTTGAAGTAGAAGCCGCCATTGATGTCAATCACCAGCGGCAACGAGTCAGGCGCGGCCGGGTCCACGCGCAGCTGCGCGACGGTGCGGCGGTAGGGTTGGATGCCCAGCGGCCTGGCCCCGGCGAGGCTGGCAATGGGATCGGCCCACGCTCCGCCGGCGTTAATGACTTGAGCCGCGCGATGTGTCTCGCCGTCTTGCGTGGTGATACGCCATCCGCCCGCCTCGCGCGCAAGATCGGTGGCCTGCGCACGGCAGACGAGCCGCGCGCCGCCAACCTTCAGCCGTTTTAGATAGTGCTGGTGCAGCCCGGCCACGTCGATATTGGCGCAGGCCGGTTCCCAGACCGCGTCGCACCATTCCTCACGGGTGCGGGGCACGCGGGCGGCGAGTTCCTCGCGGCCAAGCCGTTCAATCGTCACGCCCGTCTCGGCATAAGAGCGCAAAAACGCGTCCATCGCGCTCTTGTCTTGCGCGCGCCCGATATAGAGCGCCCCGCTCTCGCGCAGAAAGCCGTGTTCGCGCAGGTACGCGCCCGATGGCAGCGTCAGCGGCACAACGCCCGGTCCGCCATAGCATTCGTCCCAGAACGCCGCGGATCGCCCGGTCGAGTGGTAGCCCGGCGCCTCTTCCGCCTCCAGCACGATGACGTGCGCGTGCTCGGCAAGCTCAGCGGCGAGGCTGGCGCCCGCAATCCCGGCTCCGATGACGGCGAAATCGTAAAGCGTCTGAGTCATGGCCAAGTCCGTCATGAGGCGGGCGCTGTCCGGTCCAGAAATTCCGCCACCGCCGCCATTGCGCGCCCGCGCACCTTGTCAACCTCGCGCAGGATTTCGTGGTGCGCCTCTTCGCCGAACTCCACCATCTCGCCCTTGGGCAAACGATCAGCGGCGCGGGTGTTGGCGGCGTGGCTGACCAGTTTATCGATGGTGGTCGACAGGATCAGGATGGGGGTCTCGATACCTTCCATCACGCCGGGAGCCTCAAGTCGGCGCAGCGATTCGTAGCCACGCTCGACCCAGCGCCAGCTTGCGGGGCCCATCACCAGTTCGGGGCGCGTGTCTCTCCACCATTGTTCGTCCGCGTAACGCTCGCGATCATGGGTCAGCAGCATTTCGCGCCTTTGCGGGATTTCGCCGGGCTTCTCGCTCCATTTCCACGCCTGCCGCGTGGGATCGCCCAACATGTTCATCATGCGCGCGACACCGTGCAGCATCGCCAGCGGCAAAGGCGGCGTGTGAAAGCCCAGCATCGGCGCAGACAGCACGGCGGCGTCGGGAGCAACACGCCGCTCAGCCAGAGCGCGCAGCGCCAAGTGGCCGCCCATCGAATGCGCGATCAGGACATGGGGGCCCGGCGTCTCCTTGACCCATGCCTCCCATAGATAGGCCAGATCCTCGATCCAGACCGCGTAATCCTCGACATGGCCGGTCACCGCGTCTTTGCCCAAGCGCCCACTGCCGCCCTGCCCGCGCCAGTCAAACGCGGTCACCCGCCAGCCCGCGCGGTGCCATTCCTCAAGGCTTTCAAGATATTTTTCGTAATGGTCGCCGCGCCCCGGGAAAAACAGGATCGACCCGCGCGCACCTTCTTTCGCGACCGCCTTAGCGCCGGGCCAATCAATCCGCCGCACTGCGTGACCATCGGCCAGCGTGTCCATCCGCTCAGCCGCGTGCGCAGGAATAGCGCGCCGGTCTATCGCTGCGCCCTGCCCTGGAACCGAGCTGGCGAGCGCTCCGCAATCCGGATCAGCCGTTGTCGTCTCGTTGCTAATGGGGTCACTCCAGCCTTGGTTACTTTTTGGTAAGCACTCGTCTGTAGCACCTCGATGAAGACACGCGAACCGGGCGCCGATGCGCTGACACGCGACAGTCTTTTCGGGGGCTTGAACGATGGAAATTCTCAAATACGGCTTGCTGGTAGGCTTGGCAATCGCGCTGATTTTTGCCGCCATCAGCGATATCCGCGAACGCAAGATCGCCAATTGGCTCAATATCGCCATCGCCGTGGGCGCGCCGGTGTTCTGGATTGCGTCGGGCATGGCGCTGTGGCCGGATATCGTGATCCAGCTGGGTCTCGCCTTTGTTGTCTTCTGGGCCTTTGCCGCTTTGTTCGCGATGGGCCTGTTGGGCGGCGGAGACGTAAAGCTGCTGGGCGCGATTGCCTTGTGGTTCACCCCCATGGCTTTTCTCAACCTGCTGCTTGTCATGGCGTTTGTCGGTGGGGGCGTCGCGATCGGCTTCGTCATCCGCCGCGTCGTCTTCAAACCCAAGACACCGGGCACCTTGCCCTATGGCGTCGCGATTTCCGCAGGCGGGCTGTGGGTGCTGGGCTGGACCTATCTGCCCATCCTTACCGCTGCACCGTCCGCATAAGGCGATGCGCAGTGAACCCGATTTTAACCAATTCAGACGTACTCCACGAAACCATACCCGCCCGCCAATCAATTTGGGCCGAAAACGAGGGGGCTTGAAGAGCCATGGATAGGAAGAAACTCGTACTGCTGCTTGGAGCGCTGATCATTGCGGTCGGCACCGCCTTTGCAGCGCGTAGCATGTTCATGGGCAGCGCCGCCCCGCAAGCGGAAGCCGCGCCCCCGAAACCGGTCGGCCCCAAGGTGCTGGTCGCCAACCGCGCTCTACCGGTGGGCACGATCATCAGCGCGGACGCGATGGGTTTCCAGCAATGGCCCGAAGAGCTGGTGCAGGACGCCTACTACATCGAAGGCAACGCCCAGCTTGATTCGCTGCTCGGCACGGTTGTGCGCTTCCCCATCACCGCTGGCGAGCCGGTGACGATGGGGTCGCTGGTGAGCCCGGGCGATCGTGGCTTCCTCGCTGCGGCGCTTGGGCCGGGCATGCGCGCCGTGACGGTGCCGGTTTCGGTCCGCACGGGTGTGGCTGGCTTTGTGTTCCCGGGTGACCGCGTCGACCTTATCCTGACGCAGACGGTCAGCGGCGAGGGACGCCCGCTCAAGATTTCGGAAACCGTGCTCCGCAATATGCGTGTGCTGGCGACCGACCAACGCACCGAGAAGAAAGAGAACGCCGAAACGGGCAAGACGAAAGTCAGCACCTCGCGCACCGTTACGCTCGAAGTGACGCCGAAACTGGCCGAAAAAGTCGCAGTGGCGCAAACGCTGGGCACGATGAGCCTGTCGCTGCGCTCGATCGCGGACAACCAGGCCGAATTGGAACGCGCCATTGCTTCGGGTGAAATCGAGATCCCGGACGACGCTTCGCCGGAAGAAGAAGAGCGTATCCTTCGCACCGCGATGGGCATGCCGGTCGACAAGGGCTCGACCTTCCAGACGGGCGGCGATGTCTCACGCTTCCAGCGTAAGACGCTGCCCGAAGACGAAGCCGCTGCGCGCCGTCGCCGGGAGGAAGCCGAGCGGGCTGCCAGACTTGCGCAAGCGCGCGCTCTGGCTGCGGCCAAAGCATCGGGCCGCAACCTGTCGGGTGCTGGTCAAACGGGGCCCGTGGTTCGCGTGATCCGTGGTCGCGCCGCCCGCGAAGTGCCGGTGAACAGCCGCTCGGGCGATGTGGCCAACGCAGCGGGCAATGTGGTCGACGCGCAAGCTCAGGGCGCTCGCGATGCGGGCAGCACCGCAGCGGCCGCGACCAGCGCGCTGATCAAGTAACCAGGGGCAAATGATCATGGCATTCGATTTTCAAAGGCTGCTGCACAGTCAGCGCGCCGCACCAGCGGTGAGCCGGAATACCAACGGGGAACCCAGCAAGGGGCGTATTATGAAACGCAAATCCAAGCTTAGCCTACTGCTCGCCGGGCTCGCACTCGCGCCGCTCAGCGGAGCAGCAACGACAACGGCGACCGCTCAACAGATCATCAGCCCGTCGCAGGACATCGTCCTGTCGATCGGTCGCGGCGAGCTCGTGAGCGTACCGGGGCAGATGGCCGACGTGTTCGTCTCGAACGACAACGTCGCCGATGTGCAGATAAAATCGCAACGCCAATTGTATGTCTTTGCCCGCGCTGGTGGCCAGACCACGATCTACGCCAGCAACAAGGCCGGCGACATCATCTGGTCGGCCAATGTCCGCGTTGGCAACAACATTGACAGCATCGACCAGATGCTCGCGCTCGCCATGCCGCGCGCCAAGGTCAATGTGGCGACGATGGGATCGAACACTGTGCTGCTGACCGGAACGGTCGCTGCGCCGGAAGACGCCGCTGAAGCGGAACGTCTGGTGCAGGCCTTCCTTGGCGGGGGATCGAATGTGATCACGCGCCTCAAAACGGCGACGCCGCTTCAGGTCAATCTGCAAGTCAAATTCGCCGAAGTCAGCCGCAGCCTCGTTCGCAACATCGGCGGGAACCTCACCACCTTCGACGCCTCAACCGGCGGATTTCGCGGGGCGGTCGGCACAGGGCGCTCGCTTGGCGGCAATCAGGCCTTTGATATTCGTAACGGCCCTCTTGCCGTCGGAGCAGGCGTCCGAAACCCGGTTCTGGCCGCCCCGGTCGTCGGTGCGAACGGCAACATTATCGTCGATGCTAATGGCAACCCGGTTAATGTCGTTGGCGCTGCCGTCGATTCGACAGCGGCGGGTACGTCACTGGCGGGTCTTGGCCGTTTGTTCGGCCTCGACATGATCGGCGCTCTGGATATCGCCGAGCGCATCGGTCTCATCACGACGCTTTCACAGCCCAATCTGACTGCGCTTTCCGGCGAGACGGCGGAATTTCTCGCTGGCGGTGAATTCCCGATCCCGATCTCTCAGGGCCTGGGCAACGTCGCGATCCAGTATCGTAACTTCGGCGTCAGCTTGAGCTACACCCCAACCGTGCTCGCCAATGGCCGGATTTCGATCCGCGTGCGTCCCGAGGTTTCCGAGCTCTCGAGCCAAGGCGCGATCGTGCTCAACGGCTTCCAGGTTCCCGCCCTCACCACTCGCCGGACCGAAACGACGGTCGAGCTGGGTTCGGGCCAGAGCTTTATGATCGCAGGCCTGATGAGCAACAACTCGCAAAACGCGATCGACAAGGCTCCGGGCCTCGGCGATGTGCCGATCCTGGGCAATCTGTTCCGTTCGCGTCAGTTCAACCGCGGCGAGACCGAACTGGTGATCATTGTCACCCCGTTCCTCGTCAAACCGGCGAACGCACGTGATATCAAGCTGCCGACCGATGGTTTCCACACGACCAACGAATTCGAGCAACTGCTTGGCTTCCAGGAGCAATCGGGCGTTTCGGGTGAAGAACGCCCCGGCCCGACCGCCGCTGAGTCCGAGGCGCCCGCGCCCGGCATCAGCCGCGTGAACCCGGATGACGCGATGCGCGCCAGTTCTTCGACCAAGAACAACCGCGTCTCCAAAAGATCGAAGAAGAAAAAGAACCGCACCGCCGAAGCCGCAACACCCGGCTTTAGCCTCTAAGCGCCCGCGCGATGGAAAAGGAAATGACGATGCAAAACGCAAAAGCCTCCCCCGTCAAAACAGCGAGCAAGCTTATGGTAGCGGCCGCGCTAGGCCTGACGCTCGCCGGTTGTGGCGGCATGGCGACCAACAACTCGCTATACAGCCTGAAACAGCCGGTGGTCTCGCGCCAGAACTTCACGCTGGACGTCGCAACCATTTCGAGCGGCCTGCCCGTTACCGAACAGGTTCGCCTGAACGGTTGGTTCGAAGCGATGGACCTGCGCTATGGCGACCGCATCGCGATCGAAGATCCCGGTTCGAACCCGGCGGTCACCAACGCAATCAACGATCTGGCCGGACGCTATGGCCTGATTGTCAGCAACACCGCGCCCACCACCACCGGCTTTTTGCAGGCTGGACAGGCGCGCGTCGTGATCACGCGCTCGAGCGCTGAAGTGCCCGGTTGCCCCGATTGGTCGGCCAAGTCGGACATGAATTACCTGAACGCGACCAGCCCTGGATATGGCTGCTCGATAAACAGCAACATCGCCGCGATGGTCGCTGATTCCGAAGACCTTCTCGAAGGCAAGAAGGGTGACGGCGAGAACGTCATTGCGACCGCAACCAAGGCCATTGGCGCCTATCGCGATGCCGCACCTGGCGGCGGCAACTAAGAAGGGGACTGATGATATGAACGCTCCATGGAAATCGGGTCTTCCGGGTAACCGCGATCCCTTTGCTGCCTATATCTGCGATGACAGCGCGCTCGACGTTCTGCGTCCAGTTGTCATCGAGATGGGCTGGCAGCCTGAAAAGTGCAACAAAGGCGGCCTTCGCAACGCGATCCAGTCGCTTTCGGTCAGCGCCTCGCCCGCAATCCTGCTGGTCGATCTGTCGGAAAGCGGCGATCCGCTCAACGATATCAACGCTCTGGCTGAAGTGTGCGAGCCCGGCACGGTCGTGATCGCGATCGGTCAGGTCAACGATGTGCGCCTCTATCGCGATCTGCTCTCCAGCGGCATCCACGACTATCTGCTCAAACCGCTTTCCGCGCAGCAAGTGCACGACGCGCTCAACGGAGCTCTGGCCGTGTTCACCGCGCCCAAAGCGGGCGATGACAGCTCGGTCAAGCGCCACATCTCTACCGCAGTTGTCGGCACGCGCGGCGGCGTTGGCGCTTCGATGCTGGCGACCTCGCTGGCGTGGCTGTTCAGCGACACGCATAACTCGCCGACCGCTTTGCTCGACCTCGACGTGCACTTTGGCACCGACGCGCTCGCGCTCGATCTTGAGCCAGGACGCGGTCTGACCGACGCGATCGACAATCCCAGCCGCATCGACGGCCTGTTCATCGAACGCGCCATGATCCGCGCGAACGACAATCTGTCGATCCTGTCGGCCGAAGCGCCGATCAACCAGCCGCTGATGACGGATGGGTCCGCCTTTGTGCAGCTCGAAGAGGAGTTTCGTCAGGCGTTTGAAATGACGCTGATCGATATGCCTCGCAATATGCTGATCAACTTCCCGCAATTGCTGGCGGATGTGAATCTGGTTCTGCTGGCTTGCGAATTCACGCTCGCCTCAGCGCGCGATACGATCCGCATCCTGTCGTGGCTCAAGGCAAACGCGCCGCACGCGCACCCGATGGTTGTCGCCAACAAGGTGCAGCCCGGAAACGCCGAGATCAGCAAAGCCGATTTCGAAGCCTCGATCGAGCGCAAGATCGACTTTGTCATCCCGTTTGACGGCAAAGCCGCCGCCAACGCCGCCAAGCTTGGTCAGGTGTTTGTCGAGGCCAACAAGTCGAGCAAAGCCACCGCCGCCATCAAACAGGTCGCTGAACGCATCCTGGGCGCGAGCGAGGAAGACCTCGAAGAGGCAATGGCCGGCCAGGAGAAGAAATCGCTGCTCGGCGGCTTCGATTTCAAGAGCCTTTTGGCCAAGAAGGACAAGGAAGCCGCGCCTTCGGAATAAGCGTTTGCGGGCGCGCGGCTGACACACAAAGCCGCGTTCCGCTTAGCTTATCGCAAGGCATTGGCACAGGGTTAAAGCAGGACGCAATTCGATGGATATCTTCCAAACTCTGCTCATCACCTTGGTGATTTTCGGCATATTGGTCGGAGTGTACGCGCTGGTCGCCAATTCCGGCGCGGCGACGGCGCAGAAGCGGCGCGTTGAAGCGCTGCGCTTCCGCCACTCGGACAGCACCGACGCAAAGGTGGAATCGCAGTTCAAGAAAGCGATCGCGGCTCGCAAACCCAAGACCTATAAGGTCGCAGGGTCCGGGTCGCAGCTCGACGCTCTGGCCAATCGCCTTGATCGCACGGGCCGCAACTTCACCGTCTCGCAATATATCTACGCGTCGGTCGGACTGGCGATTGTGTTCACCGTGCTGGTGTACTTGCAATCGGGCGCGCTTCTTTTGTCCCTGGGCGTAGGGCTGCTGATCGGTGCGGGTATTCCGCATCTGGTGATCGGCTTCATGATCAGCGGGCGGACGAACGAATTCAATTCCAAATTCCCCGATGCCATCGAATTGCTGGTTCGCGGCCTACGCTCCGGTCTGCCGGTGACCGAGACGCTTTCAGTGGTGGCGCAAGAAGTGCCCGGCGCGGTGGGGATCGAATTCAAAGGCATCGTGGAGCGCATCAAGATCGGTAAGACGATGGAAGATTCGCTTCAGGAAACCGCTGATCGGCTTGGCATTCCCGAGTTCAATTTCTTCTGCATCACTCTTGCGATCCAGCGCGAGACCGGTGGCAACCTCGCGGAAACGCTGTCGAACCTGGCTGACGTGCTGCGCAAGCGTTCGCAGATGAAGCTTAAGGTCAAAGCGATGAGCTCGGAATCCAAAGCGTCCGCCTACATCGTTGGCTCGCTGCCCTTCATCGTCTTTGGTCTGATTTACTGGATCAACCCAAGCTATCTGGGCACCTTTTTCACCGATGATCGCCTGATCGTCGTGGGTCTTGGCGGCCTTGTCTGGATGGGCATTGGCGTTGGTATCATGGCCAAAATGGTCAGCTTCGAAATCTGATGGGGATGCGAGAATTAGCTATGATGACTGACCATCCCATCGCCCTTGGTTTCGCTAACCTCGATGGCAGCGCTTTCACGGCGGCTCTGGCAGTGCTCAGCCAACCTGAAGGCCCTAACCTTCTTGGTTTTGACGTCGTCTTTGTCGGCACAGTGCTGGCTGCGATCGCCGCCTTGGCCGTGATGTTCGCGATCTACACCGCGCTGACCATCAAGGATCCGATGGCCAAGCGGGTCAAAGCGCTCAACGAGCGCCGCGAAGAGCTCAAAGCCGGGATTGTCACCGGCGGCACAAAAAAACGCGCGAGCCTGGTGCGCAAGTCCGACACGACCGACGCGGTCAAGGACCAGTTGGGCAAGCTCAACGTTCTGCAGCAAAGCCAGATCGAAGAGGTCCAGCAAAAGCTCGCGCATGCCGGTTATCGCAACAAGGAACTGGCGGTCATCGTCATAGGTCTGCGCGCGATCCTGCCGGTCGTGCTGGGCATTGCCGGTTTTCTCGCCATCTACGTGTTCGAAATCTATCCCGATTGGGGCCCGATGAAGCGACTGGGCGCCGTCAGCGCGATGCTTTTTGCGGGCTACAAGGGGCCGGAAATTTATCTCGGCAACCAGTCGACCAAGCGGACAAAAGAGATCCAGAAGGGTCTGCCGGACGCGCTCGATCTGCTGGTTATCTGCGCCGAAGCGGGTCTGACCGTCGATGCAGCCTTCAACCGCGTCGCCAAGGAACTGGGCCGCGCTTATCCGGAGCTGGGCGACGAATTCGCGCTGACCGCGATTGAGCTGTCTTTCCTGTCCGAGCGCAAGATGGCGTTCGACAACCTTGCCTACCGTGTCGATCTCGAAGCGGTCAAAGGCGTGGTGACCACCATGATCCAGACCGAACGCTACGGTACGCCGCTTGCGTCCTCGCTGCGGGTGCTCTCGGCGGAATTCCGCAACGAGCGCATGATGCGCGCCGAGGAAAAAGCCGCGCGTCTGCCCGCGATCATGACGGTGCCGCTGATCCTGTTCATTCTACCGGTGCTGTTCATCGTTATTCTGGGACCCGCCGCCTGCTCGATCAACGACGCGTTGATCAACTAGCCAAGCAGGCCCTTGATCCGGGGCGCGTCCAGCGCCTCAGCCGAACGCGGCTCGCGAGGGATTGCCCCCTTCGCGGGCCGCTTTCTCGTTTGGCGATACTACATTGAGGGGCCAGTGGCTGGACCTGCACAGCTGCGAAGTCAGGCGAGATCGTCGACCTTGCGGCGCAGCCGTTCCAGCATCGCGCGCAATTGGCCCTGTTCCGCCTCGCTGAAATCGGCGAGCAATTCGCGTTCGGTCTCAAGCGCCATGGGCAGCACCTCGGCGTGGATCGCGCGGCCTTCCTCAGTCAACACCATCAGGTGCGAGCGACCATCGGTGGCGTTGGGGACACGCGCGATCAGCCCACGGCTCTCAAGCCCCTTGCACGCCCGGTTGATCGCCACCTTGTCGGTCAGGATCGCTTCGGTCAGCGCGCGCTGCGTCATAGCGTTATAGCCCGAGACGCCGGACTTATCGCCCAGCACCGCCATCACCCGCCATTCCAGGATCTTGAGGCCAAAACGCTCGCGATAGCGATCCGCGATCAAGTCGCTCACCGCGTTGGAGGCGACCGAAAGCTGGTAGGGCAGAAACTGCGCAAGTTGCCCCGCCTCAGGTCGCAGACGCGGCATGGCGGGCGCAGGCTCATCGCGCTGCGTGTCTGACGAGGCGTGGGCGCGGGGGTCTGGGGGGGCGGTATCCAGCGTGTCGCTCATGAAACTGGTTACTAATGAAACTACACGCGTTTGCAAGTGGCTGCGTCACCCTTGCCCTTCAAAGGCGCGGCTATTCGTAAGGGCGCTTCTCCCACCACGGGTAGAAATCGGGCATGTCCTCGCTGACCTTCCCGGGATAGTCGGGCGCGCGTTTCTCGAGAAAGCTGGCGATGCCCTCTTTGGCGTCGCTGCCGCGCGACAGGCGGTAAATCGCGCGACTGTCGATCTTGTGCGCTTCCATCGGGTGGTCCGCGCTCATCAAGCGCCACATCATCGCCCGCGTCATCGCCACCGATACAGCCGAGGTGTTGTCCGCAATCTCGCGCGCGATGCTGTGCGCTTCGGCGAGCAGATCGCCCGGCGCGTGGACCGAGCGCACCAGCCCGCCTTTGTGCGCTTCGGCGGCGTCGAACACGCGGCCCGAATAGCACCACTCGAGCGCCTGGCTGATCCCGACAATACGCGGCAGGAACCAGCTCGATGCGGCCTCGGGCACGATCCCGCGCCGGGCAAAGACGAAACCGTAGCGCGCCGTCTCGCTGGCCAGACGAATGTCCATCGCGAGCTGCATGGTCGACCCAACGCCAACCGCCACGCCATTGCACGCGCTGATCAGCGGCTTTGTGCTTTCGAAAAGGCGAAGCGTCAGCAGCCCCCCACCATCGCGCACGCGCTCATCGGAAAGATCCTCCACCTGCGTGGGATCGGCAAACACCTGCCCGCCGCCCTCGGGCGTCAAATCCGCGCCCGCGCAAAAGGCACGCTCGCCCGCGCCAGTAAAGATGACCGCGCGCACCGCGTCATCGGCATCAATATCATCCATCGCCGCCATGATCTCCGCGCCCATCGTGCGGGTGTAGGCGTTCATCTTTTCCGGGCGGTTGAGCGTGATCGTCGCAACGCCATCGGCCTTGTCGACCAGGATCTGAGTGTAGTCGGTCATCGTGTTGTCTCTCCTTGTGGCCGACAGTGTTAACGAGCCGCCCGCGCGGTTCAACCCGGTTGCAAAAAAGGATGGAAAGCGGGCCGCGTTTCTCAGGCTCGGCGCGCCTCTGCGTAGTCACCCCCGCCCCCTCGCCCGGCGCGCGTTAACCACTTCCGAAATAGAAGTCGCGCACCCCCTTAAAGGAGCTCCTGAATGACCGCCCCCATCCTTCCGCCCCTCAACGCGGACGCCGCCGCTCTCGACGCAAAAGCCGCCGTCCTCGTCGAGGTCGAAGCGCGCCTGCAAGCCTTGTCGGACGGGCTCGATCACCCGGACCTGTGGAACTGGTTGGCGGCTATGGGCGCGAGCGACACCGGCGCTTTCGTGATGGACCAGCTGCGTAGCGGCTGGGGCGCGTTCGGGCGCGCGGATGGCCGTATTCGCAATCTGGCGCTGTGCGTGCTCATTGCGGGCAGCGGCAACGCCGCCCTCGCCTTGGAAGCGCTGCGCCAGCTGGAGGCGCAAAGCAACGTCTCGACCCAGATCGCGGGCGCGCAATTCTTCGTCTCGCGCCTTCACGACGCGCACAAGAGCGCCGACCTCTCCACACGCTTTTGCGAAGCGCCTTTCACCAAGTTTGAAACCCTGATCGATGGTACGGTCGCGCCGTGCTGTTCGATCTGGACCGATAAGCGGCTCGGCCATTTGGAGCGCCAGACTGCCGACGAGATCTGGAACAGCGCCGACGCGCAGGAGATGCGCGCGAGCATCCTCGATGGCTCGTTTCGCCACTGCAACAAACAGCGCTGCACGCTGATCATGGAAGACACCCTGCCCCTGCGCGATGAGGTCGAAGACCCCGCCATGCGCGCCGTCATCGAGGAAGGCAAAACCCAGCTCGACACCGCGCCCAGCTGGCTGTTCCTCGCGCACGACATCACCTGCAACCTCGCCTGCCCCTCGTGCCGCGATGGGATGATCGTGTCCGACGAAGAGCAGGAGCGCCGCTTTGAAAAGATCGAACGTCAGGTGTTCTTCCCGCTCTTGGGCAGCGGCGACAAGATCACAGTCTCGGTCTCGGGCCAGGGCGATGCCTGGTCGAGCCAGCATTACCGATCGATCCTGCGCTACCTTGCCGATCACGATACGAACGCCTCGCTCAACATCCACACCAACGCGCTGTTGATGGGCCCCAAACGCTGGGCCGAGTATGAGGGTCTGGCGAAGTACAAGCCGCTGGTCGATGTCTCGATCGATGCCTGCACGCCGTGGGTGTACGAGTATGTCCGCCGCCCCGGCAAGTGGGAGAAGCTCACGCCCAATCTGGAATTCCTCGCCCAAAAGCGCGCCAAGGGCACCTTTAGCGAGTTCCACCTCAACGCCACAATCCAGATGGACAATTTCCACGAGATCCCCGCGCTGATCGATTACGCCGAAGAGCTGGGCGCGGACTCGATGCGGCTTTACATGATGCAGAACACCGGCGGGCACTTGTCGATCGACTTCCCGGTCAAGAACATCGGCGACCCCGCCCACCCGCTGCATCTGGCGTTTCTGGAGACCCTGCGCGACCCGCGCCTCGAGCGGCCGATCACGCATATGTACGACGTCGCCAACTGGCATAAGACCTCGCATGAAGCGCACCTGCCCTCCGACGATCTGCCGACCGACTTCACCTATGACGACCTCGCCGAAGCGCTGGTGACGCTGGCGGGCCAAGACGACCCGGCGCGCATCGTCGCGCTGTGCGCCGCAGGCCGCATCCGCTTCCCGGGCAGCATCCACCTGCTGCGCATGGAAGCGATGGCGCTCAGGACGCTGCGGTATGAGCGAGCGGCAGGGTATCGCGAGCGGATGGCCGAGGCGGTTGAGGCCGAGCGTGTCGAGATGGCCTGAGGCCGCTTTGCCGCCCCACGTTTGAGCTGGTCGCATTAAACCACGCCCGCCGACCCGCTGGACCACGCAAGAGGGGTGTTTTGCGAAAGTTTGAAAGTGCCAGAAACGCGCCAGAATCCAAGGCTTTCGAGCGGATTTGCGCGCGCGATCTGTCAACTTTCGGTTTTTTGTGTGTTGGAGCGGTCCGCAGGTTTGGTGGTGGGGCGCCACGGGCGGTCGCTCAGGACAGCGGTAGTGAAGGAAGCAAGACAGGTTCATTACCCACTGCCATAGTGTGAGACCTACGACGTAGGAAAGATCAGCTGATAGCATCCCCTCAGGGCTCCGATTACAGGCATTGGCTCGGAAAAAAGCCATATCCAAAGGCGGATGCCGTTCGCTGTTGCTTCTCGTGCCGTAAATTGAAGGTGCCAGCGAAGGTTGAAAGAGGGACACCCGCAAACCTCATAAGACCCCAGGCTATCGTTTCACCGACTAACAGTTCAGCCTAAATCAGATGCGTTTTTGTAAAAACTTTGAACGACCTGTGCCGCCAGCTCTGTGTCCATATCGTCCCGCCAGCACACATAGGCCGGAAAGTCGAACCAGGGTGCCTCTTCGATGATCGTCAGTTCGCCCGCCACTAAAAGCGGTTTCACGAGATATTGAGGCATATAACCCGCTTTTTGATTTGAGATGAGCCACCGCGCAGAGCGCTGTCCAAGATCAAGCACCAGCCCGGTCTCTGGCGCAACACCGAGTCTAGACGCTATTTCGCGACCGATGGATCGGCCCCAATCGATCCGCACAAAATCCTCCTTCCAGCTCTCGGGCTTGCCTGCTGTCACAAGCACAAGTTGATCTTCGAACAAGCGCTGCGCGTTGATGTCGCGGCGGAATACCGGATCGTGGACGACGATCATTTCCAGTTCGCCGTCAGCCAGATCACGATTGAGCCTTGCCCAAGCACCAGCGGTGACCCGCAGCGCCAGATCAGGAATGCTCGCACGCACGTCATCCAGCCAGCCAAGCAGCAAGCGGTCCCATAGAAAGTATTGCCCGCCAAATGAGAGCGAGCGTTCAAACCGATCAGGCAGCAAGACCTCGTGCCGCGCCACCTCCCATGCGCGAACAGCTTGGCGCGCTGGCCCCATGAACTTCTCTCCAGAGGGCGTAAGCTGACAACCGCGCCTGTCGCGGATGAACAGCTTGGTTCCGAGGCGATGCTCCAATTGCTTAATACGTTCGGTCACGCTGGAGGGG
This sequence comes from Pseudomonadota bacterium, assembly GCA_039033515.1. Lineage (GTDB taxonomy): Bacteria > Pseudomonadota > Alphaproteobacteria > Sphingomonadales > Sphingomonadaceae > Erythrobacter. Next base: position 158,688 of record JBCCCM010000004.1, read on the forward strand.
GACGCGTTGACGCGCTGCGCAGCGCCGGAGAAACTGCCAGTGGAAGCAGCGGCCAGAAAGGTCTGGAAGGTCACGATATCCATTCAATTTGGATAATACGAATATAAAGTTCTGACAATCGCGTTTCCCAAGAATCAACATCACAACTAAATGGGTTTCCATCAGATCAAAGGAGATCCCCGATGAAGACTATCATTATTGCAACAGGACTGGCTCTTGCTTCGCTAGCAACGCCGCAGATGGCGTTTGCGCAAGAGGAAGCACCGGCAACGCAGATCATTGTCGCTGGCCAGTACCAGAAGAGCTGGGATCGCGGTCACAAGCTTGAAGCCGAAGGGCTGACCGAGATGCAGAAAGCTAAGCGCGATCTCGTGAAGCACAGCGCGGCTGTCGTGAATGCTCAGGATCTGCGTGACACCTCGCAAAGCCGTGCAGACAATGCCCGCGAAGCCTTCGAGAGCCTGACCGCACGTCCGTTCTTCAGCGATGCCGAAGATGCGCGCAAATGGGCCAAGCAAGTCGAAAGTGCAGCTTCCAACTGGGAGAAGTATACCGGCCACAGCGAGCGAGGCGCCAAAGACCTGCTCAAAGCCCAAGGCCGTCAAGCGGATGCCCAAGCGGCGGTTGAGAAGGCGCAGGCCAAGATTGATCGCGGTCTCGCCATGAAGGCCGATGCTGAGCGAGCCAGCCTTCGTCAGGCAGCGCGCTAACGAAAGCCACAAACCGGGAGAGAGACGATGTCTGCAAACAGTGAGAAAATCCAGCCTGTGCCTCAGTTCGGATCAATGCCGGATGTGAAAAGCATAAAAGCCGGGGGAGCGGTCGATCATATCGCAGCCGCCAGCGCTGTGATGGTCACGGGTCTGGGTGTCGCGCAAGTCTTGGTTCCGCTTGTTGCAACGCCTCTCACCGGTATCGAAAACGGCACGGCGGGGATTATTCTGGCTGTCCAATGGATCGTCTTCGGGGCTGTCCTGGCCGTTGGCGGCCTTTTCAGAATGCGGGTCGTCACGATCTTTGCGGCTGAGTTCTTGTTGGTTGCGGGACTGGCAGCGGGTGCGGTTATCATGCTCTTCACACCCGATCCGATACCGCTTTTTGTTCATGGCGCGGTGGCGCTTGTTGGCTTGATCAATAGCGGCCTTGCCCGTTTGACTGATAAAGCCGAACTCAAGCGCGAGCTCAGCCTGGCTAAAGCCCGCGCTCATGACGCGAGCCGAACGAACGAACACAATGCCTGAGATCAAACGCCTGGCTCTTGCCGCTTGTCTCGGCCTGTTTGCGGCTGCATCGCCAGCTTCGGCGCAGAGCGGCGAGCGCCAGGATAGTGTGAGCGAAGACGCGGTCGACGCGGTGACGCAGCCGCTCAGCGATCTCAACCTTCGCAGCAAAGACATCCCGCTCATCCTGCAACTCGCGCAAAACGAGCCCTACAATCTCAGCGAAGTTGAAGGATGCGATGCTCTGCAAACCGAAATAGCCAGACTTGATGGCGTGCTTGGTCCAGATGCCGATCAGCCCGCCCAACGCGCGGGGCTGATCAATCGCGGCCTAAGAGCTGGCGGCGATATGCTTGGCGGGATGATCCCATTCCGCGGCATCGTTCGACGTGTGTCCGGAGCACGCGCTGAACAAAAGCGGTGGGAAGCCGCGATTTACGCAGGTGTTGCGCGTCGCAGTTTTCTAAAGGGCTATTTGGCCGGACAAAGCTGCGAGCGTGCAAAAGAGGCGACCGTTCAAACGGCGCACGACGTCCTCGGCCTCAAGCAAAACCGGGGCGATCCCAACTGACAGGGTTTTGGGCCGTAAGCTCTCATTAGCGGTCCGACGCAATAGCGGCAGCTTTCCCTGCTACTGGCTCCAAGAATAAACTCTCCGCTTCCTACCCAATTCAAGACGAAAAACCCCTGCTGCGATCCTTCACAGCAGGGGCTCTTTGGGTTCGAAGAGACTGTGGCTTTAACGCGGCGCCATGCGGATCGCGCCGTCCAGGCGCACGTCTTCACCGTTGAAGTAGCCTGTCTCGATCATGGTCATGGCGAGGCGGGCGTATTCGTCGGGCAGGCCCAGGCGCTTGGGGAACGGCACGGAGGCGGCGAGGCCGTCTTTCACCTTTTGCGGGGCGGCGTTCATCAGCGGGGTTTCGAAGATGCCCGGCAGGATGGTGTTGACGCGGATGCCTTCGCTCATCAGGTCGCGCGCGATCGGCAGGGTCATGCCGACAACGCCGCCCTTGGACGCGGAGTACGCCGCTTGGCCCATCTGACCGTCTTCGGCGGCGACCGACGCGGTGTTGACGATTGCGCCGCGCGCGCCGTCTTCATTGATCGGGTCCAGCTTGAGCATTCCGGCG
>JBCCCM010000005.1:0-160724 GCA_039033515.1 Pseudomonadota bacterium
CAAAGCCCACGGTGGAACGGCGATAGGGTGTAAAATCAAGACGTGACATAGGTGCAAATCCTCGTGTTTGAGCAATTTGGTTTTCGTATCCCGGCCTGCCTCATGCAGCGCCGGGTGGTTTTGCCGCCATCGCGTCTCCCAATGACTGGCGAAACGCGGCGACACACACTATTTGGGATGAGCAAAATCCCTTTCAAGGGGTCTTAAAAGGACGAAATATGAGCCAGCCCACGATCGATATGTACACGAAGTTTGCCTGCCCGTTCTGCGTGCGCGCGAAGCATTTGCTGACCTCCAAAGGCGCGACCTTCAACGAGTTCGACATCACGATGGGCGGCGAAAAGCGCGAGGAAATGCTGGCCCGCGCTCCGCAAGCGCGCACCGTGCCGCAGATCTTTATCGGCGAGACCCACGTGGGCGGCTCGGACGATCTCGCGGCGTTGGAAGAAGCGGGCAAACTCGACGCGATGCTGGCGGGGTAGGGCGCGCCGAAGTGCCCAAGATTGCCGTCTTGCAGATGACTTCGGGCATCGACCCGGAGGCGAATTTCGACACGATCTATCGTGCGATGTGCGATGCGCGGGCGGCGGGGGCCGAGATGCTCTTTACCCCCGAAATGTCGCTTCATCTGGATCGAGATCGAAAGAGAGCGGCAAAGGCCATCCGATCCGTCGATGACAAGGCGATGCGCGACCGACTCGCCAACGCGTCCGAGTACTACAGGCTATACACGACTGTGGGCGTCCCGCTGTCGTTGGGCGATGGGCGCAACACGAACCGACAGTGGCTTTTTATCCCGTCCGGCGAGCAGCCTTACCACTATGACAAGACGCACATGTTCGATGTTGACCTGTCGACCGGCGAGACATGGCGAGAGAGCAACGCTTATAAGCCTGGCGAAGAATTGGCGGTGATTGATGACACGCCAATCGGGCGGTTGGGCCTCACGATCTGCTATGACATACGCTTTCCTGCATTATTCGAGCAGTTGGGGCGAGCGAAATGCGACGCCATCACTGTACCCGCGGCCTTTACCAAGCCTACCGGGACCGCGCACTGGCATGTCATGCTTCGCGCCCGAGCCATTGAGGCCACTGCCTTCGTCATCGCGCCAGCACAAGTCGGCAAGCACGAGGACGGGCGCGAAACCTACGGCCACAGCCTCGTCGTCGATCCTTGGGGCGAAGTGTTGCTTGATATGGGCGGCAAGGAACCGGGGCTGGGCTTTTGCGATTTAGACCTAGGGCGCATCGCCGAGGTTCGCTCGCAAATCCCAAGCCTTGCCAACAAGCGCGCTATCCCCAAATACGACGCGCAATGATAGTTTTTGATCTCCACTGCGAACACGGCCACCGCTTTGAAGGCTGGTTCGGCTCTTCGAGCGATTACGAGAGCCAGTTGGAACGCGGCCTCGTCGCGTGCCCTAAATGCGGCACGCTCAAGGTGAGCAAAGCGCCCATGGCGCCCGCCGTCCCCGCCAAAGGCAACACGCGCCCGGACACTGCGTCACAGGCTCTCGCTCCCAGCGAGCCCAAGGTTGATGCGCCGCCCGAGCCTTCCAGTGCACCAGCCCCGATCGCCAACCGCGAAATGCCCGCCGAGGTGCAAAAGGCGATGGAGAAACTGGCCGAAGCTCAGGCCGAAGCGCTCAAGAACAGCACCAATGTCGGCTCAGACTTCGTCCAGCAATCGCGCGAAATGCACTACGGCGAACGCGACGAAGCCCCGATCCACGGTCAGGCTACCCTTAAGGAAGCCAAGGCGCTGGTCGAAGAGGGCGTGCCCGTCGCGCCTCTGCCATTTCCGGTGGCGGAACCCAAAAAGCTCAATTGATCGGTAAAACGCCGGTGCTATGAGGGCGCATGCGCTTCGCGCGCGCTCCCGTAGCTCAGGTGGATAGAGCGTCGGATTCCTAATCCGAAGGCCACAGGTTCGAATCCTGTCGGGGGCACCATTTTTCTTATCTCCTCGGCGCTGTTCCCTTCCCCCGGGATCAAGTCCGGGGTGCGGGGCGCCTGCGGACGGCCGGTTGGCCTTGCGAACTCTCTGAGTTCGGATGCGCTGGGTGCGAGGCAGCCGCGTATCAAACACGCGCCGCGTTCGAAGGGCAATCGGTACAAACCGTAAAGGTGTCAGCCGGGGGCGGGCTTGGATTTCGGTTAAACCGTTATGCGCCTTCGAACCCTTTGTTAGCCCGCATCACCTGCGGAAACCCTAGCAACCTTATACGTAATTGACCGAGGGCGCTGTCCGCCCAATTGGACACACTGTTGGAAGACTACGCATAGGCGCCCCAGACCTTCCACGCGATACCCGACAAAAGCGTGAGGCTTGAACAGGCGATCATCAGGGCAATCGCCGTGCCGTCCCAGCCATAGCTGTCGTAGATCATCGTCCCGAACAGGCTGCCCAAACCGCCTCCGACAAACATCAGCACGATATATATGGTGGTCAGACGCGTGCGCAGCTCGGCGGGGGCGGTGAGAAAGATCATCCGGCTCGCCACGTCCATTCCCGGGCCCACCGTAGTAGTGAACAGGATGGGGATCATCAGCAGCCACAAATTATCGCCAAAGGGCAGAAAAAGCACCGCCCCGACCACTTGAACACAGCCAAAGATAAACCGCGCGCGGCGCGGGCCGATCCGGTCTGCGAGTTGGCCGAGGCGCGGTGTCGTCAGCACACTCAGCGCTGCAAGACCAGCGAGATAACCGACCACATCGGTCCCATAACCCATCGCGTCCGAGGTCAGATGCAGCGCGAGCCCCAGCCACAGCGCGATGAACTGGCCAAAGCCGATCCCCTGAATAGCGCCCGAGATCAGGATTTCGGGATAGGTCCGGATGAGCGGGAAAACCGAGCCGACCAGCGCCAGATAACCGCCCTTGGGCTTTGCTGCCGCGCTGTTCGCCGCCTCTTGCGCCGGGACAATCCACGGCATCGCGATAGTAACCGCCACCATCGCGGCGCTCGCGATCCAATAGACCGCGTGCCAATCGTACACGTCGGCAATCACACCAGATCCCACCCGCGCCACCAAGAGGCCAAACAGCACCCCGGCGGTCAGCGTGGCGGTGACGTGGCCCAGCCGCTCGGGCGCGACCCTTTTGGAGGCGTAGGCGGGGAGCAAATAGGGCGCGATGGTGAAAAAGCCGAGCCAGGTCGATCCGATAGTGAAGGTCACGAAATCCGGCGCAAAGGTCATCGCCAACAGCCCTGCGCATTGGCACGCGCTGAAGATTATGGTTAGCGTCCGGTTCGAATAGCGATCGCCCAGCGGCAACAGCAGAAAGATCCCGGTAGCCAACGCCACCTGGTTGAGCGCCGGGACAATCCCGATCCGAGCATTACTGACGCCGAAATGCTCCGCGACTTCTCCGATGATCGGGTGCAGATAATAGGCGTTGGCCGTCACCACCGCGATGGCAAGAGCCATGGAAAGCTCTTGCCGCCGGGTGAGATAGGTTGGACCGGAAAGGTCCGTGATGGCCTGGCTTTGGGTGGCTGGGATCAAAGCGGTCCGCTTAGCTCAGTACGCCAGCGGCTTTCGCCGTGTCGATCACACCTTGCGCGAGTTCCAGTGGGCGATCTTCCTGACAGAAATGGCCGCAGGTCGAGAGCATCGCATGCGGTTGCCCCTTTGCCCCGGCGATGCGCTCAATCAAGACGGGCGCGAGCCCTCCGGTTACGGGGTCATCCTCGCCGAACAGCGTCAGGAACGGCTTGTCGAAAGCGGCGAGGCCTTTCCATGCTTCGATGTTCTGCGCGATGCCGTCCATGCCGTCTTCGACCGGCACCAATTGCGGGAAAGCGCGCGCGCCCGCCTTGCTCGGTTCGTCGGGGAAGGGCGCGTCATACGCCGCCACTTCTTCCGCCGAGCGTTCGGTCGCAGTGGCGCGTTGCAGCAGCTCACCGATCTGGAACTCGGGCGAGCTCTTGGCGAATTCGCGCCACATCAGGAAGGCGGGCGAGGGGGTGCCGCCGGTCGGCAGAAAGGTGTTGCTGGCGACGACGCAATGGAACCGCTCCGGCTCCTCGCCCACCATGCGCAGACCTAAAAGCCCGCCCCAGTCCTGACAGAACAAGGTGGCGGTTTCCGGCACAACGGCCTCGCGCCATTGTTTGAGCCAGCTGATATGGCGGTCGTAGGTGTAAAAGCTCACATCGTCGGGCGTGTCGCTTTTGCCAAAGCCGATGAGGTCGGGCGCGAGGCAGCGAAAGCCCGCACCGACCAGTACCGGGATCATCTTGCGGTAGAGAAAGCTCCAGCTCGGCTCGCCGTGGAAAAGCAGCACGGGCGGGCCATCCTTGGGGCCCTCGTCGAGATAGTGCATCCGGCCCTTGTGCCCCTCTCCCAGATCGATCTCGATCCAATTCTCGGCAAAGGGGTAATCGGGGATCGCGGCGAAGCGCGCGAGGTCGGCTTTCAAAATCTGCATATCTGTCTCCCATCACAATCGGGAGAGGGGCGAGGATACGCTCAATTCTCTCCCGCGGCCTTGTCCATGACCGGCACCTCTTCCTTGAACGTGTGCGTGACATAGGGGAAGGGGATTTCAATTTTGGCACGGTCAAGCGCAGCTTTAATCGCTTTCACGACCTCGGGTTTTGTATGCGGGACATTGGGGCCTGAGGAATCCGCCCACCAGCGCACGACAAAATCGACCGAGCTGGAGTTAAATGTGTCGGCAAGAACATGGACCGGCTTTTCCTTGTAAACCGTGCTGCACGCTTCGACGGCTTCTTGCAAAATGGTCTCCGCCCGTTCCAGATCGGTGTCGTAGGAGACGCCGATGACCACTTCAAAGCGACGCTTGGGCGCATCGGTCCAGATTTCCACCGCGTTTTGAAACAGCATCGAATTGGGCATGATCGTGAGCTCGCCTGAAAAAGCGCGGATATGCGTTTCGCGCAGGGAGATATGCTCGACCGTTCCCAGGATGCCGTCGACTTCGATGACATCGCCGATGCGCATTTTCTCGCGCAGCATGATCAGCACGCCGGCGAAGAAGTTTTCGAAAATGTCCTTGAAGGCAAAGCCGACCGCGACCGTGCCGATACCGAGCCCGGCGATGAGGCTGGCCGGTGTAAAGTCCGGGAAGACGACGACGGCGGCGATCATCAGGCCGATGATCCAGATGAACAGACCTACCAGAGTGCGCATCAGGTTTTGCAACGAAGGCTTGATATCGCTCTTCCCGACAATACGGCGCGTGATCGCCCCCGCGCCCTTTGCAAGGAGCCACGTAAGCGCGAGCAGCGCCGATGCGATGACGAGCGAGGGGAGTGACGCGAGGGTCTGCTCCCACATCGCGTTAATCTGATCCGTTACAATTGAAGGCATGATTGTGTCTTGTGATCCCATTATTCTTTCAACGCTGCTTGCAATGTTTGAAAGGCGTCTTGTGTTCCAAGTTCGCGAGCCTCTGCGTCTCTCAAGAGCGCGTTCGAGGCTACTCTGGCGCGGCTGTAGACAGGCAACATGGCATTGGGCATGACGCGCGGGCAACAGAGGGAACGCCTGGACCACATGAAATCCGAGACCGAAGAACTTGCTGAAATCCGCCGCGCCGTGCGCGCGTTGTGCGATGATTTTCCGGGCGAATACTGGCGCGCAAAAGACGCTGCGCGCGAATATCCAGCTGAGTTTGTTGATGCGCTGACCAAAGCGGGCTTTCTCGCCGCGCTGATCCCGACCGAATTTGGCGGCAGCGGGCTCAGCCTCGATGCGGCCTGCGTGATCATGGAGGAAATTCAGGCGACCGGCTGCAATGGCGGCGCGGCGCATGCGCAAATGTATATCATGAACACGCTGCTGCGCTACGGCAGCGAAGAGCAAAAAGCGCATTGCCTGCCCAAAATCGCCGATGGTTCGCTGCGCTTGCAGGCCTTTGGCGTCTCTGAACCCGCCAGCGGGACCGATACGCTCAGCCTGAAAACGCGCGCGGTGAGAGATGGCGATGAATACGTCATCAACGGTCAGAAGATCTGGACGAGCCGGGCAGAACATTCCGATCTGATGCTGCTGCTCGCCCGGACAACGCCGCGCGAGGAGGTCGAGAAAAAGACCGAAGGGCTCTCGATGTTCTTGGTCGACATGAAGCAAGCCGTAGGAAGCGGGATGGAGATCAAACCGATCCGCACGATGATGAATCATTCGTCATGCGAGGTGTTCTTCGACGATCTGCGCATCCCGGCCAGCGCGCTGGTGGGCGAGGAGGGCAAGGGCTTTCGCTACATCCTGTCCGGCATGAACGCCGAGCGTATCCTGATTGCCGCCGAGTGCATCGGCGATGCCAAGTGGTTTATCGAGCGCGCCAAGGATTACGCCAGCGACCGCACCGTCTTCGCGCGCCCGATCGGCCAGAATCAGGGCGTCCAGTTTCCCATTGCCCGCTGCTACGCCCAGATGCGCGCGGCCGAGCTGATGGTTCACCACGCCGCCCATGTCTTCGACGAAGGCGGCAATCCGGGTGAGGAGGCGAATATGGCCAAACTGCTCGCATCCGAGGCCAGCTGGGCGGCGGCGGATATGTGCGTCCAGACCCATGGCGGGTTTGGCTTTGCCGAGGAATACGATGTCGAGCGCAAATTCCGCGAAGCGCGGCTCTACACGGTGGCGCCGATCTCGACCAACTTGATCCTGTCCTATCTGGCTGAACACGTTCTGGGCCTGCCGCGTTCTTATTGAGGTTGCCCTATTGAGGTTTGACGGCCTCCGATGGCAGGTAATTCCCCTCGGTCTGGCCATTAGGGCTTGAACCGAGGTGTTAACTGTGATTCTGTGCGATCAATGCAAGAGTTAGATCTCATCGACACACACAGCGCACGGCCACAGGTGGCTTTGCCGACCAACCCGGCTAAGACCTGGCTGGGCGTAGCTATTGTGCTCGCGCTGCTGGGTCTGGCGATTGCCGGGCCGTGGGGCGTTCTGGCGTGGTATGAGAATTCTGCAGCCCTCGATGCACGCGAGCATAAGGTCGCGCTGCTTCGCGAAGAGATCGGCGCACTGCAAAACCGGGTGGATCTGCTCGATCCGCGCCGGGTTGATTCCGACCTCGTTGGCGAACTCGCGCGGCGCAATCTGGGCGTCCTGCACGAGGATGAAGTGGTCATTACCCTGCCCGAAGAATGACCGGGGCGCGCTCTCACAAAGCGTCGAATTTCCTGCATTTTGGCGCGCACTTGACGTTGCGTAATTAGTCGGCTTGGTCCAAAGCGTTCGAGACGAGGGAACGCTGAGCACCGTTGGTCCCCCAGCCACGCAATCAGCCATTTAAGGGATCCGATCCATGGCTAAGCCATCCAAGCCTGCTGCCAAAAAGGCGGTCGCCAAGAAACCCGCCACCCCGGCGAAACCCGCCGCCGCTTCGGACGATCCGGACTTCATCCTGCACTCCTTGCAAGAGGAATTTGAAGCCGAGAAACGCTTTGCGGCAACCGATGAGCAGATGATGGCGTTTTACGAGCAGATGCTGCTTATCCGCCGGTTCGAAGAGAAGGCAGGACAGCTCTATGGGCTCGGCCTGATCGGGGGCTTTTGCCACCTTTATATCGGTCAGGAAGCGGTTGCGATTGGCCTCCAATCCGCGCTTGATGGCGACAAGGACAGCGTCATCACAGGCTACCGCGATCACGGCCACATGCTCGCCTATGGGATCGATCCCAAGGTTATCATGGCCGAATTGACGGGCCGCGAAGCCGGTATTTCGAAGGGCAAGGGCGGGTCGATGCACATGTTCTCGACCGAGCATAAGTTTTACGGTGGCCATGGTATCGTCGGCGCTCAAGTGGCGTTGGGCGGCGGGCTCGCTTTGGCGCATCAATATAATGAGGATGGTGGACTGTGCCTTGCCTATTTTGGCGACGGCGCGGCGAACCAGGGTCAGGTTTACGAGACCTTCAACATGGCGGCGCTGTGGAACCTGCCAATCGTTTTCGTGGTCGAAGACAACCAATACGCCATGGGCACCTCGACCGCTCGATCATCCGCTGAAACGCGGTTTTATCGCCGCGGCACGTCCTTTCGCATTCCGGGTATGGAAGTGAACGGTATGGACGTGCTTGAGGTGCGCGCGGCGGCTGAGGTCGCGTTCAAGCATGTGCGCGAAGGCAAGGGCCCGGTCCTGATGGAGTGCAACACCTATCGTTATCGCGGCCACTCCATGTCCGATCCGGCCAAGTACCGCACCCGCGACGAAGTGCAGGAGCAGCGCGACCATCACGACCCGATCGAGGGGCTCAAAAAGACCCTGATCGAGAATGGCAAAAGCGAAGCGGACCTCAAAGCCATCGACAAGGTGATCCGCGCGCGCGTCGCCGAAGCGGCTGATTTCGCCGAGAATTCGCCCGAGCCTGCGCCGGAGGAACTCTACACCGAAGTTTTGGTGGGGGAGTATTGATCGATGGCAATTGAACTCAAAATGCCCGCGCTTTCCCCGACGATGGAGGAAGGCACGCTCGCCAAATGGCTCAAGGCTGAAGGCGATACAATTGAGCCCGGCGATATCATTGCCGAGATCGAAACCGACAAAGCGACGATGGAATTCGAAGCCATTGATGACGGTGTGTTGGGCAAGATCCTGATCGCTGAGGGCACGGAAAACGTCGCGGTCGGCACGGTTATCGCCACGCTCGAAGGGGAGGGCGAAGAGAGCGCCCCGGCTCCGACTCCCGCGCCAAGCCCGGCTCCGACTCCTGCGCCAACGCCAGCGAAGGGAGAGGAAGCCAAGCCCGCAACCGAGCGCGCCAAAGCGCCCGATACGCGGCCCGCAGCTGATCCCGAAATCCCGGAAGGCACCAGCTTTACCTCGGTCTCCGTGCGCGAAGCCTTGCGCGACGCCATGGCCGAAGAGATGCGCGCCGACAAACGCGTGTTCGTCATGGGCGAGGAAGTGGCCGAATATCAGGGCGCCTACAAGGTTACCCAAGGCCTGCTCGACGAATTCGGGCCCAAGCGCGTCATCGACACGCCGATCACCGAATACGGCTTTGCCGGGATCGGGACCGGCGCGGCGATGGGCGGCCTTCGTCCGATTGTCGAGTTCATGACGTTCAATTTCGCGATGCAGGCGATTGACCACATCATCAACTCGGCGGCGAAGACCAATTACATGTCGGGCGGCCAGATGCGGTGCCCCATCGTCTTTCGTGGCCCCAACGGCGCGGCGAGCCGCGTGGGCGCGCAGCACTCGCAGAATTATGGGCCGTGGTACGCGAGCGTGCCGGGTCTGATCGTGATCGCGCCCTTCGACGCCTCGGACGCCAAAGGCCTGCTCAAAGCCGCGATCCGCTGCGAAGACCCGGTCGTCTTCCTCGAAAACGAGCTCGTTTACGGGCGCAGCTTTGACGTTCCCGACCTTGATGATCACGTCCTGCCCATCGGCAAGGCGCGAATCATGCGCGAGGGGAGCGATGTCACCATCGTCTCGTACTCCATCGGCGTTGGCCTGGCGCTCGAAGCGGCGGAAACGCTGGCGGGCGAGGGCATCGAGGCGGAGGTCATCGATCTGCGCACGCTGCGCCCGCTCGACCGCGAGACGGTGCTCACGAGCCTTGCGAAAACCAACCGTCTGGTGATCGCCGAAGAAGGCTGGCCCACCTGTTCCATCGCCAGCGAGATCATCGCGATCTGCATGGAAGAGGGCTTCGACGATCTCGACGCGCCGGTCACGCGTGTGTGCAACGAAGACGTCCCGCTGCCTTACGCCGCCAACCTTGAAAATCTGGCGCTGATCGACACGCCCCGGATAATCGAGGCGGTTAAAAAGGTTTGCTACGTAAAATAGCGTGGCCCGCCAGATGTCGGGCCGCTGACTGTACGATTGCCGAATAGGGTAAGCGCGCGCTAACCCTATTCGGCAATCGTCGCCATTTAGAAATTGGAAAGGTCAAACACCTATTGCTGCTTGCGTGACCTACACGTGGGGCAAAAGATGAAAACTCAATCGACCTTCCAAAGCACGTCAGCGCGTTTTAATCACTTCGCTCGCCAATTATGGAAAGACACGCGCGCCAGCACGCTTCCCATAATGGCCGCGGCGATCATCCCATCCATGGCGATGATCGGCGGCGGGATCGATTTCGGGCGCGCCTACCTTGCCAAATCGAAGCTTCAAGGCGCGGTCGACTCCGGCGCTCTGGCGGCTGTGCGGGCGAAGATGCTGGGCTCCAACACCCTTAAGGATGCCGAGAAGATTGGCAAAGACTACATGAAGGCGAACTTTCCCGCCGGCTATGTGGGCTCCACCCTTGCGGTGGAGAAAGTAGAGGTCGCCGAAGCGTCCCGTGTCGTCACCGCCGACGTAACCGCTTCGGGAACTGTGAACACGACATTGTTGCGTCTGGTGGGCATCGATACGCTTCCTTTCTCGGCCAAAGCCACTGCGCGAGCATCCGATGTGTTGCCGCGCAACGTGGAAGCCATGCTGGTGCTCGACAACACCGGGTCGATGAAGGGTCGAAAAATGAAAGACCTCAAGAAGGCGGCCACTGATTTTGTCGAAACGGTTTATCGCGGCCAGGACAAGCGCGAGGGCGTTGCGATCGGTATTCTCCCTTACAATATCAACGTCAACGTAGGCCGTATTCTTCAAGGCATCGATAACAGTTCGGTGGTGAACTACCCCCATTTTACGGACACCAATCAAGAGGAAGTTCTGTCGTGGAAAGGCTGCGTTGTGGCCGATCCAACGGTGAAGAATATCTCGAGCGACCCGTTTACACAGGATACGGGCGCCTACGATGTGACCAAGCTGCTGCCGGGTGAAGAGGGCATGCCTCCGGTCACGCCTTATATCTACCCGCCTATCAACATCGATTCCTTCGACGACATCAACAATTACTACAAGGTGCCGTGGGACCGTCGTCGCATTATGGAAATTCCAGTGGTCAAGGCAGCTCTGGTCAAACGCTTTGGTAACGACATTTGCGTGAGCCGCGACAATGAAAGTCAGGATCGCGCCTGTGATCAGGACGCTTCTGTGGTTTCGATTGCGAAGCTTCCAACGGCCAGTAACTTCAAGGACGCTAGGATCTACGCCACTTCGACAGAGAACGTGAAGGCCAAAGGCACTCGCAACAGGAAGGGCCCATCAACGAACTATGTGTGCCCCGCGCCAGCCATGCCGGTGTCGTATGACAACACCCGTCAGAAACTCATAGACTACATCGCGGAAGACAACGACGCGCTGCCGAACCTTGGGACGTTCCACACGCCGGCCATGACGTGGGCGTATCGCCTGCTTGAGCGCGACGACTTTTTCACGCGCGACCGGCCCGAAGACAAGCCGACCAACAAGGTGCTGATCTTCATGACCGACGGGGTGTTCGACAGCCGCGATGATGGTCGGACAGACTCCTCAGGCACGACACTGTACGACACCGCGTACACCGCTTACGGCACGTATGAAGATCGCAAAATGACCGATACCGCGACGAAAAGCGCTACCATCGCGGAGCTAGAAAAACGCTTCCGCAAGGTGTGCGAGGCGGCGAAATCGGACGGGATCGATGTCTACACGATCGCCTTCGAGCTCAAAGACAACAACATCAAGAACTTGTTCAAAGCGTGCGCCACGGACGGCAACACGCACTATTTCGACGCCTCCAACGGCGCCGAACTGCAAGACGCCTTCCTCACCATTGCCGCCGAGCTGATTAACCTGAGGCTGGTGCAGTAATGTTGGGATTTCGCCGGCTCAGACAGCTACGAGAAGACAACAAAGGCGTAACGATTATCGAGTTCGCCTTCGTGGCTCCTGTGATGATCTTGTTCATCACCGGACTGTTGGAGTTCGGCTATCTGTTGTTCGCTCGCTCCACTCTCGAAAGCGCGGTCCTCGAAGCGGCGCGCGGGACACGCGTGGCCAATTGCCCGAACGAAAACGCCAAGGAAATTGAGAAGCTTATCCAGGATCGCATGGAGCGAGTCGTAAGCGGCGACAAGCAAAAGGCCAAGATTGTGGTCCAGTCCTACGGCACCGAGTTCGGGGATGTCGGCAATCCCGAACCCTACGACGATGAAGACGGAAACGGTAAGCGCGATGACGGTGAGAGCTTCACCGATATCAATGGCAACGGCGAATGGGACGAGGACATGGGCGCCGAGGGCGACTACGGCAGCTTTGGCGAGGTCGTGCGTTTGCGCGCGACATACAATGTCACCTCGCTTGTTCCTTTCATCGCAAACGAGTTCAATAACGGAAAAGATTTCTACTCGATTGAAGCCGTTACCGTGGTCCGCAACGAACCGTTTACGGAGGCAACATGCGCCCTTTTGTAAAACGCGCTGAGCGTGCTTTTCGTGCGCTGCGATCGCCGATGGGCTTGGTAAAGCGTCTGCGCGCCGAAACGTCGGGCCTTGCGCTGATCGAATTTGCCTATACGCTCCCCATTCTCGTTGGCTTTGGTCTGGTGGGCATTGAATTCACCAATGTCGTGCTCGCTCACCAGAAGAGCGAGCGGGTCGCCTCGACCCTGGCCGATACAGTGGCGGGCAACCAGGTGCCGCCCAATGAACGCCAGATCAGGGACATGTTCGAGGCTGTCCAGTTGATCTCCGCGCCATTCTCGTTCGACCCCGAAGGCAACGTGATCCTCACGGCGGTCGTGGGAGCTTACGATGAGGACGACGAAGAGATTCAGAACAAGATCGCCTGGCAGCGCTGCGTGGCCAAGGACAAGTTCAAAAGCGATATCGGAGATGAGTGGACGACGAGTTCTGACATCGCCGAGGGGCCCGGCGTTGATCTGCCGGGCGAGATTGAACTCGCGCAAAACGAGATGGTCATCATCGCTGAGGTCTTTTTTCCTTACACCGAAATCGTAAGCGAAGAGATGGTCGAGGGCCTGCTGCCCAACTCCGGCGTCTTTCGTGAGACCGCCATGTTCCGTACACGCGGCGCGGCGATCATGAACGTAACACCGGTGACGGGCGTCGAAGCCAAAACCTGCTGATCCGGGCTGCATGGCCATGGCGGCTTGACAAGGCCCGGCGCTCCTACGCAAAGGCGGCGGCGTGTCGCCTGAACCCACCGAAATCCTCTCCGACGAAGCGCATCTGGCGCTGGTTCATACCGCGCCGGGCCTGCGCGACGCGCTGCGCGTGTTCTTTGAGCTCGATGCGCGGCTTGCCCGCATCGTTTCAGCGACGACCGAGCCGATGCTGGGGCAAATGCGGCTCGCTTGGTGGCGCGATACGTTGGGCATGGAGATTAGCGACAGGCCCAAGGGGGACGCGGTGCTTGATGCGCTGGGTCGGCACTGGGCCGGGGCTGAGAGCGCTATAATTGCGCTGGTGGATGGCTGGGAGCACATGCTCAGCGATCCGCCCTTGTCGCGCGAAGCGGCGCTTGGCTTTGCCAATGGGCGCGGTGACGCTTTGGCTGGGCTTGTTTCGTTGAGCGGCTCGGATGCGGGTCTGTGCGAAAAGGTCCGCTCCGCCGGGCGGATTTGGGCGCTGGCTGACGCGGCGAGCCATATTGCCGAAGAGGTAGAGCGGCGCACTTTTATTGACCTCGCGGGTGAACTGGACCCGCCCGCGCGCTTGCCCGCGCCCTTTCGCGGGGTTGCGGTGCTCGGTGCACTGGGTGCGCGCGCGATTGCGGCAGGCGGCGCGCCACTGATGGATGGGCGAGGGGCAGCGTTGACAGCCTTGCGCGCTGGCTTGTTAGGGCGCTGAAAACCGCTACAATTAACCTATTGGGACGCAGGTGAGGGGCCAGTGGCTGTGCGGCAGACAATTCTTGGAATGTTCGTTGGCCTGATCCTCGCCGGGGTGGGCGTGTTCTGGTATGTGGGGCAAGCGCAGGTCGAAGAACTCGCCCCCCCGCCGCCTGAGCCCGAAGCGCCCGCTCCTTTGCCAGAGGTACTGCCTGTGGCAGACCCGACCGATCTCGAAGGGCCAGCGCCGCCCGAGGCGAGCGAGCTCACCCGCGAGGAACGCCGCTTCTTCCGCTATGACCGCGACCGCGACCGCATCATCACCCGCAACGAAATGCTCTCGACCCGCTCCGACGCATTCAGAAAGCTGGATAAGGACGGCAACAATTTGCTGACCTTCGAGGAATGGGCGGTGACGACGGTTGAACGCTTCGAAGGCGCGGACGCGGATGGCGATGACAAGCTCACGCCAAGCGAATTCCGCACCACCGCTCCCAAGCGCCGCGCGGCTCCTGCCAAGCCGAAATGCAAGTGCTAAAGAATTAGGCCAGCGCAGGTTCGCGCTGCGCCATGATCCAATCGGCCATGTCGGTCTTTGCGCGCGAGGTGTAGGCTTCCTTGCGTTGCTTTTTCTTCACCTCGTGAAGAGGCGGGAACAGGCCGAAATTGACGTTCATCGGCTGAAACGTCGCCGCGTCCGCGTCGCCCGTAATATGGCTGAGCAGCGCGCCCATCGCGGTGGAGGCGGGCAGGGGCTGCCAGTCGCGCCCCGCCAACTCGCTCGCCGTCATCATTCCGGCGACCAAACCGATCGCGGCGCTCTCGACATAGCCTTCGCAGCCCGTCACCTGCCCCGCAAAGCGGATATGCGGCGCCGCTTTCAGGCGCAGCTGGCGATCAAGCACGTCGGGCGAATTGAGGAAGGTGTTGCGATGCAGGCCCCCGAGGCGCGCAAACTCCGCCTTCTCCAGCCCTGGAATAGTGCGGAACAGCTCAACTTGCGCGCCGTATTTCAACTTGGTCTGAAAGCCGACCATGTTCCACAGCGTGCCTAACTTATTGTCCTGGCGCAGCTGCACCACGGCGTAAGGCCAGCGGCCCTGCGGGTGCTCTTCAGTCGTGTCGTAGGGGTTGTCGAGCCCGACGCCCTTCATCGGACCATAGCGCAGTGTTTCGACCCCGCGTTCGGCCATAACCTCGATGGGCATGCAGCCATCGAAATAGGGCGTGTCCTTTTCCCAGTCCTGAAATTCGCCTTTCTCGCCGTCCATCAGCCCTTGGTGAAAGGCGAGGTACTGCTCCTTCGTCATCGGGCAATTGATGTAATCGCCGCCTTCGTTTGAAGCTTCGGTCGTCTTGTTCCAGCGCGATTGCACCCAGCATTTCGACATATCGATGCTGTCGCGGTGAATGATCGGCGCGATGGCGTCGAAAAAGGCGAGGCGTTCTTCGCCTGTCGCCTTGACGATGCTTTGAGCGAGGCTGGCAGCGGTAAGCGGCCCGGTGGCGACGATAGTCAGCCCGCTTTCGGGCAATGCGTCGACGCGCTCGCGCACGATTGCGATGTTGGGATGGGATCGGAGAGCCTTTTCCACTTCGTCGGAAAACACATCGCGGTCGACCGCCATCGCGCTGCCTGCGGGCACGCGTGCAACTTCGCCGGCGCGCATCACGAGGGAGTCGAGCGCGCGCATTTCATGGTGCAATAGGCCCACCGCGTTCTTGGTGTCGTCGTCCGAGCGGAACGAATTGGAGCACACCAGTTCGGCCAGACCATCGGTCTGATGCGCGGGCGTCATTTCACCCCCACCACGCATCTCGGACAGGCGCACCTTCACCCCGCGCTGTGCCAATTGCCAAGCGGCCTCAGACCCGGCGAGCCCGCCACCAATGATGTGTACCTCATGCGAGGTGTTTGCATGTGTCATGATGGCGCGAGAGGTAGTGGCGTGATAGCGATGGCGCAAGGGTGCACGACGGCGCCTTGGGATCGGACCGAATTGAGGAAAAGAGCGTGCCACAAAAAGCGCTGATTGATCGCCGTCCATGGTTGCTCGCCAGCCTGATTGCGGGGGTTGCCTACTATTTTGTGTGGAACAACCCGGTCGGCGGCGTCTGGCTGATCGCGGTCAAAGGGGCGGGCGTGGGGCTGTTAGCGATCTATGCGCTGCGTCGGACCTTGGGGCTGGATGGCGCGATTCTGTCCATGGCGCTGGCGCTCAGCGCGGCGGCGGACATGGTGCTGGAGATCAATTTCGAAGTGGGCGGCGCGCTGTTCTTTGCCTCGCATTGCGTGGCGGTCGCGCTTTACGCCCGCAATCTCAGAGAGACCACCACGCCAAGCCAAAAGGCCTGCGCTGCGGCACTGTTCGTTGCGACCCCGGCGCTGGCCTATCTGCTGAGCGCGCGGGGTGACATTGCGGTGTATTCGATGAGCCTGGGCGCGATGGCGGCGGCGGCTTGGATGAGCCGTTTTCCGCGCTACCGTGTGGGTCTGGGCGCGGTGCTGTTCATCATCAGCGATTGGCTGATTTTCAGCCGGATGGGCCCGATTGACCTCGCGCCGCTGCCCGACGCGCTCGTCTGGCCGACCTATTACGCAGCGCAGGTCATGATCGCGACCGGCGTTGTGCAAACGCTCAGAGCCGACCGCGAAGCCCCTGACGCGTACGCCGCGCCCGCTCGGCCTTAGCTTTCCGGCGCCGGGTCCGGGGCGTCGTCTTCGGGGCTGTCACCGCCCGCGTCACCTTTGGTCGCTTCCCCCTCGATCAACTCGTCTTCGTCATCCTCGGGGTCTTCGATCCGGGCGACGCTGACGATGTGTTCGTTCTTGGAGACGTTGAACAGCCGGTTGCCCGAAGACCCGCGGCCATAGACCGCCCACCCTTTGAGCTCGTCAAAGCCGTTTTCAACCAGGTGCCGGAATTCGACGCCGAGCCGGATCAGCTTACCCTGATCGGTGACCAGCATGATCTGATCGCCATGGGTGACCGGGAAGCTGGCGACGACAGGCCCGTTGCGGTCTTTTTCGGAGGGTTCGCCGATATTGACCACGCCTTTGCCGCCGCGCCCCGTGACGCGGTATTCAAAGCTGGAGCTGATCTTGCCGTATCCGTTGGCGCAGATCGTCAGGATGAACTGCTCTTTCTCGGCCATTTCAGCCATGCGTTCGTCGCTAAGTGTGGAGGCTGTGTCGTTGTTCTTCCACGGCGCGGCGCGCAGATATTGCTCGCGTTCTTCGACCGTCGTGCCTGTCTGGTTGAGGACGGCGAGGCTGACCACCTCGATATCGCCCTTAGGCCCCATGCCCTGAACGCCGATGCCGGTCCGGCTCTTGGTTTCGCGCGCGGCGGTGGCTTCGAACCGGATCGCTTTGGAATTGGTGCTGGCGAGGAAGATTTCCTGCGTTTCGTCGACCAATTGCACGCCGATCAGCTTGTCGCCCGACCCTTCGACAAAGCCCATGGCGTATTTGCCGTTGGAGGGCACATTGGCGAAGGAATCCATCGAGTTGCGGCGGACCATGCCCTGCTGCGTGGCAAACACGATGCCAAGCTTCTCCCACTCGGCCTCGTCCTCGGGCAGCGGCAGGACGTTGGTGACCTTCTCGTCTTCGCCGAGCGGAAGCAGGTTCACCATCGGGCGACCGCGCGTCTGCGGGCCGCCTTCGGGCAGTTTCCAGACTTTCATGCGGTAGACGCGGCCGGTGTTGGTGAAGAACAGCACCGGGTTGTGCGTCGAGGTGACGAACAATTCGGTGACCGCGTCCTCATCCTTGGTTGCCATGCCCGCGCGGCCTTTCCCGCCGCGTGCCTGCGCGCGGAAGGTGGCGAGCGGGGTGCGTTTGATATAGCCGCCATGGGTGACGGTCACGACCATATCCTCGCGCTCGATCAGGTCTTCATCGTCGAGACCATCCCAAGCGGGCGCGATTTCAGAGACGCGCGGCGTCGCGTAGGTCGCGCGGACTTCGTCGAGCTCTTCGCGCATCACGCCGTACAGCTTTACCCGGTCGGCCAGGATTGAGAGCAGATATTCGATCTGGGCAGCGAGCTTTTTGAGCTCATCGCCGATTTCATCGCGGCCCAGCGCGGTCAGGCGGTGCAGGCGCAGCTCAAGGATAGCGCGCACCTGACGGTCCGACAGCTTATAGGTGCCATCGCTCTCGTCCGCGCTCGGCTCGATCGCCTCGACCAGCGCGATATATTGGGCGATGTCGCCGATCGGCCATTCCTTGGCGAGCAGGCGGCTGCGCGCTTCGGCGGGGTTGGCCGCGCCGCGGATCATTGCCACCACTTCATCAAGGTTCGAAACCGCGATCACAAGGCCCAGCAAACGGTGCGCGCTTTCACGCGCTTTGTTGAGCTCAAACTTGGTGCGCCGGGTGATGACCTCTTCGCGAAAGCTGATGAAGCTTTTGATGATCTCGCGCAGGGTCAGCGTTTCGGGCCGCCCGCCACGGATCGCCAGCATGTTAGCTGGGAAGCTGGATTGCGCGGGCGTGTACCGCCACATCTGGTTGAGCACGACATCAGGCGATGCGTCGCGCTTGAGGTCAACGACCACGCGCACCCCTTCGCGTGAGCTTTCATCGCGGATGTCGGAGATGCCTTCGATCCGCTTGTCCTTGGCGGCTTCGGCGATCTTTTCAACCAGACCGGATTTGCCAACCTGATAAGGGATTGAGGTAAGCACGATGGACTGGCGGTCGCCGCGCTTCGTCTCGATCTCGTGACGTGCGCGCATCATGATCGACCCGCGCCCGGTCGTGTAGGCCGACCTCGCGCCCGAGGAACCCAGGATCAGCGGCGCTGTGGGGAAATCGGGGCCCGGAATAATGTCGATCAGCTCTTCGGTCGTGATCGCGGGGTTCTCGATATAAGCGAGGCAGCCATCGATCACTTCGCCCAGATTGTGCGGGGGCACGTTGGTCGCCATGCCGACCGCGATCCCGCCAGCGCCGTTGACCAGCAGGTTGGGAAACCGCGCGGGCAACACCTGCGGCTCCTGAGTGCTGCCATCGTAGTTGTCGGCAAAGTCGACCGTGTCTTTATCAAGATCATCGAGCAGCGTATTTGCCACGCGCGCCAGACGCGCCTCGGTGTAGCGCATCGAGGCGGGCGGATCGGGGTCCATTGAGCCAAAGTTGCCCTGACCATCGACCAGCGGCACGCGCATCGACCAATCCTGCGTCATGCGCGCGAGCGCGTCGTAAATCGCGCTGTCGCCGTGCGGGTGGTAGTTACCCATCACATCGCCGACGATCTTGGCGCTTTTGCGATAGGGACGCCCGGCGACAAAGCCGCCTTCCTGGCTGGCGTAGAGAATACGGCGGTGCACCGGTTTCAGCCCGTCGCGCACATCGGGCAGAGCGCGGCTGACGATCACGCTCATCGCGTAATCGAGGTAGCTCGTCTTCATCTCATCGACGATGTCGATGCGTTCGTATTCGCCCGGCGTGCCCTCTGGCCCCTTGGGGTCTTCGGGGTTCTGCGGAGTGTTTTCGTCGCTCAAGAGAATGCGCCAATTCTGTTTATCATTTTCCGGCCCGTGTCCGGCTTTCTCTTATGTAGGAGCAGGGGGCCCGATGCGCCACCAAAGCGGCGGAACGAATGCGAAACACCGCTGCTTTTTCCACACCTGCGAGGTGCGAAACTCTCAGCGCGCGCTGCGCTCCATTCAATGGCCGTTCAGCACGGCTCAGCTAGGAAGAATTGCAAATTGCGTGCAACCGCGTCAAAGCGGAACGCAAACAGTTAATCGCCCTCGCGCCGCACAGAACAGCGCGCATGGCAATCACCCCAAGGGAGACCCACCACAATGAACACGTTAACTCTGCGCAAGCAGGCCTCCAAACTTGTGCTCGCCATCGCGCTCGCGACCGGGACCGCCATGGTGGCCGGCCATATCGTGCCGGACGAAGCGCACGCGCAGCGCAAGAAGAAGAAAGACAAGAAGGACAAGGAAGACAAGGCGCAATATTCGCAAGAATGGCGCGCGGCGTTCGTCCCGCTTGACGAGCAATTGAAGGCCGAAGGCGCCGATCCGCGCGCCTTTACCGCTCAGATCGAACAGGTCGTGGGCCTCGCGCAATCGGGCGATGAGCGCCTGCAAACCGGTCAGATGATTTACAACGCCGGTATCAAGATGGGCAATCTTGCCACCACCGAGGCGGACAAGAAGACCGGCATCGAAACCCGCCTGCGCGGCATGGAAATGATGCTGCAAAGCGGTAAGGTGCCGATCGCCGCGACGGGCCAGTATAACTATATCGTTTTCCAGCTCGCCTCGGTTGCGGGCCAGCCCGCCAAGGCGCGCGAATACCTGCAAAACGCCATGAACCTTGGCTACACCGGCGATCAGTCGAAATCGGACCTGCTGGTTGCGATGGCGCAGACCTATTTCAGCACCAACGAATATCCCAAGGGCCTGGAAGTCCTGGATGATGCGTTTGCCGCCCAGATCGCCGCTGGCGAGACGCCGGAAGAGCGCCTGTACGAAATCGCGTTCTCGGTCGCCTATCGCGAAGATCTTCGCCCGCAAGTCTACGATTACGCAATCAAGCGCGCGCAGATGTTCCCGACCGATGAAAACTGGACCAACGCGATCAACGTCGTGCGCGTTCTGAATGATTACGACGATCAGGCGACGCTCGATGTCCTGCGCCTCAGCCGGATGGCCGGGGTGATGAACGACAAGCAGGAATACCTGATCTATGTAGAGACCGCCGATGCGCGCCGTCTGCCACAAGAGGTCAAGGAAGTGATCGAGCAGGGCTATGCGTCCGGCGCGGTTGAGCGTGACGACAGCTATCTGGCTGACCAGCTGCGCATTGCGACAGGCCGGATTGAGACCGACCGAAGCGAGCTTCCGGTGCTGGCGCAAGACGCGCGCGCTGCCGATGCGAGCCTCGCGACAGTGCGCGCTGCGGCGAACGCGTTCCTGAGCTACGGCGATTATGACAAGGCGGTGGAGTTTTATTCCAAATCGCTCAACATTCCCGGCGTCGACACCGAGGAAGCTCTGACCCGTCTCGGCATCGCTCAGATCGGCAAGGAAGACTATGTCAGCGCGACCGAAACCTTCGCCAAGGTCACGGGCGCGCGCGCTCCGCTGGCGCGGGTGTGGTCAGGTTACGCCGATTATAAGATCGGCGGAGACGCGGCCGCAGCCGGCGCAACCGATGACAGTCCCTCGCTTGGCGAATTGATGAGCGCCTCTTCCTGAGGCCTTGGCGCCCAGCGCGCTGATTAGGAAACGAAAAGGGCGCCGGAATTGCTTCCGGCGCCCTTTTTCTTTGTCGCGGGAAACGCGATCAAAACTTAGCGCAGCCGCTTGACGTAGACTTGGTTGTCGTCCCGCTGTTCGAGCGCGAAACTGTCGAAGCTTTCAAACATGTCTTTCAGGCTTTTGAAGCCGTAATTTCGCACGTCAAAGCTTGAACGGTTGCCTGCGATCTGGCCCACTTGCGAAAGCCGCGCGAAACCGCCAACGCTTTTCGCCTCGGAATAGGCCGCCGTGATCAATTCCAGCAGATCATCATCCACCGAATCGGATTGAATGGTTCGGCCTTTCTTGCGCTCGCTCTCGCGATCCTTCGCGTTAGTGGCGATCAGTTTCTTGATATCGATGAAGCGCGTGCACACCGCTTGGAACGCAAGCGGTGTCTTGCTCTCGCCGAAGCCGTACACGACGATCCCATCCTGGCGCAGGCGCGTGACGAGCGGGGTGAAATCGCTGTCCGATGTCATCAGGCCGACCCCATCAACCTTGCCCTGATAGAGCAGGTCAATCGCGTCGATCGTCATCGCCATATCGGTCGCGTTCTTGCCTCGCGTCACGTCGAATTGCTGTTGCGGGCGGATGCCGTATTTGTTCGTGATCTTGTCCCAGCGCGCGAGGTTGTCCTTTGCAAAGTTACCATAGGCGCGGCGGATATTGACCTGCCCCAGCTCCGCCATGACGGTGAGGACGGGATCAATCCCCTCCGGCGTCGTGTTGTCAGCGTCGATGAGCAGGGCGATATTTTTGAGGGTGGTTTCAGACATGGCGGGCTACATGGCCTTGCGGACAGGTCAGAACAAGCGCTTATTGCGAGAGGTACAGCCTCAGCGCCCGGTAAACGGCGCGCTATGTGCAACGAAAGTGCACCTCGCTGCGCTTGCGGGGCGGGGCGGGGCAGCCTAAATGGGCTGTCATGAACGATCTCGCGAACACGCCTCACGTTTCTGCGCAAGACGCGCGGCCTCCGCGCCAGCGCAAGCCGGATTGGATCCGCGTGCGCGCTCCGGTGAGCAAGGAATATAACGAGACGCGCAAATTGATGCGCGACCTCAATCTCAACACCGTGTGCGAAGAGGCGGCGTGCCCCAATATCGGCGAATGCTGGAGCAAGAAGCACGCGACCGTGATGATCCTCGGCGATGTGTGTACCCGCGCCTGCGCGTTCTGTAACGTCAAAACCGGGATGCCGCGCGCGGTCGACCCGATGGAGCCGGAGAACACCGCTGTCGCGGCGGCCAAGATGGGGCTCGAACATATCGTCATTACCAGCGTGGACCGCGACGATTTGCCCGATGGCGGGGCGGGGCAGTTCGTGAAGGTGATCGAGGCACTGCGCCGCAACACGCCGAACACAACGATCGAGATTTTGACGCCTGACTTTCGCGGCAAGATGCGCCCGGCTGTCGAAGCGATCTGTGAGGCAGGGCCAGACGTCTACAACCACAATCTGGAAACCGTGCCGCGCCTTTATCCCATGATCCGGCCAGGCGCGCGCTATTACGCCTCGCTGCGGCTTCTCGAGGAGGTCAAGGCGCACAACCCTCTGATCTTTACCAAATCAGGGATCATGCTGGGACTGGGCGAAGAGCGTCTGGAAGTGCACCAGGTGATGGATGACATGCGCAGCGCCGAGGTCGACTTCATCACTATGGGCCAATACCTCCAGCCCACCCCCAAACACGCCAAGGTCGAGGAATTCGTCACTCCCAAAGCGTTTGATGCTTACGGTTCGATCGCGCGGGCGAAGGGCTTCTTGCAGGTCGCCTCAAGCCCGCTGACGCGTTCGTCCTATCATGCGGGCGATGATTTTGCGGTCATGCGGGCCGCGCGCGAGGAAAAGCTGGCGAAAGCAGCCAAGGCCGCGCGTAAGCAGGACCGGATCGACGTTTAAGTCGATATCTGTCCATGCCCTCCATTCGCGAACGCCAATTGCTCCCTTACACGCCCGAACAGATGTTCGATCTGGTCGCGGATGTGGGCAGTTATCGCAAGTTTTTGCCCTGGGTGATTGCGACGCGCGTGCGTTCGGACAGCGAGACCGAGATGCTGGCGGATATGGTTGTCGGCTTTAAATCGATCCGCGAAAGCTTCACGAGCCGCGTGAGCAAGGACCGCCCCCACGAAATCCGCGTACACTACGTCGACGGGCCGCTCTCCGATCTCGACAATATCTGGGTGTTCAAACCCTATGGCAACGAAAGCTGCGAGATCGAGTTCTTTGTCGAGTTTACCTTCAAGAACAAGATGTTCGAACGCATTGCCGGGCAATATTTCGACCGCGCCTTTCGCAAGATGGTCAACGCGTTCGAAGCGCGCGCGGCGCAATTATACGGGGCCGAAAACGCGGTCGGCTGAGCCCCGCCGCCTCGCTGAACGCTAGGGCAGCAGCAGTTCCAACGCGCATATCGTCGCCTGCCGCCGGATTTCGGCGCGCGCGGCTACGGGGTCGTCTCCGTGTTCGAAGAATTTGAGCTCGCCTTCCTCTTCGCTGCTCTGATTGCGAAACGCGCGGGCAAAAACGACCGTGCCCACCGGCTTCAGGTCAGTCCCTCCGCCCGGGCCAGCCACACCGCTGATCGCAACGGCGACATCGGCGTTGGAGCGTTGCAGCGCCCCTTGCGCCATCGCCCAGACGCAAGCGATGGAGACCGCTCCGAACGTCTCGATAATGTCCTGGCTGACGCCCAGCATCTCCATCTTGGCGTCGTTCGAATAGGTGACAAAGCCCCGGTCAAGCACCGCGGACGAGCCCGTAATCTCGGTGACCGCGCCCGCCACAAGGCCGCCGGTGCAGCTTTCCGCAGTGGCAACCATGCGCCCGGCGACGCGGTTCTCTTCGACGACGCGGGCCGCCAGAGTTTCAATCTCGGTCGGAAGAAGGCCGGTGGTCATTAGGGATTCGATCCGTCCGCCGCTTCTGCCGGGAGCGGGCCCTCGGGAATGACCTGCACTTCGCCCGTGACGCCGCAGACCGAGGGCTCTTTCAAATCGACCTCTTTCAGGATCAGCGAAACAAGGCCGCCAACATTTTCGACCGGCAGCGGGCTCAGCAATTCGGCCGCCTCGTTGATGGTGTTGCAAGTGTCAGGCTTGATTTCCTCGGCCAGCATCTGACCGCCCAGCGCGTCAACGAAGGGGCGTAGTGCGTCCTCGTCCATGGAGCTCAGCATTTGCGCCATGCCCTGATCACCGCCTTCGCCGCCGGGATTGGCGAGGAACACTTTGAGCATGCGGATCGTGCCGGGCCAACTCGCGTCCTGTTTCGTGCGGAAGGTGTCGATGAACTGCTTGCCATCCGCGCTTTTGAGGAAGCTGTCATCGGGAAGCGCGCTCTTGCAGCTCTTCATCGCCGCTTCGTAAGCGATGGGCATGGCGTAGATGACCGCGTCGCCCGCGTCCTCGGCGTTGACGCATGGGGCCTGTGCGGCTTGCGCTTGCGCGGTCTGCGCTGAGGCAAGCGCGGCGAAACCGAGGGTTGAGGCGAGAAGGGTGCGTTTCATGACATAGGTCTCCGTAACTAGGATCAGGAATGAGCGGTGAGCGCGACGATGGCTTGCGCAGCGATGCCCTCGCCGCGTCCGGTAAAGCCGAGGCGTTCGGTGGTGGTGGCTTTGACGCTGAGCGCGCTTTCGTCGAGCCCGGTCAGCCGGGCCAATTCAGCGCGCATGGCTGGGCGGTGGGATCCGATCTTGGGCGCTTCGCAGATAATGGTGAGGTCGATGTTGGCGATGGTGTAGCCCGCGCGGTCCGCCAGTTTCACGGCGTGCTCCAGAAACCGGCCCGACGCCGCGCCTTTCCATTGCGGATCGCTTGGTGGGAAGTGGGTGCCGATATCGCCATCGCCAATCGCGCCCAAGACCGCGTCGGTTATCGCGTGAAGAGCTACGTCGGCGTCCGAATGCCCGGCGAGCCCGTGCGTGTGGTCCAATTCTACGCCGCACAGCCACAGATCCTCGCCCTCTTCGAGGCGGTGAACGTCGTATCCTTGGCCAACGCGAATGGGCGTGTGTTTCATGTCCGAGAGGTCTTGCGCAAAGGTGATTTTCTTCAGTCGCTCATCACCATCCACCAGCGCAACTGAACGGTTCATGGCTGAAAGCACGGCGGCGTCGTCGCCCGCATCCAGCTCGCCCTGCCATGCGCGGTGCGCGGCGAGGATGTCAGGATAGCGGAAGGCCTGCGGGGTCTGCACCCGGCGCAACGTTTCGCGCGCCGCCGTCGCCGCCATGGTGCCCGCCTCGCTGGCAACCGCTAGGCTGTCGACCACGGGCAGTGTGGGCACAGCTCCAGGATGCGTTTCGAGCGCTTTGAGCAGCCGTTCAATCACCGTTTGTGGCAAATCAGGGCGCGCTGCGTCGTGGATCAGAACGAGGCCGGGGGAGTGGTCGGCCAAGGCTTCGAGCCCGGCGCGCACCGAGCCTTGACGCGTCGCGTCGCCGCTTACCGTCATGGCTCCCTTGGGATGGCCAGCGGCCTCGAGCGCTTCGGCGTGCAAACCTTCGGGCGCGACGATAACCAGCGGATCGCAGCCCGCTTTCACCAGCGCGGTGACCGAATGTTCGAGCACGGGGCGGCCTTTGAACTGGCGGAACTGTTTGGGCGTATCACCGCCGCATCTCAGACCCTTGCCCGCCGCGACGATCACAGCGGCAAAGGGAGGAAGGGGAGGGGCGGCGCTCATCAGGGCCAAGCGCTTAGGGACTGGACGAAATTTTCGCAATCCACTATGCGCTGCTCAAATTTTAGGCATTGTGATCCCATGACAGCCCTCGACACTCCCAAGTCATCCCGGCCAACCCTCGCGCCGATCCATATTGGCCCCGTCACGATTGACGAACCGGTTCTGCTCGCGCCCATGACGGGGGTCACGGACAAGCCGTTTCGCGTGCTGGTGCGGCGCTATGGTTCGGGACTCAACGTCACCGAAATGATCGCGAGCGAGGCCGCGATCCGCGAGACGCGCCAGTCGATCCAGAAGGCGGAGTGGGACGCGACCGAGAACCCTGTCTCCATGCAGCTGGTCGGCTGTGACCCGCACTCCATGGGCGAAGCGGCCAAGATGCAGGAAGCCAACGGCGCGGCGATCATCGACATCAACTTTGGCTGCCCGGTGCGCAAGGTCACCGGGCAATACGCGGGGAGCGCGCTGATGCGCGAAGTGCCCCTCGCGATCAAGCTGATGGAAGCGACGGTTAAAGCGGTCGATGTGCCTGTCACGGTCAAGATGCGCATGGGCTGGGACCATCAGAGCCTCAACGCGCCCGAATTGGCGCGCATCGCTCAGGATCTGGGTGTGAAAATGATCACCGTTCATGGGCGCACGCGAAACCAGATGTATAAAGGCAGCGCCGATTGGTCGTTTATCCGCAGGGTCAAAGACGCGGTCTCGATCCCGGTCATCGTCAACGGGGACATCTGCTCGATCGAAGACGCGGGCAAGGCGCTTGAGCAATCGGGCGCGGACGGGCTGATGATCGGGCGCGGCGCCTATGGCAAGCCGTGGCTCCTGGGGCAGGTCATGCAATGGCTGCGCAACGGAGAGCGGATCCCAACGCCCAGCTTTGACGAGCAATACGCCGTTCTCGTTGAACACTATGAGCGGATGCTGGATCACTACGGCGCGGCAGTCGGCACCAAAATCGCGCGCAAACACCTTGGTTGGTACACCAAGGGGATGCACGGCTCGGCTGAGTTTCGCCACCACGCCAACACAATCGATGATCCCCGGCAAGTTCTGGGCGAGATTGAACGCTTTTACACCCCGTTCCTCAACCGCCGCGCTGCGGCCGCTTGAGGCGGGGCGGGTATATGGCGAGCGAACCGGCGGCCCAGCCCCACGATGCCATCCCCGACGCGGCGAGCCAGATTGCCGGCCTCGTTTTTGCGCTGATCCTGATCGATCCTGAAGGCCGGGTGGCGCAAGTCAACAACGCCACGGAAACGCTGCTGGGCACAAGCGCTAAGATGCTGGTGGGCGAGGCGTTCGACAGCCTCGTAACCCCGCTTGAAGGCCGGGTGCGCCAGTTGCTGGCGACGGGTGACGGGGCTCTGGTCGCGCGCGATGTGCGGGTGCGCATCGGCCGTTCGGAGACCCTGGTGAACCTCACCATGTCCGGTTTTCCCGCGCATCCGGGCTGGCGCGTCGTTACGATTACGCGGGCCGCGCACGAACAGGCCTCCAACGATGAAAGCGCCCCGCCGAGCGTCGGCGCGCCCTCGATCCTTGCGCATGAGATCAAGAACCCCCTGGCCGCAATCAAAGGCGCCGCGCAGCTGATCGCGCGCAAGCTGCCCCATGGGGACAAGCCGCTGGCTCGCATGATCACCGATGAGGTGGACCGCATCGCGCGTCTGATTGATCGCATGCAATTGCTGGGCAGCCAGAATTCGGAGCCCAGCGGGCCATGCAACCCTCACGAAGCGATCCGTTCCGCTGTGGCGACAGTCCGGGCAGCCGGCCTTGAGGGTGTCGAAATTGTCGAGGAATTCGATCCCTCGCTCCCGCACGTTCTGGCGCATCGCGACGCGCTCGAGCAGGTTTTGATAAACCTTATCTCGAACGCGCGCGACGCGTGCGCGGCGGCGCATTCGGGGGCCGAGCCTTCGTGCATCACGATCCGCACGCGCTATGTCAGCGGTTTTGTTGTGAATATGATGCGGTTGAGCCGCACCGTCAGTCTGCCGATTGAAATCTCGATCACTGATAATGGAGCAGGGGTGGAACCGGCGCTCAGAGAGCGATTGTTTGAACCCTTCGTCTCATCCAAGTCGGGCGGACAGGGCCTGGGACTGGCGCTGGTGCGCAAATTGGTGCGCGATATGGACGGCTCGATCACGCATGAACGCGAAACCGGACGCGGACTTACCCATTTCCGCCTCCATTTGCGGGTCGCGCCCTCCGATAGGAACGCCTCCGCCAATGGCTCAAGAGGCGCTGCATGACCCAGACGGGACCGGTCAAAGTGCTGCTGGTCGAAGACGACCGTGCCATCGCCATCGTGATCAAGGCTGCGCTCGAAGATGAAGGCATGGCGATCACGCATGTGACCAGCATTGCCGAACGCGATCTGGCCCTGTCCAAGGCGCCGTTCCATGTGATGCTAACCGACGTGATGCTGGAAGATGGCGACGGTCTGGCGACGCTCGACAACGTCCGCCGCGAAGCGCCAATCATGCCGATCATCGTCCTGTCTGCGCAGAACACGCTCGATACCGCCGTGCGCGCTAGCGACAGCGACGCCTTCGAATATTTCCCTAAGCCCTTCGACCTTGATGAGCTGGTGCAGGCCGTCTGCCAGGCCGTGGGCGGGCAGGGCGGACAGGGTTCATCTGAGGATCCGGCCACTGAAACCCCCGTCGAAGGCCTGCCCCTAGTCGGGCGCAGCGCGGCGATGCAGGGCGTCTACCGGATGATCACGCGCGTCCTGCGCAATGATCTGACGGTCCTCGTTACCGGGGAAAGCGGCACGGGCAAGGAATTGGTCGCCGAAGCGATCCATCAATTGGGCGACCGGCGCACTGGGCCCTTTGTCGCGGTCAACACCGCCGCGATCCCGGCAAACCTTATCGAAAGCGAGCTGTTCGGCCACGAAAAGGGCGCGTTCACCGGCGCGATTGCGCAAGCCATCGGCAAGTTTGAGCAGGCCAATGGCGGCACGCTCTTCCTCGATGAGATCGGCGATATGCCCGCCGAAGCGCAGACCCGGCTTTTGCGCGCGCTTCAATCGGGGCGCATCCGCCGCGTGGGCGGGCGACAGGAAATCGAAGTCAATGTGCGCATCATCGCGGCTACCAACCGCGATCTGATGCCGCTCATCGCCAGCGGCGTGTTTCGCGAAGACCTGTTCTATCGTTTGAACGTGGTCCCCATCGAACTTCCGCCGTTGCGCGATCGGCCCGAGGATATCGAAGTGCTGGCCAACCATTTCCTCGCTCAGGCGGTTGAGGAGGGCTTACCGCGTCGCAGTTTGGCCCCCGACGCGCTCGAAGCGTTGCAGCAGCACAGCTGGCGCGGCAATGTGCGCGAATTGCGCAATGTGATTGTGCGACTTGCGGTCATGGCGCGCGATGATGTGATCGATGCGGGCCAGCTGGATGATACGCTTGTCTATGAAACGGGACGCAACGCAGCGCCCCTGCACTTGGGACCGCCCGATTTCGAAGCCGCCGTCGCGCATTGGCTGCACCAAGAAGACCCCGCCCACGGCACCGTCTACCATCGCGCACTGGCCGCGTTTGAAAAGCCGCTTATCGAGCACGCCCTGAGCGAAACGCGCGGCAATCAACTGCGCGCGGCCAAGCTGTTGGGGATCAACCGCAACACTTTGCGCAAGCGTATCGGCGAGCTTGGGGTTGAGCCTGATCGCTTTGCAAGAACGGGCTGACGCGAAAACCGGGCACATTTCGGCGCGATGGCTTGCAAATTGGCAACACCACGGTTGTATCTGAGCCACGATGAACGGATCGGATGGGTCTACTTTGCCTCACACGGCGACTTTAACGCCCTTGGACACACCAGAAGCGGCAACGGCAGGTAAGCCCAGACCTGCGTCTAAACCCGCGCGTGCACGCAGCGCGCCGCAATGGTGGCGGCGTCTTGTAATCGTGTCGCGCCGCGTAAATCTGTTTGTCTGGCTCGAAGCGACTGCGGTGATCGCTCTGATCATGGCGGTGACCGCGACCTATTTTGCTTACACGCAGAACACGGCGGATGCATCAGGAGCGCTGCCGACGATGCAATTGTCGCTGCTGCTGATGGCGGTTCTGGTCCCGGCGATGGCGATTTTGGTGTTCGTTGGACGCCGATTGGCGTTGCATCGCGCCGCCGGCAGCACAGCGCGTTTGCATGTGCGCCTCGTGTTCTTTTTCTCGATCTTGGCGGCGGTGCCCACGCTGCTGATTGCGGGTTTTTCCGCGTTCCTGTTTCAGACCGGTGTCAACTTCTGGTTCTCCGACGATTCGCGCGGATTGATGGAGAATGCGAACGAACTCGCGCAAAGCTATTACGATGCAAACCAGCGTCAGGTGCAGGATGAAACCATTGCCATGTCCAGCGACATGCGCGTCATTCTGGAGCGCGTGTCGATCGCTGATCCTGATTTTCCCGACTTTTACGCGCTGCAGGCGCAAGGGCGTCAGATTTCCGAAAGCCTGATCCTTCAAAGGCTGTCCGATGGATCGCTTCGCACAGCAGCAGTCTATCAGGTGATGGAGGGCAACACGCCGATCGAGTTCAGTGAAAACGCGCTGACGCGGCTCGATGAAGGCGAATTCGTTGTAGTCGAAGGCAATCCAGAACGCATTGCCGCGATAGCGCCGATCGACAAGCAGGCCGGCATTTATCTCTACAACGCGCGCACAACCGAAGAGACGATGTTCAATTCGTGGTCTCGCGCACAGGCCATTTCGAAAGCTTACGACACGCTGACCACCGAAGCGCGCATCTTGCAGTTGCGCTTCAACATCGCGCTGGTCTCGGTCAGTCTGTTGTTGGTCGGGTTGGCGATCTGGTTCGCGCTGCGCTTTGCGGATCGTCAGGTCGAACCGCTGACCGATCTGGTCGGGGCTGCGCGCAAGGTCGGGCAGGGCAATTTCTCGCTGCGCGTCGAGGGACGCACCGGGGCGGACGAAATCGGCCTGTTGAACCGCGCCTTCAACCGCATGACCGCGCAGCTGGAGAAACAGACCGACGCTTTGGTCAGCGCCAATCGCCAGATCGAGGACCGCCGCGCCTTTATGGCGGCGGTGCTGGAATCGGTGAGCGCGGGGGTGATTTCCGTCGATGATGCGGGGCGGGTGCTCTTGATGAACTCGTCCGCGCAAAGCCTTTTGGAAAGCGCCGAAGCGTGCGAGCCCGGCGCGGACTTCGAAGGCGCGGCGCTCACCACTATCTCCCCGGAGATTGATCAGATGGTCCGCGAAGGCACCGCGCGCGCCATCGTCACCCACACCAAAGGCACCGACCTGCTCACGCTGGCGGTCAAGGTTGAGCCGGGAACCAGCGGGCATGTCATCACCTTTGAAGACATCA
The DNA here is from genome assembly GCA_039033515.1 of Pseudomonadota bacterium. Taxonomy (GTDB): domain Bacteria; phylum Pseudomonadota; class Alphaproteobacteria; order Sphingomonadales; family Sphingomonadaceae; genus Erythrobacter. The sequence continues at coordinate 30,977 of JBCCCM010000005.1, forward strand.
CGCGCCAATTGCTCGATCAACGCCAGGCGGCGTGGTCCGATGTGGCCCGGCGTATCGCGCACGAGATCAAAAATCCGCTCACCCCGATCCAGCTCGCGACCGAGCGCTTGAAACGCCGCTATCGCAAGCAGGTGGACGAGGGCGAGGACGCCGAACTGTTTGACGAGCTGACCAGCACCATCGTTCGCCAGGTCGGCGATTTGAGGAAAATGGTCGACGAGTTTTCGTCCTTCGCGCGTTTGCCCAAACCGGTCTTCCGCACCGAAGACGCGGTTGATCTGGTGCGCCAAGCGGTCTTCTTGCAGGAGGTCGCGCATAACGGGATCACCTTCGATATTGATGCAAGCGCGGTGCAGGCGCGCGAGGTTCGCTGCGACCGGCATCAGGTCGGACAGGCCATGACCAACGTGCTCAAGAACGCCGTCGAAGCCATCGAAGCGCGCGCCAGCGAAGCGCGCGGCGCCTATGCGGGCGCCATCGGCGTTCGGATCGCGAGCGACGCGGACTTCTTCACCGTGACCGTGGAGGATAACGGCGTCGGCCTTCCGGCGGATGGTGAGCGCCTGATCGAACCTTATGTCACCACGCGTGAAAAGGGCACGGGCCTCGGCCTCGCTATCGTCAACAAGATTGTGGACGAGCACGGCGGCGACATGGCCTTTGCCGCAGGCGAAAGCGGGGGCACCAACGTCACCTTGCGTTTCGCGCGCGATCCCCAAATCAACGAAGGCGAGGCGGCATAATGACCGTGGCTCGCTCTTCAACACCAAGCCAAAACGAACGAAGGAGCCGCGCGCATGGCGCTTGAAATCCTCATTGTTGATGACGAACGCGATATTCGCGAGCTGGTCGCCGGAGTGCTGGGCGATGAGGGCTACGCGTGCCGCACCGCTGCGGATTCGACCGCCGCGCTCGCCGCGATTGACGAGCGGCGCCCCAGTCTGGTGCTGCTCGATGTGTGGCTGCACGGCAGCGAGATGGACGGGCTTGAATTGCTCGACGAGATCAAGGTGCGCGAACCCGACCTGCCGGTCATTATTTTCTCTGGCCATGGCAATATCGACACCGCTGTCAGCGCCGTGGGGCGCGGGGCGATGGATTTCATCGAGAAACCGTTCGAAGCCGAGCGCCTGCTGCTCCTGGTCGAACGCGCGACGGAGACCGAACGCTTGCGCCGCGAGAACACCCGCCTGCGCGAGGGCGAAGACGAAGCGGGCGAATTCACCGGTAACTCGAGCGTTATCAACACGGTACGCGCGACACTTAAACGCGTTGCCAGCACCGGCAGCCGTGTGCTGATCTCAGGCCCCGCGGGAGCGGGCAAAGAGGTCGCCGCGCGCCTGCTCCATGCGTGGAGCACCCGCGCGGACAACGCCTTTGTCATCGTTAATTCGGCGCGCATCACGGCGGATCGGTTCGAACAGGAATTGTTCGGCGAGGAAGCGGACGGCAAACAGGTGCGCCCTGGTCTCCTCGAAATCGCGGATGGGGGCACGCTCTATCTCGATGAAGTGGCCGACATGCCGCTTTCCACGCAGGCGCGAATTTTGCGCGTGCTGACCGAACAAAGCTTCGTGCGCGTGGGCGGAACCCGCCAGATCGGCGTTGATGTGCGGGTTGTTTCCTCGACCTCGCGCGATCTCACCACCGAGATGGAAGAGGGCCGTTTTCGCGAAGACCTGTTCTACCGCCTCAACGTCGTGCCAGTCGCCATTCCCAGCCTGGCCGATCGCCGCGATGATATCCCCGCGCTCGCCGAGCATTTCTTCACCCGCTATTCCAGCGATCAGGGCATCGCGCCGCCGACCCTGTCTGAAGAGGCCATGGCCGCGCTCCAGGCCTATGACTGGCCAGGCAATGTGCGCCAATTGCGCAACGTGGTTGAGCGGACAATCATCATGACCCCGCGTGATCGGCTCACCATGGTCGAGACCGATATGCTGCCGAGCGAGATCACCGGCGGGCGTATGGCGGCCTCGGGGCAGGGGCTGTCCTCAATGATGGGCGTGCCGCTTCGCGAAGCGCGCGAAAGCTTTGAGCGCGAGTATCTGACGATCCAGATTCGCCGATTCTCCGGCAACATTTCAAAAACCGCAACATTCATCGGCATGGAACGCTCGGCTTTACACCGCAAACTCAAACTCTTGGGGATGGCTGAGAGGCGCGAAGCGGTGCGCAAGGAGTGAGCCCGGGGCGTTAACCGGGGCCTCCACGCGGCCGGGCGTTCTTGACAATAATTCAATCATTGCCCGAACCCGGCGCAAGGGGCATGATGGTCTCAGCGGCGAGCGCTGGTGGACCTGTTTGGGAGCAGGTGAGCGTCGAACGCCCCTCTCGCGGACCGTAAAAGCGGCCGCCAAAAACAGGAGCAAAACCCATGTCCAGTGGAGGCACTCTCACTCCGCGCGCCGTTCCCAAGCCGGCTGCCAAACCCCCATCCGATCCCCGGCCTAGAGGCGGGGCGGCAACGGGCAATCTGCAAGACGCCTTTCTCAACCTGCTGCGCCGTAACAAAACGCCAGTGACCATGTTTCTGGTCAAAGGCGTAAAATTGCAGGGCATCGTTACGTGGTTTGACAATTTCTCGATCCTGCTGCGCCGCGATGGCCAATCGCAATTGGTGTATAAGCACGCGATCTCGACCATCATGCCCGGCAGCCCGGTGGACGCCGACCAATTCGAAGGGCGCGGCTCGGCCAAGAGCAAAAAGCAATTGCAGGACATCTTTCTCTCGCGCGTCAGCGAGGCGGGCGTTCAGGTCACGATGTTCCTGGTGAACGGGGTTATGCTGCAAGGGCGGATTGCCGCCTACGATCTGTTCTGTATGCTGTTGGAACGCGATGGCGCGGTGCAATTGGCGTACAAGCACGCAGTCTCGACCATTCAACCCGCTAGCCCTGTAGACCTCCATGATGAGGACGAAGACTCGGGCGACCCCGAGGCGGACGATTACGAAGAAGACGACGACTGAGTTTCGATGATGACTTGATGGACGAGGTGACCCGCGGCGCGCGGGCCCTTGTGCTGTGCCCGGATATCAGGGCCTTGACCTATGATCTGGACGCCGCAGAGCGTCTGGAGGAGGCCAAAGGTCTTGCCCTCGCTATCGGGGTCGAGATTGCTCACACCGAAATCCTGCCCATTCGCCAGATGCAGCCCAACACCTTGTTCGGGTCAGGCCAGGTCGAGAATATCAAGGTCACCTGCGAGCAATACGAGGCTGAGCTGGTCATCGTCGATGGCGCGTTGACGCCAATCCAGCAGCGTAACCTCGAAGAAAAGTTCAAGCGCAAGGTCATCGATCGCACTGGCCTGATCCTTGAGATCTTTGGCGAGCGTGCAGCCACCGCCGAGGGGCGCTTGCAGGTCGAACTGGCGCATCTTGATTACCAACAAAGCCGACTTGTGCGCAGCTGGACTCACCTGGAGCGCCAACGCGGCGGCTTCGGCTTCCTTGGTGGTCCGGGCGAGACTCAGATTGAGGCCGACCGCCGGATGATCCGGCAACGCATGAGCCGATTGCGGCGCGAATTGGAGCAGGTGCGCAAAACCCGCGCGCTCCATCGTGAGCGGCGGGGAAGGGCACCCTGGCCGGTGATTGCGCTTGTGGGCTATACCAACGCAGGGAAATCGACGCTTTTCAATAAGTTGACGGGCGCGGATGTGATGGCGGAAGATCTGCTGTTTGCCACGCTCGATCCGACGATGCGGGCGATCAGCCTGCCGGGGGTCGAAAAGGCGATCCTGTCCGATACGGTGGGCTTTATCTCCGATTTGCCGACGCAATTGGTCGCCGCCTTCCGCGCAACCTTGGAAGAGGTCACCGGGGCCGACATCATCTGCCACGTGCGCGATATGGCAAACCCCAGCCACGCGGCGCAGAAAAAGCAGGTGATGGATGTCCTCGCCGATCTCGACGTGGTCGACCGCGAGACCGGCGACAGCGACATTCCGATCCTGGAGGTGTGGAACAAGGCCGATCTGCTTAGCGAAGACACGCTGGCGGAATTGACCGAAGCGGCTGAGGGTTACGGCGCGGTGGTGATGTCTGCGGCAAGCGGCGATGGGCTCGACGCCTTTGCCGACACAATCGCCACGATGCTGACCGCAAAAGCGCGCGAATTGACGGTGACCTTGCCGCTGAGCGATGGGCGGCGGATCGCTTGGCTGCACGCCCATGGCGACGTGCTCGACGAGGCGGACGCAGGCGAGGGCAGCGATGGCCCGCAGCGGACCTTTACGGTGCGCTTAAACCCTAAGGAATTCGGTCAATACGCGACGTTATAGCACTGAACTTAAGGCGCTTTTTCATCCGCTTTTACGCGCTGCCAATAGGTTTCCTGTTCATCGAGGCCGAGCGTGTCGAACGCCTTTCCGTCCTCCCGCGCGAACTCTTCCATTGCGCGAAAGCGGCGCTCAAACTTGGCGTTGGACGCTTTGAGCGCTTGCTCTGCATCAATGCCGTAGCGACGGATGATGTTGACCGCGACAAACAAGACATCGCCGGCCTCTAGTAATTGCTCTTCGGGTGTTTGGGCGGCCTCGAGCTCTTCAAGCTCTTCCTTAAGTTTATCTTGGGGGCCCTTGAGATCATGCCATTCAAACCCGACACGCGCCGCGCGTTTCTGGAGTTTTTCGGACCGCAAGAGCGCGGGTAACGCGCCCGCAACGCCATCCATGGCGCTGGTCGCGCCTTCGGTTTGACGCTCGGCGGCTTTCAGATCTTCCCAACGCGCGTTGTTCATGGTGCCAGTTTCCGCGCCGAAGATGTGCGGATGGCGGCTCTCCATCTTGTCGCAGATGGACCGCGCGACGTCTTCGAATTGGAAATGACCGGCTTCTTCGGCGATGCGGGCGTGGAAGACCACTTGCAGCAGTAAATCGCCGAGCTCGCCGCGAAGGTCAGCCATATCGGAGCGTTCTATGGCGTCGGCGACTTCGTAGGCTTCTTCGATTGTGTACGGCGCGATGGTTTCAAAACTTTGCGCCAAATCCCATTCGCAACCGCCATCCGGATCGCGCAGCTGCGCCATGATGGCGAGCAGGCGATCAATTTGCTTGGGTTTACCGCTTGTGGCGCTTTGCGGGGATGGTGGGGCGGTGTCGCTCATCTCGGAAACGCCTGTGGTACAAGGTTGATAATATATATTATGTTAAACAACCTAGGATGTCGGGCGGCACTGCGCATTCAACTCCCCACCGCTCTCCGCATGGGTTTCATCAACCAAACGCGCCTCAAAGCTCCAAACCAAGCAATCGAACGATCAGGAACAAACCCACAAAGATCGCCAGCCAGACCAAAGCCAATTGCGCGGTCTTGCCCCAGCTTAGCCGATATGACGCGAAGCTCATCGAAACCAGCACCAACCAGCCCAACATGGCGATGATCGAGACCGTTCCCAATTCACTCACGCGCAAACCTCCAAACCATCATAGCCCACCAGCACATGGTCGGGCACTTCATCGCATAATGTGCGATAATCCATGCTCTTGTCGAGATGGCTCAGCACCAGGCGCTTTGCACCGCTGCGTTCAGCAAGCTCTATCGCCATTTCCAGATGCGCATGCGTCGGATGCGGCTCTCGGCGCAGACAATCGCTCACCAACACATCAACATCGCCGCACAGATCAATCATATCCTCGGTAATGGCGCTAAAATCCGTGGTGTACGCAATCGAGTGGCCATCTGCATCAAAGCGATAGCCGGTGGTCTCGCCCGTGCCGTGTGGCATCTGGCACCATTCAACGCCGAACCCGGCGACGATCTTGAGCCGGTCCAGCGTATCAAGGGTCACGATGGTGGGATAACCGTCCTGCCCGGCAAAGACATAGCCAAAGCGCTGGCGCAGGCGGCGCACCGTCTCGGTGTGCGCGTAGCCCGGAATCGGCCCTCCGCGCCCGTATCGCATGACGCGCAGGTCATCGATGCCATGACAGTGGTCGGCGTGGTCGTGTGTCCAAAACACCCCGTCGATCCGGTTGATCCGGTTTGCCAACAATTGCGCGCGGCAGTCCGATGACGTGTCGACCAGCAAGCGCGCGCCATCGTTGTTCTCGACGAGAACGGAGACGCGTGTGCGACGATTGCGCGGTTCATTCGGGTCGCACGCGCCCCAATCGCCGGTGCCGTCCTCGCCGCCGACCCTGGGCACGCCAGTCGAGGTTCCTGATCCAAGCAAAATGACCTTCATCGCGGCGCTCTCACAGCGCGGCTTTGGTGAACAAAGCCATGAAGTTGGCGGTTGTCTGATCCGCCAGCGCCTCGAGCTCTACCCCGCGCAACTCGGCCACAAAGCGGGCCGTATCCGCGACGAAACCGGGCTCGCATTTCTTGCCGCGATGCGGAACGGGCGCAAGAAACGGGCTGTCGGTTTCGACCATCAAACGGTCGTGCGGCACCTTGGCCGCGGTGGCTTGCAGAGCTTTGGCGTTCTTGAACGTCACGATGCCCGAAATCGAGATCGTCAGGCCCAATTCCAGCACCTTCGCGCCGAATTCATCCGAGGCGGTGAAACAATGGATCAGCGCGGGAAAGGCGCCCTTCTCCATCTCTTCGGACAGGATCTGATAGGTGTCATCCTCCGCATCGCGCGTGTGAATGATCAGCGGCAAGCCGGTTTCGCGCGCGACATCGATGTGCATGCGGAACAAGCGCTTTTGCGTTGCGCGGTCGGAATGTTCGTAGAAATAGTCGAGCCCGGTTTCGCCAATGCCGATAACGCGCGGGTTTTCGCTCGCGTCCATCAGCGCGCCGCGCCCCAGATCGGCGTGGCCATCGGCTTCGTGCGGGTGAATGCCGACGCTGGCAAAGACATCCATTTCGCGCGTGGCGGTGGCGATAACCTGGTCCCATTCGCTCTGCTTGGTCGAGATATTGAGGAAGGCCCCCACCCCGGCTTTGCGCGCGCGGCTCAGAACGCCGATCTGATCTTCGACCAGACCCTTATATTCAAGGTGGCAATGGCTATCAATCAGCATGATGGATCACCCCTCCCCCGCTACGGGCAGTTCCAATCGAGGGAACAACGGGGTTGGTTTTTCGAGCACGAAATCGCTCTCAGCCAAGGGCGAATACCAATGCGTGCGGATGCCGTCATAGCTGCGCAAGGCGGGGGCCACGTCCATCGTATCGAGCAGTTTCTCCGCGCTTTGCGGGATCACTGGCCGGATCGCGACCGCGAGCTGCGCAATACAGATATACAGCGTGGCGAGCACGGTCTGCATCCGTTCGGGATCGGTCTTGCGAAGGGCCCACGGCGCCTCTGAATCGATGTAGGCGTTGCACGCAAAGACCGCCTGCAGCCATGCCTCAACCCCTTGTTGCAGCGCAAGCTCTTCGAAGTGCTTGGGAATATCAACGCTAATCGCTTGATCGACCGCAGCAAAAAGAGCTTCATCCGCTTCAGTATGGCCGTGAATTTGCGGCAAAGACCCATCAAGGTTTTTCGCGATAAAGCCCAAGGTGCGCTGCGCCAGATTGCCAAAGGCGTTGCCGAGCTCACCATTTGAGCGTTCCACGATAGCTTCGGGCGAATAGCTGCCGTCCTTCCCGAACGCGACTTCGCGCAACAGGAAGTACCGCAGAGTGTCGACGCCAAAGGTCTGCGCCAATTCCAGCGGATCCACAACATTGCCCGCGCTTTTGCTCATCTTCTCGCCACCGCGCGCGAGCAGGAAACCGTGGCCGAACACCTTCTTGGGCAGCGGCAGATCCGCGCTCATCAAAAAAGCCGGCCAATAAATCGTGTGAAACCGCACGATATCCTTGCCGATCAGATGCAGATCAGCGGGCCAGAAATCGCGCATAGTCTCCGTGTCGTCGGGAAAGCCGAGCCCGGTGAGATAGTTGGTCAGCGCGTCGACCCAGACATACATGACGTGGTTGTCCGAACCGGGCACCTTCACGCCCCAGTCAAAGCTGGTGCGGCTAACCGAGAGATCACGCAGGCCCTGTTCGACAAAGGCGATCATTTCGTTGCGGCGACTGGCCGGTTCGAGAAAGCCCGGTGACTTCAACAGCTCAAGCAGGGGCTCTTGATATTTGGACAGGCGGAAGAACCAGCTTTCCTCCACCGTCCATTCGACCGGCGTGCCTTGCGGAGAGAGCTTGGCCTCCCCTTCCGCGTCGACCAGCTCGCTTTCGTCGTAATAGGCCTCGTCACGGACCGAGTACCAGCCTTCATAACGATCAAGGTATAGATCGCCCGCCGCCTCCATACGTTGCCAGATCGCCTGGCTGGCGCGGTGGTGATCGTCCTCAACCGTGCGGATGAATCGGTCATAGCCGATGTTAAGCGCGTCGCACATGTCGCGGAAATAGACTGACATTTCGTCGGCGAGATCGCGCGCGGTGCGGCCTTGTTCTTCCGCTTTGCGCGCCATTTTGAGGCCGTGTTCATCGGTGCCGGTTTGAAAGCGCACATCGCGTCCGCGCAGCCGCTGGAACCGGGCGATCACATCAGCCGCGATCGCCTCGTAAGCGTGGCCGATATGTGGGCGACCGTTCGGATAACTGATCGCGGTGGTGATGTAATAGGGTCGGGTGCCCTCAGGGGTGTCAGCGGGATCCATGGGCAGGCTCGCTAGCCGCGTGGGCCGCCACAAGCAAGGTGCCGATTTCCAGCGTCAAAAGCCCCGCGTCGAAATTGTGGCTGGGCGCTTGCGTGGCGAGCGTGATCAGGCGGCTGTGCGCGTCAATCATGGCGGCTCTTACAGCGGGCGTATCGGCCACGCGCGCGCGCTGCGCCGTGATCCCTTGTGCAAGGTCGAAAACGGCTTGCACCCGGTCGCGATCCGCGCGCGGACCGATCAGTCGGCTGAGGTCAGCGCGGGCGACGAAACTGGGATCGCCCGCCACCAAGAGGCCGTCGATCATCCGCGCAACCGGGGTCAGATCCTGCTCCATAAAGCGCACCGCCGCGCCGTAAGATCCACCCGCCGCGTGCAGAGCCGCAGGATCGGGCGCGTGTCCCTCTTTCGCCAGCATCGCAGCCAGATCGTTTTCGCTCAGCACGGGGAAGCGCAACACGCGGCACCGCGACCGGATCGTCGGCAACAGGCGCGAAGGGCGATGCGTGACGAGAATGAAGAAGGTGCCCTGCGGTGGCTCTTCGAGGCTTTTGAGAAGCGCGTTCGCGGCCTCGATATTCATGTCGTCCGCCGGATGAATGATGATCGCTCGTCGGCGGCCCAATGTCGGGCGCGTGGTCAGGCGTTGCTGCATCGCGCGGATTTCGCGCACCCGGATGATCTTGGATAGATCGAAGGGCTTACCGTTCTGACGCTTGCGCTCTTCCTTGTCGTCCTTAGGTCCATAGGTGACCTCGAGGATGTCGGGGTGGTCGTCGGGTTGCGGCACGCCCGCCTCATCCACCAGTTCACGCGCGGCGGCGCGGGCAAAGGCCAGCTTACCCAGCCCGCTTTTGCCCGCCAGCATCCAGCCATGATGCATCCGCGCGCTGCCAAGAGCGCTGCGCCATTCGCGCCATGCAGCGGTGTGATTAAGCCAATCCATCGCCGCGCTCAGCCCTCGAACCGCTCGTCAATCGCGGCGAGGATGGCGTCATGGACCTGCTCAGCGGTGCCGTCGCCGTCGATGATCGCGAACCCGTCGGGATCGTCCTGCGCCAGCGCGCGAAAAGAGGCGGCGACCTGCGCGTGATAGGAATTGCCACGGCCCGCAATGGCGTCCGTTTCATCGCCGTCGCGCACGAACAGGCGCTGTGCGGTCTTGTCCGGGCTCACTTCGATGAGGATGGTCAGGTCGGGTCGCAGTCCCGCGCTGCCGAACCGGTGGAGGCCGGTGATCGCATCGTCACCCAAGGCCCCGGCCCCGCCCTGATACGCCCGACTGGAATCGACGAAGCGATCGCACACCACCCAGGTTCCGCGCGCGATGGCGGGGCGGATGCGCTTGGCAACATGGTCTGAGCGTGCGGCGGCGAATAGCAAGGCCTCGGCTTGCGGACCCCAGGCGGACCCTTCGGGCGGACCGAGAAGCAGCGCACGAACGGCTTCCGCGCCCGGAGTGCCCCCAGGCTCGCGAGTCACGTCAACTTCGCGCCCGCGTTCGCGGAGTGTGTCGGCAAGCAATTTGGCCTGCGTCGATTTTCCCGCGCCCTCCCCGCCTTCAAACGCGATGAACCGGCCTTTGGTGCCTTGTTCACTCATGACAGCCATCCCGAAAAAGCGTTGGCGATCCGTGCGAAGAAGCCCGCTTTACGCACGCTTTCTTCGGCAAGGAGGGGGATGCGGGCGGGCTGCATGTCGGGCGCTTCTATCACCAAGGTGGCCACCTCGTCGCCTGCCGTAATCGGCGCTCGCAAGGGGCCGTTATAGGCGACGCTCACACGGAGATCGCCGCCGCGACCCTTGGGCACGTTCATGAAGACATCGCGCTGCGTTACAAGCGCCACGCGGCGCGCGCTGCCGTTTTGAACGGCGACCTCCGCGACGCGCGCGCCCTTGGCGAACAGGTTCTGCCGATCAAAGGCGGAGAAGCCCCACTCGACAAGGCCGCGCGCGAACGCGGCGCGTTCCGATTTGCGCTTGCCGCCCGCCACGACGAGGATCAGGCGCTGATCGCCGCGTTTGGCGGTGCCCAGGTAATTAAAACCCGCCTCATTGGTGTAGCCCGTCTTGATGCCATCAGCGCCTTCGACCCGCCCGATCATCGGATCGTGGTTGCTCTGTGTGATGCCGTTATAGGTGAACTCGCGGTTGCCGATAAAGCGCGCGACCTTTTTCGGGTGATCGTCCAAGAGCGCTTTTGCCAAAACCACCAGGTCGCGCGCGGTCGTGAAGGTTCCGCCTTCATCAGGCCAACCGTTAGGTGTGCCAAAATGGCTCTGCGTCATCCCGATCGCGCGCGCTTTCGCATTCATCTGCGCGGTCCATCCTTCGAGCGACCCCGCGGCTTCTTCAGCGAGAACATAAGAGGCGTCGTTGGCCGAAACCGTGGCGATGCCGGTCAAAAGGTCGCTGAGCGGCACGCGGTCATCGGCGTTCAGGAACATGGTCGAGCCCTTCCCCCGCCATTCCATCCACGCCTCCGGACTGACAGTGAGCGAATAGCGCGGATCAAGCTGACCAGCCTCAATCAGCTCGAACGCGGTAAACAGCGTCATCACCTTGGTCACCGAAGCGGGGACAAAGCGCCGCTGCGCCGCGCGTTCGAACAGCACCTGCCCGTTGCTGGCATCGACCAGCAGCGCCACCGGCATATCGATCTGAGCGAGCTGCGCGGGGAGCGGCACGCGCTGCGCCGATGCTGGCACGCTCGCGACCATCAGCGCGCAGGTGCACGCCAAACAACGCCCAAAGATGAGACTCAACCGCCGCATGGGCTGATCTATAGGAACACCTGTACGCTTATGCGAGCCAGCGCGCCGGTTAGTTCACGATTTCGTCAGCCAGCAATCCGACGCTCATCGCGTAATAATTCGAGCAATTGTATTCGAGGATCACGCGGTAATTGCCCGTCAGCAGCCACGCGGCCTTACCCGGACCGTCAGGCTGAAACAGCGAGACCAGCGTATCGTCCGGCAGAGCCCTTCGAGGGGTCACGCCCAATTCGCGCCACTCGCGCACCGACTTCCATTGGCTGTGGCGCTCATGCACGCGCGGACAAACCTTGGCTGTGAGCTTCGTTTTATAGGCGTCGACGTTGAAGCCCACAGGCACACTGGCGCGAACACCCCAGGGTTGCCCGGTGCGCCATCCCGCGTCCTTGAAATAGGTCGCAATCGACGCAAAAGTATCGGCGCGATTGGTGAAGATATTGGCGCGTCCGTCGCCATCGCCATCGGTGGCAAGGCGCAAATAGACCGAGGGCAGGAATTGCGGATTGCCAAAAGCGCCGGCATAGCTTCCCACGAGTTGATCCCGCGAGAACCCTTTTTCCGCGACTTGCATCAAGGCGACCCATTCACCTGCAAACAGTTCGCGTCGCCGCCCCTCCCACGCCAGCGTGGCGAGCGAACGCGACAGGTCAAACCCGCCCTTGATCCGCCCATAGCTCGTTTCATGGCCGAAGATCGCGACGATAATTGAGGCGGGCACGCCCAATTCGCGCTCCACTCGCAGCAGCTCCGGGCGGTTCTCGCGGTAGACATTGCGCCCGCCAGCAATCCGCACGGAATTGACATGCTTGGCGATGTAAGGGGCAAGATCGGGGTAGCCGCGCCGTGTGGGGCGACCTGGTTGCCCTTGATCAAGGCGAATGACCCGCGCGTTCGGCGTCAGCCCTGCGGTCATACGGTCGAGCGTCGTTTGGCTGACCCCTTCGGCCCGCGCCCGCGCTTTTAACAGCTCAATATAGGCGTCAAACGCGATGCCATCGCGCGCTCTGACCTGGGCGTGAGCGGGCGTTGCATTGGAAACGGTCAAAGCGAACAGGGCGGCGAGGATCAGGAGAGAAAATCGAAGCATTTGAGCGTGCTGTCACACTTTGCCGCCCCGGCCAAGTGAGCTTTGTGCAAAGCCCGGGGTTGAGTGCGATCAATTGCCTCGCTAACGGGGTCGCTCGCTCGCGCGGACAGGTGGCAGAGCGGTTGAATGCACCGGTCTTGAAAACCGGCAAGGGTGCAAGCCCTTCGTGGGTTCGAATCCCACCCTGTCCGCCAATCGAGCCCGCCGAAGGTGGGCTGGGTTGGCGGATTGCGGCGAGGCTGAGAGCCCATGGTTCGGAGTCGGAGCGCGCAGCGCGTAGACGGGCAAAGCCCAATCCCACCCTGTCCGCCAATTGCTTCCTTTCTTCAAGCCGCACCAATCACTCTTCGGAGTGGTCGTGTTCGCCCGCTTCATAATCGCCGCGTGGGCGATCAATCAGGTTGGAAAAGAAGATCGCGTTCATCAACAGTTTCTCCGTTCCCGCGAACGTGCCTCGAAAGACGGGGTTGTCCGCCATCAGGATCACGGTGCCCCGACCCCGACGCTCCGCAATGATCGACGGCGTGCCCGCGATCTCGTCTTGGCGGCGCTGCGAGGCGTATCCGGTGAGAAGCGGAGCATCGGTGTATTCGAGCGGCACCGCGTAAGGGTTGTCTTCGGGCCGTATCAGCGTGAACGTCTTGTTGCGATGCACCGCCAGATCGCGATCAGCATAGCCAAAGCCAAGCGGATGCGTCGTGTCGAGGTCTGCGCCAAAGATCGCGCCGCCGATCACATGCTCGGCATCGCGCACCGCCATATCGGAAAAGTCGCGGCGATTGGGTTTGCTCTCTTCTCCAGCGTCGCCCCCTTCGTCCGTTTCCTTCCGGCCAAGGATCGCGCCTTGCGCCCACAGGGCCGCATCGCGCGTCGCGATCAGAGTGCCGCCCGCGCCGATCCAGCCCTTGATCTCGCCAACCATGCGCTCGTTGAGCGCGGCATTGCCGCCGACCAGCACCAGATGGGTGTATTGCGCCCAATCAATCGAGCCGAGATCGCTCTTTTTAACGATGGTAACGGGCATGCGGTGGCGGTAGTCCAGCGTCCACCAGACCTCGCCCACATCGTAACGCGCGAGGCCCCCTTCATAGGCGAGCACGACGCGCGGTTCGCTCACAGCGCGGTTGATACGCGTCGCTCCCAGATCGCGTCCGGTGATCGGTGTCATGCCGGAGGTCGCGGCGTAGACGCGAATGCCGTCCTTGGCGGCGATATCCTGCATTATAGCATGAATGTCTTCGCTCGGCGTTTCTTGCCGCGCCAGTGGGATGAAGATCGAGCCTCTACCAAACGGGATGTCGCCCGCGGTCGTGCGCACAACGGTCGGCTCCATCGCCGCTCTTGCCATGATGTCAGCGGACAGGATGCGGTTGAGCGCGCGCGGCGCGTAGCTGTGCGACCATTCAAAAACGTAGCCATAGGGCGCCACGTCAGGCGCCGGCGCGCTTTGAAACGCGCCGTCGGCGCGCGGACCTTGGTTTGCCGCGCTGACCTGGGAATATTCAAGGTCGTAGGCGAGCGGCAGGGTCCAGCCTGACACGTCGTAAAAGATGTTCTCGTCGAATTCGGTGATGCGTCCGAAAATGCCTTGGATCAGGCGATTGCTGGCTTGCGCGTTGGGCACGAAATAGCTCGTCTGCGCATCATAGGTGCGCCCATCGGCGCTCACATCCGCGCCAAGACGAGTCACCGTGATGTCATGCATGTTGAGGAGCCGGACAAAGCGCGCGGCGCGTTCGGGATCACCCTTGGCGGTAAACACCCAGCCTGAACGCCCCGCGCCCGCCCCGCTCTGCGCGAAGAAATCGCGTTGGTAGGCGGTGATCTCGCGGCGCAGGTCCAGCGAGCCCTGGATCGAGGTTAGCGCCGTGCGGAAATGGGTGCGCGCGTTGTCGGCGGTGGTCACCAAGCCGCGTTCGGTCATGACCGCCCCGCCCCGCGCCGCGCCGCCTTCAAACAGAATGCCGAGCGCGCCGTTCACCTGCGGATAGGTCGAGCCCTTGCCGAGATAGAAATTGTCGAAGCCCTCCTCGCTGGAATACAGCCGCGCCTCGCTGTCGAGCCAGGCGGCGTGGCGCTCGCTGATGCTCTTGGCCAGATCACGCGCGCGCTTTGGGATCAGGGGGTTCAGACGTTTCTCTTCGCCGGGATGGAAGTAATAGGGCGAGGACGAGCCCATCTCGTGATAGTCGATCGAGACCATCGGCTTCCATTTGTGCCACTGCTTGATCCACGCCTGGCTTTCCGGCTGTGTCAGCAAAAGCCACTGGCGGTTGAGGTCGAACCAATAGTGGTTCACCCGCGCGCTCGTCCACAAATTGTGCGCGGCATCGTTCAGATCGGTGTTCTCGCTGTAGGACCAAAACGTATCGACGTGGTTGATCCGGCGCGAATGGCCATCGGGGTTGAAGATCACCGTGACGACCATGACCGCGTTGCTGAGCTGCGCGTCAATCTCAGGCCCTTGCGCGGCGGCCATGTGGTAGAGGAACGGGACAGCCCCTTCCATGCCCGCCGTCTCGGCGCCGTGAACGCCCCAGTTGATCCACAGGACCATGGGGGCCGCGTCAGGGGCCGCATTCCCTTGCGCGCGCGCTAAATGCGTTTGCCGGATGCTCTCGATATTGGCCTGGTTTTCCGGGCTCGTGACCGTGAAGGTCAGGATCGGGCGGCCTTCGTGGCTGTATCCTGCGGTTTCAACACTAATCCGATCCGATGTCGCCGCCAGCCCTCTGAGATAGCCAATCATGTCGCCAAAGCGCACGGGCCTCTCGCCCACTTCGTAACCGGCATATTCCTCGAAAGACTGGACGCCCGCGTCGTAGCTCACTCCGTCAACCTGGAAGAATTCCACCGGCTCCGCCATGGCAGGCGCGGCGATGGCGCAAAGAACAGAAGCGGAGAAAGCGGTAATGACGCTGCGCAGCATAAAAGCTCCTCAATGGTGCGAATGGCTGCTGGCTTAGACCAGCCCGCTATCCCCGACCAGACCCCCCCCAATTGGAGGCCTTTCCTGGTGATGCTTAACGACCACACCGCGAAAGACTCCGGGCGTGCATGAGGCGAGAAATTAACTTTTCGCTGCTGGGCTATCCTGAGCCCAACGACCGTCAGGAAGACTTACGTGCAAACCCTTATCGATATCGCGCCCGTCCTGGGCGCTTACGATCGCGTCCAGTCAGGATTTGGCATCCCGACATCCCCGCGCTATGCAAGACGCATGACGGATAAAACTCTGGACTGGCAGGATCAGGAGCGCGCAGGCGCCGCGATCCTCGCGCCCACGGGCCGAGTGGATGAAACCACCGCCGATTCGTTTAAGGATCACCTGTTGAGCGCGGTCGAAAAGGCGCCTTCTCTGGTGGTGATCGACCTTGATGGAGTGGCGTATATGTCCTCGCGCGGACTGCGTGCGCTAACGCTGGCTCAACGCGCCAGTCAGGGAGCGGAAACGAACATCGTCCTTGCCCGTCCCAACGACACCATGCGAGAAATCCTCGCGATCAGTCGCTATGATATGGTGTTCCGGGTCGCGGATACGATCGAGGATGCGATCTCGAATTAGAACGGACGCCAAGCTGTTCGGGGACACGCGCGCCGACTGATATTGGCGCGCTGGCATTTGGGGGGAAATATGCAGATCCGATTTTGGGGCACGCGCGGATCGCTGCCTGTTGCGCCGCACGCGTCAACGATCGCCGACAAGATCTCCGAAGCGCTCGTCGAAGCGAGCGGGAAAACCTTCGCTGATAAAGCCGCCGCGCGCGCCTTCGTCGAAAGCGACCTGAGCTTTGCGCAAGGGCACACCTATGGCGGTGCGACGAGCTGCGTAGAGGTGGATGTTGGCCAAGGCGCGTTTGTGGTCTGCGACATGGGATCTGGCCTGCGCGAGTTCGGTTTGGACACTTTGCGCCGCCTTGGTGACGAGGGGCGCGTGAAGGAATGGCATTTCTTTCAGTCGCACTTGCACTGGGACCACATCATGGGCTTCCCCTTTTTCGTGCCGGCCTTCATCGAAGGGGCGAAGATTGTGATCCACGCGGGCCATTCCGACGCCGAAGAAGCGCTGCGCCGTCAGCAGGAAGAGATCAGCTTTCCCGTCCCGTTCGATTGGCTCAAAGCCGACATCGAATTCCGCACTCTTGCAACCGACAAGGTCTACGAGATCGGCGAACTGAAAGTCTCGATGGTCAAGCAGGACCACAGCCACGACAGCTATGGCTGGCGCTTTGAGGACCAAGGCGGGCGCGTTGCGGTCTATTCCACCGACGCGGAGTACAAGATCGAGAAGATGGACGAGGAATACGCCATGGCGGAGTTTATCTCCGGCGCGGACCTGTTCATTGCCGACACCATGTATTCGCTCGCCGACAGCGTTTCGATGAAAGAAGACTGGGGGCATTCCTCCAACATCGTGGCCGTCGATCTGTGCCGTGTTGGCGGCGCGAAACGCCTCGCTCTGTTCCATCACGAGCCGACCTACAGCGATGCGGATATCGAACGCATGCACGCCGAAACGATCCGCTATGAGGAATTGACACGCGGCGAAAACGAGATCGAGATCCTGTGCTCTTACGACGGGCTTTGTGTCGACCTCTGAGGGGCCCGCCGGCGCTTTGGCGCCGCGCCCGGTGCGCGGCCCCATCATTCGGGCGGTTCTTATCGGCGGATTGATCGGCGCTTTGTTGAGCGTGTTGGCCGGTGATGTCGGACGCCGCGCCGCCTTTGATACCTGGCAAAGGCTAGCCCCGCGCGAGATCGGTCTCGACAATGTCGCGGTCGTTATGGTCGATGATTTCAGCGTCAAGGATATCGGCGCGTGGCCCTGGCCGCGCTATGTGATGGCGCGGTTGATCGATAATATCGCACTCGCCGATCCGGCCGCGATCGGCGTTGATGTCTACTTCACCGAAGCGGACCGTCTGCGGCCTGAAAATTTCGCCGAGCTTTATGGCGAGGGTGAACTCGATTCCGAGACCAGAGCCGCCATCACCGCTTTGCCCAATACCGATGACGTTTTTGCTCAGGTTCTGGGCGCTGGTCCAACCGTGCTTGCGCGCTTCGCCACCGACAAAGACGAGACAGCGCCGGACGAGGTGTTCTACAACTCCGAACTCACCGGCACACCGCCACGCCAAGTCATGCAGCGCCCAAAACTCGTGGCGAGTATATCGACCTTGGATGGAGCCGCAGCCAGCCATGGGATGGTCAACGGGCCGCCGGATCCAGACGGCGTGGTTCGCCGTGTGCCACTAGGCGTGAGAGTTGGCGAAACGAGCGCGCCGGGTTTCGCCATGGAGCTCGCTCGGATGGCGAGCGGCGTGGAGGCGTTGCAATGGGCGCCGGGTGCAGTGCTGGCCGACGGGGCAGCGATCTCGACGGACGCCACCGGAAGCCTGCGTTTCAAGATGGGCCAATTTCCCGAAGACGCCATTTACCGCGCTGCTGCGGTCGCCAGAGGACAAGTCCCCGCTGCAGCGTTCGAAGGCAAAGTCGTTATCGTCGGCATAGGCGCGACAGGCACGTTTGATATTGTCGCAACGCCGCTCGGCTCTGAGATATTCGGTGTGCTGGTGCAGGCCATGGCGGTGGACGCGCTGTTGGAGAACGAGTGGCTGTCACGGCCCGAATACATACAGGCGTTGGAAATCATCGCGGCGCTCGCCTTCCTCGCGCTTGTGCTGGTCGCGGGGCTCACTTTGCGCAAAGAGGCGACCATTGCGGCCGCGCTTCTGGCGCTCGGCCTGCCGGTCGCTTCGTGGTTAGCCTACACGCAAGCCAACCTGCTGTTCGATCCGGTGCGCCCCTTGATGGTCGGCGCGTTTGCGGCGGCCGCTTTGGTCATCACCCGGTACGCGCTCGCCCGCGCCGAACGCGCGCGTTTGGCGACGCAACTGGTCGAACAACGCATCAAAGCTTCCGAGCAGGAAGGCGAGCTCAAAGCGGCCCAGCGCATCCAGATGAGCATGGTTCCCAGCGCGCAAATGCTCGCAAAGCTCGATCCCAGAACCGAGATCGGCGCGGTGCTGGAACCGGCCAAGTCGGTCGGGGGCGACTTCTATGACGCAGCGAGCATCGGCGATGACAAGATCATCTTCGTCGTCGGCGATGTGACCGGAAAAGGCGTCCCCGCGGCTTTGTTCATGGCGCTCTCCAAATCGCTCGCCAAAAGCAATCTGACGCGCCCGACCGAAGACTTGGGCACCGCGGTTGCCGAGCTCAACCGTGATCTGATGGACGAAGCCGATGAAGAGATGGGGCTGACCTTGATGGCGGGCGTGCTGGACTGCACCACGGGCAAGATTGAGGTGGTCAACGCGGGGCACGAAAACCCGCTTCACGTGCATCACGAAGGCCATATCGAGGACGTGCCTTTGCGCGGCGGCCCTCCCCTGTGCGTCATCGATTTTCCCTACGCGGTCGAAGAACTAACGCTGGCACCGGGTGACACGCTGGTCGTGATCACCGACGGCGCCACCGAAGCGGCCAACGCGGCGGATGAATTGTTTGGCGTCGAAGGGGTACTCAAGGCGCTCGAACAAGTGCGGGGGCATAGCGCGCCGGACCGCGTCACCCATCTGGCCAGCGAAGTGCGCCTGTTCGAGGGAGAGACCGACCCCAGCGACGATTTGACGATCTTCGCCCTGCGTTATGTGGGCGCGGACTAACGCCTGGCCTCAACTGTTAGCGAATTTTGATCGTGACCGCGCGAAACCGTGAGCTTTCCTGATTGTCGCCAACCGTGCGCACCGCGTCGTATTCGCCGCGGCCAATCACGTCCTCATCGGCAATTTCAAAGCCCTCATCGCGCAGCAGCTGCGCAACTTGATTGGCCCGGCTTTGCGACAAGCGCACATTGTCCTGCTCGGTCCCGACGGAATCGGTGTAGCCCGCAATCTCGATCTGGTAGATGGACAAATCCGGCCCCAGACTTTCCAGCAGCGCCTTCAGATTGGCGATCTGATCAGCGGAAATGCTCGAGCCCGCCGTGGCGAACTGGATGACCTGCGGTTCGATGCGCGTCGGCAGCGAATTGATCAGTTCAGCGTAAGCGGGATCCACGCTCTCCAACTGACGCACGCGCGGCGATCCGGCGCGCAACGTGGCCTGCGAATTGGCGGTGTCGAGCACCGTCTCTTCGCCATCCTCGCCCAGCACGGCCAGCGCGCCCACGTCGCGATCCTGCGCTGCCGGTAGAAGCGTCACCCGCTCACCCCCTGCGCACCCAGCCAGCAAAAGAGCTCCGGTCAGCGCCGCTGCGAGCGACGCGGGCCGGACCCTCATGTCACTTCAACCACAAACGTGGTGCCACGCACTCCTAACGTCGAGGTCGGTGTGCGAACGCGCATTTTGTCCGCGCCCGTGCGGGTGATGTTGCCCGAATCCACACCCAGCGATCCGCGATTGACGCTGGTCAGCGAACGCCCGGTCTGGCGCGCGCGATCGTACTTGTACTCATCCAGCGTGATGCGGCTGCTCGGCCCCACCGCCATGCGGGTGTCATCGATGAAAGTGATGCCCACGCGCTGCCCCGCTTTGGTGGTGATGACATCGCCTTCTTCAAGCTTGAAGCCCGGCTTGGCCGACAGGCTCTTGCCATCCCGGATCACATTGACCGCGCCTTGTGAGGCGTTTTTGATACGTCCGATTTCAGCCAAGGCCGGTGTAGCAACCAAGCCCACGATTGCAGAAATCAGGATAGTCAGCTTTGTCATATGTGTTCCCTCCCTGTGGAGTGTGTTAGCATAAATTCATGCAACACAAGAGCCGCTTTTCTGCTTTCGTAGCCAGTGGGGAAAACCCGCGCGAGGCGATCGTAAAGGCGATTGAATTTGCACGCGAATTTATGACCGGGGCGAGCCTGTCTTCGAAGGCTGAGGTCAAAACGCTGATCATCGTCGAGGAATTGGTCTCGAACGTGCTGCGCCACAGCGATCCCGCTCAGGACGTCAATCTGACGCTCTCTCTCGACAATACGAACGACGCGGTTTTTGTGGAAATCGATGATGACAGTGTCGCGTTTGATGCAAGTCGTGAGCGCGAGTTTATCGGTCCTGACCCCGACAATGGAGGCAGCGTGGGCCTTGCCATCGTTCGCGCTTGGGGCGATGATCTAACGTATGGCCGCCGCGACGGTCGCAATTCGCTCAAACTGACGGTTAAGTAGCCCCGGCCTGCCACATCAAGGCAGGCGGGCGGTGCGCGCTCTATCTCCCTTGGAGAAAACAAGCGTTTCAACCTGCGTCCCGACGCCCAGATTGACGCGGTTTTCCTGACGCGTGAATACGTCGGTGAGGATCTGTGAGCGGATCGATAACGCCGCGCCTGCACCAGGAGAGCTTGCTTCCTGATAAATCACCAGGCGTCCGCCCTCGATCTCAGTGCCCAACAGCGTGAAGGCAATCGGTTTGCCCTCATGCGCCACGTCAAACCGGGACACGACATAGCGCGCCACGGCGCGGCGGCTTTCGAGATCGTTGATGATGTCAGGTGCGCGCACGCCTTGCGCTTCGAGAGCGTGTTCGGCGTCGTGGAGAGGCACTCGGTGCACGACCTCCAGCAAGCCGGTGCGCGCGTTGTGCGCGACCGAGGACAAGGTGACCTTCTGCTGGTGCGCTAGCGCGGCCCCGCCGAGCGGCAGAACGATCAGCGCCAGGCAAAAGATCAGGAGCGAACGGATCACTCGGTTCCCTCCGTTTCCATTTCCTCTTCGGTGTCGTCGTCGGTTTCTTCTTCATCTTTGACGAGCACTTCGGCCATCAAATCGCGGCCCGTGCGCGAAGTGGGGGCGGAGCGTTTGAAGGTTTCGACGCGGCTATCGATGATCTTGCGTGGATAGTGGTTGTTGCCGATGTCGGCGTCCGCCGTTTCCCAATTGGGATCGACCTCAACCGAAGCAAGCTCTCTTCCCTTATCGAAGACCAGCAGCTTGCTGACATTGCGCGAATTGCGACGCCAGATTTCAGCCGGGATATACATTCGGTCCGTCGAGCCGTCGGCAAAGGTCAAACCAAGGATGATGGGCATCACCAAGCCGCCTTTGTTCGAGAAGTTGAGGACGTAATAGTTCTTGTCCTCTTCCACCGCGCGGTCGAACACCTCGCGCTCCCAATCCTCAAGCCCGTCAAGGAAGCTTTCATAGCTTTCGACATCCTTGGGCGTGACGGTGAACTGGTCGTTCTCATCGTAGAAATCAGTGACGCCGGGGTTTTCAAGCACCCAGATCGGCAGGCCTTGTTCGCGGTTGAGCTTCACCCCAACCTTTTCAGGCTCATCCGACAAAGTCTGGCGACGACGCGCCAAATCGATATCGGGGTTCTTGGTGTCGAGGCGCAGCTTGTGAATCGTATCAAGCGAGATGTCGACGTGATCCGTGGTGTAGAACCACCCGCGCCAGAACCAGTCGAGATCGGTGCCCGAAGCTTCCTCCATCGTGCGGAAGAAATCGGTCGGTGTCGGGCGTTTGAACTTCCAGCGGCGCGCGTATTCGCGCAGCGCAAAGTCGAACCGCTCGCGCCCGATGATCGTGTCGCGCAAGATATGGTAGGCCGCCGAGGGCTTGCCATAGGCGTTGGGGCCAAGGTTCAGCACGCTGTCCGATTGCGTCATGATCGGAACCTGATTGGTCGAGGTCATGTAAGGGATCAGATCGCGCGGCAGGCTGCGGGTCCACGGCATGTCCGGATCCCACTCGTACCCTGCGACGCTGTCGAGGAAGGAGTTGATCCCCTCATCCATCCAGGTCCACTGACGCTCATCGGAATTGACGGTCATCGGGAAGTAGATGTGCCCCACCTCGTGAATGACCACGCCGACGAGAAACACCTTTTCGCTTTCCGAATAGGTGCGGCTGCCATCATCATTCAGAGTGGTGCGCGGCCCGTTAAAGGTGATCATCGGATATTCCATCCCGCCAACCGGCCCGTTGACCGATTGCGCCGTGGGATAGGGATAATCGAAGCTGAAACGCGAGTAGACCTTCATCGTGTGGACGACGGCGGCGGTGGAGTATTTCTCCCACAGCTCTCCGCCTTCTTTCGGATAGAAGGACATCGCCATGACGGTTTCGTTCTTGGCGCCGGGTTGCTTGTGGCCTTGGGCGTCCCACGCGAACTTGCGACTTGAGGCCCAGGCGAAATCGCGCACGTTCTGCGCGGTGTAGCGCCAGGTCTTGGTGCCGGTGGGGTTGCTGCTCTCATTCGCAAGCGCTTCTTCGGGCGTCACGATAAACATCGGCGCGTCGGCGTTGCGCGCTTGCGCGAGGCGCTGGCGCTGTGTCGCGGTGAGGACTGCGGTGGGGTTGTTCAGCACACCCGTCGACGACACGATGTGGTCGTTGGGCACATTCATCGTCACATCGTAATTGCCGAATTCAAGCGTGAATTCGCCGCGTCCCAGGAATTCCTTGTTGTGCCAGCCTTCGTAATCCGAATAGGCGACCAGACGCGGAAACCACTGCGCGAACAGGAAGATGTCGTTGCCGCCTTCGCGCTCGTCATCGGGAAAGTGTTCGTAGCCGGAGCGCGCAAAGATCACGTTCTCTTCGACAATATTGAACGCCCAATCGATGTTGAAGCTCACGCTTTGACCGGGGCGCAGCGGGGTTGCCAGATCGATCCGCATCAGCGTACCGACAATCGTGTGCGAAAGCTCCCGGCCATTGGTCAGCGAAACGCGCGTGATGTCATAGCCGTGCGAGACGTCTTCCATGCGTTGTTGGCGGCGCAGTTCCGCAAGGCTCAGGCGCGCAGGAGTCCGACCGCTGGCCGCGCTCACAGCGGGACCGCGGCGGCCCGGCCCGCCAAAGGTGTTGGTCAGCTCGGCCATCGAATCTTTCTTGAAGACATTCTGGTCCAGCTGCATCCAGATCCACGGCAGCGTGTCGGGCGAGTTGTTCTTGTAGGTGATCGTGGCTTTTGCCGTGAGGCGGCGGTTGTCTTCATCGAGATCCGCCGTGATCCGGTAATCGGCCTGCTGCTGCCAATATTGATGCCCCGGTGCGCCCGACGCGTTGCGATAAACGTTCGGGTCGGCAAGAACCTCGTCGAGCTGGCGGAACTTGTCTTTAAAGTCCCCTTTTGTCTGCTGAATGCCCTGCGCGGCGGCGGGGACAGCGATGAAAAGCGCGAAGAGGAAAGCAATCAATCTCAAAGGAACTTCCTTCGTTTGGTGGTCAGCAACAAAGCGTAGGCACGCGTCGCTCTACTCGGTCACAACGTCCATTTCGTCGATAAGAGCCTCCGCTCCGTCAACTTTATCCATGACCCACAGCATGTAGCGCGAATCCACGTGGATCGAGCGGGTTGTGCGCGGATCGAAATCCCAGTCGGAATTGATGCTCTCATATGTGCCGTCGAACAGCAGACCTACGAGCTCGCCCTTGGCGTTCAGTGTGGCTGAGCCGCTGTTGCCGCCGGTGACATCAAGGTCGGAAAGGAAATTGACCGGCACCGAATTGATGGCGTCAAACTCGTAGCTGCCGTATTCTTTGGCCTCAATCAGCTCGAGCTGCTTGGCAGGCGCGTTGAAGGGGTCTTTGCCCGTATCCTTGGCGGTTATCCCTTCGAGCGTTGTAAACGGCGTGTAGATCAGCCCGTCTTTGGGCGAACCGCCCATCACGTTCCCAAAGGTTACACGCAGAGTGCTGTTTGCATCGGGGTAAGCGAGGACACCCTGTTCCTTCTGCCAAGCGGTGATCGCTTCCATATAGGCAGGCCGCAGAGCAAGCGAGCGCCCTGCCCGCGTCTTGCTCTGCGTTTCCAGTTCGAACCCGTAATCATACATCGCCACGGCAAGCTTGATGAACGGATCTTCACTTGCCTCGAAGTCCTCTGGAGAGGCTTCCATCAGCGCCAGACGTGTGTCGAGATCGTCCAGCGTCGTGCCTTCATAGAAAGCTCCAAGCAATTCAGGCAGATCTTCCGCAGTGGTCTGCGCGGTAAAGCCCATGGCTTCATCGAGCGCGGGCACGCGTTCTTCGATGGGCTGCGCGAGATAACCTTCGAGGAACATCGTCCATACTGCCTTGTCGACGCCCGCATCATAGCGGCGGTCAATCGCCTGCATGCTCTGTTTGAAGCGCGTAATGTCGCGTTCCTGATAGCCGCTCTCGCGCTCGGCGTTGGGCTTCTGCTTTTCCTTTGCGAGGCGATAGAGCCGCTGTGCAACGCCGAACAAAGAGGCACGCGTGGCGTTGCCGTACCAGAAATTGGTGCGCGCCGCGGTGGCGCTTTCGTCCGACAGCTCAGACAGAGCAGCGATGGCGGGGGCGTAATCGGCGCGCGAGGCGTCCGCCGCGATCCACTGCGCCAAAGCGGCTTCGCGTGCGCGGCGACGCTCGACCAGGCCAACCCGCTCAGCGCCTTCCATCTGACCGCGCAGGTTCTTTTCCGCGTTGTTTAGCCCGGCAAGCAGGCTTTCATACTTCACGCGCGCATCGGAGCCCTCCGGCGCCGCTTCCTCAATTGTCGCGATCCAGTCGGTGTAGACCTTCTGGACCGTCGGATAGCGCCAATCAAAGGTGTTTTCGACTTCGGCGAGCAGAGTGTAGCGGCTCGTCGAACCGGGATAGCCTGCGACCATCACGAAATCACCGTCAGCCACACCCTTGGCGCTGACTTTCAGGTGATGCTCGGGCGCGTAAGGCACGTTGTCTTCGCTGTAATCCGCCGCCGAGCCATCCGGAGCGACATAGGCGCGGTAGAAGGCGAAATCGCCTGTGTGGCGCGGCCACTGCCAATTATCGATGTCGCCGCCATACTTGCCGATGCTGTCAGCGGGCGCATAAACAAGGCGTACGTCGCGCACTTCGAGCCGCTTGATGAGCTTGTACTGCGCCCCGCCGAAAAAGCCGGACACTTGGCAGCGATAGCCCGCCGCCTCTTCGCACCCTGCGATGATGTCCTTGCGACGCTGTTGGACCAGTTCGTACCGCGCCAACGGCTCCATGCCCTCGGTGCCTTCGCGCATAGCGTCGGTCACGTCGGTCACCTCAGTCGTAACATAAACGCGCGATCCGGGCGCTGCGGGCAGTTCGTCGCCCTTGGTCGCGGCGAGAAAGCCGTTTTCGAGATAGTTGTTTTCAGCGGTCGAATTGAACTGAACCGATCCGCGCGCGCAGTGGTGGTTGGTGACCACCAGACCTTCAGGCGACACAAAACTGGCCGAACACCCGCCAAGCGAGACAATCGCGCCCATGGGAAAGCTGGTCAAATCCGCGAGCGTTTCCGGCTCCAGCTCAAGCCCCGCCTCTTTCAGCTGATCGCCGATTTGTTGCAACTGGTCGGGCGTGTACATGCCCTCTTTTGCGGAAAGTGGCGCTGCGAGCGAACCGGCAAGCGCCGTTCCAAGCAGCAGGCCAGCAGTGGCCAGACGGGTCATCAACATTGGTGCAACCTTATTTGTTCGACCGACCAGAGGTGTCGACCGATGTGTGTGTGATTATGTATCCCGGCAAAAAGCCGACTGGGCTTGAAGGGTCAAGGGTTAATCGGGCCGTCTCAGGGACAACTCCCTTGATCGTGCCGCTTCGCCTGGCTTACGCAGGCTTGGCGGCCTTAAGACGGTAGAAGATACCGCTTTCATCATAGCCTGTGAGCTCCAAGACGCCGCTGACAGTGTGGGCGTTGACCTCGTCCGTCTTGAACGGCGTGTCGGCCAGCACTTCGATGAATTGGTTGGGGGCCGCGTGAAAGTGGAATGGGCAGCCCGGCGGATACCCTAGCAGTACGAAACGCGTCTGCGTGCTGCCGTTATCGAGCGGCATCATCCAGCCCGACACCTTGATCCGCTTGCCGTTCAGCTTTTTAACGGCGGGCGTAAACAGCGGCTTGGACAGGATATAGCCCTGTTCGTCGCGGCGCGTCGTCTCCTCAGTCGCTTCGAGGGTTTTCCACGCCACCCCGCCTTTGGGCGTGGGAGCGGGTTTCCAGATGTCTTCAGCCGGAGGGCCCGCTTTGGGATCAGGCGCCTGCGCGCTGGCCCGGTCGCCGGGCGTCGCAAGCGTGAGCGCGGCTCCCGCCATAGCCACCGCCGCGATGGCCGCTCGTGTGGACGTTGAGAATGTCATACCTATCAAGACCTCGCCAAGGTTTGCGCCGGGTCCACATTGTAGACCCGAAACGCCGGAATAAGAGCGGCTATGAAGCCGACTGCCAAGACGCTCAATACGATCAGGCCTTCGCCGGGCGCAAACCGCCACGCTTCAAGACCAAGGTCGCTGAGCGTTGCGACGCTGGACTTCGCCAACGCCATCAAACCATGCGCCGCCGCAACGCCAAGAAGCGCCCCGATCGCCGCTGTGATCACCCCTTCCATAATCACCGTTGCGAAGACCTGAACGCGGCTTGCCCCCATGACCCGCAGCAACGCCAGATCGCCCTCGCGGGTGCGCGCCATGTTCAACAAAGCGACGAAGATCGCCAAGCCACCGGTCAGCGCGAGCAGGCCCGCGAACAATCGGATTCCATCAAGGCTGGAGCCGAGCAGTTCGAGCAGGCGCGCGGTCTCGGTGGCCGGGACAGCCGACTGCATCTCGGTCTGGCGGTTGATCAAGGACGGGATGCGGATCGCGCCCGATGCGTTGCGGTAGGTGACGAGCAAGGCCGTGAGTTCCTGCTGCAACCCGGTGCCCTGCGCTTGCAGGATTTGCGGGGAGCCGTCAGTGTCCGGAGCTCCTTCGTTGGCGTGCTCATCATCGCCATGGTCGTGGCTGTTGTGGTCTTCACCGTCATGATCGTGATCGTGATCGTGATCATGGTCGATGCCGTGCACATCCCAGACGCTTTCATACGAAGTCAGGATAAGCCGATCCACTACCGTGCCCGTTGGCTCCAGCGTCCCAACCACCTCAAAAGGCGCGTGGTCATGGCCCTGGTCACCGCCGTCGTCTTGCTGAAGACCGTGCGATCCGACAAACCTCTGGCCAAGCTGCGCGCCGGTTTCCGCCGCGATGGCCGCGCCCAGAACCGCGTCAAGCGGCGCGTCGAACATCCGCCCCTCAGCGATTGTGGTGCCGTAAAGGTCTGTAAAGCTCTCATCCGTGCCCACGATCCGATAGCCTCGGAAGTTGTCGCCCAGCGCGAGCGGGACCGCGCGCGCCACCGCAGGATCGCGGCGCAGAAGGCCTAGGCTGGAATAAGGGATGTTGCCGGTCGGCTGATCGACATGAAACACGCTCGACAAGATCAACTGCAGCGGCGAGCCCTTGGCCCCCACCACCAGATCAACGCCGCGCGCATCGCGCTCAAACTTGTCGCCCGCCTGATTGCCAAGCTGCAACAGCAGCACCAGCATCGCAACCGAAATCGCCAACAACAGCACGTTAAGCGCGGTCGTGAGCGGACGGTCGCGCAGATAGGCTAGCGCCAGCGAGATCACGCCGCGATCCGCCCGTTTTCCAGCGCCATGGTGCGCGCGAAGTACGGGGTGAGCCGGTCATCATGCGTCGCAACCAAGAGCGACGCGCCCGCATCACTGGCCAGTTCCAACAGCAATTCCGCCACACGTTGCGTGTTGGCCGCATCAAGCGCTGAGGTCGGCTCATCCGCGATTAGCAGCGCAGGCTTTACCACGAGAGCGCGGGCAATCGCTGCGCGTTGCGCTTCGCCCTGACTCAGTTCGAAAGGCCGGGCTGATGCGCGATGCGCGATGTTGAGCCGTTCCAGCGTGGCTTCAACCAAGCCTTCATCTTGCGAACCCGTTTGCAGCTTCTGTGCAAGCAGCAGGTTGCCGCGCAGGGTCAGGGCGGACACCAATCGCAAGGTCTGGAATATCACACCCATTGAGCGGCGTCGGACCTCATCGCCTGAGGCCGCCCCTTGCGCGCTGGCGACCGTCTCATCGCCCAGCGTCACGCGGCCCGTTCCCGGCGTGCGCAACCCGCAGATGATGTTGAGCAAGCTCGACTTACCGGAACCCGACGGGCCGAGCAGCAGCGCGCACTCATTGGGCTCGAGAGTGAAGGTGACGTCCTCAAGGACCGGTTGGCCGCCGTAGGACAAGCCAACCTGCGCTACCGATAGTTGCATTGTTACTTAAGCGCGGAGCGGCCCTGCCAGTCATTGGGTCGGCTCTTGGCGCGCAGATCGACCGAGCGCGCTTGCTCGGCGTCAGCCTTCGCGCTGTCCGCTTCGGCCTCAAGCGCTTGTTGGCGACGCTTGTCTTCCTTTTTGCGCTCCGCCGACTTGTCTTTGCGCACGATCACCGGCTCTTCTTTGGCAGCGGCGCGCGAGCCGATGTTGTTGAACGCGTTGGCAAACGGGTTGTAGCGGTGGAACCCGCCCATCTGGCCCGGCCCATGCTGATCGCAAGCGGCAGCGGGTGCCGCAACGCCGAGCGAGGCGGCGGCAGAGACGAGAAGAGCGTTACGTACAAGCATCAAGAGCACCGTTTGAATGAGTTGGCCGCATTACTAGCATACCCAGCCCGCTTCGCAAACTCCCCAGGCGGATCGAACGCGCGCTTGGTCGATCATGCGCGAGACCGGTTTCAGAAATGCACCGCGCGGCCATAGGCGTCGAGCACGCTTTCATGCATCATCTCGGACAAGGTGGGATGCGGAAAGACGGTCTGCAATAGTTCCGCCTCGGTCGTCTCCAGCGTCTTGCCCACGGTGTAACCCTGAATCAGCTCAGTCACTTCCGCGCCAACCATATGCGCGCCCAGCAGCTCGCCGGTCGCCTCATCAAACACGGTTTTGATGAAGCCCTCCGCTTCGCCCAAAGCGATGGCCTTGCCGTTGCCGATGAAGGGGAAACTGCCGACCTTGACGCTGTAGCCCGCCTCTTTCGCCTTCGCTTCGGTCAAGCCGACGCTGGCGACTTGCGGGTGGCAGTAGGTGCAACCCGGGATCGAACTACGGTCCATCGCGTGTGGGTGCACCTCGGTGTTGCCGAGTTCCTGCGCGATCGCCTCAGCGCAGGTGACGCCCTCGTGGCTGGCCTTGTGCGCCAGCCACGGTCCCGGCGTGCAGTCGCCGATGGCCCAGAGCCCGGCGGTCTTGGTGCGGCCATAGTCGTCGATCTGGATGAAGCCTCGGTCCATTTCGACCATGGCGTCGATCCCGATATTCTCGGTGTTGGGCACAATGCCGATGGCGCTGATCACATGGCTGAACTCGTGGCTCGTGACCGCGCCCGACTGGTCCTTGATCTTGGCCGTCACGCCCGCATCCGTGACGCTGAGGTCTTCAACGCCCGCGCTCGTCATGACGGTCATGCCCTGTTTGACGATCGACTTCTCAAGGAAGGCGGACACGTCGGCGTCTTCCGCAGGCACGATCCTGTCCAGCATCTCCACCACCGTCACATCGACGCCCATATCGTTGTAGAAGCTGGCAAACTCGATCCCGATGGCGCCTGACCCGATGATCAGCAGCTTCGTTGGCATTTCGAGCGGAACCATGGCGTGGCGGTACGTCCACACGCGCTTCCCATCGGCAGGCGCAAACGGCAGATCGCGCGCCCGCGCGCCGGTCGCGACGATCACGTGCTTGGCGCTGAGCTCCTCCGTGCCCTTGTCGCTCGTGACGGTCAGCGAAGTCGGCCCGGTCATCACGCCCTCGCCCATATGGACGGTGATCTTGTTCTTCTTCATCAAGTGCCCAACCCCTTGGTTGAGCTGTTTCGCCACACCCCGGCTGCGCTTCACGATGGCGTCGAGATCCGCCTCTATCCCCTTGGCCACCAACCCATAGTCCTTGGCGTTCTGCATGTAGTGAAAGATCTCAGCGGAACGCAGCATCGCCTTGGTCGGGATACAGCCCCAATTGAGGCAGATACCGCCCAGGTTCTCACGCTCCACAATCGCGGTCTTGAGGCCTAGTTGCGCGCAGCGGATGGCGGCGACGTAGCCACCGGGGCCCGAGCCAAGCACGATCACATCATAGGTTGTGTCAGTCATTTCGTTTCCCGTCCGAGGGTCTGAGACATGGACCACATGTTACACGGTCCTGAGGATAAAAAGTTCGCCCAGAATGGAGCTAATGAGGAAGCGCTAAAACGCTTCGAAAACAGAGAGCTATGCGCGGCGGATGGGTGAGACGAGATCATCGGATTACCCATGCCACATACTGCGTTTTGTAGGACAGACAAAAGTCACTTTGTTTGGGTCCGAAGCGGTCTGACGAGCCAGAGCCAGCCAAGCCCCGCAAAGGTCACAACAGCGGCCACGCTGGGGAGACCTAGCCAATAGACCGCGTCCCGGTCGCCGATGGCGTAGCTTGCCAGAACCAGCATCGTGCCCGACAGCGTCGCTATCATCACAAGAACCGAAGGCGAATGAGCCATATGCCTTGCAGAAAACTGGAATGTGAGCAGCGCTACTGGAAACCCGATTACATAACTGCCCACCAGCGCGACGTAGACCGTTGGATACATCATCGCGTCGAATGTTCCGCCATCGATGATTAGCAAGGCCACAAAGGCTAGGCTTGCCATGACGGAGGCGAGAAAGGCGATCGCGGCCATCTTGGCAAGCACGGCTAGCGTCAAACCACCAGCCCCATCGGCGTCTCGATCAGCTCTTTGAGCGCCTGCATCAGCTCGGCGCCCTCGGCACCGTCAATCGCGCGGTGGTCGAAGCTTCCGCTGGCGTGCATCACGGTCGCCACGCCCAGTTCGCCATCGACGACGTAGGGCGCTTTCTGCCCCGCTCCGACCGCGAGGATCATGCCTTGGGGCGGATTGATGACCGCGTCGAATTGCTTGATGCCGAACATGCCGAGGTTGGACAGGCTCGCCGTGCCGCCTTGATATTCGTGCGGCTGCAATTTGCCCTCGCGCGCTTTGCCCGCGAGTTCCTTCATCTCTTTCGAGATCACCGCGAGGCTCTTGGTTTCCGCCTCGGTGATGATCGGCGTAATCAGACCGCTCGGCGCGGCGACCGCCACCGAGATATCGGCGCGAGAATAGCGGCGCATCGTATCGCCGTGGAAGCTGACATTGCAATGTGGGACGCGTATCAACGCTTTTGCCAGAGCCTTGATCAGCAGATCGTTGACCGACAGCTTTACCCCATCGGGTTCGAGCGCCTTGTTGAGCTCGCTGCGCAGCGCCAGCAGCGGATCGAGCCGGATATCCATCGTGAGATAGTAGTGCGGGACGGTCTGCTTGCTCTCGGTCAGGCGTTTGGCGATGACTTTGCGAACGCTCGAGACCTTTTCCTCATCAAAGGGCGCACCGAAATCGGGGACAGTGCGAGCGCCCGCGGAGGCGGGTGCCTCCCTCGGTTGCGCTCCATCGCCTGAGGTCCCCGCCTGCGCGGGGATTCGTGAAGGCACGAAGTTCTCGACATCGCGCTCGATGATACGGCCATTCGGGCCGGTGCCAGTGATCTCGGCAAGGTCAAAGCCCTTGTCGGCGGAGATCTTCCGCGCCAGCGGCGATGCGATCACGCGGTCTCCGCTGCGCGCTTGCCCACTCTGTACGCTTGTCGGTGCGGGCGCGCCGCCGCCCATCGCGTTTTCGATATCCGCTTTGATGATCTTGCCGCCCGGCCCCGTTCCCGTGACGCTCGCAAGGTCGACGCCGCTCGCCTCAGCGATGCGTTTCGCCACAGGCGTCGCTTTGACGTTGGCCGGCGGCGTCGGGCTGGGAGCGGGCGCGCTCGCCTTTTGCTCCGTCGTCTCAGAGCTCTCTTGCGGTGCGGGCGTCGAGGATGATCCCACCGCGCTAACATCGCTAACATCGCTAACATCGCTGACGTCCTCGCCTTCCTCGGCGAGCATCGCGATAACGGTGCCGACCGCGACGTTCTCCGATCCTTCGTCGACCAGAATCTGCGCGATCACGCCTTCGTCGACCGCTTCGAACTCCATCGTCGCCTTGTCGGTTTCGATCTCCGCCATGATGTCGCCGGACTGCACGCTGTCGCCGACCGCGACCAACCAACGCGCCAGCGTGCCCTCTTCCATCGTGGGTGAGAGCGCCGGCATACGAATTTCAATCGGCATTGTTTTGTGATCCCTTGCAAGCGTTGCGCGCTTGGTTCCCGTTCGCTTGATCGTTTGGCGAATTTGCCCGGCGCGGGCAAGAGAGGCACCGGCTTTGCGCGGCACAATTTTTGACAGCGAGCGCCATTTGATGAAAGGAACGGGGGATGCGAACCTTTCTGGTTATTACCGACGAAAGCGAAGAGGCGCGCGCCGCTCTACGCTACGCCGCGCGCCGCGCCGCCGCTGTCGAGGGCGCCGTTCACATTCTGGCGTTGGTCCCACAACAGAGTTTCAGCGCGTTCGGCGCGGTTCAGGCGACGATCGAAGAGGAAGCGCGCGACCGCGCCGAAGTGTTGGCCCACGGGGTCGCGGGCAATCTGTTTGCTGAAAGCGGGATGATGCCCACCATCTCGGTCGCGGTCGGCAACGGGACCAAGATCGTCAGCGAATTTCTGGATGAGCACAAAGAGGTCGCGGCCTTGATTCTGGGCGCGGCCACGGGCAGCAATCCGGGGCCGCTGGTGCTGCACTTTTCGGCCAACGCGGGATCGCTGAGCTGCCCGCTATACGTGATCCCGCATAACTACGACGAGCGCGACAGCGACCACGGGGTTTAGACCCTGAGGCGGGTGAAAACCCGCGCGGCCGCCATCGCGCCGGACTATTGCTTGTTATCCAAGTTTAAACCCGCGTCCCTCGAACGGGGTATCCGGCTTTCAGCACGTAATCGATGCCCTGGATCAGTTCGTCGAGCGGCGGGCGCGTAAACGGCGCGTTCTGAACGCTGGCGAAGTAGAGCGTGCCATCGGGGCGCACCAGAAACAGACCGGGTTCGGAAAACACGGGTGTTTCGTCGCTGTCTTCGCGGCCATCGCTGACATACAGACCCCACTCTCGCGCGGATTCTTCGCTCATCCCGTAGGCGAGCGGCACGTCGCCGGTGTCCCATTTCTCATCGATCTTCATCGCACGCTCTTCCGGGTCCATTGACACCGCGACGACGTTGACGCCGCGCT
This sequence comes from Pseudomonadota bacterium, assembly GCA_039033515.1. Taxonomy (GTDB): domain Bacteria; phylum Pseudomonadota; class Alphaproteobacteria; order Sphingomonadales; family Sphingomonadaceae; genus Erythrobacter. The sequence goes on from JBCCCM010000005.1 coordinate 64,355, forward strand.
CGGTAAACTGGTCGAGTTTCTGGCCGAGCTCTTTCAACTGGCTGCGGCAAATCGGGCAATGGTATCCACGGTAAAAGACGACGAGAGTGAAGTTCTCAGGGCTCTGTTTGGAAAGGTGGTATTGCGCGCCAATCGTTAGCGGCAGCTTGAGTTCTGGGACGGGTGATCCGGGGGTCAGCATATCGGTTTCTCCTTTACGACGCTTACATTGGAAGCGCGAAAAGGTTGCACCATCTATTTGCGCTTTCGTCCCTGATGGCGAATGTTTCGTGGCCTCCCGCGTTGGCCTGCGACGAATTTACCGCGCTTGGGCCCTGTGGGGCGCGGCCCCCGCCCGCCGCGTTCCTGAGGCCGCTTGCCGCGGGTCTCAATCGGCTTTCCATCCGCGTCCACGGGCACGAATTTGAGCGCGCCGGTCAGCGCGTTGGCTTCGGCCAGTTGCAGCTTCAACCGATCGCCCGCCGCGTAGCGCGTGCCGCTGCTCTCACCGATGAGCGCTTGCGCGGCTTCGTCGTGACGGAAATATTCATCGCCCAGGGTTGAGATCGGGACCAGTCCGTCCCCGCCCAGCCCCTGGATGGTGGCGAAGAAGCCGAAACCCTGAACACCGGTGATGCGCGTGTCGAACGTCTCGCCGACCCGGCCTGAAAGCCACGCAGCGACGTAGCGGTCGATTGTGTCGCGCTCGGCCTCCATCGCGCGCCTTTCAGTGCCGCTGATCGCGTCGCTGATCTGTTGCAGATTGTCGCGGTCCCGGTCGGAAAGCCCCGATGTGTCGGGAATGGAGCCGGGCGGTGCGGGCTGTTCCAGCTTGTAGGCGTCCACCAGAGCGCGGTGCACGAGCAGGTCCGAATAGCGGCGGATGGGGCTGGTGAAATGCGCGTAGGAGCCCAGCGCCAGCCCGAAGTGGCCCGCATTGGTGGGCCCGTAATAGGCCTGCATTTGCGTGCGCAGCACGGCCTCCATGACCTGCGCTTTTTCGTCCTCATCCGCGGTGTCCTTGAGGACGCGATTGAACAGGCCCGGCGTGATGACCTGCCCCATGGCAAGTTTACGGTCCATGGTCGCGAGATAATCGCGCAGCGCGATCAGCTTCTCGCGGCTCGGCGGCTCATGCACGCGGTAGACAACCGGTGCGGTCTTCGCTTCGAGCGCTTGGGCGGCGGCGACGTTGGCGGCGATCATGAAATCTTCGACCACGCGGTGCGCGTCGAGCCGTTCGCGCACGGCGATCTCGGCAATCTGGCCGTCTTCGCCCAGCATCACGCGGCGCTCGGGCAGGTCGAGTTCAAGCGGATCACGCGCCTCGCGCGCGGCGGCGAGCAATTTCCACGCGCCCCACAGGTTGCGCAGGTGTTCGGGCGCGTCCCCCGCATCGATCTGCGCCTGCGCGTCTTCATAGGCGATGTTGTGATGGATGCGCACCAGCGCGCGGGTGAAGCGATGGTTGGTGACCTTGCCCTTCGCATCAATCCGCAAATGGCACGCCATCGCCGCCCGGTCCTCGCCCTCTTTCAGAGAGCAGACATCCGCGCTTAGAATTTCCGGCAGCATTGGGACGACGCGGTCAGGGAAATAGACCGAATTGCCGCGCTTACGCGCCTCACGATCCAGCGCCGAGCCGGGGCGAACGTAGAACGAGACATCGGCAATCGCGACCAGCGCGCGGTATCCGCCCTCATTGGCCGGGTCATCGTCGGGCTCGGCCCAGATTGCGTCGTCGTGATCGCGCGCGTCGGCCGGGTCGATGGCGACGATGGGCAGCGCGCGTAAGTCTTCACGGTGGTCAGGCGACAGCCGCAACTTGGCTGCGAGCGGTGCCTCGGCGAGGACTTCTTCGGGGAAGACATTGGGGATGCCATGCTTGGCGATGGCGATCAGGCTGAAGGCGCCGGGCGCCAGCGGGTCACCATAGATCTCGACCACCTTCACGCCGCTGCGCTCAGAGCGCCCGGTCCGCTCGGCCAGGACAAGCTGGCCCTCTCCGGCGCTGCCCAGATCGCTGATCTTGGACGAAGTGCGCACGCGTTTATCGACGGGCGCGAGCCAGGCTTGCCCGCCAAAGTCCATTTCGACCACACCCAGCAAACCTTCGGTGCGCGCGGGCAGCTTCTTCATCGGATGCGCGACCCACCCGCTGTCGCGTTCCTCAGTACGCGAAAGCACCCGGTCGCCGCGTTTGAGTGCGGGCGCGCGTTTGCCAGCGCGACCTTTGAACTCCTTCACCGTCAGGCGCGGCGGTTCGCCGGGAGCCTCGGGATCCCAATTGTCAGGTATCGCAATGGGTTCGCCGTCTTCGATGTCAACCACGCGCAGCACCGTAACCTTGGGCACGCCGCCCATGCGGTGATAGGCGGTTTTCTTGCCGTCGATCAGGCCTTCCTCCGCCATGTCCCTGAGCAGGCGTTTGAGCGCGATTTTCTCCTGCCCTTTCAGGCCGAAAGCCTTGGCGATCTCCCGCTTTCCGGCGGGGGTGTCGCAGCTTTCGATGAATTCGAGCACTTGCTGCCGCGAAGGAAGCCCCTCGGGACGCTTGGGAGTACGATTAGCCATCAGGTCGCTATGGCGAGGAAGCGGGTCTGTGTCACCCGCGATCACCTCGCTCAGATTTCGCCCGCGCGCCGATTTGGCGGATCAATAGGCCTTTGCGACCAGAATACGCTCGGTTGCGGGCGCGCCGGTGAACAGGCAGGCGCCTGTCGCAGGCTCGGCCTCGCGCGGGACGTTGCGTATGGTGAGTTGAAGGGTTTTGAGCTTCTCGACGACCTTATCCAGCGCTTCGCCGGTTGGCTTGGACCAGTTCACTTCGATCCAACCGGGATATTTGCCTCCCTTCTTGAAGTGATCGACGACTTGATCCCACTCGGTCACGCCGCGCGTGATGTTCGCGTCGCGACGCTCGGCTGCGGCGGTGAAGAGCTCGTTCTGGAACGTTTCAAGCAAGGCCGCCGCTTCGCTGACGAACGCCTCGCGCTCTGGAAAGTTCGTTGCGAGCTTGCCGGTCTCGGTGTTCCACAAAGCGTCGCGGCGCAGCACGGCCAGCTTGCCGTTTTCCATGTCGCGTGAGCCCACTTCGATGATGACCGGCGCGCCCTTGCGCACCCAATCCCAGCGCTTGGCCGAGGCTTTGCCCGGCGTCTTGTCGAGCAAGACGCGCACAGGTTCGCCCAGCGCCGATTGCGACGCGAGACCGGCGCGCACTTCTTCGCAATAAGCGAGCAAGGCCTCGTCTTCCGGCTTGTCGCGCAGCATCGGCAGAATCACGATCTGAAAGGGGGCGATCTTGGGCGGCACGCGCAGGCCATCGTCATCGCCATGCGTCATGATGACACCGCCAACGAGGCGGGTCGACGTGCCCCAGCTGGTCGTGTGGCAATATTGCTGGACGCCTTCGCGGTCCTGATACTGAATGCCCGCCGCTGTGGCGAAACTGGTGCCGAGATAATGCGAGGTGCCAGCCTGCAGCGCTTTACCATCCTGCATCATCGCTTCGATTGACCAGGTTTCGTCCGCGCCGGGAAAGCGTTCGTTCTCGGGCTTTTCGCCCGCAATTACGGGCAGAGCGAGATCGTCTTCGGCGCAGGCACGGTACATTTCGAGCGCGCGGTGCGTTTCCTCCACGGCCTCTCCGCGCGTCGCATGCGCTGTGTGGCCTTCCTGCCAGAGAAACTCGCTGGTGCGCAGAAACATGCGCGTGCGCATTTCCCAGCGCACGACGTTCGACCATTGGTTGAGCATAAGCGGAAGGTCGCGCCAGCTTTGCACCCAGCGCGCCATAGCATCGCCAATGATCGTTTCGGAGGTGGGCCGCACCACCAGAGGCTCTTCAAGCTTGGCTTCGGGATCGGGAATAAGCCCGCCCTTTTCGTCCGCAATCAGGCGGTGATGCGTCACCACGGCCATTTCCTTGGCAAAGCCTTCGACATGGTCGGCCTCGCGCTCGAAATTGGCGAGCGGGATAAAGAGCGGAAAATACGCGTTTTGAATGCCGGCCGCTTTCATCCGGTCATCCATCAGGCGTTGGATACGCTCCCAGATGCCATAGCCCCACGGCTTGATCACCATGCAGCCGCGCACGCCCGATTCCTCAGCGAGGTCCGCTGCGCTGATGACTTCCTGATACCATTTGGCGAAATCGTCCTCGCGCTTGGTGTTGAGCGCGTGCCGGATCGTCGGGCTGTTGTTTGACACGGAAATGGGGCTTTCTTTGGCGAGCGATGAAACCCGCGCGCCGTGGCGTTATTTGCTGAGTTCGTCCAGCTTCTTTTGCATCGCCGCCATCTGCTCTTTGAGCGTGTCGATTTCGGTTTGCGAGCCTGCCTCGTCAGCCGCCGGGGTCGCACTAGGCCGCGTCCGGTTGCCCGGAATTAGCGTATCAGCGGCGGCGCGCATCATCGCCATGTTGGTTTCATGGATCGCCGCAAGCGGGCCGGTGCTCATGCCCTTTTCGAACGCTTCGCGAATGTTGTTCTGGTTCTGGCGAAAGTTGTCCATGCTCGCTTCGAGATAGGACGGCATCAGCGTCTGCATCGAATTGCCATACATGCCGATCAACTGGCGCAGGAAACTGACGGGCAGCATCTTTTCGCCATGCGTCTCTTCATCCATGATGATCTGCGTCAAAATCGAATGCGTGATATCATCACCCGACTTTGCATCGACGACCTGAAACTCGACGTTTTCGCGCACCATCTTCGCCAAGTCTTCAAGCGTAATGTAGCTTGAGGAACTGGTGTTGTAGAGACGGCGGTTTGCGTATTTCTTGATAATAGTGACGCCCTCAGGGGCGTCGTCCAGCGTAGCTGTGTTTTTCTTGGCCATGTGCGTATCCCAATGCGACTGGATTAACCCTTAGCATCTGCACAAAGTGCAGCGCAACATCTTGGGATTAACCGTTCAGCCGCCGCCCGATGGTGGTAAGCAATTCGTATTGAGAAACAGAGCTTTGCCGCGCAACATCGGGCAAGGAAAACGGGACGGAAAACCAGTCCGCCGCCTGCGCATCGGGCGCGTTGGCGAGATCGACGACGATCATGTCCATCGAAACCTTGCCGATGACAGGGCACGCGGCCTCGCCAGCGTAGAGAACCGCGCCCGGTCCTCGCGCCCGCAAAAAGCCATCGGCGTAGCCCAGCGAAACGGTGCCGACGCGCATGGCCTCACGCGCCGTGAATTCTGCGTTGTAGCCAACGGTGTCGCCCGCTTGAAGCTCGCGGGTTTGCAAGATGGACGCTTCGATGAAGGCGACCGGTTTGATAGAGTTAGCGAGTTCGGGGCGCGGGACGCCGCCGTAGAGCGCAAGGCCGGGACGAGTGGCGTCAAAAGCGTAGTCCTGGCCAAGCGCGATCCCGGCGCTGTTGGCGAGGCTCAGCCGCTGGTGCGTCACCTTCGCCGCGGCTTCGCGAAACAGAGTAAGCTGGCGCACGTTCATGGCGCTGTCTTCATCGGCGCAGGCCAAGTGCGACATCAGCGTGTCGACATCAAGCGCTTGAACAGGCGGGCTCGCAAGCTGCGCGAGCGACAAACCTAGGCGGTTGATCCCCGTGTCGACCATCAGGTGGCACCGCCCTCCCCCTGCATCGCTCCAGGCCTGCGCCTGATCGACCGAGTTAATCACCGGCACCGCGCCCGTCGCCTTGGCGTAGGCAACCTCCTGCGGGGTAATGACTCCGTGCAGCACCGCAATCGAGGGGGGCGGCACGTGGCGCGCGACCGCCTCAACCTCGCTCCAATGGGCGACGAAGAACGCGTCGCACCCCGCATCGCGCAAGGTGGGAACGCAGATGTCCACGCCTAGGCCATAGGCGTTCGCCTTGACCGCCGCGCCCGCTTTGGCTGAGCCAGACAGGCTATCGAGCGCGCGCCAATTGTCCGCCAGCGCCCCGGTGTCGACCGTCAGTCGAAGGGTCGACGGCGGGTTAGGCGGCGTCATCGGCAAAATCGGTCGGCGGACCTGATGGAAGCCCCCACCAGGCGACAATCACGCCGAACGCGACGACCACCCACGTGTACCAGAGCCCAGCGTAGATATCGCCCGTGCTCGCCACAATCACGCCCGCGATCAGCGGCAGGAAGCCGCCCAGATAGCCGGCCCCAATGTGATAGGGGATCGACATGGATGAGTAGCGGATTTTCGGCGGGAACATCTCCGACAACAGCGCCGCGACAGACCCGTAAGTCAGCGCCGACAGCATGCCGAGACCCAGCAAAATGCCGATAATGCCCATGACATTGGGCAAAGCGGGCTTTTGCTTGGAGAAGTCGAAACCATACTTGCTGAGCGCCGCGCGGATGCCCTCGGTGCGCGCCGCGCCGCTTTCATACCACTCTGGCTCGTCCTCTATATCGTTGCCGTCCACCGTCAGGCGCAATTGGTCGCCCGGCTCCAACGTGTAGGGCACACCCGATGCGGTCAGCGTTTCAAGGATCTTGCCGCAATCGGTCTGTTCGCGGTCCGCCAGCTCGGCAAACGGATCGGTCACGCATTGCGGACCAGACACCACAATCGGCGCGCGCTCAGCGGCTTCGGCAAGCTGCGGGTTGGCCAGACTGCCCAGCGCCCAAAAGGCCGGGAATAGGAGCAGCAACGCGCCAAGCGCCCCGATGATGATCGGCTTTTTGCGCCCCACCCGGTCGGACCATTTGCCGACGATCAGGTAGAAGCTCATCGAAATCGCGCCCGCGACCAGCAGGATGATCTCCACCACCTGTGCGTCAAGATGCATGGGCCCGCGCAGGAAACTGAGCGCGGAGAAGAAGGCGGTGTACCAGATCGTTGTCAGCACGCCTGTCACACCGAACAGCGCGACAAAGATACGCTTGGGATTGCCCGGATAGGTGAAGCTTTCCACGAAGGGATTGCCTGCGGTCTCACCGGCTTCCTTCATCGCTTTGAACACCGGGCTTTCCGACAGCATCAGCCGCATCCACAGCGAGATAGCGAGCAGCGCGATCGAGAGCAGGAACGGGATGCGCCAGCCCCATGCCTCGAAATCCTCGGTCGGCAGCAGCGCGCGACAGGCCAGCACAACGATGATCGACAGGACAAAGCCGCCCGCGACGCTGGCCTGGATAAAGCTGGTGTAAAAGCCGCGCTTTTCCGGCGGGGCGTGTTCCGCCACATAGATCGCCGCGCCGCCATATTCACCGCCCAGCGCGAGACCTTGGATCACGCGCAGCAGGATGACGATGATCGGCGCGGCCACCCCAATCGTGTCGACCGTGGGGATTAAGCCCACGCCCGCCGTCGCGATCCCCATCAGGGTCACGGTCACAAGAAAGGTGTATTTGCGCCCCAGCTTGTCGCCCAGAAAACCGAACAGGATGGCGCCGATGGGACGAAAGGCAAAACCCACGGCAAAGGTCGACCATACAAGCAGCAGACCAAGCGTATCGTTATCAACGTCGTAAAACGCGTCCTTCAGGATGTAGGCAAGCGTTCCGTAGATGAAGAAATCGTACCATTCGAAAATGGTGCCCGCGCTCGATGCGCCGATGACCAGCTTGATCTCTTTGGCCGTCGGCTCGCGCGCGGCCAGCGCCTGCGCTTCGCCCTGAACCGCGCCAACGGCGTTTGTGTCTGACATTGTGGCGTTCACCCTTAAGTCGAAAATCGGTCTTGTTATGCCCCATCGCGCTCGGCACGAGCCATCATCCCTAGCGAGAGCTCAGCGAGGATGAAAGATCAGCCTGTCACTCAGGTGCGGAAAGCGCCTCGACCGCCGCTTCCCAGGGCAGCAGCAGCGCGCCGTGGCGACCCGCGTAATCGCGCGCGCCGGCAATGGCATTGAGACCCGGCCAGTCAGGCAAGTCACCCTCGCCCGCGATCCATTCGCGCAATCCGGCAAGTGTCGCCGCGATGGCGTCCGGATGCGCGCCTTTGCCGGAGGCCGCGAGGATCGCCGCCGAGCTTTGCCCCACCGCACAAGCTGACACCTTCAAGCCCGTAGCCGAAACGCGCCCGCTGTCATCGAGGTCGAGACCGATGGAAAGGGTGCTGCCGCACACACTCGACCGAGCCTCAGCCTGGTGCGCAAAGCCTTCGTTCCACGGATAGCGCGCCAGCTGCGCCGACAACGCCAGCATTTGCGGAGTGTAGAGCGCGCTCACTGATCGGCCGTTTCGGCCTCTTCCTCAGCGCCCAACAATTTCGCTCGGCGTTCGGCCAGCATCTGCACCAATTCGCGCGAAAACGCATCGGCGGCTTGATAGGTGCGCGCTTGTGAAATCCAGTCCGGGCGCCCCTTGGCTCCCCACACCGTGTCAAAGCCCAGCACCAAAACCGAGAACGCGAAGACGACAATCAACGCGCCCTTCACCGAGCCGAACCCAAGGCCGAGCACACGGTCAATCGGGCCGATGATCGAATTGCGCGAAGCCTCGCCCGCGTTGTTCGCGATGACTTTCATCGCCGCGTAAGGGATCAGCAGCAGCAGCACGAACGCAAGGATCGGCGTCGCTGGCTCCGCGTCGTAATAGCCACGCAGGGCCTGTGTTAGCGGCGTATGCAGATAATAGACCGAGAAGGCCGCTAGGATCCACGCCGCAAGTGAGAGAACCTCTTGCACCAGCCCGCGCATAAAGCCGCCGATCGCCGCGATCCCCACGATGATCAGAACAATAATATCAAAGCCCGTCATAGTGCGATCCGCGTTATGATGTGCCCATCACCTGGTCAACGAGGTTGGCCAGTTGTCCCAATCCGCGATAATTCATCGTCGACGAACCGGTCTTGGCATCGGACGGACCGTAGCCTCTTGCAAAGCCCAGCTTGGCGGCCTCTCGGATGCGGAGATCGGAATGCGCGACCGGGCGGATCTCTCCGGCGAGCGATACCTCACCAAACCACACCGACTTTTCCGGCAAAGGCTTGTCCGCCAACGCCGACACCAGCGCCGCGCCCACCGCCAGATCAGCTGCCGGGTCCGATAATCGATACCCGCCCGCAATGTTGAGATAGACCTCAGCCGAGGAGAAATTGAGACCACAGCGCGATTCCAGCACCGCCAGCAGCATCGCGAGGCGTCCATTGTCCCATCCGACCACCGCGCGCCTGGGCGTGGCCCCCGATTGCAGGCGGACGATCAAGGCCTGAATTTCGACCAGCACAGGCCGCGTCCCCTCAAGAGCGGGAAAGACGCTGCTGCCCGCAAGCGGTTGATCGCGACCCGACAGGAACAGCATCGAGGGATTGGCGACTTCGTTCAGCCCTTCGGTTTCCATTGAGAACACGCCAATTTCATCCACCGCGCCGAAACGGTTTTTTAGCGCGCGCAGAATGCGGTATTGGTGGCTGCGCTCGCCCTCAAAACTCATCACAACGTCGACCATGTGTTCGAGCACGCGGGGCCCGGCAATGCTGCCATCCTTGGTTACATGCCCGACCAGCACGAGCACAGTACCGCGCCGTTTGGCAAAACGGATCAGTTCCAGCGCGCAGCCGCGCACTTGGCTGACCGTGCCCGGCGCGCCCTCAATGGTGTCGGAATGCATCGTCTGGATCGAATCGATCACCAGCAAAGCAGGCGGCTCCCCCTCGCCCAGAGTGGTGAGAATATCGCGCACCGAGGTTTCGGAGGCGAGCCGGATCGGCGCGTCCGCCACGCCTAGACGCGTGGCGCGCAGACGCACCTGCCCCGCCGCTTCTTCGCCGCTGACATAGACGACATCGTTGCCGCCGCGCGCAATCGTCGCCGCGATTTGCAGCAGCAATGTCGATTTCCCAATGCCCGGATCGCCGCCCATCAACACCGCCGAGCCGGGGACTAAACCGCCACCCAACGCGCGGTCAAATTCGGCGAGGCCGGTTGATTTGCGCACGGGCAGCTCGGTCGGCTTGTTGAGCGGGATGAACTCAATCCCCCGCCCTCCACGCGACAGGTCATGCTTTTGCGAAAAGACCGTCGCGGGCGCGTCCTCGGTCAGCGTGTTCCATTCCCCGCATTCAGGGCATTGCCCCTGCCAGCGCGGCGTCACCGCGCCGCAAGCGGAACAAACATAGCGTTTTTTTGCCTTGGCCATTCGCGATTTGTAACCAGAACAAAGATTGAACGCAATTGCACTGTGTACGGATTGCACAGTAGGAAGAGGCCACGGGCCGGAAACGGTCCGCAAGCGCAAGTGCGCGCCCGCAGCCGCCCCGCAGCGAAGCGGAGGGAACAGCGGCGAGGAAAGGATACGACGCTGCGCCAAAAGGAACTCAGACTGGCTCTTGTGTGCTACGGCGGGGTGAGCCTGGCAGTCTATATGCACGGCGTCACGAAAGAGATCTGGCATCTCGCCAGGGCAAGCCGCGCTTTCAACGCACCCGCCGGCGAAGAGCTCACCGGCGCAGCGGCGGTGTATCGCGATCTACTCGAAGGGATTGAGCGCAATCAGAACCTGCGCCTGCGCATCCTGCCCGACATTCTGACGGGCGCGAGCGCGGGCGGGATCAACGCTATCTTTTTAGCCCAAGCGATTGCGTCGGGCCAATCGCTCGAACCGCTCACCGATCTGTGGTTGGAGAACGCCGATGTCAGCCAACTGACCGATCCCGAGGCCAAACCCATGTGGCGCTTTGCCAAGATCTGGGCGCAGCCTGTGGTGGACTGGTATCTCAACCGGCCCGGCAATGTGGTGAGTGAGAGCGTATCGCCCGAAACGCGCGAAGAAGTGCGTGAAAAGGTGTCGGGGCTGGTGCGTGGGCGCTGGTTCAACCCGCCGTTTTCGGGGGACCGCTTTTCCTCAATGCTGTTCGAAGCGTTCGAGACGATGGGCGAAAAGCCCACGGGGCAACCGCTGCTTCCACCGGGCCATCCGATCGATCTGATGGTTACAACCACCGATTTTCGCGGCCACATCCAGCTGCTCAAACTGAACTCGCCGCCGATTGCCTACGAAACCGAGCATCGCCTGCCGATTACGTTTCAATCGCCAGTGAACGCCGATGGCACCGCGCCCTTGGGCGATCCGATGGAATTGGTGATGGCCGCGCGCGCCACCGCCAGTTTTCCCGGTGCTTTCCCGCCGCTCCAGATCGAAGAGATTGATCGCCTGGCGCTGGAAAAAAGCCATGAGTGGCGCGGGCGCGACGCCTTCCTTGAACGCATCATGCCCGTCCATTCGCGCGATGAACGCCTCGCCGATGTGTCGCTCATCGATGGGTCGGTCCTCGTCAACGCGCCCTTTGGTGAAGCGATTGCCGCGCTGGGCGGGCGTCAGTCCCAGCGCGAAGTCGACCGCCGTTTCGTCTATATAGACCCGCGCCCGGACCGGGTCGGAAGCGCCATCGACGGCGAGAGCAAACCGGTCAGCTTTTTCGGCGCAATCTTTGGTTCGCTCTCCACCATTCCGCGCGAACAGCCCATTCGCGACGATCTGGAACGCATCGAACAGCAATCGCGCGACGCGCAGCGGTTGCGCGGGATCATGGTCGCGCTGCGCCCTGAGATCGACGCGGCGGTGGAGAAGCTGTTCGGCTACACCTTTTTTCTTGACCGCCCCACGCCCAAACGCCTCAGCGCGTGGCGCGCCAAGGCGCAGAACGCGGCGGCGGAAAGATCCGGCTTTGCCTTCCATGCCTACGCGCAAACCAAATACACCGGGATCGTCGATCACCTCGCCGCCCTCACCCACAGCGCCGCGCCTGAATTGGCGCTGGGCGATTGCAGCCTGATCGCGCAGCGTTTTCGCGACCACTTGAGCGATCAGGGGCTTGGCACGTTGGCGGCCGAGAAAGGCGGCGCGAGCCCCGAGGCGATTGCGTTCTTCAAGACGCACGATGTCGAATTTCGCGTGCGCCGCCTGCAATTGCTGGCGCGGCGCGCCTCGCGCGAATGGGAGGACGACCCCGATATCCCGGACGCCGCGCTCGATGTCGCGCGCGAGCGGATTTACCAGATGCTGGCGCTGTATCTGTCACTCGATGACGCGATGATCGAAGACGCCGCCTTTCGAGAGCGCGCGGTGCGTGCGCTCAAGGATCCCGGCGCAGTTCTCGATTATCTGGCGACAACCCACCTGCTGCCCGAAATCGACGACACGGCGGAGGAAATGCTGGCGCAGGCGCTCGAAGAGATGCCCAAAACGCTGCGGCAACGCATGTTGCTGACGTATCTCGGTTTTCCCTATTACGACATCGCCACGCTGCCGCTGATGCAACGCGACCGGCTTGACGAGTTTAACCCGGCGCGGATCGACCGCATCTCGCCCGATGACGCGCGCTCCATCCGCGAAGGCGGGACGCGAGCGACCTTGCGCGGGATCGAGTTTTACAATTTTGGCGCGTTCTTCAGCCGCGCCTATCGCGAGAACGATTATCTGTGGGGCCGCCTGCACGGAGCCGAACGGATGATCGATATCGTTTCCTCAACCCTGGAAGAGGGATTATCCGACAGCGCGCTCAGAGAGGCCAAGCGCGCGATCTTCCTCGCCATCATCGAAGAGGAAGCCGCGGTTGGCCGCTGCACGAGGGGGCTCTTGGGCTCCCTGCGCGCCGAGATCGAAGAGCGGTTGAGCCCGGTAGATTAGACTTGACGGGGCACTACGCCCCGAAAGCGTCTTTCAGCTTCGAGAAAAAACTTCGGCTTTCCGGGCATTCGTCACCCGTTTCGGTCTCGCGAAACTCTTCGAGAATTTCCTTTTGACGGCGGCTGAGCTTGGTCGGGGTTTCGACCATGATTTCCACCACCAGATCCCCGCGCCCGCGCCCTTGCAGCACCGGCATCCCGGCCCCGCGCACGCGCAATTGCTTGCCCGATTGGATGCCGACGGGAATGTCCACCGTGTTGGTCGACCCATCGAGGTCGGGAATATCCACCGACCCGCCCAAAGCCGCGGTGGTGAAGGTGATCGGAATGCGCGTCGCAAGGGTGGTCCCCTCGCGTTCAAACAGCGCGTGCCGTTTCACATGGATAAAGATGTAAAGATCGCCCGCAGGCGCGCCGCGCATACCGGCCTCGCCCTTGCCAGCAAGACGGATGCGAGTGCCTGTGTCGACGCCCGGCGGGATGTCCACCTCAAGGGTTTGCGCCCTGTCGATCCGGCCTTCGCCGCGGCACACCTTGCACGGGTCTTCGATGACAACGCCGCGTCCGCTGCAGGTAGGACAGGGGCGTTCGACGACGAACAGGCCTTGTTTGGCGCGCACGGCACCGCGTCCGCCGCAGGTTGTGCAGGTGCGCTCGCCCGTACCCGGCGTTGCGCCTGACCCGTCGCAGGTGTCGCACGATTGGCTAACTTCGATTTCGATTTGGGTGTTCTTGCCATGGAACGCCTCTTCAAGAGAGATTTCCATGTCATAGCGCAGGTCCGCGCCGCGCCGGTTTTGCTGGCGCGCGCCGCCGCGTCCACCACCGCCGCCGCCAAAGGCGCTGCCGAAGATGGTCTCGAAAATATCGCCGATATCGCCAAAGTCGCCCTGACCGCCAAAGCCGCCGCCGGGACCACCGCCGCCCGCCATGCCTTGGGTGAAGGCTTCGTGGCCATAGCGATCATAGGCCGCGCGTTTCTGCGGGTCTTTGAGCACTTCGTAAGCTTCGGCGCAGGCCTTGAACTTGGTCTCGGCCTCTGCATCGCCCGGATTGCGGTCCGGGTGATGCTGCATCGCGAGCTTACGATAGGCGCTCTTGAGCGACTTATCGTCGATATCGCGCGAAACGCCCAGAATGTCGTAATACGTCTGACTAGCCATAGGTCATCGCCCCATAACCTCTTCCCGCCAGCGCAAAAGCGCGCTGACGGGAAGAGCCTGTTTCATCGGGACATCAGTCCTTTTTGTCTTCGTCGACTTCCGAGAATTCGGCATCGACCACGTCTTCGTCTTCCCTCGACGTGTCTTCGCCTTGGGCCGCGTCTTCGGCAGCGGGACCAGCGGCCTGCTCCTGCTCGTAGATCTGCTGACCCATTTTCATGGCCGCTTCGGTGAGAGCCTGAGCCTTTGCGTTGATCTCGTCGGCGTCATCGCCTTCGAGAGCGGTCTTCGCCTCGCCAAGCGCGGTTTCCACCGCCGACTTGGTGTCCGCGTCGATCTTGTCGCCGTGCTCTTCGAGCTGCTTTTCGGTCGCGTGAACAAGGCTGTCGGCCTGGTTGCGGGCTTCGGCGCCTTCGCGGCGCTTCTTGTCCTCTTCGGCGAATTTCTCGGCGTCCTGAACCATCTGGTCGATGTCGGAATCGCTGAGACCACCCGAAGCCTGGATCTTGATGGTCTGCTCTTTGCCGGTGCCCTTATCCTTGGCGCCGACCGAGACGATGCCATTGGCGTCGATGTCGAAGGTCACTTCGATCTGCGGGACACCGCGCGGTGCGGGCGGAATGCCGATCAGGTCGAAATTGCCGAGCAACTTGTTGTCCGCTGCCATTTCACGCTCGCCCTGGAAGACCTTGATCGTCACCGCGTTCTGGTTGTCTTCGGCGGTCGAATAGGTCTGGGTCTTCTTGGTCGGGATCGTCGTGTTGCGATCGATCATGCGGGTGAAAACCCCGCCCAGCGTTTCAATGCCGAGCGACAACGGGGTCACGTCGAGGAGCAGCACGTCCTTGACGTCGCCCTGCAGAACGCCCGCCTGAATAGCGGCGCCCATCGCGACCACTTCGTCCGGGTTCACGCCGGTGTGCGGCTTGGCTTCGAAGAACTTCTCAACCACTTCGCGGACACGTGGCATACGGGTCATACCGCCGACAAGGATCACTTCGTCGATCTCGTCTTTGCTAACGCCCGCGTCCTTAAGCGCCTTCTTGCACGGATCAAGCGTGCGATCAATCAGGCCACCGACGAGCTTTTCAAGGTCAGCGCGGCTGATGGTTTCGACAAGGTGCAGCGGGGTGGACGCGCCGCCTTCCATGCGCGCGGTGATGAACGGCAGGTTCACTTCCGTCGTCGCAGAGGAGGACAGTTCGATCTTGGCCTTTTCAGCCGCTTCTTTCAGACGCTGAAGGGCGAGCTTGTCGGCTTTCAGGTCCATGTTTTCCTTCTTCTGGAAGGCTTCGGCCAGATGTTCGACAATCGCGTTGTCAAAGTCTTCACCTCCAAGGAAGGTGTCACCGTTGGTCGACTTTACTTCAAACACGCCGTCACCGATCTCGAGGATCGAGACGTCAAACGTACCGCCGCCAAGGTCGTAAACGGCGATGGTCTTGCCGTCTTCCTTGTCCATACCATACGCCAGCGCGGCCGCCGTCGGCTCGTTGATGATGCGCAGGACTTCGAGACCGGCGATTTCGCCCGCGTCCTTGGTCGCCTGACGCTGAGCGTCGTTGAAGTATGCGGGCACAGTCACGACCGCTTGCGTCACGGTTTCGCCGAGATAGCTCTCAGCGGTCTCTTTCATCTTTTGCAGGATGAAGGCGCTGATCTGCGAGGGACTGTAATCTTCGCCCCCCGCTTTGACCCATGCGTCGCCGTTCTTGCCCTTCACGATCGAGTAAGGGACGATATCCATGTCTTTTTTGGTCGTTGGATCATCGAAGCGGCGACCGATCAGACGCTTGATCGCAAACAGCGTGTTGTCAGGGTTGGTCACCGCCTGGCGCTTGGCCGGCTGACCGATCAAACGCTCACCATCCTTGGTGAACGCGACGATAGACGGCGTGGTGCGCGCGCCTTCGGAGTTTTCGATAACCTTGGGCTTGGCCCCATCCATCACGGCCACGCACGAGTTCGTGGTGCCAAGGTCGATACCAATAACTTTACCCATTACTTCCCCATCATCAAATTAGCCCATCTTTCGGGCTTTAGTTGGACACCGCGCCTTGCGCTTCCCCTGTGGCAACCTTTGGTTTCCTGCGGGCAAAGCGGCTCGGCGGCTCGAATATGAGGCGGATATAGGTGCGCTTTTGCTTGGCACAAGGCATCGCAGCGCCTAGTTTTTTGGCGATACTCACCAAGAGACAGACCCGCCAAAGCTTTTGCTGAGGGCGCGGTGGACAAACCAAACGATAATCCAACGACAGGGATCGATATATGATACGAAATAATTGGAAGCGCGCAGGATTTGGCGCGGCAGCTGGCCTTGCGCTTTCACTGGGCGCTTGCGCTGAAGAAGCGCCCGCCCCGGTTCCGGTTGAAGGGGTCTATCCCGGCCTCGAAATCACCAACGCGCGGCTTGTTTTGGCGCCCGTCAAAGGCAATCCGGCGGCGGTCTACTTCGATGCGGTCTATAACGGCGAGCGCGGGATATCGATCACCGGTGCGAAGGTGTCAGGCGCGGCAAACGCAGAAGTGCACGCCATGATGGAATACGATTTCAAAATGACCATGGCCGAGGCTGGCCCCATCCCCTTGCGCAGCGGCGAGACGCAGACTTTTGAACCGGGCGGTTTTCACGTGATGGCGATGGAGCTTGACGAAGGTGTCGAAGCCGGAGGCACCGTTGAAGTGACGCTCAAGATTTCGGGCGGCAAGACCCACACGTTCGACGCCGAAGTGCGCGCCGCCGGGGAAGAGCGCTGAACGAGCGCCTCGCTCCCTCCCCTCCGCTTACCGTCACGGCGTGCCCGGTTGGCGGTGAGCGAGGGCTCACGGCGGGCGAAATTGCGATGGCGCGCAGCGTATTCGGCGACGCGCTCGACTACGACACGGTGCGCATTCGCCGCCGCAAATGGTTTGCCTTTCAGCCGCGCAAAGTGACCATGGCGCCCAACGGCCACGTCCATTTCCACCCTGACGGCGCTGCCTATTGCGAAGATTTCTCCCGCGCCAGTCTCTCCCGTCAGGGGCTGCTGATCCACGAGCTCACCCATGTCTGGCAAACCCAGACGCTGGGGCACTGGTATCTGGTGCTCAACCGCCATCCGTTCTGCCGGTACGACTACACGTTGAAGCCAGGTCAACCGCTCACCGCTTACGGGATCGAGCAGCAAGCGATGATCGTCCAACACGCGTTCTGGCTGCGTCGGGGCATGCGTCTGGCGGGCGTGGCGGATGCGGCGGCGTATGATGCGTTGGTGAATTTTCAGGGCGCGGCGCGATCATGACCGAAAGGTTGGCGAGGGCTAGGCAAGCGCCCCGCCGTGTTTTACCGCCACCAGCACTACGATAAAGATAGGACCAACCCTCTCCCATGGCCGCTATTCTTGATGATCATAAGCTGTTCTACGCTTCTGTCCCAAAGGTCGCGTGCTCATCCGTAAAACGTATGTTTTATGAGATCGAGAACGGCGTCGCGTTTGACACGATCATAGCCAATGGGAGGAAGTTCCACGCGCATCACTTTTATCCCGGCATTTTGCGCAATAAGTATCCGCAGGCTCGGATCGCCGATTATCGCCGACTTTGTCTGGTGCGCGATCCGATCAAGCGGTTTTTGTCCGCATACAGCAACCGAGTGGTCTTCCACGGCGAATTGACACCGCAGGCCGTAAAGGCTGCCGGGCGGTTCAAACGGCTAACGCCCAACCCCGAACTCGACGAATTTATCGATCGCTTCGAGGGCTATCTGGCTATTCCCACGATCCACAGTCACTGCCGCCCGATGAGCGACTATTTGGGCACGCAGGCCGATTATTTCAGCGCAGTTTACAATCTGAGCGATATGGACCGCTTTGTCGACGATGTCTCGCAAGTGCTTGACCGACCGCTAACGATCGGTCGGTTTCAAACGGGAGGGCCGAAGCTCGACCCAAGCCTGCTGTCCGCCAAACAAACAGAAAAGCTCAAGCGCTATTACAAAAGCGATTACGAGGCGTTTGGCACTTATCTGTGATGCGGTGCGGCCGCACCGGAACTTAGTCCGGCTTCTTAGCCACACCCACCATCGCGGGGCGCAGAAGGCGATCCTTGATCATCCAGCCTGACTGCATTTCCTGCACGATTGTGCCGGGTTCCTGATCGGCTGAGGGAACCTCGATCATCGCCTGGTGCTGGTTGGGATCGAGTGGCAGACCCATGGCGGCGATGCGCGTGATGCCGTGCTGTTTGAACACTTTTTCAAGCTCGCGCTGGGTTGCGTCGATGCCGATAGCGAGACCTTTCATCTTCTCATCTTCACGAAGATGTTCGGGAATCGCTTCGACCGCGCGGGCCAGATTGTCCCACACCGCCAGCACATCGCGCGCGAAACCGGTCGCCGCATAGGCGCGCGCGTCAGCGACCTCTTTTTCCATCCGGCGGCGCAGGTTCTGCATTTCCGCCTTGGCGTAGAGCGTTTCCTGCTCGGCGGCCTGAAGGTCTTCTTTAAGGCTCACCAAAGCTTCGCCCACCAGATCCTGCGCGCCGCCTTCTTCCTCGCCCGCCGCATCGTCATCAGCGCCCTGATCGAGCATATGCTCGGGAACGCCTTTCAATTCTTGCGCCACCGCATCGTCTTGCGGCTTGTCTTTATCACTCATCATCTGAACCTGTGTCTGGAGAAATATTTTGAGAGTTTACGCGATCAATTTGCCAAGCGATCGCGCCGTTAAATCCACCATGGGGACCACGCGCGCGTAATTCAACCGCGTGGGGCCAATCACGCCAAGAACGCCCACGACGCGCCCTTCGCGGTCGCGATAGGGCGAGGCGATGACCGACGATCCCGAAAGCCCGAAAAGCCGGTTTTCGCTGCCGATGAAGATGCGGGTCGCGTCCGCCTCGCGCGCGCTTTCGAGCAACTGCGCGACCGATTGTTTGTCTTCCAAGTCTTCGAGCAAGGATCGCACGCGTTCAATATCGCCGAGCGCCGCTTCGTCGAGCAGGTTGGCCGCGCCGCGCACGATCAGGACGGGCCGCTCGGTAGTGTCTTCGCTCCACACCGCGAGGCCGCGTTCCACGAGGTCGCGGCTCGCTTCGTCCAATTGTGTTCGCTCCGCTGCGATTTCGGTGCGCATGGCCTGCGCGGCCTCGTTCAAGGTGCGTCCCGCAAGCCTCGCGGTGATGTAGTTACTGGCCTGCTCCAAAGCGCTGGAGGATGCGGCGATGCCCATCTCAAGGACGCGGTTTTCCACCCCGCCATCTTCATCCACAAGCACGGCCAATGCGCGCCCTTGCCCCAGATCGACGAGGTTGAACTGCGCCAAACGCGCCTCGCGCGTGGGCACCATCACCATACCCGCAGCCCCGGACAGATCCGACAGCAGCGCGCTCGCTTTGGTCAAGGCTTGCTCAACCGCGCCCGTTTCCGCCAAGCCCGCTTCGATCCGCACGCGCTCCTCGGCAGTGGGTTCGGCCATGCGCATCATGCCATCGACGAAAATCCGCAGGCCCGCATCGGTCGGCATCCGCCCCGCGCTGGTGTGCGGCGCGGCCAGCAGGCCCAGAGTTTCAAGATCAGCCAAGACCGACCGGATCGAGGCCGGCGACAGATTAAGCGTGCCATCAGCGGCCAAGGTCTTTGACCCGACCGGCTGACCGCTTTCGATGAAGCCTTCGACCACCCGCTGAAAGATGTCGCGGGCCCGGTCTGTCATTTCGGAGATGGGAAGCGAACTCATACGTGACAAAATAGCGTCCCGCTCGCGTTAGCCAAGCCTTGCGGGACCAATCATTCACGGCCACACCCGCGCGCACTCCGATTGATTCGATTGCAACCGATACGAACAAGGCGAACCCACTTTATGCGTCCTTCAAACCGCGCGCCCGACGAAATGCGCGCCATCACGATTGAAACCGGCTTCACCAAACACGCCGAAGGGTCGTGCCTGATCAGCTTCGGCGACACGCGCGTGCTGTGCACCGCGAGCATCGAGGAACGCATTCCGCCTTGGCTGCGCGGCAAAGGCGAAGGCTGGGTGACGGGCGAATATTCCATGCTCCCGCGCGCCACGCACACCCGCGGCAGCCGCGAGGCCGCGCGCGGCAAGCAATCGGGCCGCACGCAGGAAATCCAGCGCCTGATCGGCCGTTCCTTGCGCGCCGTGGTGGATCTCAAAAAGCTGGGAGAGCGTCAGATCACGCTGGATTGCGACGTGATCCAGGCCGATGGCGGCACCCGCACCGCGTCAATCTCGGGAGCCTGGGTGGCGCTGCGTCTGGCGGTCAACGGGCTGCTCGCGTCGGGCGATTTGAAAGAAGACCCGATCACCGGTCAGGTCGCCGCGATTTCCTGCGGGATTTACGAAAGCACCCCGGTGCTGGATCTCGATTACATCGAAGACAGCTCGGCTGACGCTGACGCCAATTTCGTGCTGATCGACGGAGGCCAGATCGCGGAGGTTCAGGCCACTGCTGAGGGCGCAACCTACGACGAAGAAGCGCTGCTGCGCCTGCTGCGTCTGGCCAAGATGGGCTGCGACGGGATCTTCAAGGCTCAATTGGACGCGGTCAAATAGGGCCATGGAGCCAGCCCGCTACGCGATAAAGGAAGAGGACCAGGTCGCGTTCAATGTGCTGCATTTTCGCGCGTCTATTGGTCGATTTGTGTTGATCGCGACGGGCGCGGTCCTGGCCATTATGGCGATCGCCTACACTTTCGATGGCGAGGAAGCGGTGCTGCCGGTCGCCATTGGCGGCGTTATTGGCGTTGTCTTGATGCTCGCCATCATCCGCTACGTGACGGTGCCCCGCTTCGCGCGGAAGGCCTATCGCGATTTTGCGCTGATCCGCGAGCCGATCGAATTTTCTCCTCGCGAAGATGGGTTCACGCTGCACCAACCCTCCGCGCATGTAGACGCGCAGTGGTTAAACATGATCGCCTGGGATGAGAATGAGAAGGTGTTCGCCATCTATGTGACGAGGCAGCAGGCGTATATATTGCCCAAACAACAGGTTGAGGCCGAGGTGATCGACTTCGTGCGCGCTGGGCTGATCAACAGCGGACTTATTGAAAGAGGAGCCCGTCGCAAATGACCCGTAAACTTTCCGGCGGATCGCTGGTGATCGCCACGCATAACGCGGGCAAGTTGAACGAGATTTCGGCGTTGCTAGACCCTTACGGGCTCAAATGCCTTTCAGCGGGCGCGCTGGGCCTGCCGGAGCCCGCTGAGACCGGCACCACCTTTGTCGAGAACGCGCTAATCAAAGCGCGCGCCGCTGCGGAGGCCTCGCAAATGCCCGCGCTGGCTGATGACAGCGGTTTGAGCGTCGCCGCGCTCGGCGGTCGCCCCGGTGTCTACACCGCCGACTGGGCCGAGCGGCAATGGTTCGAAGGCGAGCCGGGCCGCGACTGGTACATGGCCATGGGCAAGGTTGAAGGCATGCTGCAAGAGCGGGGCCCCGACGCCGACCGCAGCGCCGCGTTTCACTGCGTGCTTGCGGTGGCCTGGCCTGATGGTGACCACGCCACCTATGAAGGCCTCTGTCCCGGCGCGTTGACCTGGCCACCGCGCGGGAAAATGGGCTTTGGCTACGACCCGGTCTTCGTGCCCTCTTCGCGCGATGGGACCGAAACGTTCGCCGAGATCGACCCGGCTGAAAAGCACGCGATTAGTCACCGCGCCGATGCCTTTGCCAAGCTGGTCGCGGATCAGTTCGGCGGCTGATGGTGGCTGACGGCGGCGCGAGTCAGCGACGCCGTGCGACTTTGCGCATGGGCGCGATCGCCTGCCCCATGACATTGCCCGAGGGCCAATAGCGGCAGACCAACACATCGTTTTGCGCGCCTGAGGCTTTGGCGCAGCCGACTTCGCGCGTCTCGGGCCAAACAATCTGCGTGTAGTGACCCACATCGGCCCAGTTGCCTGTGCGTGAAACCCCGGGAAAGCGTCCCGGCACAAAATGGCGGCGTTCATCCCCAAAGCTCGCGATCATTTGCGCCGGCGCGTAATGGCCGCGCGTACCCATCCACAGGTTCTCGCCCGTACCGTTGCGCTTCCGATAATCGGAATGGCGAAATTGATTAGAACGCGCGAGCCGCTGCGCCCACTGACGTGCCTCGTTCTCCAGATCGGAGTTCCACCGCACCGGCGCGCTGCCGAACCCGGCACGCGCGGCGTTGTGCTGGGCCAGCCAAGCGCGCTCGTCGCTCGTATCTGGTCGATCACTCCCGGCGAAGCCCGTTGAGGCCGCGCACAGGGTTGTGAAACCCGCTAATCCCGTAAGGGTCTTACGTGCAAACATGGCCTTGAGCTTGACTTCGAGACGTTAACACTGACTGAAAGGTTCGTATGGCGCGAGCACTATACATCCACTGGCCGTTCTGCGCGAAGAAGTGCCCCTATTGCGACTTTAACTCGCATGTTCGCGCCAGCGTTGACGTTGATGCGTGGTGCGAGGCCTTGCTGGCCGATATGCGCACCGAGGCGGCGGTGGCGGCGGATAAGCCATTGACTTCCATATTCTTTGGCGGCGGCACACCCTCGCTGATGCCGCCCCAATTGGCGGGCGAATTGCTGGAAGAAGCCGAGCGGCTCTGGGGATTTGCCCCGCAAATCGAGATCACGTTGGAGGCTAATCCCTCTTCGGTCGAAGCGGCGAACTTTGCCGATTTAGCGGCAGCCGGAGTGAACCGTGTGTCGCTTGGCGTGCAGTCGCTATGCGATGAAACGTTGCAATGGCTGGGTCGATTGCATGGGGCCCAAGAGGCGCTGAACACGCTTGAGACGGCGCAGAAGCGTTTTGAACGGGTCAGTTTCGACCTGATCTACGCGCTGCCCGGCCAGACAACCGAGCAATGGGAAGCGCAGCTGGCCCGTGCGCTTGGCTTTGGCACATCGCACCTGTCGCTCTACCAGTTGACGATTGAGCCTGGCACGCGCTTTGCGACCGATGTGCGGCGAGGCGTCTTTACCCCGCTCGGCGATGATGAGGCGGCTGAGCTCTATGATCGCACCCAAGCGATGACGCGCGCCGCTGGCCTGCCCGCTTACGAGACCAGCAACCACGCGCGCCCCGCCGAGGAGAGCCGTCACAACCTCACCTATTGGCGCTACCAAGATTATTGCGGCATTGGTCCCGGCGCGCATGGGCGGCGCGGCGGCTTTGCCACGGTGCGTCACAAGAAACCGGAGAACTTCCTCAAAGCGGTCAACGAGAACCGCCACGGCATCGCGGAGCAAACTCACCTCGCCATAGATGAACAAGCCTCTGAAGCGCTGCTGATGGGCCTGCGCCTTGTCGAGGGTGTGGATCTGGCCGAACTCGAAGCGCGTTTTGCCAAACCGCGTTGGGCGATGGTGAGCGAGAAGGGTTTGGCGCAGTACAAGTCGCTCGGCTTTGTCTGGCAGCGCGGAGACCGGATCGGCGTTGCGCCCAAAGGCATGGGCGTGCTCAACAGCCTGATTGCGGCGTTGGTCGCGGATGAATTGGTGGCGACGTGAGCGGGGCTGACCTCCTGTCGGACTGGCGCGATCATCTGACCCACGCAAAACGGCGCAGCCCGCACACGGTGCGCGCCTATACCTCGGCGGCGCAGCGGATCGTCGCGAGCGGCGATCTGGTCACATGGGACCAAGCCGCCCGGATCGAAACGCATGACCTACGCCGCCACCTCGCCGCGCGCCGGGCCGAGGGTCTGGGCAACGCCAGCGCGGCGCGTGAGTTGTCGGCGCTCAAAGCCTTCATCGCCTTTGCCCGAAGCCAGGCGGGCGATCCCGACCCCAGCGCCCCGCGCCTTCGCGGCCCACGCCTCAAAAAAGGTCTGCCCCGCCCCGTGACGCCGGATGAAGCGGTGAACATCACCGATCTGGTCGATGGCCTCGCCGCTGACGATTGGGTCGGTGCAAGGGACCGGGCGGTCTTGCTTCTGATGTACGGATCGGGCTTGCGGATTGCCGAGGCGCTGTCGCTTTGCGGGCGCGACGCGGCGCTTGGCGAGACGCTCAGCGTCACCGGCAAAGGCGGCAAGCAGCGGATCGTGCCCATCCTTCCGATCACCGCGCAGGCGGTGGCGCACTACGCGGCGGAGTGCCCTTTCCCTCTGGAGCGCGACGAGCCTTTGTTTCGAGGCGTCAAAGGTGGGTCGCTCTCCCCTGGTATGGTGCAGAAGGCGATGGCCAATGCGAGACGCGCGCTCGGCCTACCCGACACCGCCACCCCGCACGCTTTGCGCCATTCCTTCGCGACCCATTTGCTAAGCGCGGGCGCCGATTTGAGGAGTTTGCAGGAATTGCTCGGCCACGCATCGCTGGGCTCCACGCAGATCTACACCAAGGTCGACGCGGCGCAGATGCTTGAAGAGTACCGCTCAGCGCATCCTCGCGCGAGGAAAAGCAACCAGACGTAGTAAGTGCAACCGGCTCTGTAACGGTCGATTTATCGCTGCAGGTCCGCCGGTATCTCCAGCTTTCCGTTGGTCGCTGCGGATATCTTACGCGCGACACGTGCGATGATCGTGAGCGTAAACGGTTTTTTGCCGCCAACTCTCAACCCGCATCCCTTCAAGCGCGTAACCTTGGCTTGCACGGTGGTCGTGCTGATTTCGTCCCACGGGATAAATATCGTTTTGAAGAAGGCTCTGAAGATCGGCCAGACCGCTATCCGCAAACCGCCCTCACACGCGATCAGGGTGACAGGGCCTTGAATGTAGGGGCCTGGAAGCGAGGCCCCGGGCTTGGCGATAAAAAGAGACTGGACGAAGTATTTCTCAAGAATGGGATCGTCAGGCCTATCCGGGTAAGCCTCTGCGAGCTGCGGCCATCCCAACAGTCTGGAGGCAACGAAAAGCGCTACAATTGACAGAGCAACCGCGAAAAGGACCATGCCAGCGATCACAAACGGTAATTGACTGTCTTCGATCATCGCGTGCCGCTCCCCTTGCGACGCCATTATTGATGTTTACGCTTTTCGAGACGCCAATCAAGTGGTGGCCAACCGCCCCTCAATCGCGTCCCAGATCATTCCAGCCGGATCGGTCCCCTCGAATGCATTGATCGCGTAGGTCGCCGCTTTGCAGGAACAGCGATCGGCTCAACCGATTGCACCTGAAACAAGCGTCGTGAGCGACTCTCTTTGCTGTCCGTGCTCATCAAAGTTTTGCGGCGACAACCACGCGTCATAGGCCAGGCGCACTTTGAGCCAGTCCGCATCGGTCATCGCAAACCACGCCGTGTCCCGGTTGCGACCGTTTACGATCATATCGTTGCGAAAGATGCCTTCAAAGCTAAACCCAAAGCGAACCGCCGCGCGGCGCGAGGCTTCGTTGCGATTGTCGCACTTCCATTCGTAGCGGCGATAGCCGAGCGTATCGAACAGATATTGGCCCAAAAGGAACACCGCTTCGCTGGCCGCAGGGGTGCGTTGAAGCGCCTTGCCAAAGACGACGCAGCCGATCTCTGCGCTGCCGTGTTCGGGGCGCACGCGCATAAGGCTGACCGTGCCGGTCGCTTTGCCGCTGGATAGGTCTCTCACCGCGAAGCTGATCCAGCCCGATTGGGCTTGCATGTTTGCCAGGACGCCGAAGAGTTCAGCGCTGTCACTTGGGGCACCGAAGGGAATAAAATTCCACAGATCCTCATTAGCAGCGCCGCACAGATGCGCATCAAAGTCGGCACCGTGGCGCTCAGCCGCGAGGGGTTCCAGAAAGACAAATCGACCGGTGAGCGTGACGCGAGAAGGCGGGTCTTTCGGCTTCAGCGCCGTCGTGAGAGCGTCCATCATCTCAACCCAGTCTCGCTTCGATCGCGTCCCAAATCATTCCGGCCAGATCCGTCCCATCGAACTCCGAGATCGCGACGATCCCCGTCGGCGAGGTCACATTGATCTCGGTCAGCCATTTGCCCCCAATCACGTCGATTCCCACGAAGGTCAGGCCGAGGCGCTTAAGCTCCGGGCCCATGGCGGCGCAGATTTCCTGCTCGCGCTCGGTTAAGCCCGTCGGCTCGGCGCTGCCGCCCATGGCGAGGTTGGAGCGGAATTCGCCCTCGCCCGGAATGCGGTTGATCGCGCCCGCGACTTCGCCGTCGATCAAGACGATGCGTTTGTCGCCCTCAGACACTTCGGGAAGGAAGGGTTGGACCATGTGCGGTTCGGGCCAGGTCTGGTTGAAGACCTCGAACAAAGCCGTCAGGTTGTCGCCATCGTCGGGCACGCGGAAAATGGCTTTGCCGCCATTGCCGTGGATCGGTTTGACCACCACCGCACCATGCTCGGCCATGAAACGGCGCACTTCGTCGACCGAACGGGTTATGAGTGTCGGTGGCATAAACTCACGATAATCAAGCACCATCACCTTTTCCGGCGCGTTGCGCACGCTGACCGGATCGTTGACCACAAGCGTCTCTTTAGAGATGCGCTCAAGCAGGTGCGTGGCGGTGATATAGCCCATGTGAAACGGCGGATCCTGACGCATCAGGACAACGTCGATATCCTTGCCCAGATCGAGCCGAACCGCCTCGCCCTTATCAAAGTGGTCGCCCTGCACCTTGCGCACTGTCACCGGGTATCCTTGCGCAATCAGGCGGTCCTGTGCGTCGAGCGTTAGGCTTTCGACATGGTATTCAAACACCTCGTGGCCCCGCTCCTGCGCGGCCAGCATCAGCGCGAAAGAACTGTCGCCCTTGATATTGACGCTTTCGATGGGGTCCATTTGTACGGCAATTTTAAGCGGCATTTTCAGGTTCCTAAGGCATCCACGCGTTGGCGATGTGGCGCGGGGCGGCTCCGTGTGCAAGCAGGATTACGTCGATCCGCATGTCTTCGCCCGGCTGAGCGTATTCGTGCCCAACCATTTCGACCGCGGCGGCGACGCGGGCCAATCGCCTCTCGTCAATCGCGGTTGCCAGATCCGCAGCGCGGCGTCGCCATTTGACTTCTACGAAGGCGACAAGCCCGTCTTTCTTCGCGATGAGATCAATCTCGCCGAGCTTGGTCTTCACGCGCTGCGCCAGAATTTCCCAGCCTTGCTCAGACAGCCAGCGCGCGGCCTCCTCTTCGCCTTCGCGCCCGCGTTTGTCGGCGATGACGCGCTTCTCGCTCATTGCGATTTAAGCTCCATGGCGCGGGCGTAAAGGGTCGCGCGGTCGAGTCCGGTGGCCTTGGCCACTTTGCCCGCCGCTTTGCTGACCGGGAGGTCTTGCAGAGCCTCGCGCAACAGCGCGTCGGGATCGGCCTCGCAGGCGCTTTCATCAGGCGGACCGATCAGGAGGACGATCTCGCCCTTGGGGGGATGCGCGCTGTAATGCTCGGCCAGTTCGCTTGCCAGACCGGTTCGGCATTCCTCGTGAAGCTTGGTCAACTCGCGCGCGACCGCAACCTCACGCGTCGGCCACAATTGTGCGAGCGCTTCCAGACTGCGGACCAGCCTTGGCCCCGTCTCATAGAAGATCAGCGTCGCGGGCACGGCTTCGACCGCTTCGAACGCGGCGCGCCGGGCCTTGTCTTTTACGGGTAGGAACCCGGCAAACAGAAAACGATCGTTGGGAAGCCCCGACAGCGTTAGCCCCGTCACCGCCGCGCACGCGCCCGGTATTGAGGTCACCACGACGCCCGCCGCGCGCGCCTTGCGCACAAGGCGGTATCCGGGGTCGGACACCAAAGGCGTGCCCGCATCGCTCACCAGCGCAATCGGTTCGCTCGCCGCCTGTTCAATCAGTCGCGAGCGCACCGCATCGGAGGCGTGATCGTCGTAACGCTGCATCCGGGTCTTGATCGCGTAGCGCGTCAGCAACCGCCCGGTCACCCGCGTGTCCTCGCACGCAATCAGAGCGCACGCTTTCAACGTATCGACAGCGCGGAACGTCATATCGCCAAGATTGCCAATCGGCGTTGCGACGATATAGAGGCCCGGCTCTAGAGTTTCAGGCAGGATTGATTCAGGCGAAGCGGTCACAAGACCCGTTTGAAGCAGCCAAGAGGGGTCGGCAAGAATGAACGGGTTTGTAAGTTCGGTTTCGGTGCGGATAAGTGCGGGGGTCAAGGCGCTGTTCTCGGCCCGCGCGTTGACGATTGCGGGCAGCGCGGCTTTGCTGGGCGCGTGTTCGGTGATCCCGAAGACAGAGCCCGCTTCGACCGGACCCGTCGCCGAACCGACGCCCGAGCCCACGCCCACAGCGCTGCCAACCGACGCCGCACGTCATCGCGTCGCGCTGTTGGTGCCGCTGTCCGCCTCGGATGAACGCACATCCGAAGCGGGCCAATCGCTGGCCAACGCCGTCACGATGGCGCTGCTCGACACCAACGCCGATAATCTGCGCATCACCACATACGACACCGGACGCGGCGCCGGTGAGGCGGCGCGCCAGGCTGTGGTGGACGGCAACAAGCTGATTCTGGGCCCCCTGATCGGGCAAAATGTCCCCGCCGTGCAGGCGCAGGCGCGTTCCGCCGGTGTGCCAGTCGTCTCGTTCTCGAACGATATCGCGGTGGCGAGCCCCGATGTCTTTCTGATGGGATACATGCCCGAACAATCGGTCGAGCGCGCCGTCAAATACGCGCGCTCGCAAGGGTCAAACCAGTTTGCAATCCTCTCGCCCGACAACACCTATGGCAAGCGCGCCTACACCGCCTTTCGCGAGGCGCTGCGCACATCGGGTGGCAATTTCGTCGCGCGCGAGACCTATTCGCCGGGCAACACGTCGATCATCAGCGCGGCGCAGCGGCTGCGCACCAATGGCGGCTACGACACCGTCCTGATCGCGGATCGCGGTCGGCGCGCGCCCGCCCCCGCGCGCGAGCTCAAGCGTGAAGGCGCCGAGGGCACGCGTATTCTAGGCACGGAGCGCTGGAGCGGCGAAGCGGCGGTAACGCGCTCGGCCGCGCTGAACGGGGCGCTATACGCCAACGTCTCGGAAAAGCGGCTGTTGCAGTTTGTCGACAGTTACGAGCAACGCTTTGGCACCACGCCGGATCGGCTCGCGACGCTGGGTTATGACGCGGTGCTGCTGAGCATTCGCATGACGCGCGATTGGCAGGTGGGGACGCCTTTCCCGACGCAAGAGCTCTTCAACCAAGGGGGCTTTCTGGGCATTGATGGCCCGTTCCGCTTTGATCGCCGCGGGGTCGCGCAACGCGCGCTCGAAGTGCGCCAGATCCAGAACGGCAAGGTGTTGACAGCGGAAGCCGCGCCGACCTCTTTCGCCAATTGAGAGCGTAGGCGCGCGCGAACGCGGGGAATAACCCACTAAATCGGATCGACGGTGCCTTGTTAGGCGCGTCGGCGCGCGCCATATTCGAGGGTATGTCAGACGATCTTTTCGAGAACACGCCCACCTCCAGCGGCAATTACGACAGCTCCTCGATTGAGGTTCTGGAAGGTCTGGAGCCGGTGCGCCGCCGGCCCGGCATGTATATTGGCGGCACCGATGATCGCGCGCTGCATCATCTGGCCGCCGAAGTTCTCGACAACTCGATGGACGAAGCGGTCGCGGGCCACGCAAGCCGGATCGAAGTGCGTCTTGAGGAAGGCAATCGTCTGAGCGTGTCTGATAACGGGCGCGGTATTCCGGTGGACGAGCACCCCAAATATCCGGGCAAATCGACGCTGGAAGTGATCCTTTCCACGCTGCATTCCGGCGGCAAATTCTCCGGCAAAGCTTACGCGACGAGCGGCGGGCTGCACGGCGTGGGCGTAAGCGTCGTCAACGCGCTCTCTTCCAACACGCGGGTTGAAGTGGCGCGCGACAAGCAGCTTTACGCGCAGGAATTCTCCAAGGGTCAGACCCTCGGCCCCATCGAAGTCGTCGGCGCAGCGCCCAACCGGCGCGGCACGCAGGTCACTTTTACCCCCGACACCGAAATTTTCGGCGACCGCAAATTCAAACCCGCGCGCCTGTTCAAGTTGGCCCGGTCCAAGGCCTATCTGTTTGCCGGAGTCGAAATCCGCTGGAAATGCGCCGAAAGCCTCACATCCGAGGATGTGCCCGCCGAAGCCGTCTTCAAATTCCCCGGTGGCCTCGCTGACCATCTCAAAGAGCAGATAGCGCAGCGCGAATGCGTCACCGCCCTGCCCTTCACCGGGTCACAGGAATTCCCTGAGGACGAGGCGGGCGTTTCGCAAGGCCGCGTCGAATGGGCGCTGGCCTGGCCGCTTTATTCCGACGGCTCAACCAGCTGGTACTGCAACACCGTGCCCACGCCTGATGGCGGCACGCACGAAGCGGGCGTGCGCAAGGCGCTGACGACGGGCCTGCGCGCCTTTGGCGAATTGACGGGCACCAAGAAGGCCAAAGACATCACCGCAGATGATGTGATGACCGGCTGCGAAGTCATGCTCAGCGTCTTTATCCGCGATCCGCAATTCCAGTCGCAGACCAAGGATCGCCTCACCTCGCCCGAAGCCGCGCGGCTCGTCGAAAACGCGGTGCGCGATCATTTCGACCACTTCCTCACCGACGATATGGAGCGCGGTAAGGCGCTGCTGGGCGAAGTGATGGAGCGGATGGATGAACGCCTCAAGCGCAAGCAAGAGCGCGAGATCAAGCGTAAGACCGCGACCAACGCGAAGAAGCTGCGCCTTCCCGGAAAGCTCACCGATTGTTCGGGCGAAGGCGAGCGCGAGACCGAGCTGTTCATCGTCGAAGGCGACTCAGCCGGCGGCAGCGCCAAACAGGCGCGCGACCGCAAGACGCAGGCGATCCTGCCGATCCGGGGCAAGATCCTCAACGTCGCCAGCGCGACGGCGGACAAGATCCGCGCCAACAGCGAAATCGCCGATCTCGGCCTCGCGCTGGGCTGCGGAACGCGCAAGGATTGCGACGCGGAAAACCTTCGCTACGACCGCATCATCATCATGACCGACGCCGATGTCGACGGCGCGCATATCGCGACGCTGCTGATGACGTTCTTTTTCCAGGAGATGCCCGACGTGGTGCGCAAAGGGCACCTGTTCCTTGCCAAGCCGCCGCTCTACCGTCTGACCGCCGGCAAAGAGAGCCGCTACGCTAACGACGACGCGCACCGCGCGGAGTTGGAGGCGACCGTGTTCAAGGGCAAGAAGGTCGAAGTGGGCCGCTTCAAAGGTCTGGGCGAAATGAACCCTGCCCAGCTGCGCGAGACCACAATGAACCCGGAAACCCGACAGCTGATCCGCATCACACTGCCGCAAGAGTTCCAGGAACGCGCCAGCGTCAAGGAATTGGTCGACCAGCTGATGGGCAAGAACCCCGAACACCGCTTCAACTTCATCCAGAACCGCGCGGGCGAAATGGACCGCGACATGATCGACGCGTGAAGCGTTCGACGTGTATTTTAGGTCTGGCGCTGCTGGCTAACGCCAGTGCGCTCAGCGCGCAGGAGGACGAAACGTCCTACGCCTTTGATCGCTTCGTCGGTGAATGGAAGCTCAAAAACGATCGGTTCCAACAGGTCTGGGACGGGAAGACGGTCGAAACCCTCTCAATTCCCGGTCACCGAACGAAGTGTTCGCGGATCAATACCGATCACTCGATCTTTTGCGTCGTCGATGCGGTCGACTTTCAAGGGCACATTTTATGGGCGGTGCAAGCGGATGGGACTAGCGTTTCGCATCTCTCGCATTTCGGCGGCTCGCGTTTGGGCGATGGAGGCGGCGCTCTCGAACCCAAGGGCGACCTGTCACTGACGATCCGCTTTTCCGACGAACCCAAGGGCACTTATCGCCATTACACCTACGAATGGGTCTCGGCGGACGAGTATCGCATGATGTCGCGGCAATATGACGCGAGCGGCACCGCGACCGGTAACTGGTATGGCGGCCTGTTCGAAAGAGTGGGCGAGGCCCCCGATTGAGCGAAAACAAATTCCCCAACCCTCACGAAGAGGACATTATGGCGGGCGACCGGCGCCTCTCGCGCCCGGATGCCTCGGTGCCGGATTGGGAAGTGCCTGATACGTCCTATCGACCGATCCCCATCGTGTGGTTCACCGGAGCTTTCCTCATCCATCTGGTCGCCGCAATGGCCGTGTTGATCGCGCTTGGCCGGTTTGGGCCGTGGGTCACTGTGCCCGCCGCCGCGCTGGCCGCTGGCGTGATCGGAGCGTGGACGTGGGAGCGCGGGATGCGCAGCGCGGCCACGGGATGGAAAATCGCGACCGTCCTTGTCCTGCTGTTCAACCTCGTCTTTGTGCTGTCAGCCACCTCCTGACCCAGAAAAATCGGGCAGAGCGTGTAAGAAATTCTGCGCGCGCCCGACTAAAGGGGCATGAGCAAGCAAGCGGACCTGTACGCCAATGCAGGCGAGCAATTCGCCGCCTCTCTCGCGCGCCTCGCCCGCGCGGTGGAGCGCGATGCGGACAAGGCTCGCGATCTGGAGCAAGAGATCCACGCCGCGCTTTGGGCCAGCTTTGCCCGTTTTGAAGGGCAATGCGCGCTCAAGACATGGGTCTACCGCGTCGCGCATAACGTCGCGGCCGATCATGTCAGCAAGGCCGTGCGCGGGCCCAAGCGAGTTGCGCTCGAAGAGATCGACGAGCTGCCCTCGCCCTCCAACCCGGAACGCGCGGCGGGCGAATCTCTGGTTCTTGCACAGGTCCGTGACCTGATCCGCCAGCTGCCCTTTCCTGATAGCCAGGTGATGCTGCTGTGGCTCGAAGGGGAAACGACCAAGGCCATCGCCGAGGTCACCGGCCTTACCCCCAGCGCGGTTGGCGTGCGCGTCCACCGGATCAAGGCGCTCATGACCGCGCATTTCGACACCCCCGCCCTCCAAGGAGCCTCATCATGACCCAGCTACCGATCCCCGAATGGGCCGCTGCGGTGGCCGACGCCGAGTTCACCGATCCCGCGCTCATCCAGAAACGCGCGTCCAAATTCGAGCGCACGATCAAGCGGCGCAACATCCTCGAATACGCGGCCGGAGCGCTGTGTGTGGTGTTATTCGGCGCGCTGGCCATCGGCGGGGTGATGAAGTCCGAATATCTCTTCGCAGCAGGCGGCGCTCTGTGCGTGGTCTGCACCGGGATCGTCATATGGCAATTGCACGCGCGCGGATCGTATCGCCTGCCGCTGCCTGAGGAAAGCTGCCTCGACCACCTGCGCAGCCAATATCAGCGCCAGTATGACGCGCTTCACTCGGTTCCTGTGTGGTATCTGGGGCCGCTCGCGGTGGGCGTTTTCGGCTTCTATGCGTTGATGATTGTCCAGTTCACGCAGATCGGCGGATTGGGCAAGGCGTTGGAAGGCACATGGAAACCTATCGTGGCGACGACGGCGTTCTTTATCTTTGTCGGGTGGCTCAATCGGTTTGCCGCGCGCAAGCTCAAAGACAAGATCGACCAGATTGATGCGCTCGTTTGAGCGCGCTCGCCCTTCGCACACTGCACCTCAGGAGCCTCACTATGCTGCGTTTCCTCGCTCTCGTTCTAGCCTTTACGCCGTTGGTCGATGACGCCAAAGCGCAGCCCATGGACCAAACCGAAACCGCCCCCTCAGCGTCCACCGCTTTGGAACGGCGCGCGCAAGATGTGCTCGCGGTTCTCAACGGCGAAGCAGATGGCGAGGAGGTGTTTGCCCCGGTATTTCTGGATGCGGTTCCGATGAAACAGGTCGATCTGATCGCGCGCCAGTTCACCGATCAGTTCGGACGCGCACTTGAAGTGATCGAGTTGAACCCAAGTGAAGGCAGCGTCAGCGTGGTCACCATCCGAATGGAGCGCGCGGTGGGCCAGGTTAACCTCTCGGTTGAGGGGACTGGCGACAACCGAATCAACGGGCTGCAATTGCTCGAATTCACGCCCACGAACGACACGGTTAAGAGCATCACCGCCGACCTTGAAGCGCTCGACGGCGAGGTCAGCGCCTATTTCGGCAAGCTCGATGGCTCTGCCCCGGTCCTGTCGCTCAACGCCGAGGCGCACATGCCGCTGGGTTCGGCGATGAAGCTCTACGTGCTCGGTGCGCTGGGCGAAGAGATTGCGCAGGGCAAGCGCGCGTGGAGCGATGTTATAGCGCTTGACCAAAAGAGCTTTCCCAGCGGCCAATTGCAAAACTGGCCCGAGGGATCGCCGGTTACGCTGCAAACGCTGGCCAGCCTGATGATCTCGATCAGCGATAACACCGCCACTGATCAGCTGATCCGCCTGCTTGGCCGCGACCGGGTCGCCGCCTTCATGCAAAGCACCCGCCACAGCGCGCCGGAGCGCAACACGCCGTGGATGACCACGCGCGAGCTGTTCTTGATTAAGGGCGGCCCCGCGGATCAACTCAGCGCCTACGCCCAAGGCAACCCGGCCGAACGCGAAGCCATTCTGGCGCGCCTCGAGGAGAAACCCGCCACCCTTGATGCGATCAACGCCAAGCTGGCTGCCGGACCGGTCGCGATCGACAGCGTCGAATGGTTCGCCAACGCCGGCGATCTTGCCGGCCTGTTCACCCATATGCGCCAGACCAACGACACCGAAGTGTTCCGCATAATGGCCATCAACCCGGCGCTGTCGCCCAACGTCACCAATAGCTGGAGCTATGTCGGCTTCAAGGGCGGCTCGGAGACGGGCGTGCTCAACATGACTTGGCTGCTAGCGGACGAACAAGGGCGTGAGCGGATGCTGACGCTGAGCTGGGCAAACGAGCAAAAACCGGTCGAAACGCAGACGCTGCTTTTGATAGCTCAGCGCATTCTCTCTTTAGAGCAATAGAGCCACGGCGACGCCCTCACCTCTTGCACAGCGATCACGCCGCCACTATCGCTTTCGCAAATCAGTTTTAGAGGAAAACCCATGGCAGACACCCGTTTCGAAGGCACCAGCAACTACGTCGCGACCGAAGACCTCAAAGTGGCCGTGAACGCCGCCGTCACGCTTCGTCGCCCGCTTCTGGTCAAGGGTGAGCCTGGCACGGGTAAGACGGTGCTTGCGCACGAGATTTCCAAGGCCATTGGCGCGCCGCTGATCGAGTGGAACATCAAGTCTTCGACTAAGGCTCAACAGGGCCTGTACGAATACGATGCCGTGGCGCGTTTGCGCGATGGGCAGCTGGGCGAAGAGCGCGTTCACGACATCCGCAACTACATCAAGAAGGGCAAGTTGTGGGAAGCTTTCACCAGCGAGCAGCTCCCCGTCCTTCTGATCGACGAGATCGACAAGGCCGACATCGAGTTTCCGAACGACCTCTTGCAAGAGCTCGACCGGATGAGCTTCGATGTCTACGAAACGCAAGAACGCGTCGAAGCCAAAGAGCGCCCGATCGTCGTCATCACCTCCAACAACGAAAAAGAGCTGCCCGACGCGTTTCTGCGCCGCTGCTTCTTCCACTATATCAAGTTCCCGGACCGTGACACGATGCAGTCGATCATCGATGTCCACTTCCCCGATATCCAGAAGACGCTGGTGAAGAAGGCGATGGATATCTTCTACGAGCTGCGCGAGGTGCCGGGCCTCAAGAAAAAGCCGTCAACCAGCGAGCTGCTCGATTGGCTGAAGCTCCTGCTGCACGAAGATATGCCGCTTGAGGTGTTGCAAGACGCCAACCCGAACAGCGCCATCCCGCCGCTGCACGGCGCGCTGCTCAAGAACGAGCAGGACGTGATGATGTTCGAACGCCTCGCCTTCATGGCCCGCCGCAACCCGAGCTGAGCGCTTTGTTCCATACATTGCTCCGGGGCTTGGCGGCGGCTCTCGCGCTGCTGAGCCCCGTTTCGCATGCGCTGGCGCAAACACCGGTTCAGGTTGAGCTTGACGCGCCGTTTGTGCACGAAGGCTCTGGCATCACCGTACCCTCTGCGATTGGCCGGTTTGACCGTACCAGCGTCACCGATTTCACTGATGAACAACTCAACATCGCGATCCACCTGCTCGAGGCAAGCGGAGAGACCACCCTCACGCTGTTCATCTACCGCGCAGCGACACCGAACCTTTCGATCTGGGGGGACTTTGCCGCGCTGGCGATGGTCAACGACCCTTCCGTCGGCACTCTTGCGCCCGGCTCGTATTTCCTTGGACGTTTCACACCGCCCAACGCCAGCGGAGACGGCGCAGCTCTGCACGCCCGCGCTCTGCTTGAAGGCGGGAAAGCACGCTCGACCGGCCTTTCGATCTTTGCGCATAACGACTGGATCGTGAAATTGCGCGCGACGTCGCAGACTTTATCGGACGATCAAATCACGAGTGTGATGGGCAAAGTCTTGTCCAAGATCACGATGGAGCCAAGCGAGACAATCTACCCATCTGTCACCTTTGTCCAACCGTGCAAGAAACCTATGAAGTTTGGCAAAGGCGTTGCCGTCAAACAGTATAGCGGTGTCGGACGAGTGGTGGTGTCCCTTCAAATGAAGGAATTTACCGTGGCCGAACGCGGAACGGATGCATCAACAAAGCCATGGTGCCGTGACACCCAGTCGACCCTAGACTACGCCATTTATCGGCGCGACAATTCAAAATGGGACTACTTCCTCGCCTTAAGCGATGGTGGTTTTGGGGCCTATGTCGAAAGGACCCGCACAATGGGCCTCATGGGAGAGGTGACGGGCTATGTTGTGAAAAAGTCCGACGGGATCACTGAGACGAGCTGGCCACTGTTCGATAAGCGCCCGCACCCTGCCCTAATACGCAATGGCTTTGGCAGGATAGCGCCCTACGCCACGCAAGATATCCGACCGGACGCAGATGGCGAGTTCACTGTGATCCTGCCCAATACGCCCGACAACTGAAAAGGTTCTGGCGGTTCTCCCGCATCAGTCGCGGCCGTATTCTTCGTCCGTGCCGTCGAAGATATAGGCGAATTTGAGGTCGCCCCAGCGTTCGCCATTGATGCGGATCGGCACATAGACGCTGCGCACGACGTAATACTGGTTGCCCGGCCCGGGCTGACGGAACACAGCGAGCTTGTACGGAGCCTGGCTTTCGCTCGCGATTTTGTCCGCCCGATCCATGATGATGAGACCGTTGCGCACATATTGCTGGTCGTGTTCAAAATCGCCGTTGGGCTTTTGCGAGAAGCGGTCGATATGGGTCGGCATGAAACCGTTGGGATCCGCGCATACGGTCGCGACCGCTTCGGCCACATCGTCGGTCGAGCGGTTGATTATCGGTTTCCACACACGTTCGGAAAAGCTGGTGATGCCGGTTGTGAAACGCTCGGGATTTGATCCGCTGATCGGTTGATAGTCGCGATCAAACACGGCGCGGCGCGAGATTTCCCCACGCTCGATCGCTTTTTCGGTCGCCTCCATGATTTCCCGCGCGACGGCCATGGCGTGCTGAGCCATCGCTTCGTCTTTGGGGCTGAGCCCCGCCTGCACCAATCCATCGAACATATCGTTGGCGATGGCTTCGAGATCCACGGCCTCGTCCTGCGCGTCGGCCAATTGCTTTTCATTCTCGCGCGTGACCCGGTCATAGCGCGTCAGAACGTCCTGCACGCTGTGGACATGGCCGCTGATCGTGCCGGTCGAACGCGCGATCACGTCGTTTTGCTTGTCGACCTCTTCGACGAGACCGGTGACGCTCGCCATGGTGTCTTCGATCTGGGCGACTGAGGATTTGGCTTGTCCGCTGGCTTGGCTGCCCGCTTCGATTTTGCTGATGACATGGCTGGCCTCGTCGCCGAGGCTTTCAATCGTCTGCGCGATTTCCTCAGTGGCCTTTCGCGTGTCGTTGGCGAGGCTTTTGACCTCGCTCGCGACCACGGCAAAAGTGCGTCCGGCGTCGCCTGCGCGCATCGCTTCGATCGTCGCGTTCAACGCGAGAATGTTAGTCGTCTCTGCGATATCATCGATATCCTGCGCGCTGCGCCGCACCTGCTCCATCGCGGCGGCGAAGGTGGTGACGTGCTGGCCCAGCGTATCGACCATGCCGAGAAGTTCGTTAATCTGGCCAAGCGAAGAATGGATCAGCGCCGAGCCTTCGTTCAGCCGTTCAATCGCGCGTTCGGACAACAGCCGGGCTTCATCGCTCGCTTCGGCGACTTTGGCTTGGTCCGCTTCGAGATCCGCCACCGTTCCTTGCAGCGCCTCGTGTTCCGCGCGCAGCACTTCGGACGAAGCGATGACCGCCTCGACCACGCCCGCCACCTGGCTGCACCCTACCGTGACCGCGCCGCAGCTCTCCGGGATTGCCTCAAGCGCGGCGGCGTTGCTGGTGTCGATTGAGATAGGTTTCATCGTTTGCTTGGCCCCTGGTCCGCGCGCCGCATCCAAAGCGTGCGCGCAACAGCGTGCGTAACCAAGCTTGGTTAGCGAACCTTTAAAATGGCCGCTTTGTGACCGGAACTTCAGCCTTTTGCCGCACGTTTCAGGACTAGCCTCGCGCCCCACGCACGGCTAAACGCTGAGCATGTTCTTCAATTTCACAGACGAGCTGCGCAGCGCCGGGATCGGCGCGAGCTTCAAGGAACACCTGACGCTGTTGGAGGCGCTCGACCGCGACGTGATCGAGCAAACGCCCGAGGCGTTCTACTATCTATCGCGCGCGACTTTCGTGAAAGACGAGGGCCTGCTCGACCGCTTCGATCAGGTGTTTCACAAGGTTTTCAAAGGGATCATGTCCGATTACGGGCAAAACCCGGTCGATGTGCCTGAGGACTGGCTTAAAGCCGTGGCTGAAAAATTCCTGACCGAAGAGGAAATGGCCGAGATCGAAAAGATCGGCGATTGGGATGAGCTGATGGCCAAGCTCAAGGAACGCCTCGCCGAACAGGAAAAGAAGCACGAAGGCGGCAACAAGTGGATCGGCACCGGCGGCACCAGTCCCTTCGGCAATTCCGGTTACAACCCCGAAGGCGTGCGCATCGGTGGCGAAAGCAAGCACAAGAAGGCGGTGAAGGTCTGGGAAAAGCGCGAGTTCAAGAACCTCGACAACACCAAGGAACTGGGCACGCGCAACATCAAGATGGCGCTGCGCCGTCTGCGCCGCTTTGCGCGTGAGGGGAACCCGGATCAGCTGGATCTGGACAAGACGATTGAGGGCACAGCCAAACAGGGCTGGCTCGACATCCACATGCGCGCCGAACGCCGCAACGCGGTAAAATTGTTGCTGTTCCTTGATGTGGGCGGTTCGATGGACCCCTTCATCAAACTGGTCGAGGAGCTGTTCAGCGCGGCCACGGCGGAGTTCAAGAATCTCGAATTCTTCTACTTCCACAATTGCCTCTACGAAGGCGTGTGGAAGGACAACAAACGCCGCTGGCAGGAGCGCACCAAAACCTGGGACGTGCTCCATAAATACGGGCACGATTACAAGGTCGTCTTCGTCGGCGATGCCGCGATGAGCCCCTATGAAATCACCCATGCGGGCGGCAGCGTCGAGCATATGAACGAGGAAGCGGGTACCACCTGGATGCAGCGTGTGACCAACACCTATCCTGCGACCGTGTGGCTCAACCCTGTGCCCGAAAAGCAATGGGGCTATTCGCAATCGACCAAGATGATGAAGCAGCTTGTCGATGACCGGATGTTTCCATTGACGCTCGAAGGGCTCGACGGCGCGATGCGGGAGCTAAGCCGCAAGCACGGGCACTGAGTTCGCCGCTCTCGCATCGAAGCCGTTGTTCTGATATAGAAATTGCGACCGATAGGAGGCTCCCGATGCATAACCTGCTAATTCCTCTTGTCGCTTTCGCCCTCATTGGCGCAAGCGATGAGACCGATCTTGAAACGCCGCCAACGGCGGAAAGCGACCTTCAGGTCGAGGAACTGCGCGATGATTTCGAGAGGTTTGCAGACCGGCAAAGAGCCAACAGAGCGTTCGGCCTGCCCTACGACGGCGTTTTCGCGCATCTGCTCAATCGATCTAAAAAAGGCCTTCCTACGAATTGCAACGACCGCCTTGAACGCGCGGAAAGTGGCAAAAGCGAGGACGTCATCGTCACGCCCGGCCCGCTTCTTCGCCGCGGCCCCAGCAACACGGAAACCCCGCCGCTGGCGATCTACGCCGTGGATCGGCGCGAGAATGGCTGCGGGGTGATGGTTGTAATGGGCGATCCTGAAGACGTGCGCCCGCTACCGTCACTCAGCGCTGACGACCACCGCCTGATGCCAGCAGATGGGGACCAGGACTAGGCCTCGGACTAGCCGCCGGGCTGGATCATCTCGGTGAGGGTGACCCATCCATGGGGCGCTTCATCTGAACGCACTTGCACGATCATTGAGCGGCCACGCGTGACGCCTCCGGGGCTTCCGTCCTTCGGTGTCCACGCAATTTCAAAGCCCGTGATCGAAATCGCCGTGTCGCCGCACACCGTCAAGGACTCGCGCAGAGCCTCGCCCTTGTCGCCGAAATCAAGACTGACCCCGGCAAAGACGTCGGTGAGTTGCCGCTTGAGAGCAGCGCGCCCTTGGTAATACTGGCCCGGTCCAAGCGCCTTCGTCACATCTTCATGATGATACAGGGCGATCGTCTCGATATCGCCTTTCGCAAAAGCCTCGCGCACGGCTGCGTTGGTTGCGTCGATGCGGGCGCGTTCAGGGGATTGCGCTCCCGGGACGCAAGACTGGCTCGCTGCGGCCATCCATAAAAGTGCGCTGATCATGATCCCCTCGCGATGGGATTAGTATAACAAATGTTCGCGCACCGTCTGCGCCCACAGCGCCTCGTCCAGCGCGGCGGCCGTGTCGAGGTCACCTGGCGTTGAGCCCGCGTCATCGACCCATTCACGCAATGACGGCCCGCCGTTGATCACGTCTATGGCGAGAACGTCGTTAGTGTATTCGTATTTGAAATTGGTCCCGCGCCACAATTCGTAGTCGGGATAAAGCGTCCGGATCGCTTTGAACGCGAGCGCTTGCAAACGCCACGGACGGAACAATTCGTGAGCGTATTCAGGCCCTTCGGCGTGCATCATCAGACCGTTGCACAGCTTCCCCGCATGCTTGTGGAAGGTCGGCTCGAACCAGCATTCGCGCACCAGCGCGCCGCCGCACCATTCGGGCGCCATTTGCTTCATGAACTTCCAAACGCCTTTGGCGTCGATATCGGGCGCGCCGAACAGCACCTCCAAGGGCCGCGTCGTGCCCCGGCCCTCGCTCAAGGTCGCGCCTTCGATCATGACCGTGCCCGCATAGCAGCGCGCCATGTTCACACTCGCGGCGTTGGGGGATGGGTTCACCCAGATCCGATCGGCAGGCCAGCCATGACCGGACGCCACCGCCCCCGACGGCTGATCGGGCTGCCAACCTTCCATTGCGACCACGCGATACTCCACGTCGAGGTCGAAATGCGCGATGAAGAAGTGGCCCATTTCCCCCAAGGTCAAACCATGGCGCATGGGCATCGGCGCGGCGCCCACGAAGCTTTCATGCCCCGGTATCAGCATCGTGCCTTCGATAGGGCGCCCGGCCGGATTGGGTCGATCCAGCACCCAGACCGATTTGCCCGCCTTGGCCGCCTCCTCAAGCAGGTAGAGCAGGGTTGTGACGAAGGTGTAGATCCGGCAGCCAAGATCCTGAAGGTCAAACAGAAAAACATCCGCGCTCGACATCATCTGCCCGGTTGGGCGGCGCACTTCGCCGTACAGGCTGAAGACCGGGATGCCGTATTGCGCGTCGATCTCGTCGGCGGTTTCGACCATGTTGTCTTGCTTGTCGCCCTTGAGCCCATGCTGCGGGCCAAAGGCGCTGGTGACGTTCACCCCCGCGTCGATCAACGCATCCAGACTGTGCGTCAGATTCTTGGTCACACTCGCGGGATGCGCGACGAGCGCGACGCGTTTGCCTTTAAGCTCGGCCAGCAGCGCGGGGTCAGCCAGAAGGCGGTCGATACCAAAAGTCACTGAGGTCGTCATAGCGCCCCGGTTGGATCAGCCCGCGCCCAAAGGCAAGAGCGACCTTGGAACCAAGCGGCCAACCTCCTACTTCATAGGGTATGGATTACACTGCCCTCACCTTCGCGCTGCTCTATGGGCTTGGCCTCAACCTTGCCGGAGGCCTGCTGACCGATGTGGGCGAATGGTACGCGAAGCTTGAAAAGCCTTGGTTTCAACCGCCCGGCTGGGCGTTTGCGCCCGCTTGGACGATCATCCTGGGGCTGGCCGGATGGGCGCTGCATATCGGCCTGACCGAGGCGAGCACGCCCTCCGCGTATTACACTGTCGCGATCGCGTTCGGTGTCAACGCTCTGTTCCACTTCCTGTGGTCGCCATTGTTTTTCACTTTGAAACGGCCCGACTGGTCGCTTCTGGAAAACTGGGCGTTGATCGCATCGACCATTGCGCTGGCTTTTGTGCTGGCGCCGATTTCCAGCTTCGCCTCAAAATTGATCCTGCCCTACATCGTGTGGACGT
Organism: Pseudomonadota bacterium; assembly: GCA_039033515.1. Classification (GTDB taxonomy): domain Bacteria; phylum Pseudomonadota; class Alphaproteobacteria; order Sphingomonadales; family Sphingomonadaceae; genus Erythrobacter. The sequence continues at coordinate 106,246 of JBCCCM010000005.1, forward strand.
GCTTTGCCCAGGCGATCAATTGGGAAGTGGTGAAGCTGAACGGTCCGTTTGGTTCTAAAGCGAGCGCGACCTAGCGTTCCACAATCCACTGGCGGCACGCCTCGGAGTGGAATTCAGGATCGCCCGGCGGAAAGGCCAGGGCCCAAAATTGCTTGGCGCCGCCCGGGTGTTCGACAATCGCGTTGAGCGCGACTTGAGCTGGAGCTGGCAAGTCCGCTGTGATACTGGCCTTCAGGATCAGTTCGCCTCCCCCATCATTGACGCTGTGCGAACAGGCGATCGCAATTGCCTCAACGGGCGCGTCGCGCATCCCTTCGCGAAAGCCGTCGAAGTCGTAGGACGCCCAGCGCCCGGATGGGGAGAGGTTGAACTCAACATATCCGGGCTGGCCAATGGGCTGCCAGAATATCTCAAAGCAGGTGGTCTTCCACAAATTGTCCATGCGTTCAGGCGGGCGCGTTTCGGGAATGACGATCTTGGAGACATCGCCATCGAGCCGAAACTCGGCATCGCAGCCACCATCGGTTGGTGTGATCGACGCGGTGACCGCCTTGATCGGGCCAAGGTCGCAGGTGCGGTGGAGCATGAGTGGTTGCATGCGACGCCTATCGCGGACGAGCCCGCCCCAAGCAAGGCTCTAGGCGCTGGCGATCCACGCTGGTAAGCGCGCGGGCACCATGACCGAGACCACTACCGATTCCGGGTTTAAATCCGAACTGCTGCGCCTGCTGTCCACGCGCGGCCACCTTCACCAGATCACCGATGCGGGCGCGCTTGACGCGCTTGCGGCGAAACAGGTGGTGACGGGCTATGTCGGCTTTGATCCCACCGCGCCCTCGCTTCACATCGGCAATCTCGCCTCGATCATGCTGCTTCGCCGGCTGCAACAAGCGGGCCACCGCCCCATCGTCATCATGGGCGGCGGCACGGCGAAGGTCGGCGATCCCTCGGGCAAAGACGAAACGCGCCAGATGATGACCGAAGAGCGCTTGGCCACCAATATCGCCGGCATCAAAGGCTCGTTTGAGCGGATGCTGCGCTTTGACGACAGCGAGACGGGCGCGTTTCTGATTAACAACGACGATTGGCTGAGCGAACTTGGCTACATCGAGATGCTGCGCACGGTGGGCCCGCATTTCACGATCAACCGGATGATGACGTTCGACTCGGTCAAGTTGCGCCTGGATCGCGAACAGCCGCTGAGCTTCCTCGAATTCAATTACATGATCATGCAAGCCTACGATTTCCTCGTGCTGGCGCGTGATTACGATTGCCGCCTGCAATTGGGCGGCAGCGACCAATGGGGCAATATTGTCAACGGGATCGAGCTGAACCGCCGGATCGACGCGCGCGAGACTTATGGGTTCACCGCGCCGCTGATCACCCGCGCGGACGGCGCGAAAATGGGCAAGTCGGTCGATGGGGCAATCTGGCTCAACGAAGATCAGCTGCCCGCCTACGATTTCTGGCAATATTGGCGCAACACCGATGACCGTGACGTGGGCAAGTTCCTGCGCCTGTTCACCGATCTGCCGCTCGATGAGATTGCCCGGCTAGAAGCGCTGGAAGGCGCAGAAATCAACGCGGCCAAGGAAGTGCTCGCCAACGAGGTTACCACCCTCGTGCGTGGGCCCGAAGCGGCGCAGACGGCCCAAGCGACCGCGCGCGACACCTTTGCCGGAGGCGGCGCGGGCGAGGATCTGCCAACGCTCTCGCTGGGCCAAGAGGGTCTGCGCGTCGGCGCGGCCTTGACGCAGCTCGGCTTCACCGCTTCGGGCGGCGAGGCAAAGCGCAAGCTGGCCGAAGGCGCAGTCAAGCTTGATGGTGAAACGCTTAAAGATCCCGGCTTCGTCATCACCGCGCCCGAGGGCGCTTCGCTGAAACTCAGCCTTGGTAAGAAGAAGCACGCTATCTTGACCAGGTGAGCGGCGCGGCCGCAACCGATCACCTTGAGAATTGGGCGCTTGGGCGAGTTCCCTAACACCTTATCAACTTTCGCACTTTACCAAATGTCAGCCTTTATCCCGCATTAGGGATCGTCCGAGGCTTGCAACGAGAAGGGGCGTGAAGCTGTGCCAAGTGGAGCTAATCTAAGTGTTACCGACATGCGCCAGGCGGCGCGTCACCCGGTCGATTTCCCGGTAATTGTCGAACACTATTCGCACGGCGACATGAACCTGCATGTCTGCAACCTGTCCGCGCATGGTTTTATGATCGATGATGCGGCTAAACTGTCGCGCGGCGACCGGGTCATCATCCGCCTGCCTGTCGTGGGCCGGATCGAGGCCTATGTCATCTGGACCCGCGACAAGCGCGCCGGTTTCCAGTTCGAGCGGATCATCCGCCTCGACGATTTCGTCGCTGTGATTGACACGCTGCAACCCAATCCACGCCTGCGCCGCGAACGCTGACCTTCATATGACCCGCGACGCTGGGGTGCTGCATCCACCGCGCGCAGCCCTTGGCATGAGCCCCTTGCCCTGCCATGGGCGCGCGGGTGACCGAAATATCTCCGCCCCGTTCTGAACCCGATACCGCGCTCCCAACGCACCCGATCCAGATCCATAATTTCCGCGCCTATTGGCTGAGCCGTCTGACCATGACGCTGGCCCAATACGCGATGATCCTGATCATTGGTTGGCAGGTGTATAATCTGGCGCGCGATGGTGGGATGAGCATTCCCGAGGCTTCGGGCCAATTGGCGCTTATTGGGCTCCTTCAGTTCCTGCCACTGTTTGCGCTGGCGCCGTTCACCGGCCTTGCGGCGGATCGATTTGACCGGCGCTCCATCGCGTTGATGACGCTCGTCTTGCAACTGGCCTGCGCGGCGGCGCTGGCGTGGTTTACCTACACTGAGGCCGTATCGATTGCGCTTCTGTGCGCGGTGGCCGTCGTTCTGGGTGTGGCGCGGGGTTTTGCCGGGCCCGCCTTCTCTTCGCTCGCGCCCAACCTGGTGCCCAAAGACCTGCTGCCCACCGCCATCGCGATATCAACCATCGCGTGGCAAGCTGGGTCCATCCTCGGCTTTGCGCTGGGAGGGAACCTCTACGCGATCGCACCCGCCCTGCCCTATGCGGTCTCGGTCGGCCTGTTCGCGCTCGCCATCATCTCGCTCAGCACGATTGGCAGGGTGCCCCAGCCTCCGATGCGTAAAGACACCCGGCCGCTCGGAGCGATTGTCGATGGTCTGCGCTATGTGGTACGCAACAAGATGGTGCTTGGCTCGATCACGCTCGACCTGTTTGCGGTGTTCCTCGCCGGAGCAGGCGCGCTGTTGCCTGTGTTCGCGCGCGACATCCTTCAGGTCGGTGAGCAAGGCTTGGCGCAGCTGGCCATGGCCCCCGGCGTCGGCGCGTTGTTGACCGCCGCGTGGTTCTCCTATCGCCCGCTCAAGAGCAATGTCGGCCCCAAGATGCTGGGTGCAGTGCTGGTTTTCGGGCTGGCCACCATCGTCTTCGCCCTCTCGCGCTCGATGCCGCTTAGCTTGGCGATGCTCTTCATCATCGGCTCGGCGGACATGTTCAGCGTCTATGTGCGCCAATCGCTCATCCAGCTGCACACGCCCGACGATAAACGCGGTCGCGTGTCATCGGTCAGCATGCTGGCGATCAGCGCGTCAAACGAAGGGGGCGATGCCTTCTCAGGCGCTTTGGCCTTCGCCATCGGTCCCATTGCGGCGCTGATCGCCGGCGGAGCGGGCGCGGTGGTCACTGTGGCGCTGTGGGCGAAAATCTTTCCGGTCTTGCGCACCACGAAGAGCTTCGATCCGCCCGAAGACCTGCTAGATAACGCGCAGACTCAGACACAAGCCTAACGGGAGTGGCACATATGAAAGCTGGCAATATCCTCGAGACTATCGGCAACACCCCGCATATTCGCCTGGCGCGGCTGTTTCCCGATCACGACGTGTGGCTCAAATCCGAACGCTCCAATCCGGGCGGGTCGATCAAGGACCGCATCGCGCTCGCCATGGTCGAAGACGCCGAGGCCTCCGGCGCGCTCAAACCGGGCGGCACCATCGTTGAACCGACCAGCGGCAACACCGGCATCGGCCTGGCCATGGTCGCCGCGGTCAAGGGTTATACGCTCGTGCTCGTCATGCCCGAGAGCATGTCGATCGAGCGCCGCCGATTGATGCTGGCCTATGGCGCGACCTTTGACCTGACGCCCAAGGAAAAGGGCATGAAAGGCGCCATCGAACGCGCGAACGAGATCGTCGAGACAACGCCGGGCGCGTGGAGCCCGATGCAGTTTGACAACCCCGCCAACGTCGCGGTGCACGTGCGCACCACGGCGCAGGAAATCCTGACCGACTTTGCCGATGCGCCCGTTGATGTGATGATCACGGGCGTCGGCACGGGCGGTCACCTGACGGGCAGCGCTGAGGAGTTAAAGCGCCACTGGCCTTCGATGAAAGCCTACGCGGTCGAGCCAGAGGCCTCGCCCGTCATCAACGGCGGCGCCCCCGGACCGCACCCGATCCAGGGCATCGGCGCGGGTTTCATCCCGGGCAATTTGCACACCAACGCCATCGATGGCGCGATCACGGTCGAGGCCGAAGCTGCCAAAGACATGGCCCGCCGCGCTGCGCGTGAGGAAGGCATGCTGGTGGGTATCTCGTCTGGCGCAACGCTGGCCGCGATTGCCAAGAAACTGCCTGATCTCGACGCGGGCACCCGCGTGCTGGGCTTCAACTACGACACGGGCGAACGCTATCTGTCGGTGCCGGACTTTCTGCCGGAATAACGCGCTGCGGGAGGGAAGAGCTCGGGTTCCTTACCGAGCCCTCTCCAACGCGCTTCATTCGCTCAGTGTCAGCGTCTCCCCAATACGCGCCGCCGCAATCTCTTCGTCGGTGAACGGCAGGCGATGCCACTTTTTCGCGGCGTAGTTGCGCGTTTGATCCGCATAATGCGGCGATGCCGGGTTGGTCGATTGCGAGTAGCTCAGGATCGCGTCGGCCACCGGGCCTTCGTCGTCAAAGCCGACAATCTGAATGTAGCTCGATCCATGCTGCGGCGTGATCCCGCCGGGCACCTTTTGACTGCGCTGCATGTTCAAGACACCCGCCGTGCCGGGGCCGCCGTGGATGGCGATACGTTCGTTGCCCGCGATGCGGAACTGAATCTCGCCCCAAGGCCGGTCTAGCTCGCCTCCGAACGCGTCGTAGTCTGCGGTCGCCTTGTCCAGGACCTCGATCAGTTCCTCGATGACCTCGGGATCCTGCGTGAAGCCGCGCGGCGTGGTCAGGGGGTTTTCCGCATCGAACGGCACGCTCCACAAGTCCTTGCGCTTGCGGATGCGGTCCCAGAACCGATCAAACAGATAAGCGCCCCGGCTATCGGCGTTAAAACGCTGGTCCCATTCGCCAAGCTGGGTGCAATTCGTCACCGAGCGTCCGCTCGCATTGCACGCCTCCACAAAGGCATCGACGACCAGTTCAGCCGCGAGGCTCTTGTTGCCGAAGGTCAGCGCCTTGGCGCGCGCGTGGTCGATCTTGCCCGCCGCCAACGCGGCTTCGGTTTCCTGGAAATTGGAGCGGGTGCGCAGGCTCAGCTGGTTCGAATGCGGGCCAAGAATGGGCGATAACATCTTGTAACGACTCGATGCGTTGGAGATCCAATAGCTGTCGTTGGAATTGGTCACGTAATCGGTGCGCGTGCGGCTTGCCTGCTCGCTTGCGGGCAACAGGCCCGGATAGGGAGCGCTGGTTCGCGTGCCCATCGTGTCGCATTCGGCCCGCGTTCCATCGAGCAGCGTCACTTGCGAGGCGACCAGTGCGGTGAACGGGGTCGAACATTCCTCAAGCAGCGCGGGGGTCACGTTGGGCACGGCGGTGATATCGGAATGCAGCGCGTTGCCCTCGCGATCCGCCGCAATGGTGTTGACCCACGGAATGCCGAGCGTGTCGCTGATCGCGGTTTCGATATCGCCGACGTTCTTGGCCCGGCCAATGCCCAACCACGCCTCCAAAGCGCGCCCGTTGCTCGAATTCGCGTCGCGCAGGGCGAAAGCGCTCGCTTTGTTCCACCCGAACGGCGTTCCGGGAACGGTGACGAGTGGCCCGAACCGGGTTGAATAAAACGTGCGCGTCAAAGACTGCGCGCCATCCGGCATCGGGACGCTGACTTCGTGCGACGCCATCTTCACCGGCTCGCCGTCGAGCATGTAAGTCGTGGCGTCATCGGGCGACAGTTTGAGCGCGTAGACGGCAAAATGGCGCGCTTTGGTCACGGTGTGGGTCCAGGCGACGTCCTTGTTAAAGCCCAAAGTCGGGATCGGCGTGCCCGCAAGGCCAACGCCCATGACGTCATAACCGCCCGGCCCGCGCACATGCATCTGCCAGAAACGCGCCGGCCCCTCCCACGGGAAATGCGGGTTGCCGATCACCAGCCCCCTGCCATCCGCCGTCACATCCGAACCGAACGCCCATCCGTTGCTGCCAAAGGTGCGCTCATCAGCGCGCGGGAAGCCGTGTGGAAGGCGCGCTTTGTACGCTGACTTGGGCGCCTCGGGCGGCGTTGCGGCGGCGATACCCGGCGCCAGCGCCAGCGAACTGGCGAGCAGCATCTGCTTGCCATTGAGGCGGAGCATATCGTCGCTCGTGATCGGGCGGACCCAGGGTTTGTCCGCGCAGGCCTCCGGCAGATCATCACCAGTGTCCGCGAGATAGCGGTTATAGCCCGCCACATAGCCTGCGATCAACGCCATCGTCTCACCGTCCTGCTGAGCGGCGGCGGTGGCGCGCAAATCGTCGAGGATGAGCTGGCTGCGATAGAAGAAGTCCGAGGTGACATTGTCGACCTCGCTAAAGCCCAGAGTGCTGCTGTTTTCGGGGCCGAAATGCAGCGAGCGCGTGCCTTCGACCGTGGCGAATTCCTCGGCCAGCATGCAGACATTGTCTTGCGCGTAGGCGTAGGCGACGCCGTAGCCCACGCCCTCCCACGTGTCGGATTCGATATGAGCCACGCCATAGGTCGTGCGCGTGATCTGCGCATCGTAAGTGGTTTCCGCGAGGACGGGCGCGGCGGTCGCAATCGCGATCGCAGCGAGGCTTGAAACCCAATGGCGCATATTTTCTCTCCCAACTTGTTCTTTGAGAGCGAGGCTAGGAGAGCGGTGGTGTGAACACAAGCGGCGCGCACAGCAAAAGACCCGGCCAGCGCGAAGCTGACCGGGTCTTTTTATAAGTGCGGCAATCGCAGCTTAAGCGGCGGTCGCGAAGGCCTCTTCCGGCAGCGCCATCATGTGCTCGCTGCCCGCTTCAAGCTTGCGACGCAGCGCGCCCGCGTCCGGCAGATAACGCTCAGCGTAATAGGCCGCTGAGGTCAGCTTCGCTTCGTAAAACGCGGCGTCGTCCGGGTTCCCGGCGAGCGCGGCCTTGGCGACCTGCGCCTGCTTGAGCCACATGAAGCCGAGCGTCACGATGCCCATGATATGCATGTAGTGATGCGCGCCCGCGCCCAAGTGGTTGGGATTGGCCATCGCGTTCTGCATGAACCACATCGTCGCGGCTTTCTGCTCACCCAGAGCCTTTTCCAGCTTGGCGGCGATCTCTTCGAGGCCGTCGGTGGCTTTGGCCTTGGCGATTTCCTCGTCGACGGCGGCGAAGTAGGCCTGGATGGCGCGGCCACCCTTGCTGGCAAGCTTGCGACCGCACAGATCCATCGCCTGCACGCCGTTGGTGCCTTCGTAGATCATGGCGATGCGGCTATCGCGCACGAATTGCTCCATGCCCCATTCCTTGACGTAGCCGTGCCCGCCATAGACCTGCTGCATGTTGTTCGCGATGTCATAGCCCTTGTCGGTGCCGTAGCCCTTGATAACCGGGGTCATCAGACCGATGAGGTCATCGGCCAACTGGCGCTCTTCTTCGGTTTGGGCCTTGTGTGACAGGTCCACCTGCAAGGCGCCCCACAGACACAACGCGCGCATGCCTTCGTTGAAGACTTTCGCGTCCATCAGCATGCGGCGCACATCGGGGTGTACGAAGATCGGATCGGCCTTTTCTTCGGGCTCAGCCGGTCCGCTCAGCGCGCGGCCCTGACGGCGATCCAGCGCGTAGGTCACCGCGTTCTGATAGGCGACTTCGGCCTGCGCGAGACCCTGAAGTCCCACGCCCAGACGCGCCGCGTTCATCATGACGAACATGGCGGCAAGACCCTTGTTCTCTTCGCCGACAAGCCAACCCGTGGCGCCGTCATAATTGAGCACGCAGGTCGCGTTGCCGTGGATGCCCATCTTCTTTTCGATCGACCCGCACGACACGCCATTGCGCTCACCCGGCTCGCCGTTTTCGTCGAGGATGAACTTGGGCACCACGAAGAGCGAAATGCCTTTCGAGCTGTCCGGCGCGCCCGGCGTCTTGGCGAGGACGAGGTGGATGATGTTGCTGGTGAGGTCATGCTCACCGGCCGAGATAAAGATTTTCGTGCCGGTAATCGCGTAAGAACCGTCGCCCTTGGGCTCGGCCTTGGTGCGGATCATGCCCAGATCGGTGCCGCAATGCGGCTCGGTCAGGTTCATCGTGCCCGACCATTCGCCCGAGATCATCTTGGGCAGATACATCGCCTTTTGTTCGTCTGAGCCCGCCGCCTGCAGCGCCGCAGCCGCGCCGCTGGTGAGGCCGGGATACATCGCAAACGCCTGATTGGCGGTGCCGATATATTCTTCGAACGCGAAGCTCATAACGTGGGGCAGGCCCTGGCCGCCATACTCTTCGGGTCCGCCGAGCGTCGTCCAGCCCGATTCCACCAGCTGCGCGTAGGCTTCCTTGAAGCCGTCAGGCGTGGTCACCGAGCCGTCTTCGTGGCGGGTACAGCCCTGCTCGTCACCGATCTGGTTGAGCGGAGCGAGAACTTCCGAGCAGAACTTTCCGGATTCGTTCACGACCGTGTCGATCATGTCCTGCGTGGCGTTTTCAAAGCCCGGCAGATTGCCGTAGCTCGACAGGTCGAGCAGTTCGTTAATGACGAAACGCGTGTCTCTGGTCGGGGCGGTATAAGTCGGCATCACTGGATCCCTTCGTGTGCTGTTTTGATTGTCAGTCGTGTGGGCGCTGTTGACTGGTTCACTTCAGCCGAGCGCGAGTTTTTCAATATCCGAGACAAATTCGGTGAGTTCTTTGATCGAGCTGTCGATATCGTCGCGCTGCGTTTTCAGCTTGGCGATATGGGCGCGGCACCGTTCGATGGTCACGCGGCGCTGCTCAACTCGCCCGTCATCCAGATCGTAAAGATCGATCATCTCGCGGATTTCGGTCAGGCTGAAACCCACATTCTTGGCGCGCATGATCCACGCAAGGCGCGCTCGGTCGCGCTTGGAATAAACCCGCGTCAAGCCAACACGCGCCGGAGCGATCAGCCCCTCATCTTCGTAGAAACGAAGCGCGCGCGCTGTGCAGCCGAATTCCGATGTCAGGTCAGAGATCGAAAACTGCTCACGCTCCAACTCATCAGGCGTGTCGATATGCGCGCCGGTCAGTCGTTCGTTATTGGCGGTCTGAGCCACCTTCGGGCCTGCGGTTGCGGTGTCCATGCCACTGCAACTACGTTACCTTTACGTGAGCGTCAAGTCTTGACCTTTACGCGAACGACAAGCGTTAGGCGCACGCGCAGCCGCCCCTCTCGATGGCCGACAACGCCTGATCGTCCGGCGCGTTCAGATCGAGCTCGCGGTAGAAGCACGAGCGCGCTCCGGTGTGGCAGGTCGGCCCGGCAGGGGTCGCGTACACGACCAGCGCGTCCTGATCGCAATCGACAAAGATGCGCTCAACCTTGAGCACGTGCCCGCTGGTCTCCCCCTTCATCCATAGTTTGCGCCGTGAACGCGACCAAAAGGTCACGTTGCCGGTCCTCCGCGTGGCCGCAATCGATTCGGCGTTCATGAAAGCCAGCACCAGAACTTCATGAGAGCGCGCATCAAGCACGACGGACGCGACGAGACCGTCCTTGTCGAATTTGGGGGCGAACACCGTTCCGTGTTCATGTTCCTGCTTGGTCAGACCACCAACAGACATAATGAAGGCTCCAAAACCCAGAGTGATTGGCCGGGAACTCGGCTGTGGACGAAGAGCGCGGTGATGGAAACGCTCAAAGCGGGGCGGCTTAACAATTGTTGCAAGATCACAACAGATGCAGATGAAAATCGGTGGGCCTCCGCCTTTCAACTTCCCGATTGGTAATCAGAATGGAACAAAGGCTCCACGAGCTCATTCGGGCTCGTCCTGGCAACCGTTTACGCCGCGCAGGATTTCGATTTTGTAGCGGTTTGGTTCAGGGGGCGATCAATCGTTGACCAACAGCGGGGTGTTGGGACGAATGATCGAACGATGAGGGATATGATCCTGATAGCGAAGTTAGGGGGTCGCTATCTGAGCTCATTTGAGCGGATCAAATTCGTTTCGTCACGTGGCGCCCGGGGTCTTCACGGCCCCGGGCGTTTCGCTTTTTAGGGCCTATTTTGACATTCAGCCCTACACCGAGCGCCCATCAATTACCTGAGCAAAGCACACGATCGTGACCGAGCGCGCCCCGCCATCCAGCAACGCCGCCGTGCACACGCCACTGGTCGCTCCACTGGTGTAGACATCGTCCACCAACAAAACGTCGCGCCCCCGGATGGCGGATATGTGACCGGGCCTGACCACAATCGCTCGGTCTAGCGCTTTTTGACGCGCCTCGCGGCCCAGCCCGCCCAGACTGGGCGTCCGTTTTGCCCGCTCCAACGCGTCCACGCGCAATTCGCCCTTGCCCAGCTTGGCCAGCTCGCTCGCCAAGAGCGCCGCCTGGTTATAGCCGCGCGTCCATAACCGCGATCGGTGAAGCGGCACCGGGATAAGCAGCGGGCCCTCACCGGGCTTTGCTTCATTAAGCCGCCCCGCCATCATACGCGCCATCAGCTTTGCGAGTGTGATCTTGCCGCCGTGCTTGAAGCGCAAAAGCAGATCGCGCGACGCATCGTTGTAGATGGTGGGCGCAATCACTCCGCAATGTCGGGGCATCTCCTCGCTGCATTGCCAGCACTTGCCATCGGTTGCATCGGACCCGGTCATGGGCCGCCCACATGCCGAGCAGCCCGGCTCCGGCGGCGCTTCCAAAGCGCTCCAGCACTCTGAACACAGACCACCATGCGCGGCGATCGCGACCCCGCATAAGGGGCAGCGCGGCGGGTACACGAGATCCACAAGGGGGCTCAGTCCGGCCCTAAGGTCGCTTGCCAAGGTCATAACAGCAACGTCGCACGGCTTGCGCTATGGGCGCAAGCGCGGCAGTGGGCACGCGATGACCCCCACCACTGTCCCGCGCATCTTTGACGCGCGCCGCCGCGACCGCCGGCTTGAACGAGCCAGGGCGCATGCCCACCGCTCCGACGCGGCCCGGTTCATCTGGGACGAAATGGCTGAAGATGTTTTGGAACGCCTGGCTTTCGTGCGCGAGGAGCCGCAACGCCCTCTCCTCACAGGGGCCGTGCCCGACTGGCTGTGCGAGCGCTTGGCGGCGCCCGTATCGACCATAGACCCGGAGGAACCTTACTCCGAAAGCGGGTACGACTTCATCGGCGCTCTGGGCACTTTCGACGCGGTCAACGATCTGCCCGGATCGCTTATCCATATCCGCAACGCGCTGGCCCCCGCGGGCCTCGCCATTGTCAGCTTTATCGGCGGGCAAAGCCTCGGCCGGTTGCGCGCCGCGATGATGGCCGCCGAGCCAGACCGCCCGGCGGCGCGGATGCATCCGCTGGTCGATCCGCGCGCCGCGCCAGGGCTGCTGCAACGCGCAGGCTGGAAAGATCCGGTGGTCGACACGCACACTCTCAAGGTTCGTTATTCGGGCCTTGATCGGCTCGTGCACGATCTGCGCGAGCAAGGGCTTGGCAGCGCGCTCGCGGATCAGCCCCCTGCCCTGTCCCGGCAAGCCTTGGAGCGCGCGCGCGAGGCCTTTCTCGCCCACGCCGAGGAAGACGGAAAGGTCACCGAGATATTCGAAATCGTCACCCTCACCGGGCGACGCTCGCTCGCAGGAACCTAAACCTTAATCCAAGGCCGCCTGCGCCGCCGCAAGCCGCGCAATCGGCACGCGGTAGGGCGAGGCGCTGACGTAATCGAGCCCGACACTTTCGCAAAACGCGATGCTCGCCGGATCGCCGCCATGTTCGCCGCAAATACCAAGCTTGATATCCGGCCTGGTCGTTCGTCCGCTTTCCGCCGCCATTTCAACCAATTGCCCGACGCCGTCGATGTCGATGCTGACAAACGGATCGCGCGGGAAGATGCCTTTATCGACATAGGGCGCCAGGAACTTGGCCGAATCATCGCGGCTCACGCCCAGCGTCGTCTGCGTCAAATCGTTAGTGCCAAAGCTGAAGAACTCACCCTCTTCGGCAATGTCGCCCGCCATCAGCGCGGCGCGCGGCAATTCGATCATGGTTCCTACGAGGTAGGCGACGGTCACGCCTTTTTCGGCGAAGACCTCTTCTGCGACGCGGTCCACGAGAACCCGCAAGATCGCGAGCTCCTTCTTCGTCGCCACCAGCGGTATCATGATCTCTGGCAGAGGCGCCTCCCCGCTATCCGCCTGCACCGCGCACGCCGCTTCGAAAATAGCGCGGACCTGCATTTCGTAGATCTCAGGGAAGGTGATCCCCAGACGGCACCCGCGATGGCCCAGCATCGGGTTAAACTCGTGCAATTCATCCGCGCGGCGCTTCAAATGATCCACGCCCAGTCCCGTCGCATCCGCGAGCTCTTCAAACTCCGCATCGCCATGCGGCAGGAATTCGTGCAGCGGCGGGTCCAGCAGGCGGATCGTGCACGGTAGGCCCGTCATCACCTCGAAAATCGCGGTGAAGTCGCTGCGCTGTTCGGGCAGCAAATGGTCGAGCGCTTTTCGGCGCCCGGTCTCATCTTCGGCCAGGATCATCTGGCGCACCGCGCTGATCCGCGAGGCGTCGAAGAACATATGCTCGGTTCGGCACAGCCCGATGCCTTCAGCGCCAAATTGCCGCGCCATTTTGCAGTCCGCCGGCGTTTCCGCGTTGGTGCGCACGCGCATCCGGCGGCTTTCATCCGCCCACTCCATCAACACGCCAAAGTCCCCGGCAAGCTCGGGATCAACCGTTGGGACAATGCCCCGCATCACCTGACCGTTTGCGCCGTCGAGCGTGATCTCATCGCCCTCTTTGAGCTCTGCCGAACCAATTCGCAGCGTGCGCGCGGCGCGGTCGATCGACACCGCGCTGGCACCGGAGACACAAGGACGCCCCATGCCGCGTGCGACTACTGCCGCGTGGCTCGTCATGCCGCCGCGCGCTGTCAAAATGCCTTGCGCGGCGTGCATGCCGTGGATGTCCTCGGGCGACGTTTCGACCCGAACAAGGATCACCTTTTCGCCGCGATTGGACCATTGTTCAGCCGTGTCTGCATCAAGCACGATCTTGCCCGCGGCCGCGCCCGGCGATGCGGGAAGGCCCGATGTCATCACATCGCGCTCCGCCTCAGGATCGAGCGTCGGATGAAGCAATTGATCGAGCGCCATCGGATCAATCCGCTTAACCGCCTCAGGCTTGGTGATGAGGCCCTCGCCCACCATCTCCACCGCCATTTTAAGCGCGGCTTTCGCCGTCCGCTTGCCAGAGCGCGTTTGCAGCATCCACAGCTTGCCGCGCTCAACGGTAAACTCGATGTCCTGCATGTCGCGATAGTGCGCTTCGAGCAGGTCGAACACGCGCGCCAGCTCGGCATAGGCCTCAGGCAGCGACTCTTCCATCGAGAGCGGCTTGGCCCCAGCCTCTTCGCGCGCGGCCTTGGTTAGATATTGCGGCGTTCGGATGCCGGCGACCACATCCTCGCCCTGCGCGTTGATCAGATATTCGCCGTAATAGGCCCGGTTTCCGGTCGCCGGATCGCGGGTGAAGGCGACGCCCGTAGCGCTCGTCTCGCCCATATTGCCGAAGACCATCGCCTGCACGTTAACGGCGGTGCCCCAATCGGCGGGGATATCGTTCAGCCGGCGATAGACCTTGGCCCGGTCGCTGTCCCAGCTGTCGAAAACCGCCGCGATGGCGCCCCACAATTGCTCGTTCACATCCTGAGGAAACGGTTCACCGCGCTCATCTTGAACGATGGTCTTGAATTCCGCGACCAGCGTTTTCCAATCGTCCGCCGAAAGCTCTGTGTCGGCGTAGAATCCGTTGTCTTCCTTGGCGATTTCGAGCGCTTCTTCGAACAGGCCATGGTCGATCCCCAGCACCACGTCCGAATACATCTGCACAAACCGGCGATAGCTGTCCCAGGCAAAGCGTTCATCGCCGCTCGTTTTGGCCAGCCCTTCAACGGTCTCATCGTTCAGGCCCAGGTTCAGCACCGTGTCCATCATGCCCGGCATCGAAACCCGCGCGCCGGAGCGCACCGAGACCAGCAGCGGATCGCCCGCATCGCCGAAAGTCTTGCCCACCGCCGCTTCGATATGGTTGAGCGCGGTTATCACCTCGGCGCGCAAATCGTCGCGGAACGCTTCGCCGTCCTGAATATAGCGCACGCATTCTTCGGTCGTGATCGTGAAACCGGGAGGCACCGGCAGACCGATGCTCGCCATCTCAGCCAGGTTCGCGCCCTTGCCGCCGGTGATGGTCTTGTCTTTCTGGCGAGAGTCGGAATGGGGCGCGTTGCCGCCGAAGGGATAGACCGTTTGCAGGGACATAAATTTTCCTACGAAGTTGACAAAGGCGACACAGTGTCACCCGATTTTCTGGCTGCAACCCACTGTTTTATCGCTCTTATTACCGTGGGCGCGAAGTTGACACATACGGGCGGAGCCACGCATTATCCCTCGATCCGGCCAAAGTCGGCGACTTGATGCACCGCATTGCGGAAACGCGCGAGCAGCGCAAGACGGCTTTCCCGTTTGTCCGCCTCGGGAGCATTGACGACCACATTGTCAAAGAACGCATCGACGCTGCTGCGAAGGGACGCGAGCGCCGCCATGGCGCCTTCGAAGTCCTCCGCCTCGATCGCGGCTGCCGCTTTGGGTTGGGCCGCATCGAGCGCGTCGATAAGAGCCTTTTCCTCGATTTCCGGCATGTAGGAAAGGGTCGAGGCTCCGATGCCCTCGCCGCGCACGACCTCATCGAATTCCGGCTTGCCGGCGAGCGCCAAAGGGTCTTCCTCACCTGTGCGTGGTGGGGGCGCCGTCGCGCTCCAATCCTCTTTCTTGAGGATATTGGCCGCGCGCTTGTACCCCGCGAGCAGGTTTGCGCCGTTCTCGGTTTCGATAAAGCTCTGAAGCGCCTTCACGCGGGCGAGGAGGCGGACGAGGTCGTCCTCACCGCCGAGCGCAAACACCGCGTCGATCAGGTCGTGACGGACGCCCGCTTCACGTTGTTGGACTTTGAGGCGGTCGGCGAAGAAGCTGAGGAGCTCAGGAGCGCTATCCTCGAGTGTCTCGAAGCTCTCGAGATTCGTTAGCGCAGCCAACAGTTTTTGCTGTTCCTCAAACCCACTGGCTTGCCAAACGTCCTCGGCTGTCGATTGCTCAGAGCCTTCTTCTGCCGAATTTTCAGCCGCTTTGATTGCATCAGCGATCTGCGGCACGGTTGATCCGATAGCCTGTAAACCAAACCCTGCATTGATAACTAGGCTCAGAAGCGAAACGCGTAAATCGTTCGAAAGGACGAGGCGGATTACTGCGAGCGCTGCACGTCGCAACGCGAATGGATCTTTCGAGCCAGTCGGCTTCTCGCCGATAAAAAAGAATGCCGAAAGCGTATCCAGCTTATCCGCCAGCGATACCGCAACCGTCACCGGCGCGGTCGGAACCTCGTCGCCCTGCCCCACCGGCTTGTAGTGATCGCGGATCGCGTCGCAGACTTCCTGCGGCAGGCCTTCCTTCTCGGCGTAGTAGCCGCCCATAAGGCCTTGCAGCTCTGGAAACTCGCCGACCATTTCGGTGACGAGGTCCGCCTTGCACAGACACGCGGCCTGTTCGGCGAGGTCTGCCAGTTCATCATTCGTCATCCCAGCGGAAGCTGGGATCGCTTTCGATGTTGCGCTTTGGTCGAGAGCGGTCCCGGCTTCCGCTGGGACGACGATTTCTTCCTCGCACAACCACCGCGCCAGTTTCGCCACGCGCTCAACCTTGTCCGCCACCGTGCCGAGCTTTTCGTGGAACGTGATCCGCTCCAGCCCCTTGGCGTGCTCCGCCAAAGTTTCCTTCTGATCGAGCTCCCAGAAGAAGCGCGCGTCCGACAAACGCGCTGCAATGACCTTGCGGTTGCCGTCGACAACCACCTTCGGCGCGCTCGAGGCCAGATTGGCGGTGCACACGAAGACGTTGGCGAGCGTGCCATCGGCGGTTTCGCACACGAAATATTTCTGGTTCACCCGCGCGGTGAGCTGGATGACTTCGGGCGGCACTTCGAGGTAATCCTCGTCGAAGCGCCCCAGCAGCGGCACCGGCCATTCGGTCAGCCCGGCGTTTTCAACCACCAGCCCTTCGTCTTCGACCAGCGATAGCCCCGCTTCCTCAGCTGCACGCCGCGCGCCGTCGCGGATCAGAGCCTCGCGTTTCGCGTGGTCGACGATGACATAGGCGGCCTCCAAGGCGTCGGAGTAATCGTCCACGCCGTTGATCGTGATCGGGTCCGAAGAATGAAAGCGGTGCCCCATCGTCTCGCGCCCGCTGGCGATGCCGTCCATCACGACCGGGACCACTTCTCCATCAAGCAGCGCGATAATCCCGGCGAGCGGGCGCACCCATTTAAGACTTTCCGAGCTGATCGACGCCTCGCCCCAGCGCATCGATTTGGGCCAGGAGAAATCGCGAATAATCGCCGGGATCGCCGCCGCGAGCAGGTCGCTCACCTCTTGTCCGGGCACGTCTTTGACCGCGAACCACGTAGCGCGGCCTTTGACCTCGCGTTGCTCTAACTGATCGCGCGTCACGCCGTTTTTCCGGCAGAAACCGTCGACCGCCTGATCGGGCGCGCCAACCGGCGGCCCCTTGGCTTCTTCGCGCACGGCTTTGGTCTCGCTCGGCAATCCGCGCGCGATCAGCGCGAGGCGGCGCGGGGTCGAGAATACGCGCGCTTCGCCAACTTCAACGCCAGCGGTGCCGAGTTCGCGGCGCAGCAGCTTTTCGAGTTCTCCGCGCGCGGCTTTCTGCATGCGCGCGGGGATTTCTTCGCACAGCAGTTCGATGAGGAAATCAGCCATGGGCGCGCTCCCTAACCCAGACCCGCCCACGCTGAGCTTGTCGAAGCGTAGGCAGGAGGCTGGCGTCGAGCGTAGCCTTCGTCAGGCTCAGGCTGAGCGGATGTGGAGAGTGTTTCATCACACGAGGCTCCACCCCGGATAATTCGCTTCCCATTGCGGCGTCATCGCCTTGGCGTATCCTTCGCACGACGAGCGCGCCATGTCGCGCACGCGGGCCATGTAGCTGGCGCGTTCCTGCACGCTGATCACGCCGCGCGCTTGCAGCAGGTTGAAGATGTGGCTGGCCTCAATCGCTTGTTCGTAAGCGGCGATGGGCACCGCGTTTTCGAGCGCGCCCCGGCATTCCGCTTCGGCCTTGTTGAAGAGGTCGAACAGGCCATCGGTGTCCGCCACTTCGAAGTTCCATTTCGACATCTGGCGCTCGTTCTCGAGGAACACATCGCCGTAGGAAACGCCGTGCTGATTAAAGGCGAGGTCGTAGACGTTGTCGACGCCCTGAATGTACATGGCGAGGCGTTCGAGCCCGTAGGTGAGCTCGCCCGCGACCGGCTTGCAGTCGAACCCGCCCATTTGCTGGAAATAGGTGAACTGGGTGATTTCCATGCCATCGCACCACACTTCCCAGCCCAGCCCCCAAGCGCCCAGCGTCGGCGATTCCCAGTCGTCTTCGACAAAGCGGATGTCGTGTTTGAGAGGATCAACCGCGATCGCGCGCAAGCTGTCGAGATAGAGATCCTGAATGTCGCCCGGGCTCGGCTTCAGGACGACCTGATACTGGTAGTAATGCTGGAGCCGGTTGGGGTTTTCGCCATAGCGACCGTCAGTCGGACGGCGGCATGGCTGCACAAAGGCCGCGTTCCAAGGGTCCGGGCCAAGCGCTCGCAACGTCGTTGCGGGGTGAAACGTGCCCGCGCCCATGCGCATATCATAGGGCTGCAGGATGACGCAGCCATTGGCGCTCCAGAAATCGTGGAGCGTGAGGATCATGTCTTGAAACGAACGGGTCGGATCGCGCGTCGTCGCACCCGAGTCGTTCGCGGCAATTTTGGTGTCCGTTTCCATGATCGCGGCCATGGCTGATGCCCCATCAACGGTCAATGCCGCAGCGCACCATGGCGCTGTCCACACGCCTCAAACCCGCGCAATTCTGCGGTTTTGGTCAGGTGATGGTGACGAAAAGTCAGGTCTTGTTGACATAGTCAGCGAATCGCGACATAAAGTAAGGGCAACCTGACATTCCGGAAGGTTGTGATGACAAACCCAACCACTCTTCCTCCCCAGGAGACACCCAATGCGCACTTTTTCTCTGATCGCCCTTTCCGCTCTCGCTGCCATCGCCGCCCCGGCCGCCGCGTCGCAAGGCCCCGTCAACTCAACCGACTTTTCCGCATCGGTCGAGCACAAGGATCTGGACCTGACGCAGCGCAAGGACGTCAGCCGCCTCGATGATCGCATCCGCACCCGCATCAACCAGATGTGCCGCAACGGTGGCCGCGACAGCGCCTCTGTCCGGCTTGAGCGCCAATGCCGCGCCAGCGCGCTCGCCGCCGCGCAACCCGAGGTCCGCTTCGCCGTCGCCAAAGCCAACGCGCAGCGCACGCGCTTTGCCACCAATACCGCCGCCCCCGCCAAAGACGCCGCCCCCGGCGCCTGAGGCCAACAGGTCGCTCTCGCGCTCAACGGTCACTTCCCCGGTGACAACGCCCCGCAGGCGAGAGCGACCTCCCCCCTCTTTTCTTTCAACCCACACACCGCTTCGGGACTGACAATGACTGAGACCAGCCAACCTTCGAAACGCCAACGCAACGTCGATAGGTTCATGCGCGCGGCGAATATTGGTTCCGTGGCGGTCGTCATTCTGCCCGTAGGCCTTGCGCTTGCAGATATGTTCTTGATGGACTTCAACGAAGGCGACGCGCTGCTGATGCCGGGCCTCATGATGCTCGCGCTTCTTATTGCCGTCCTGTGTGAGACGTATGCGGTCTTCGCGATGTTCTTCAGAAGGAACGTCGATGAGTTCACGCAAGCCGTCTGGCATTCGGGCACGACCTGGGCGTTTTTCGCCGCGATCGTCTGGCTTTTGCTGGGGATCTGGGTCGAAGCGGCCTTTCTAGGCGTCGATGTCAGCAGCGCCCTCGAAGCGCATGAAGCCGCGCAGGCGCAAGGCCTCGATGTGGGCGAGTTCGACCCGCCCAAGCAGGCTGACAGTGTCATCGAACGGTTTTCGGTGCACGTCATCCTGCTGGCGTTCTTCGCGGGCTGCCAGATCAAGCGTCTTAAAGGAGGGTTCTGATGCCTTCGCCAACCGCACACCTTCCCCGCAAGTCAATTGCCAAAGAGCAGGATCGCGCCATGACGAACACCTCAGACAAACGTCTCGAAAACGAGAAGTTGGTCAGCGCGCTTCTTTCAGCGATGCTCCTGATGGCTTTGCTCGTTGCCATGAACGAAATCGGCGAAACGGCGGGTGTGATCCTGTTTCACGCCGGAGTGGTGTTTTAAACCATGCCTCAATTGCTCAAAGAGCCGACCGAAAGCGACCGCAACTTCACTTACAAAGCGCTGTGGATCGGCCTGCCCGCGTCGTGGCTGTATCTGGCTGGTCTTATATGGCCAAACGCCTTTCTGTTTCAGCCTCTCGCGACAGGCTTCACGATCGGATCGATGATCGCCCTGTTCATTACTCGCATGCAGGATGAATTCGCTCAGCAACAAATCGCCTTTGCCGCGCTGATCGCGCTCAGCGTGTCGGGCGCTCTTATGGGGATGGCGCATTTGCCATGGACCAAGGCTGCTCTTCCGCCAACCGACGTCGCCTTGGCGATCATCGCCGTCAGTTTCCACACCGCTCTCGCCGGTCGCCGCTTGCGCGACGCCTTGAGCTGAAAACGCCATTCGAGCCCGTGCCGCCCCTGCTCGCCCTGAGGAACCAAACCATGCCCTACAAACCCAACCAAATCGACGAAGAAGAACGCTCGAAGCTTTACAATCTCATGTGGGTCGCCTCGGCGGCTTCGGCGCTCAACTTGGCGAACGCGTTTCTCGGCGCGGATAACATCATCGTCGGTCTCGCCTGGGGCTTTACGATGACGGGATTGTTTCTGGCCGCCTTTGGCAGTTACGCGGACGAATTCATGCGCGGTCGGCTGGAGATCGCGATGCGGTTCGCCATGGGTTTTCTGGTGCTCTTTCTGTTTGCCAACTGGATCGTGAATGTCGCCGACATCGCGCACTCCGCTGGATACGCATTGGCCTCCGAAGAGACGCAGACGGGGGCTTCGCAATTCATTGTGTTCTGGACCGACGCGCAAACGCTGACCGCCTTCACCGCCTTCGTATTTTACGCCGGATACGGTTTTGCAGTGGTTCGCGAGCGCTGGGACGGTCTGCCCTTCTTTACGGGAGAGGCTTCGTGACCTTTCCTACTCCACGCAAAGGCGCACGATTTATGCGCTGGCGAGGTTCCCCATGAAGAACCGCCTCAAAGTTCTGCGCGCCGAACGCGATTGGAGCCAGGCCGAATTGGCCGGACGGCTCGACGTGTCGCGCCAAGCCGTAAACGCCATCGAGACGGGCAAGCATGACCCGTCCCTCCCCCTTGCCTTTCGCATTTCGCGCCTATTCGAGATGCCGATTGAAGACATTTTTGACGACGGAGAAACCGCGTGACCAAAGATCTATCCCCCGGCGAAGCCCGGACCCGACAGCGCAACCGGCGCGAGATTATCACCTATGCCTTTGCAGGCGTGATTGGCATGGTGCTTGGCGCGGTTACGGTGCTGGCTGATAAGGGCAGCGGCGATCTGTTCTTCGGTCAATGGGAAACGATGGTGTTTGATCCGACCATCGCCGTGATCCTCGCCGTTACCATCGTGCTCGGCTTCATTGCGCTTCCGTTCTGGTCGTTCACTGTCATTGATGAACTGGTGAGGGAGCGCAATCTAATCGGCTACACGGGCGGCGGCATGATCGTCATGGGCGGAGCGCCGGCCTGGGCCGTTCTGCATTCTGGCGGGCTTGTCCCCGCGCCGAGCGTCGCCGGTGTCTGGGCGCTTGGATTTTTCTCGACAATGATCGTGTTCGCTATCGCCTGGATTCGCTCCCGGTAAACCCAACTCTTCACCCAGTCACTTCTTTGCAAGCTTACTTCCGCTATTGAACACCCACGAAAGGAATCCCCTCATGCGTATTAAATCTCTTCTCACCGCTGGCGCGGCCACGTTTGCTCTGTTTGCGATCAGCCCCGCTTTGGCCGATGGCCATATGGAGGCCGCGAAGGCCGAGACCGAGGCCAGTGGCCCCGCGCTGTGGAAGGTCGCGGACGAAGACACCACGATCTATCTGTTTGGCACCGTTCACGCTTTGCCCGAAGGCATCGAGTGGTACGACGAAGACATCGCCAACGCGCTGACGTCATCCGACACGCTCGTGACCGAAATCCGTATGGATCCGGCGAGTGAGCAGGCGATGCAGGCGCTGGCTATCCAGAAATCGGCTCTGCCCGCTGGAACGACCTTGCGCTCTTTGCTGAGCGAGGAACAGACCGCCGCATACGAAGCGGCTCTGGCTGGCCTCAGCATCCCGGCCCCGGCCTTCGATGGGCTTGAGCCGTGGATGGTTGGCCTCACGCTCACCATGCTGCCGCTGATGAAGGAAGGCTATTCGCCCGACAGCGGCGTTGAAAAAGTGCTTTTGAGCAAGATCGGCGACAAGCCACAGGACGCGCTGGAGACCGCAGAATTCCAGCTCGGCGTGTTCGACACTCTCCCGCAGGACAAGCAGGTCGAGTTTCTGATGGAAGCCGTGGATGGCATGGATGAAGTCAAGGAAATGCTCGACAATATGGTCGCGCGCTGGGTTGTCGGTGACGCCGATGGCCTCGCGGAAATCATGAATGAGGGAATGGATGATCCCACCATCGCCGATGCTCTGCTGTACAACCGCAACGCCAATTGGGCGGAATGGATCGACGCGCGGCTCGACAACACGCCGGGAACGGTGTTCATCGCGGTGGGCGCAGGCCATCTCGCCGGTGAGAAAAGCGTGCAGGACATGCTCGAAGACCGCGACATCGCGGTGACGCGCATCCAGTAATCCGCCCCTCGGGCTTGAAAAGACGCGCGGGCGGCGGAAGCGCTGCCCGCGCAATTTTCTTGCTTTGTGCCCGCATCCCCTCTAACGGGCGCGACTTCGGCGTTCTGGTCATCCCTGGAGGCGGGGCGTTCGAAACCCAATTCAAACACGCATTCGAAAGGCAAAGTACCATGAGCGATACGCTTACTCTGCCGGCTGAACGCCGCGAACGGGCTGGCAAGGGAGCCTCCCGAGCACTTCGCCGTGAAGGTCGGATTCCCGCTGTGATTTACGGCGGCAAGGAAGAACCCATCACGATCCATGTCGAGGAAAAGGAACTGGTTCGTCAGCTGATGACCGGCCAATTCATGAACTCGATCCTGCAGATCGAAGTCGACGGCAAGAACGTGCGCACAATCCCCAAGGATGTGGCGCTGCACCCGGTTACGGATCGCCCGACGCACGCGGATTTCCTGCGCCTTTCGAAAGACGCCAAGATCGATGTCTCGGTCCCGGTTGTCTTCATCAACGAAGAAGAATCGCCCGGCCTCAAGAAAGGCGGCGTTCTCAACGTGGTTCGTCACGAGCTGGAGCTCATCTGCGCTTCGGACGCCATCCCTGATGAGATCACGATCGACGTGACCGGCAAGGATGTCGGCGATTCGATCCACATCAGCGAAGTGAGCCTGCCCGAAGGCAGCGAGAGCGCGATCACCGACCGCGACTACACCATCGCCACCCTCGTAGCTCCGTCGGCGCTCAAGCGCAGCGATGACGAAGCCGAAGAGGACGAGGGCGAGGCACCGGCCGCTGACGAGGTCGAAGCGACCAACCAGAAAGCCGAAGACGGCGAGTAAATCCCCCGCCATCACGGCGCTTTTGCACCACAATCACCAAGACACCGGGCTTCGAAAGAGGCCCGGTGTTTTGTTTTGCGCCAAGGGTGATTAAGCCCTCGCGCATGCAAATCTGGGTAGGCCTTGGAAATCCGGGCGCGAAATACGCGCTTCATCGGCACAATGTCGGGTTCATGACGATGGACGCGATGGCGCAGGTCTATGGCTTTGGCCCGGAGCAAAAGAGGTTCTCGGGGCTGGTGCGCGAAGGCCGGATCGGGACGCACAAAGTGCTGCTGCTCAAGCCCTCGACTTTCATGAATGAAAGCGGGCGGAGCGTCGGCGAAGCGATGCGGTTCTACAAGCTGGAAATGGACGCGCTGACGGTGTTCCATGACGAGCTCGACCTTGCCCCCTTCAAAGTGAAGGTAAAGCAGGGCGGCGGCACGGCGGGCCACAACGGCCTGCGCTCCATCGACAAGCATCTGGGCAAAGAGTTTCAGCGCGTGCGCATCGGCATCGGCCATCCCGGGCACAAGGACCGGGTGAGCGGATATGTGCTCGGCAATTACGCCAAGGCTGAGATCGACCCGCTGACCGACATGATCGGCGCGATGGCGGCGGAGGCCGAATGGCTGGCGGCGGGCGATCCGGTGCGCTTCATCAACGACGTCGCGCTGAGGATGCAGTGAGCAAAAACTCCGCCGGAAAGGTCGACCCGTTTGCGGACATGCCGATCTGGAAAGTGCTTACGTATATCGGCCTTCAGGCGACGTTCTTCACCGCCTTGGGCGTCGCCTTATGGGTGATCGCGGATGGCTCGCAAGCGCCTTTTATCGCGTTCAATTGGGTCGAAACCGCGCACGGTCTGATCCTCGCAGCCGCGCTGATCGCGTTCAGTTTCGCGATGGCAAAGGCTTTCCCGAAATACGCCGAGTGGCTGATCCGTTCGCAAGCGGCCAATTACTCGTTTCTGAGGCACCGCATCTCACTCGGCTCGATTGTGTTCATCTCGCTATGCGCCGGCATCGGAGAAGAGGCCCTGTTTCGCGGCGGATTGCAGACCTTGCTGGGAGATCATCTCCCCGTCCCGCTCGCTCTCATTGTGGCCGCTGCGTTGTTTGCGCTGATCCATTTTGCACAGCCGCTCAGCAGCGCGCTGATCTTTGCCATCGGCTGCCTGTTCGGCGTGATCTATTGGCAGACCGAGAGCCTGCTGACGGTCATGATTGGCCACGCGGTTTACGACATCTATGCGCTGTGGGCGCTGCAAGAAGCGATGCACGAACTCGGCGTGTTCGAGGACGCCTCCGAGCTTGAGGCTGATCAGGTCTTGCCTGATGAAGCCGCGCGTGAGACGCTTGCCTCAACACAAGACACCAAGGGAGAAAGCCCGTGACCCAGATCAACCGCCGCCATCTGCTTGCCGGGGCCGCCGCAACGGGCGCACTCGCCGCCGCTGCCACCGCCGCGCAATCCGACATGGTCAAACCGAAAATCAACCTCAAAGGCAAAAGCGTCCTGATCACCGGCTGCTCCAGCGGCTTTGGCCGTCTCGCTGCGGAAAGCTACGCACGCCAAGGCGCGAAAGTCATCGCCACGATGCGACGCTTGCCGCGCAAGGAAGCCGATCAGTTGCGCATGCTGGCGCTCAACGAAAAGCTCGATCTGCAAGTGGTGGAGATCGACGTCACCTCGGACCAACAGGTCGAAGAAGGCGTGAAACAAGCGCTGATGGCGACGGGCGGCACGCTGGATGTCCTGATCAACAACGCCGGGATTTCCTATGGCGGCCCGGTCGAAATTCAGGACATGGACGCCACGCGCCACATGTTCGAAACCAACGTCTTTGGCCCGCAGCGCATGGCGCGCGCCGTGCTGCCCGCGATGCGCGCGGCAAAAAGCGGGCTGATTATCAACGTCTCATCCCAGCTCGGCAAAGTGATTGTGCCAGCATACGGCCAATATTCGCCGACCAAATTCGCGCTCGAAGCGATGAGCGAATCGATGGCATATGAGCTTGTGCCGCACGGCGTGGAGGTGACCATCATTCAGCCCGGTGGTTACCCGACAATGATCTGGAAGAACGCCAACGAAAACGCGATGCGCCTGCTCGAACGCGCAGAGGAAAAGCACACCGACGGCTACACCGCCATGATCGCGCAATTGGGCAACCGCACCGGCGGGGGTTCAACCGATCCGATGGATGTTCCGAACGCTATGGCGGAAGTCATCTCCATGCCGCCCGGAACGCGCCCGCTGCGCCGCGCGGTGCATCCGGGGCTCAAACCGCAGGTGCCTCTTAATGAGCTCACCGCGAAAGTGCAGACCGACTGGCTCGGCGCTTCGCCCTATGGCCCGCTGATCAACGCGGTTCACAAAACGTGACTGCGCGCGCGGCGTATCAAGAGCCTCTCTTGAGCCCCTCGCGCTTTCGCGTATAGCGCGCCGCAAACCACTTCAGCGAGATACACCACCATGGGTTTCAAATGCGGTATCGTGGGCCTGCCGAACGTCGGCAAGTCCACCTTGTTCAACGCGCTCACCGAAACGCAGGCCGCGCAGGCTGCGAATTATCCGTTCTGTACGATTGAGCCCAATGTCGGCCAGGTCGCAGTGCCTGATGAGCGGCTCGATGCAATTGCAGGGATCGCGAAAAGCGCGAAGGTCGTCGCGACGCAATTGGGCTTTGTTGACATCGCGGGCCTCGTGAAAGGCGCAAGCGCGGGCGAAGGATTGGGCAACCAATTCCTCGGCAATATCCGCGAAGTTGACGCGATTGTGCACGTTCTGCGCTGCTTTGAGGACGACGATATCCAGCATGTCGCCAACAAGGTCGACCCGCTCGCTGACGCCGAAGTGGTCGAAACCGAGCTGATGCTGGCCGACCTCGAAAGCCTCGAAAAGCGTGTATCGAACGCCGAGAAACGCGCGACGGCGGGTGACAAGGAAGCGAAAATCCTCGCCAGCGTGCTGGGGCAGGCGCTGGAACTGCTGCGCGATGGCAAGCCGGCGCGTCTCGTCGATCCCAAGGATGAAGAGGAAGCGCGCGTGTTCAAACAGGCGCAGTTGCTCACCGCCAAGCCGGTTCTGTATGTCTGTAACGTCGCCGAAGACGAGGCTGCGGAAGGCAACGCGCTCTCGCAAGCCGTCTTCGCCAAAGCCGCGAGCGAAGGCGCGCAGGCCGTGGTCGTGTCCGCCGCGATCGAAGCAGAGCTGATCGCCATGCCCGAAGAGGAACGCGGTGAATATCTCGAGGCGCTGGGTTTGAGCGAAAGCGGCCTCGCCCGGGTCATCCGCGCGGGCTACACCTTGCTCGGCCTCAACACCTTCTTCACCGCAGGCCCCAAGGAAACACGCGCCTGGACTTTCCCGGCGGGCGCGAAGGCCCCACAGGCAGCGGGCGAAATCCACACCGATTTCGAAAAAGGCTTCATCCGCGCCGAAACCATCGCTTACGATGACTACGTCGCGCTGAACGGGGAAGCGGGCGCGAAAGAAGCGGGAAGAATGCGGCAGGAAGGCAAGGATTACGACGTTCAGGACGGCGATATCATGCTGTTCAAGTTCAACGTCTAGCCGCCAAATTGAAACGTCAAATTGGAACGAACGCGCGGCGCTTTTGGTAGCGGGGGTAACACCCACCATTAGGAGCGCATCGTGGTCGATAAATCGGAAAAGTTTAATTGGTTTGTGCGCGTGGGTTACCTGTCACGGGCGGTCTTGTATTCGGTACTGGGCCTGATTGCGATCACCAGCGCAGGCCAGATCAGCGAAGGCACCGATGGCATTTTCAAAGCCATTGAGAACTTCCCGGCCGGAACGGCAATCCTTTGGATCATGGTCGTCGGCCTGACATTTTACGCGCTGTTCCGCTTCGCCTCGCCTGTCTTTGACATCGAAAACGAAGGTCAGGACGCCAAGGGGTGGGGCAAGCGACTTGGCCACGCTGGCTCTGGTATCGGGCACCTCGCGCTTGCTCTTTCAGCGTTTCAATTCGCGAATTCGACGGCGAGCGGCTCGGGCGGTGGAGCGCAACAGGCTGCGTCGGGCGTGCTCGGTGTGAACTTTGGCGGCACATTCCTCGGCATTCTTGGCCTGATATTCTTCGTTGTCGCCGCCTTTCAGATCAAGAAGGGGATCACCGGCGAATTCATGCAGCGCCTGTCGTCCACCGCACCCCACGCCTCGCGTTGGATGGGCGCGCTTGGCTACATCGCGCGCGGCGTGGTCTACGCGGCCATCGGGTGGTCGCTAGTCCAGACAGGCTTTCTGTCGCAGGGCGCTGAAAATGTGAAAACGCTCGGAAGCGCGCTGGCTTCGCTAGCGGGACAGGGCGCCTTGTTCACTGCGACGGCGCTAGGCTTGATCGTGTTCGGGCTCTTCAGCCTGATCCTCGCGCGCTATCGTATAATTCCTGAACTCGACAGCGACGCGGGCATTCCCGAATTTCGGACCGCCTGATCGAGGCTTAGCGCGCCGCGATACACTCAACTTCAACCGCCGCGCCCAGCGCTAGCGCTTCCGCACCAAACGCGCTGCGGGCGGGGAAATCGCCGTCGAAATAGTCGCCGTAGACGGTGTTGAAGGCGGGCCAATCGGCCATCTCGTCGATCATGACGGTGCATTTGACCACGTCGGCAAAGGTGAGATCGCGCCGTTCAAGCGCGGCCTTGATGTTTTCCATCGCTTGGCGCGCCTCGGGTTCGATGCCGCCTTCGACGAGCTCGCCAGTCGCAGGATCGGTGCCGAGCTGCCCGGAGAGGAACACGAACCCGCCCACCTCAACGCTTTCGGAAAAAGGGTAGCCCTTTTCTTTGAAAGCAGGATTTGAGTAGAAAACGGGTGCGGTGTCGCCGGCGGCAGTTTGCGCCGACGCGCTTGGCGCGGAAGAGCCGGGCTCACCGCAAGCCGCCAAGGCGAAGGGCGTCATCAAAACCAAACCTAGGCGCATCATCCCCTCCCTCATAGTGCCAGATCAATCGTGGTCGTGATTATGGTCCTCGGCGTCATGGTCGGGTTCGCCGTCGCCATCATGATCGTGATCGTGGTCGTTGTCTTTAGCGGCTTTTTGTTCGTAATCTTCCGCATCGACAAAGCCGCTGTTGTCGGGTTCGCTGCACGCGACCAAGCCTAGCATCATCAAGGAAGCCAAAACAAAACGCATATCCCAGATCCTTTATGTCATCGCCTCAGGGCCGGCGCTTAATGCCGTCCGAAGAGCTTTTCGACGTCGTCCATATCGAGCTTCACCCAGGTGGGCCGCCCGTGGTTGCATTGGCCTGAACGCGGCGTCGCTTCCATCTCGCGCAGCAGCGCGTTCATCTCGGCCACCGAAAGCACGCGCCCTGCCCGCACCGATCCGTGACACGCCATGGTCGCCAGCACATATTCGAGCCGTTCGGCCAGCAGCAGCGACCCGCTGTCATCCTGCGCGCCGTGCTTCGCAATGTCATCGGAGAGGTCGCGCAGCAATTTTCCGGTGTCCGCCTTGGCAATGGCCGCCGGGACCGCGCGGACCAGCATGGCCGCCGGACCGAACCGTTCAATCGAAAGGCCATAGCGCGCCAGCCCTTCGGCCGCCTGTTCAAGACGATCGCAATCGACCTCGTCCATCTCGACCACATCAGGCACGAGCAGCGCCTGCGACCTCTTGGCCGCTTCCTCAGCGCCGGAGCGTTTAAGGCGCTCCAGCACCAGGCGTTCATGCGCGGCGTGTTGGTCCACCAACACAAGCCCGTCCGCGCTTTCGGCGACGATATAGGTGTTGTTGACCTGCCCCCTGGCGATGCCGAGCGGAAATTGCGCGGCGTCTTCGGGCAGCGGCGCGGCCTCTTCGGCGCGCCCCTGCGGCAGGGCGTCATGCGAGGGTGCAGGACCATTCCATTGCGGTCGCGGTTCCGAGACGCCACTTGCTGGACGCGCGCTCGGCGCAGACCAATCGCGCCCTTCAAAGATCGAGCGCATTGCGGGCGCGGGTTCGCCCTGAACGGGTTCCGTCTGCCACCGCTCCATCGCGGCCCGGTCGGGCCCTTGTGCGGATCGTCGGTCGCCCGTGGCGAGCGCTTGCCGCAAGCCCGAGACGATAAAGCCGCGCACCGCCGCCGCGTCGCGAAAGCGCACTTCGGTCTTGGCGGGGTGGACGTTCACATCGACATCCTCAGGCGGTATCTCGAGGAACAACGCCAGCACCGCGTGCCGATCGCGCGCGAGCATGTCGGAATAAGCGCCACGCACCGCGCCAACCAACACCTTGTCCTTCACCGGACGCCCGTTGACGAACAGATATTGGTGATCGGCCACCCCGCGATTGTAGGTCGGAAGGCCCGCCAGGCCGGTCAGACGCAGCGCGCCGTGCGGCCCCTCGCGTTCCAGATCGATGGCGACCGCGTTGTCTTTCAACTCGCGCGCAACGATCTGAGCGACCCGCGTCGCCAAGTCTTCGCCGCTTTGTGTGGTGAGCGCTTTGCGCGTCTTGCCCTGCGATCCGTTTTCAAGCGTAAAGGCGATATCGGGCCGCGCCATCGCCAGACGGCGCACGACATCGAGGGACGCGATATATTCGCTGCGCGGAGTGCGCAGGAATTTGCGGCGCGCGGGCACTTTGGCAAACAATTGCTCGACCCTAACCCGAGTGCCCACAGGCAGCGCGGCGGGCGTATCTTCGATGCGCTCTCCGTGATCGACAACGGCGCGCCACCCTTCGGAAGCTCCCGGAACGCGGCTTTCAATCGTTAACCGCGCCACGCTCGCAATCGATGGCAAGGCTTCGCCGCGGAAGCCCAGCGTTGAGACCAGCTCAATGGCTTCATCGGGAAGCTTGGACGTGGCGTGGCGTTCCAGCGCAAGGCCGATATCCGCCTCGCTCATCCCGCAGCCATCGTCGGTCACCTGCAACCGGGTGAGCCCGCCATCGGTCAATTCGACCGCGATTCGGCTGGCGCCGGCATCCACCGCGTTCTCGACCAGCTCTTTGAGCGCGGCGGAGGGGCGCTCCACCACTTCGCCCGCTGCAATCCGATTCACAAGATCGCCCGGCAAGCGCCGGATAATCGGGCGGTTTTTCGCCGTGTTCAGAGAGGCTTCGGAGGGCATTTGTCGCAGGTTACCCTTCAATGACCGCAAATTCGAGGGCGACGGTGCATAATTACCAATTCCCTCAACAAATTTTTTGGCCTTTTTCGCAAGGTTTCGCTAGGCGTTGCGGGTATTGGCCACGCCAATGAGACCCTAGTGGATCGGGTCCCGCGCGGAACGCTGTTGTTGCACAAAAGCGGCGCCCCCTTCCCGGTCCCTCGCGCATCACGGAACAGAACAAAAATCATGAGCTTCTTCGCCAATCTTTTCAAATTCGGTTCGCAAAACATGGCTATCGATCTCGGGACGGCCAACACGCTTGTTTACGTCCAGGATCAGGGCATCATCCTCAACGAACCCAGCGTCGTCGCGATTGAGACGATCAACGGGATCAAGCGCGTCAAAGCGGTGGGCGATGATGCCAAGATGATGATGGGTAAAACGCCCGACACCATCGAAGCGATCCGCCCCTTACGCGACGGCGTGATCGCGGACATCGAAATCGCCGAGGAAATGATCAAGCACTTCATTCGCAAGGTGCATGGCAAGCGCAACCTGTTCCGCTATCCTGAAATCGTGATCTGCGTTCCCTCGGGCGCGACGTCGGTTGAAAAGCGCGCCATTCGCGACGCGGCGTCGAACGCTGGCGCATCGGAAGTGCACCTGATCCTTGAACCTATGGCCGCGGCGATCGGCGCGGATATGCCGGTGACCGAGCCGGTTGGTTCGATGGTTGTCGACATTGGTGGCGGCACGACGGAGGTTGCGGTGCTTTCGCTGCGCGGCCTCGCTTACACCACATCGGTGCGCACCGGGGGTGACAAGATGGACGAGGCTATCGTCTCCTATGTACGACGACACCACAACCTGTTGATCGGCGACGCCACGGCGGAGCGGATCAAGAAGGATTACGGCATCGCGATGATCCCCGAAGACGGCGCTGGCGAAATCATCACCTTGAAAGGCCGCGACCTCGTGAACGGCGTTCCCAAGGAAATCACCATTAATCAAGCGCATGTCGCTGAGGCTTTGTCTGAACCCATCGGCGCCATCGTCGAAGGCGTGCGTATCGCGCTGGAAAACACCGCGCCGGAATTGGCCGCCGACATCGTTGACCAAGGCATCGTGTTGACCGGCGGCGGCGCGTTAATCCGCCGTTTGGACGAGCATCTGCGCGAAGAGACCGGCCTGCCCGTCTCCGTTGCCGAAGATCCGCTTACCTGCGTGGCCGTGGGCACGGGCCGGGCCATGGAAGATCCGATCTATCGCGGCGTTTTGATGGGCGCCTGACCGCCAATCTGGGATTGCTCACCGACACAGCTGGAGAGCGCAAGACTAAGCAAGGGGACTGCAAGCCATGGCGCCGCCTTCATCGCGCCGATCGGGCTTCTCGAAAAAGGAGCAGAACTCGGTGTTCACCGGGTATGTTCTGGCGTCGCTTGGCGCGTTGCTTGGTCTTGCTTTGCTGGCGCTTTCGCTGTGGCAGCCGCAGGCACTGGCTCCGTTGCGCGGGGCCGCTCACGACGCAGTCTCTCCCGCCGGGCAGGCGACCTCTGTGGTCCGCACCGGATCGCGTGGCGTTTGGGAAACGATCACGGCCTATTGGAACGCGGGCCAGCAAAACGCCGTTTTGCGCGAGGAGGTCGAGATTGCTCGCATCCGCCTCGAAGAAGCGCAAGCGGTCGCTCAAGAGAACGAGCGGCTTAAAGCGCTTCTGGCGCTGGCCGAGGGCGAGATCGAGCCCGTTGCGACCGCGCGGTTGGTGGGTTCCAGCTCCACCAGCGCGCGTCGCTTCGCGTATATCAGCGCGGGCCGTGTCGATGGCGTCAAGGTCGGCATGCCCGTTCGCTCAGCGCGCGGCGTGGTCGGCCGCATCCTCGAAGTTTCGCGCGGTTCGTCGCGCGTGCTGTTGCTGACCGACAGCCAGAGCTTTCTTCCCGTGCGCCGGGCCAAGGACAACACGGTGGCCTCGGCGGAAGGGCGCGGCGATGGCTTTTTGCGCATCCGGCTGATTAATTTGGGTCTCAACCCGCTTGAAGTCGGCGATGTCCTTTTGACGAGCGGGGCGGGCGGCTATTATCGGCCCGGCGTCGCGGTGGCGGTGATCACCGAGTTAACGCCCGATGGCGGCATCGCCAGTCTGATGGCGGATCCCTCGGCGACCGATTTCGTGAGCGTCGAACCCATCTACGAAGACGTAGCCGTGGACGTCGCGCAAACCCCGCAGGAACAGCGCATCGAAGGCGCAGGCGACTGATGGACCGCCTTTCGCCCACCGCGCGCTCGGACCAATATGGCAGCCGGATCAACCGCGAGCAATCGCCGTGGCGGGCGGTCAGCGTGCCCTACATTACGATCATGGTCGGGTCGCTGCTGCCGTTTCTGGCGCTTGCCGATGTAATTCCGGTTTTGCCCCCGCTGGGGTTTCTGCTGCTGCTGGGCTGGCGGATCATGCGCCCCGGCCTCTTGCCGCTGTGGGCAGGCGTTCCGCTCGGCGCGTTTGACGATCTGTTCAGCGGCCAGCCCTTTGGAAGCGCGATTTTGCTATGGTCGCTCGCGATGATCACGCTGGAACTCATCGAAGCGCGCTTTCCCTGGCGCGGTTTTTCGCAAGACTGGTTCACCGCCGGTCTAGGCGCGAGCGCCTATATCTTTGTGGCGATGGTGGTTTCTGGGGCGCAACTGACGGCGGCGATGATGCTTGCGTTGATACCGCAAGTGCTTTTGGCGATCCTGCTTTATCCGTTGATTGCGCAGATCGTCGCGGTTTTCGACCGGTTCCGATTGTCGCGGGCGCGGAGGGTCTCTTGAAGAAGCTGTTCGCTAAAAGCGGCCTCAGCTCTCGCCCTCCGGTCGTCAACGCCTCTATCCTCAAAAACACGTTCGACCGCCGCAGCGTCGTTATCGGCACCATTCAGGGCGGCGTCGCTGTGCTGCTTGCGGTGCGGATGAGCTATCTGGCGATTGCCGAGAACGAAAAATATCGGCTCGAATCCGAAAGCAACCGGGTCAATCTCACGCTGATACCGCCGCGCCGGGGTTGGATCCTTGATCGAAACGGGGCCCCGCTCGCCTCGAACCGGGCGGATTTTCGTGTCGATGTCATCCCGGACCGGCTGACCAAGCCCGATGCGATGATCGACGAGATTGGCGCGCTCCTCTCGCTTGACCCGACCCGCATCGCCGACATCAAACAGGAAGTCGCCGTGTCGAGCGGCTACCAACCCGTCGAAGTCGCCAGCGGCCTCGATTATGAGCAATTCGCCGCGCTCAGCGTGCGCCTGCCCGATATGCAAGGGGTTGTGCCTCAGCGTGGTTTTTCGCGGTTCTACCCAATCGGCGCGTCCGTCGGGCACCTGATCGGCTATGTCGGTCCCGCCAACGCGGAGGAATACGCCGAGGAAGACCGCAATCCCCTGCTGGTGACGCCGGGCTACAAGATCGGCAAGGACGGTCTGGAGCGCCAGTTCGAGCAGGAGTTGCGCGGCGAACCGGGCGCGCGCCGGGTCGAGGTTACCGCAAGCGGACGCATCATCCGCGACCTTGAAACGCGCGACGATGTTCAGGGCGATCCGGTCAAGCTGACCATCGATGGCCCGTTGCAGGATTACGCCTCGCGCCGCATCGGTCTGGAGAGCGGATCGGTCGTCATCATGGATTGCGACAGCGGCGATCTTTTGTGCATGGCCTCAATGCCCAGCTTTGATCCCAACAGCTTTTCCGACGGGATCGGCAGCGTCGAATACGCCATGCTGCGCGAAGATGAACGCGTGCCGCTGCGCAACAAGGTGCTGCAAGGCTTGTATCCGCCCGGCTCCACGATCAAGCCCATGCACTGCCTCGCCTTTCTCGAAGCCGGGATCGACCCGGAAGAACGCATCATTTGCGGTGGTGGGCGGCGGATCGGCAACCGTTTTTTCCGGTGCCACTCCAATCACGGCTCGGTCGACATGAACCGTGCCATTGCGCAGAGCTGCGACAGCTATTTCTACCATTTTGCTCAGAGAATCGGCTTTGACAAAGTCGCTGCGATGGCGAGCGATTTCGGGATGGGTAAGCAATTTCCCCTGCCCGTGAACAGCCAATTCTATGGCACCGTTCCCAACCCCGAATGGAAGGAAAAGAAGTTCGGCCGCCCATGGGAGCCGTATGACACCGTCAACGCCTCCATCGGCCAAGGGTATTATCTCGCCAGCCCGCTGCAATTGGCGGTCCAGGCGGCACGGTTGGCGACCGGCAAGCAGCTCAATCCCCGTTTAGTTCTGGACAAAACGTCTTCGCAAGCGCGCCCCTATGACTTCGGCAGCCAGGAGATCGACTACGTCCGACAAGCGATGAGCGATGTGGTCAACGGCGCAGGGACGGCGCGCAGAGCCCGGCTGCCGATTGATGGCATTCAACTCGCTGGCAAAACCGGAACCGCGCAAGTCGTCTCGCTGAGCGTATCCGATGGCCGCAGCGGGCCTTGGAAATACCGCGATCACGGCCTGTTCGTGTTCTTCGCTCCCTTCGACAAGCCGAAATACGCGGGCGCCGTCGTGATCGAGCATGGTGGCGGGTCGGGCTCGGCCTACCCGATTGCGCGCGATGTCATGACCTTCCTGTTTGATCCGCAAAAAGGGCTCGACGCCCTGACCGCGCTTGAGAGGCAATGGGGCGGCACGGCGCAAGAACGCCTTGAAAAGCGCTACGCCGCCTACGCAGCGGAACGCGGCGCCACGGTAACGCCGCCGCCCCGGCGCGACGAAGACATCTTTGACCAGGTCGAAGCCGAAGCGCGCCTCGCAGCTCGGCAGTCCGAAGCCATCGCCGACGACGCCATCGTACCACGCGAAGACCAGACGGCGGCAGGCACCCCGCCGCCCGACGCCACGAGCCTGCTTGGCGGCACACCCGACAGTGCCGGAACCGCTGATCGATGATTACGCAACGCGCCAGCGTCGTGCCCTACGCCATCTCGCGCCAGCCCTGGGGCATGCTGATCCCGCTGTTCCTGCTGGTCGCGTTTGGCGCAGCGGTGCTGTTCTCAGCCGCCGGCGGCTCAATGCAGCCCTATGCAAGCTCGCATCTGCTGCGTTTCAGCGTCGCGCTGGTGTTAGCGGTCATGATCACCGCCCTCCCCCGCGACTTCGTGCGGTTTATGACTTATCCCGTCTATATTATTGTTTTACTGCTCCTTGTCGGAGTGGAAGCGATGGGAGCCTTGCGCGGTGGCAGTCAGCGCTGGCTTGATCTGGGCTTCATGAATTTGCAGCCATCCGAGCTGATGAAGCCGGTAATCGTCGTCACTTTGGCGATGTTTTATTCTTCACTGCCGATGGGAATGGTGACGAGCTGGCGTGCGCTTCTCGTGCCGGGGACGATGGTCGCTTTGCCCATGGCTCTGGTTCTGATGCAGCCCGACCTTGGCACCAGCCTCGCCATCGCTTTCGGCGGAGGCGTCGTCATGCTGCTGGCTGGACTGCCGCTGCGCTGGTTTGTCGCAGGAGGCATCGCCGCGCTCGCCGCCGCGCCCGTCGCCTTCTATTTCGGGCTGAAAGACTACCAACAGCGCCGCATCCTGACCATGTTCGACAGCGAGGCCGACGCGCTGGGCGATGGCTATCACATCGCCCAGTCAAAGATCGCGATCGGATCAGGCGGCATCTTTGGCAAGGGCTTCAACAACGGCTCGCAAAGCCACCTCAATTACCTGCCCGAACCGCACACCGACTTCGTCTTCGCTACCATGGCCGAGGAATGGGGGCTGGTCGGCGGGTTTTTCGTGCTCGCGGTCTTCAGCGTCATCTTGCGCTGGGGCCTCAAAGTTGCGCGCGAGAGCACCGACCGCTTCGCCAGCCTGCTCGCCGCAGGGATGAGCGCAACGATCTTCTTCTACATCGCGGTTAATTTGATGATGGTGATGGGTATGGCGCCCGTGGTGGGAATCCCCCTGCCCTTCATGAGCCATGGCGGATCTTCGATGCTCACCAACATGATCTGCATCGGCGCGCTCATGATGGTCAACCGCTGGAACCAGAACACGCCGCGCGGCGGGCTAGCCAGCGCTTAGACGTTGACCAATCCGAATTTGAGCGCCGCCACAGTCGCGCCAACACGATCCGAACAATCAAGCTTGGCGTAGATCCGTTTGGAATAGGTTTTGACCGTATCAGGCGAGATTTCAAGAATATCGGCGATCATTCCGAGTGATTTTCCGCGCACAATCCACTGCATAACCTGCGTTTCGCGTTCGGAAAGGACGGGCACCTCGTCCCTGCTCTCCAACAGGATGCAAACCCGTTGGTGCGCCGCCTGCGGCACCGAACGCACGACGCCAAGCGCCTCGTTCGAAATCTCCGAGATCGGCCGTCCGAAATCGAACCCGGCATAGGCGTCGCGCGAGCGCGGCCCGAATAGCGGCAGGCCAAAACCGTGAACCAACCCCTCTTCATCCATGGCTTTGAAATAGTTTTCGTTATCAGGGGTGTTGGGAGCCGCATCGCGCGCATCGGCCCAGGTCAGCAGCGCTCCATGCCGCATGACGCGGTCGGGAATGGGATCCTTCTTGCGAAAATCGGACCGCTCATAACGCGCCAGCCAGGCATCGCTGAAGCCGTGCGCGAACACCGCCACACGATCCGAGACCTGCGCGTCGAATTGCGGCGTCAGGTGGTAGCTGTGGCGCAGCGCGCCCTGATCAAGGCACACCTGACTCGAGTAGCGCAGGATGTCGCCAATGTCCTCGAGCCCTTCAATTGTCGCAAAATATCGCTGCATGACATGCCCCCACTACACCACGTCCCCCGGTTGGGCGACTTTCCGTAGACGTAAAGTTCGACCACAAGCCAACCGTCATATCGAGCACCTTCATATGACACAGGCGTTGGCTCGGATCACGCGCGGGGTCGCCTCCGTGTAGCGCGAAACCGAGCGCCTGTTTCAAGTC
This sequence comes from Pseudomonadota bacterium, assembly GCA_039033515.1. Classification (GTDB taxonomy): domain Bacteria; phylum Pseudomonadota; class Alphaproteobacteria; order Sphingomonadales; family Sphingomonadaceae; genus Erythrobacter. The sequence continues at coordinate 143,369 of JBCCCM010000005.1, forward strand.
CTGGCGGGGGGCTCGTTTCCCCCAAGAAAATCGACCCCCGCCAGGCAACCGGGGTCGCAAACGCGCAGCGCCGAAACGAAGGCGCGCGCGCGGATGACTTTAACGAGACAGGGAATGGCATGAGCGATTTAGAAGAAAGGAACGGTTGCCCTGAGCCTGCGCTGCCCGCGCAGCTGATCGAAACGCTCGACCAGCGCGGTCGCGAGGGGCAAAAGACGACGCTGCGCGATCTGCACACGCTGCTCGACGCGTCCCAATCATCGGCGCTGCGGATCGCTCATCAGCTGGAGCGCGAAGGGGTCCTTGTCATAACGCACGACATCCACGACGCTTTGGGCTCAACCATCGCGATGGCCCCGGCGGCGGAAACACGTATGGAAAGGCTCAAGCAGCTCTTGCGCCCCACACCACGCTGAGAAGCGCGCGTTGGTCAACGGGTGATGCGGGCAAAAAGCGAACCAAATCGCTTGATATCCCGTCACGGATCGCTATTTGCAGCGCCTCGCTTGATCCGAGCGCTTTGAGCGCCCTTTCGGATAAGCCACGATCCGGTCAACAAGACACAGCGATCAGTGTGGACGCATAGCTCAGTTGGTAGAGCAGCTGACTCTTAATCAGCGGGTCCTAGGTTCGAACCCTAGTGCGTCCACCACCCCCCCCCCACGCGAAATTTTTTTGCTCTCGATCAAATTTACCGAATGGTCTGCGCTCAGCTGATGTGAGCGGGTATCCTTGCAGTCCGCACGCGGACGACTGGGTTTCGCGCCGATTGCAGCTCACCACGGCAAAATTCCTGACCTTTCGGTAGGTTACAATGACTGGCCGCCACACCCGGACTTTACCCATCGGTCAGTAAACGCGCAAAATCGACGCCGCAATATGCCGCTGGCTAAGTCGATCTTAACCTCGTTTCTAAGCCAATAAACCCTCGATTCTTCCCAGAAATCCGAGGGTTTCGGCGCGATCCTAACGGTTCAATAACCATTTCTACGTATCGCCTCTAGGTATGTATACGAAGGCCTTCACTCGCTCGATATTCGCCGTGTCCACTGGTGCGGTGTTAACCTTGGCTCACCCGGCTCTGGCCGGCGGGATCAGCGCTGGGACGCTTATCGAGAACACCGCCACCGCGACTTACGAAGACGCAGGCGGTTCGCAAACGATCTCTTCGAACACCGTCGTTGTGCGGGTCGATGAACTGCTTGACGTTACGGTTACCTCGCTGGACTCGGGGCCGCTGGCCGCGACACCGGGCCAGTCCATCCTCACATTCGAGGTGACCAACCAGGGCAACGGCCCCGAAGCCTTTGAGCTGGTCGCCAACCCGAATGTGGCGGACAACGACTTTGAAACGGTCGTCGAAAGCATCGCCATCGATAGCAATGGCAACGGCGTTTACGATGACGGCGTTGACGAGATCCTGACCTCGCCTGAGACGACTGCGATCCTCGCGGCTGACGAGACCGTCACGGTCTTCGTTCTCGTCACGGTTCCCGACGATGTGACCGATGGTCAACTGTCGCAGGTTGAACTGACGGCCAGCGCGCAGACCGGAAACGGAGCGCCTGGAACCGTCTTTGCCGGCCAAGGCGAAGGCGGCGGCGACGCTGTCGCCGGAACGACGACGGCTTCCGCCCCGGCCAGCGGCACTTTGCGTGTCGGGATCACCAGCCTCAACCTTACCAAGTCGGTCAGCCTGCTTGATCCGTTTGGCGGTGAAAGCGCGGTGCCCGGCACGGTTGCGACCTTCACCCTGTCCGCTGTGATCGAGGGTTCGGGCTCTATCGACGATCTGATCATCGCTGACGCCATCCCCGAAGGCACGACCTACGCGCCCGGCACTCTGACGCTCGACACCGCTGCGCTCACCGATGCGAGCGGCGATGATGCGGGCGAGGCCACCGACGAGAACGGCATCAGCGTCGAACTTGGCACGGCGGCCGGGGGCACCACCCACACCATCACATTCGACGTTACGATCGACTGAATTGGCGATTGATCCGGCGATTGACCCAGCAATCGAGAAATATTCGAGACAAAGGAGCAAACTTCATGAAAACGCTTACGAAACTGGCGACTTCACTGCTCGCCCTGGCCATTCCGATGGCGCCGCTGGCCGCGCAGGAAAGCGCGCCGGTTGCGGCCTCGGCCAGTGAACCCAAAGTCAGCCTGAACAGCGATGTTCTGGCCTATGTCACCACGACCGACGCTGCCGGTAACGCGACCACCTCGCTTGAAGAAGCGACCGAGTTCACGCCCGGCACGAAGCTGTCGTTCGGAATGAACTACGCCAATAACGGCCTTGCGCCCGCCACCAATGTCACCGGTACGAACCCGCTCAACGCGGCGGTGCGCCTTGCGCCGGACGCGGATCCCGCGTTGGCCGTGTCGGTTGACGGCGGCGCCACTTTCGGCACGCTCGATACGCTGAGCGTCGCCACCGAAACAGACGGCACCCGCCCCGCCACCCACGCCGATGTGACGCATGTCCGCTGGACGATTGCATCCATCGCGCCGGGTGAAAGCGGGCGGATCGCCTTTCCCGTCATCATTCGCTGATCACCTGAGATCACCGAGCGATAACCGCCAAGCCGTGCGGGCGGAATGATTGACGCGCGGCACACGCAAAGGACCAGACTATGAAACCAACAACCCAATTGCTGGGGGCGGTAAGCGCGGTCGCGCTTGTCGCCATGACCAGCGCACCGGCGATGGCGGAAGGCATCGAAGCCGGAACCATCGTGACCAACACCGTGAACGTCGACTATCAGGTCGGCGGCGTCGATCAGACCCAGATCACCGCAACCGATCAGTTCGCGGTCGACCGCCGGATCGATGTCGTGGTTGATTTCGTTGGAACAACCGGCGGCGACAGCGCTGCCGCGCCGTTTGAAGTTGCGCCGGGCCAAACCGCCGTCGCGCTTCAATACGATGTGACCAACCTGTCGAACACCGCGGTTGATTTCGATCTGAACGCGGCGATCCTGAACGATGTCGGCCCCAACGCCACGATCATTCAGGTCTTCGAAGACACCAACTCGGACAACGCGCTCGATGGTGGTGAAACCGTCGACTACATGGCCAACATGGCGGCGGACGAGACCCGCCGGGTTGTCGTGCTGGTTTCGGTAGATGCCGGCGCGCAGGACACCGAAGGCTTCGAGGTTCACCTCAACGCAAACGCGCATGAGGCGGGATCGATGTCGGCCGGTGGAACCGGAGACGAGATCGTTGAATCGAGTGCCGATTCCAGCGATCCGCTGACGGTCGACACCGCGCTTGTCGATGACGACAGCGGCTTCGAGCTGGACGATGATCGCGACGGTTCGGACACGGATCGCTCGTTCGTCGAAGTGTCGGCGGCGAACGTTTCGGTTGTGAAATCGAGCGTTGTCGTCAGCGATCCGGTCAACGGTACGACGAACCCCAAAGCCATCCCTGGCGCCGTTATTCGTTACTGCATTGCGGTGACGAACGCGGGCTCGGGTGCGGACGCGGAAAACATTGTGATCAACGATGCTCTTCCAGGTGAAGTCGACTTCAACACCGGAACGATCGAACGCAACGTTACCGCTTCGGTCGGCAGCGGGGGTGCAACCTGCACCGCCGGCACAGGCGCTGGTGCAACCGACAGCACAAGCGATACCGATGGCGGCGGCTATGACAGCGGCACCAACACCGTCGCAGGCACCATCGACGATGTCGTCGCGGGTGACACAACGGGCTTCACCTTCACGGTGACCATCGCGCCGCCGCAAGACGGCGTGACCACGGCTTCGGTGACCGCCACGCGCGACACTGACGCGCCGAACTAAGGCCACAGCTTAGGTGATATCTTTGCGTGTACCCTCCCCACTGGGGCAGCTGGCAGCGGCACTAGCGATAGTGCTGCTGCTTTGCGCTGTCTTCAGTGGGGAGGCGCTCGCACAAGATAACGCCCAAGATGATACGACCGGGGAGGAATCCCGGCCGGTTATCGGCACGATAACCAACATCGCGACCGCGCAATGGAATTTCCAGGGGCGTGCAGCGCGCACGACATCGAACGAAGTGAGCTTCGACGTGACGCTGCCGCCCCCCGAAATTCGCGCGTTTCGCCAAACCGCACAGGGGCCCACGCAGCTTTCGTTCCGCGAACCGTTCTGCGCCGTCCAGGCGCGTCCGGGCGCGGCGACCTCCAACTCTGACATGTCTGACATCATTGCCGAGGCGCAGCCGCGCAACTTCATCGTAGAGCCAGTAGCCGTCCTGCGCGCGGGCCAAGATCTGATCTTTGAAGTTCAGGCGCTGGGCGCAAACACCGATCCGAATGCGATCGACCAGCTCGAAGTGGTGATCACGACCACGACGGGCGACCGCGAAACCGAGATCATCTTTGAAACCGGCGAGAACACCGGGATCTTCGTCGGCCAAATGGCGACGGTGCGCATGCCACCTCCGGTGGTGACGGGCGATTGCCGCCTGAGCCTCGTTGATGGCGCTTCGATCACGGTCTCCGCGACGATCGCGGGCCGCAGCAACGTGACGGTGAGCACCGAGGTTCAGGTTCTGGTCGACCCGTTCGGCGTCGTGTTCGACAGCGAGACGGGCGAGCCGGTCGACGGCGCGCGCGTCACGCTTGTGGATGATGTGACGGGCCTGCCCGCAACAGTCTTCGCCGAGGATGGGGTCACGCCCTGGCCCTCCACCGTCATTTCCGGCGATCCGGTGACCGACGGCGCAGGCAATGTCGTTGTCATGGGGCCTGGCGAGTTCTGGTTCCCGCTTACCTTCCTTGGCCGCTACCGCCTCGTGATCGAACCGCCTGAGCTTTATTCAGCGCCCTCGGTCGTGCAACCCGCGCAGCTGGCAACGATCACTCATCCCGATGGCCGCGCCTTTGTCGTGCGCGAGGGTTCGTATGGTGAAGCGTTTACGCTGGCCGACCCTACCCCGGTTCAGATTGACATCCCCGTTGATCGCGCAGGCCCCGGTATCAACGTCACAAAAACGGTCAGCCGCGCGCAGGTCGTGCCGGGTGACGTGGTGTTCTACGCGGTGACTGTCGCCAACGCCGATACGGGCCGCGCACGCCGCAATGTGGTGGTGACCGACACGCCCTCGCGGTGGCTGCGCCTGCGCCCCGACACAATCCGCATTAACGGCGAGGAAGCGCCCGACGCGATCACGATTGCGCCTGATGGCAGCACCCTGCAAATCGATTTCGACACGCTGGACGCCGGCGCGAGCGCGCGCATCACCTACGCGATGAGCGTGCGTCCCGATGCGCCTCCGGGCCGCGCTTTGAACGATGCGGTTGCCACTGATCTGCTAGGACGCACCGCGCGCGCGCAGGCGCCGGTGGATATCCAGCGCGACACGATTGCGGATCGCATGACCATTATTGGCCGGATCACAGCGGGCTCTTGCGCGATCGACGATCCGCGCCCCGGCATTCCGGGCGTGCGCATCATGCTTGAAGACGGCAGCTTTGCCGTGACCGACGCCGATGGTCGCTACCATTTCGAAGGCGTAGTGCCGGGCACGCATGTCGTCGCGGTTTCGCGCATGACCCTGCCCGAAGGCGCGGAGCTGATCGATTGCCATCGCGGCACGCGCAACGCGGGCAGCGTGAGCTCACGCTTTGTCATTGGTCAGGGCGGCAGCCTTGTGGTCGCAGATTTCCACGCGACCGTGCCGGAAAGCGCTCTCGCCAATGCCGCTGAAAACGCCGAAACGCGCCCCGATGGCGTAACGGCGCGCGCCATCAACGAAGTGGCCGAAGGTTCGGACCTGAGCGCTGGCAGCGAAGCGCCCGCTCAGCGCCCTGTCGCCACTGGTGCCGCTCGCACGCCGTCCTCCACGCTCAGTGCGGCCGCGATTGCCGCGACGACAACGGCAAAGCCGGTGGAAAACTGGCTCGCGCTGGGCGATGGTCCCGATGGCTGGCTTTCCCCGACGGTTGACGCAAACCCGCGCGCGCCCGCTGTGCGCGTCGCGATCCGGCACCGCAAGGGGCAGACCATCGTCCTGCGCGTCGATGGCGAAGACGTAAGCCCGCTCAGCTTCGATGGGACACAGAACTCCGCTGGCCGCTTCGCCGTCAGCGTGTGGCGCGGCGTTCCGCTGGTGGACGAACGCACCGTGCTCGAAGCGGATATTTTCAATTCGTTCGGCATGAAGAACAAGACGATTACGCGCGAAGTGTTCTTCACCCGCACGCCGTCCAAGGTTGAGCTGATCCCGGAACTCTCCAACCTCGTCGCCGATGGCCGCACGCGGCCCGTTATTGCGGTGCGGGTTCTGGATCGCAACAACCGACCCTTGCGCGAAGGGATTGCGGGCGAATTCACGCTCAACGCGCCCTATGAAAGCGCCGAGCAGCTTGATCGCCAACAGCTCAACCAATTGACCGGTCTGGGCAACACCGGCGCGCGCTGGGTTACGCAAGGCACGCAAGGCGTCGCGCTGATCGAGCTGGCCCCCACCATGGTCTCGGGTTCGCTGCGGCTTAACTTCACCTTCAACGACGGCGAAATCGTGCGCCAGCAAGAGCTTGAGGCTTGGATTGAGCCGGGCGATATCGAATGGACGATTGTGGGTCTGGCCGAAGGTACGGCGGGCGCCAAATCGGTCGCCGACAATATGGAGCGCGCGGGCCGCTTTGACAGTGACCTCGGCGAAGACGCGCGTGTCGCGCTTTACGCAAAGGGCCGCGTGCTGGGCAAATATCTGGTCACCCTCGCCTATGACAGCGCCAAGCAGCGCGAGGACCAACGCGTTCTGGGCGCGCTTGACCCCAACGCCTATTACACGGTCTTCGCCGATGGATCGCTGCGCCGGTTTGACGCGGCGAGCCGAGAAAAACTCTATGTCCGGATCGAAACCGCGACCTTCTTTGCTCTGTATGGCGACTTTGCGACGGCGTTCGATCAGACCCGCCTTGCTCGTTACAACCGCACGGCCACAGGCGTTCGCGGCGAAGCGCGCTTTGGCCAGGTCAAAGCCACCGGTTTCGCCGCCGAAGTGTCGAGCCGCTTGCGCCGTGAAGAAATCCAGGGTCAGGGCATCACCGGGCCTTACGAATTGGCAAGCCGCCGGATCATCCCGAACTCAGAGCGCGTGACACTTGAAGTGCGCGACCGGTTCCGCCCTGAATTGATCGTGACCACCCGCACGCTGACCCGCTTTATCGATTATGATCTCGATATCCTTTCGGGCTCCATCACCTTCGCCGAACCTGTGCTGAGCCGGGATGAAGCGCTCAACCCGCAATTCATTATTGTCGAATACGAAACCGATGGCCTTGGCCAAGGCGAGCTGAACGCGGGCCTGCGCGCGGACTGGACCAGCAACGACGGCAGCGTGCGCATCGGCGCCAACGCGATCACGGACCGTGGCGATGATGCGCGCACCAATATCGGCGCGCTCGACCTGCGCGCGCAATTGGACGACGCCACTGAACTGCGCGCCGAACTGGGCGTGAGCGAGCGCGATGGCGACACCGCAACGGGCTGGATCGTCGAGGCGCAGCGCCAGACCGGAAGCCTCGACGTGCTCGCTTACGCCCGCGAGCTTGATGAAGACTACGGCGTCGGCCAGCAAAACCTCGTCGAACAAGGGCGGCGCAAATTTGGTGTCGATGCCCGCGTGCTGCTGAGCGAAGCGGTCAGCGTGCTCGGCAGCGTGTGGCAGGACGACAGCCTGACGGATGACAGCCGCCGTCGCGCCGCGCAGGCGCAATTGACGCTGCAACGCCAGAATACGCTGCTACGCGTGGGGCTGGCGCATTTCGATGATCGCCTGGCCGATGGGCGTAATGCGGATTCGACCGTGCTCGAAGCGGGCGCGACGCAGCGCCTGTTCGACGCCGCGCTCGAAGTCACCGCCAGCACCGCCATCGCGCTTGATCAAGCGGAGAGCGCAGACCTGCCGGCGCGCCATCGTCTGGATGTGCGCTATCAGGTGATCCAGAACGTAAGGCTCGTGGGAACCTACGAAATCGCCGACGGGGCCGAGTTCAATTCACGCAATCTTCGCGGCGGTATCGAAGCGACCCCGTGGGATGGCGGCCAGTTGATCACCACCGTGGGCGAACAGACGATCAGCGAATTTGGCAACCGATCCTTTGCCGCCTTTGGTCTCTCGCAAAACCTGCAAGTCACCAGCGAGCTCGCCCTCGACGCCACCATTGATGGCAACCGCACTTTGAGCGGCGCGCCTGATGTCAGCGATCTTGTGAACGCCAACCAACCCGCCGCGAGCGGAGGCCAACTCACAGGCAACCTCGCGTTTGAGGACTTCACCGCCGTCACCTTTGGCGGGGCGTGGCGCAAGGACCGCTGGAGCGTCACCGTACGCGGCGAATACCGCGACGGCGAAGAGGCGGACCGCACCGGCGTCACTTTTGGCGCGATCCGTCAGCTTGGTGAAGGCAGCATCGTCGGCTCTGGCGTGACGTGGACGCGGGCTGAAAACGGCAACGGCTCGGTGACTGAAATCATGGACGCAAGCGTCGCCTTCGCCCACCGCCCGGACGAAAGCGAGATCGCCACGCTCGGCAAGCTCGAGTTCCGCAGCGACCGCGTCACGGGCGCGGTTGCGGGTGAAGTGGCGGGCGCCGGGCGCACGGCGCTGTTGGTGGACGGCGATGCGACCTCGCGCCGCCTCGTCGCCAGCCTCTCCACCAATTGGAGCCCGCGCGGGTGGGACGAGGACGAAAACGGCATCGACCAGCAAACCCGCCGCGATGAATACACCTTGTTCCTCGGCGCTCGCTACAATTTCGACGAGTTCGAAGGCACCGAATTTTCCGGGACAACCGTTCTCGCCGGGCTTGATGCGCGCCTTGGCCTGAGCGACGCATTCGAAGTCGGCTTCACCGGAACCGTGCGCTCCAACCTGGAAGATAGCGTCACCAGCTTCGCCTACGGCCCGTTGGTCGGCTTTTCGCCGGTGCGCGACACGCTGATCACGATCGGGTACAACGTCGAGGGCTTTCGCGATGGCGACTTTGCCGCCGCGCGCAACACCGACAAGGGCCTGTTCGCCGCCATCCGGTTGAAATTCGACGCCGACACCTTCCGCTCGCTCGGCCTTGGGGGGAGGCGCTGATGGTTCGCTCTATCCAGACCTTTGCGCGCCGTCTGAGCGTCGTTGCCCTTTGGGCGCTGCTGTTTGTGGTCGCGTGGATCGCGGACCCTCAAGTCGCCCACGCGCAGGCCGTCGCAAGCGCGTCTCGCACCGATGATGGCGCGGTGGGCAGCGGTCAGGTGTGCGGCACATCGCCGCTGGTGCGCACCTTCAACATCACCGACAGCTTCGTGATCGGCGATGTCGACCTCGGCGTGATCGTCACGCACACATGGCGCGGTGATGTGCGCATAACGCTTCAATCGCCGGCGGGGACCACGGTCCAGCTGACCAATGGCGATATCGACAATACGAGCGGCAACAATTTCAACGTTCTCCTGAACGATGAGGGCACCCAGCTGGTCAACACCGACGGTACGACGCGCAACCAAGCTGGCAACACCCAACCCAATTTCCAGAACAACTACATTCCGAACAACCCGCTCAGCGCGTTCGACGGCCAGAACAGCGCTGGCATATGGCGCATGGAGATCTGCGACCTTTTCACAGGCGCGGATAACGGCACCTTCCGCTACGCCGAGCTGACCGTCACCGAAGCGGTCCAATCGGCTGACCTCTCGCTCCAGAAATCGGTCAGCAACGCCAACCCCGTGTTCGGCACCGATGTCAGCTTCACTCTCTCGCTCAGCAACGCTGGCCCCGACGCTGCGACTAATGTGGAGGTGCTTGACCAGCTGCCCGCCGGTTTCACCTTTATCTCGTCAAGCGGCTTTGGCACCTACAACGACGCAACCGGTGTGTGGTCTGTGCCCAGCGTCGCGTCAGGCCAGACGCGCTCCATCACGCTGACGGGCACCGTGTCCGCTCCGGTGGGCAGCACGATAACCAATATCGCTCAGGTCAACGCATCGGACCAGGACGACCCCGACTCGATCCCGGCGAATTCGGTCGCCAGCGAGGATGACTACGCTGAGGTGAGCCTGACCGTTGCGCCCAATCCACCGGGCACGTCCACGCCGATCTCGTGCCCCGTCGGCCAGACCGTTTTCGAATGGAGCCAGATCAATTGGCCGCGCGGCACGACTAGCAATTCCTACCAGCTGGGCGCTTTCGGCACGATCGGCTTCAATATCACGAACGAGGGACAGTGGATACCAAAGGCGGACTACGGAGGCGTCATCCCCGGCACGTCGGCGACAATCACCGGCGGCGACAGCAACGCGGGATCATCGCTGGTTTATCACGTCAACAGAGCCAATCGTGCTCAGCAGAGCGTGACCACGATCACCTTGCCGCGCGCGTTTACCGGCGTGCAATTCCGCATCTTCGATATCGACTCCTCGGGCGGCTTTCAGGATCGCGCCACCGTCTATGGCTTCCTCAACGGCGTGCGGGTGAACGCGCAGCTGTCGCAAAGCGCATCAAACCTGTCTTCGGGCGATACGGTTTTGGGCAATGGCAGCTCCAGCGACACGCAAGGCTTTGGCAACACCACCGTCACCTTCACCAATCCGGTCGACACAATCATCTTCGAGTACGGCAACGGCCCGGGCGCGCCGGCCGACCCCACCAATCAGGGTGTTGCGCTCAACAATCTGACCTTCTGCAATCCGCAAGTGGCCAACCTTTCGGTCACCAAGGTTTCCAGTCTCATCTCCGATCCTGTGAACGGCACGACCAATCCGAAGGCCATCCCCGGCGCCGTCGTCGAGTATGTCATCTCGGTATCAAACTCGGGCGCAGGCGCGACCGATGCCAACAGCGTCGTGATCACCGATGAACAGTCCGGCGAGCTCAAATTGTGCCGCCTTAATCAAAGCGGAGGCCCGATCGTCTTCTCCGATCCCGGTAACACCACCGGGCTGACCTATGATCCGGCGACGGACCTTGCGTTCTCGGAAGTTGGCAACGCCGGTTTTGGCTACAGCGCCAACGACGATGGCACCGGCTGCGACGCCGGGATCGACGGTTTCCGCCTGACGCCCGGCGGCGCTATGCAAGGGGGCTCCTCGTTCACCTTGCGAGTGCGCTATGAGCTCATCGACGACGGCGCGCCCACGAATTGAACGGACGGACGGAAGGGTGTGGCGATGCGCGAGGCCGGGCCTATGTGATGGTTGCAGCGAGTAGCGTGTGAGGCTTCGCTGCCGCATGGTCTTAAGTTGATAAAGCACAGCCGACGGGCACGCTGGCTTATACTTGCAATCACATCACAATGTGATACACTAACTCCATGAGCACATCGACTATCACACGCGTTCGCGACCTCGTCACATCGGGCGGCATGACAAAGGCTGGTCTTGCCCGCGCCGCTGGCCTTCACGCCAACACCTTGCGCGACGCCACCGAACCCGACTGGAACCCAACCGCAGAGACGCTGACGAAGCTTGAGACGTTTCTGAACTCCAACGATGAACGCCCCGTGCTTGTAGGCGCGGAAGAGATCATCGACGAAGCCCGCAATGGGCGCATGTATATTCTGGTTGATGACGAGGACCGCGAAAACGAAGGCGATCTGATCATTCCGGCGCAAATGGCAACGCCGGCTGCGATCAACTTCATGGCGACCCATGGGCGCGGCCTCATCTGCCTCGCGCTCGACCGCCAGCGTGTCGATGAGCTTGGCCTCGAACCGATGAGCCGCAACAACAAGGAATCGATGCAAACCGCCTTCACGATCTCGATCGAAGCCAAGGAAGGCGTCACCACCGGCATCTCAGCCGCCGACCGAGCGCGCACGATTTCGGTCGCCATCGACAGCACAAAGGGCGAAGACGATATCGTCACGCCCGGTCACGTCTTCCCGCTCACCGCGCGCGATGGCGGCACGCTCGTGCGCGCCGGCCACACCGAAGCGGCGGTGGATATCTCGCGGCTTGCAGGGCTGAACCCCTCGGGCGTCATCTGCGAGATTATGAACGAAGACGGCACCATGGCCCGCCTTGATGATCTGGTGGAGTTTGCCCGCCTGCACGATCTCAAAATCGGCACGATCCGCGACCTGATCGCCTATCGCATGCGCAACGACCACTTGGTCGAACGCCTCGGCGAGCGCGCTTTCGAAAGCGATTATGGCGGCGATTGGCGCATGATCACCTATCGCGACCGGATCGCCAACGAAGAGGCCTATGTCCTGCAGAAGGGCCGCGTCGTGGAGGCGGAACCCACCCTCGCGCGCGTTCACCCGATCTCGGTCTTTGACGATGTGCTGGGCGCGCCCGGCCCCCGGCGAAACACGCTGCAACGCGCGATGAGCGTGATTGGCGAGCATGGATCGGGCGTGATCGTGATCCTCACCTCGCGCGTGGGCACGGGCGGCGAATGGACCAAGGATGAAGAGCTGCGCAATATCGGCATAGGCTCGCAAATCCTCGCCGACCTTGGCGTCAACGACATGGTGCTGCTCTCCAATTCGCGCCCCGATCTGGTCGCGCTCGAAGGCTACGGCATCACCATCACGGATTTCAAAAACATCCCATAAAGGAGCCTTCCATGGCCAAATTCCTCATCGTCGAGGCGCGTTTCTATAGCCACCTCAACGACATGCTGATTGCCGGCGCCAAGGCGGCCATTACGCAAGCGGGCCACGAAGCCGACGTGCTCACCGTGCCCGGCGCGCTCGAAATACCGGGCGCTATCGCCCTTGCTGCGGAGAGCGGCGAATATGATGGCTTTGTCGCCATCGGCGTCGTGATCCGGGGTGAAACCTATCACTTTGAAATCGTCGCGGGGGAAAGCGCGCGAGCCATCATGGCGCTGACCATGGATGGCATCGCCATCGGCAACGGCATCCTGACCACCGAAAACGAGGATCAAGCGCTGGTGCGCGCGGATCCGGCGCAAAAGGACAAGGGCGGCGAAGCGGCCAAAGCCGCGCTGACCATGTTCGAACTGACCCAGCGTTTCGCCCGTTAACCTTGGACCGGCGCAGAAGCGAAAGACCAACCGGTCTGCCAGCGCGCTCAACCCCCCAACTACGTAGTTTCCCTCTATAGCTTTTAAGAAGGCTATAGGTTGAAACGGATCCAGCGTGTCGGGCGGGGGCTGGCGGCTGTTCTTTGTGCTTGCATGCACGTTTCCTCGCTGACGCGCTTGGTATTGCAAGCGTTCCGATAAAGAGAGCGCGGCGTAGAAAAGCACGAGGAACGCTCTTGTGGATTATGATGAACAGCCGCTCTCGCCGTGCGAGAGATACGCGCGCCTGTTAAGGGTTTTGGAGAGAGAGCTCGCCGAACTTGATCGCGTCGGCGCGCATAAAGCGGCCGCGCATCTCGACGCAGCGATCCAGCAATTGCGCCGGGATCTCAGCGCCTTGACGTTCGCCAGCGCAGCCCAACCACCAGAGCAACCACCGCCCTCGCAGCCCGCTGAACAAACCGCCATTTTGGGCCCCTTTTTGCCTTCCTTTTCGGAGGTTTCTGCGGGCTCCCAAGTATTTCCCCGTAAAGCCAACCCGGCCAACTCCCGCTAAAACCCGTAGCCAGAAAAGCGCAACAGGGACCCGCAGCCATCGCTCGGGATAGGAAGCTTTTCTGGCCCGGAGGCTGCGTTACCGTGACATGGTTCGCGTCATATCACCGCTCGTTTTTCATCGCCCAAGGGCGCGTCAATCGGGTGAAGCGTCAAAGGCATGGCGGCGCGCATGGCTGATGGTCTGGATGATTCAATGAACTCCGGCCGAGCTGCGCCGATAGATGGCGGATATCGCGACCGCGATCCGGATGAGGCTTTGCCAGTTTCCGATGATGATACTTCATCTGATACGCACGCGGCATCCGATGGGCAGACACCACTAACGCACCGCCCGCGAAAGCTTGCACAGCTCAACCCGACTGCCATCAAAACCGCGACAGGGCGCTCTCCATCAGAGCGTACAGACAACGCGGGCGCCCCGCCCCATCACGCGGCCCCAAAAGCGTATGAAGCTCCCCACGCCGAGGAGGCGTCGCCAACCGACCTGCGGCCATTTGCCGATCAATTGATCGCGATCGCCGAACGCCTGAAAAGCGCGGAATTTGGCGAGGGTCCAACGCCGCATCCGCTCAGCCCGATAGCCAACGACGCGGCGGACACCGCCTCAACAGAAGCCGCCGCCCCCACGCCAGACGCCGCTGATCTGATGCAAGGGGATACGCAGCATCAGCGCAAAACCTTCGCCGAAATGGCGCGCCTTTCTTATGCCAAGCGGCGCAAGCGTGTGGCCATCTTTGGCGACCCCGAACTCTTCGGAGAGCCCGCCTGGGACATATTGCTCGACCTTTACATCGCGCAGGCGGAGGACAAGACGGTCTCGGTTTCCAGCGCGTGCATTGGCTCGGCCTCGCCGCCGACAACGGGTCTGCGATGGCTGGGCGTGCTGGCCGATCAAGGTCTGCTTGAACGCGAACACGACCCGCTAGATCAGCGCCGCGTGCTCGTGCGCCTTACCGACAAAGCGCTGGAGGCTATGGATGGCTACTTCGCGGCCAGCGCCGGAATGCACACCGACCGCCGGGCCTCACGTGCTTAGCGCGCGCCTCGCGCGCATAGCGCGACCGTTTAGCGGGCAAGGGCCCCAAAGCAGCCCTTGCCCGCGTATTTCGCGCTCGATCCCAGCTCTTCCTCGATCCGGATCAGCTGGTTGTATTTGGCCAACCGGTCCGAACGCGCAAGGCTGCCCGTTTTGATCTGCCCGCAATTGGTCGCCACCGCCAGATCAGCGATGGTCGCGTCCTCGGTCTCGCCCGAACGGTGGCTCATCACGCTCGTGTAGCGCGCGCGGGCCGCCATATCGACCGCCTCCAGCGTTTCGGTCAGTGTGCCGATCTGGTTGACCTTGACCAGCAGCGAGTTGGCCAAGCCATCGGCGATTCCCTGCGACAGGCGCGCCGGGTTGGTCACAAACAGATCATCACCGACAAGCTGAACCCGGTCACCAATTGCGTCGGTCACAGCTTTCCAGCCCCCAAAATCATCTTCGCTCATGCCATCTTCGATCGACAGGATCGGATAATCGTCGCACAATTTAGCAAGATAATCCGCCATCGCTGCGCCATCGAGGCTGAGCCCCTCGCCCGAAATCTCGTATTTGCCGTCGCGATAAAACTCGGTCGCCGCGCAATCGAGCGCGAGCACGATGTCTTCGCCCGGTTTAAAGCCAGCCTCTGAGATCGAGGCCATGATGAAGTCGAGCGCGGCGCGAGTGCTGGCGAGATCGGGCGCAAAGCCGCCTTCATCGCCGACGCTGGTGGCAAGGCCCTTCTGCGCGAGGCCTTTTTTGAGCGTGTGAAAGACTTCCGAACCCCAGCGCACGCCTTCTGCCAGCGTGTCCGCGCCCACGGGCATGATCATGAATTCCTGAATGTCGATGGGGTTATCTGCGTGCTCACCGCCATTGATGATGTTCATCATCGGCACCGGCAAAACGTGCGCGGAGACCCCACCGACATAGGAATAAAGCGGCAGGCCGCGCGCATTCGCCGCCGCCTTCGCCGCAGCCAAGCTCACACCCAGAATGGCGTTGGCACCCAAACGCGCCTTGTTCGGGGTGCCGTCGAGCGCGATCATGGCATGGTCAATGTCGCGCTGGTCCTCTGCGTCGAAATCGCCCAGCAGCAGGTCGGCAATCTCGGTGTTAACCACGTCAACCGCCTTGAGCACGCCCTTACCCATGTAGCGATCCGCTTCGCCATCGCGCAGCTCAGCCGCCTCATGCGCCCCGGTCGAAGCGCCCGAGGGCACCGCCGCGCGACCGAAACTGCCGTCGTCGAGCAAAATGTCGACTTCGACTGTGGGATTGCCCCGGCTATCGAGGATTTCGCGAGCGTGAATATCAATTATGGCGGTCATGGTTGGCGCGAGCTCCAAAGTGTTCTACATAAATAAGACACCCCCGCGCAGGGGGCTTTCGGGTTTCGTGGAACCCTCTATGGCCAGCGTTGTATCTAAGCAAGACGCGGGGTAACCGCGTGGCACGCCGCAACGCGAAAAAGCTTGTGAAACGCGCAGTGATGCCGTTGAACGGGCAAGAGACAGGAGGGCATGACAGACCATGGCTGACGAAGAACCGAAGAAAACGACCCGTAAACCGGCGACGCGCAAGCCTGCGACCCGTAAGCCCGCTGCGAAAAAGGCGACAGGCGCCGCGCGCAAGACGCCGGCCAAGGCCCCTGCAAAAGGCGGCGCGACGAAGCGGACCGCCACGAAAAAGGCAGCCCCGGCGAAAACCGGGGCAACCGCGAAATCCGCGTCCCCGAAAACGACATCCAAGAAAACCCCCGTAAAGAAGGCAGCCCCCAAAGTGACTGAGACAGCAAACGAGAACACCCCCGACACCGCCGAAGCGAAAAGCCGCTTCAACGCCGCTCTTGAAGAAGCCAAGGCAGGCGCCGCTGCGCTGCGCAGCGAAGCCACCACTCGCGCGTCGGGCGCCAGCGATGACCTGATGAACGAAGCGCGCGCTTATGGCGACAAAGCAAAGACCAAGGCGTCCGATCTGGCCGTCGATGCCAAGACCGCCGCGAGCGACGGTATCGCCTCGCTCGGCACCGTTGTCGGCGACACCGCTGCGAAAATCGACGATCAGTTCGGCGAGCAATATGGCGACTACGCGCGCAAAGCCTCGCGTTCGCTCCAGGAGACCTCGGCGGCGCTGGAATCGAAGAGCGTTGAGGAACTGGGCGACGACGCCCGCCAATTCGTGCGCAAGAGCCCCGGCGTTGCCGTCGGCATCGCGGCGGTCGCCGGCTTTATGCTGGCGCGCCTGTTTCGCGGCTCGCGCAACTAAGACCTGATCCCTCCGCGCGCTCTGTCCCGCTTTAATGAGCGGCGGCCGCGCATGCGGTGGCGGATTAGGCGACGCTTGGGGCTAGGCGATGCTGGATAACGAAACCGAGACGGGCGTCCCGGGCGATCCGCCCGCCAGCACCGACGCGTCTTCGGACGCTTCCGCGACGCCCCCTTCCCCGCCGCCCGATGACGAGTCCATCGTCGAGGAACTGGGCGCGGTTATCGACGACGCCAAGCTTTACGCGACCGCTGAGCTCGCTTTTCAGAAAACCCGCGCCAAGCTGCTCGGCAGGAATGTTGGCATCGCGGCGGGCGCGGCTATTCTGGCTGTCGTCCTGTTGCATATCGCGCTCATTGCGATGGCGGTCGGACTGGTGATGGCCCTTGAGCCATGGGTGACGATTTGGGGCGCGATCGCGATTGTCGTGGGCGTGATGCTGCTCGGCGTCGCGCTGTTGGGCAACATTGCGATTTCGAGGGGTAGACTGATTGGCGAAATGTTTGCCAGTGACGATCA
>JBCCCM010000006.1:0-152422 GCA_039033515.1 Pseudomonadota bacterium
ACGATCTGACGCCACGCATCGACCTGCGCGCCGAACACTTCGAACACGACGCGCGCGGTCAGCGCCACGGCGGCGACTTTGGGCGCGGTGGCGAAGAACGCGGTGACCGGCGTCGGCGCGCCTTCGTACACGTCGGGCGTCCACATATGGAACGGCACGGCGGCGATTTTGAACGCGAGGCCTGCCATTACGAAGATCAGGCCAAACAACGCGCCCGTTCCAAGCTCGCCTGTCAGCCCTGCGCGCACGCCTGAAAAGTCTGTGCCGCCGGTAAAGCCATAAAGCAGGCTCATCCCGTAGAGCAGGATCCCCGATGCGAGCGCGCCCAAGACGAAGTATTTGAGCCCCGCCTCGGCCGAGCGCGTGTCCGCGCGCAGGATCGCGGCCAGCACGTATGCGGCCAGCGAATTAAGCTCCAAACCGAGATACAAGGTCATGAAATCGTTGGCCGAGACCATGATGCTCATACCAAGCGCGGCAAACAGGACGAGCACGGAGTATTCCGAGCGCATGCCCTGCTCAACGCCAGCAGCCTCGCTGTTGAAAAAGGCGGGCGCGATCAGCAAGCAGCCAATCGCCGCGAGATAGATCAACGCTTTGGCGAACAGCGCAAAGCTGTCCACTTTAAGAAGGCCGCCAAAGGCGAGCGTGTCGGGCCCGTCCACACCGCTGTGCAGGCCGGGCACCAACGTCAGGCCCGCCGCGAGGAAAGTCAGCGCGGCGACATAAGCGATCGGCTTGGCCGCCTTGTCCCCGGCCCATGCGGTCCACAAGAGCAGGACAAGCCCCGCTCCGGTCAGGATCAGCTCAGGCGTGACCAGCGCAAAGGAAGTCGCAAAATCCATCAGTGTGCGCCTTCCTCAGAGTGGCTTTCAATGTAGGGGACGGCGTTGGCCGCCTCGGCCTTGGGCGCGCCGACGACCAGCTGGCTGTCGCTTTGCGGCGTGGCCGAAGCGATCCGCGCGTCGAGCGTGGCAATGTCGGCGCGCATCGGGGCCAGAAAGCTTTCGGGGTAGACGCCTATCCACATCACCACGGCGGCAATCGGGACCATCATGGCCCATTCGCGCGGAGTGATATCGAACATCGCTTGCGCGTCTTCGTTCTTCTCAGGGCCAAAGGCGACCCGGCGATAAAGGTAGAGCATGTAAGCTGCGCCCAGGATGATGCCGGTCGTGCAGACCAGAGCCACCGTGGTCGAAACCTGATAAATTCCCGCCAGCGAAAGGAATTCGCCGACAAAACCGCTCGTCCCCGGCAGACCGATGCTCGCCATGGTGAACAGCAGGAAGAACAGCGCGTAATACGGCATGTTGTTGCTGAGCGCGCCGTAGCGGTCGATCTCGCGCGTGTGCAGACGGTCGTAAATCACGCCGACGCACAGGAAGAGCGCGCCTGACACGAGGCCGTGGCTGAGCATAATGATAACCGCGCCTTCGAGCCCCTGCACGTTGAACGAGAACAGCCCCACGGTCACAATCGCCATGTGCGCGACGCTCGAATAAGCAATCAGCTTCTTCATGTCGTGCTGCACAAGCGCGACAAGCGAGGTGTAAACCACCGCAATCATCGAAAGCGCGAAGACAAACCACGCGAAATCGGCCGACGCTTGCGGGAACATCGGAAGACTGAACCGCAGGAAGCCGTATCCGCCCAGCTTCAGCAACACGCCAGCCAAGATCACCGAACCCGCCGTGGGCGCTTGCACGTGCGCGTCAGGCAGCCAGGTGTGAAACGGCCACATCGGCACCTTCACCGCAAAGCTCGCAAAGAAGGCCAGCCACAGCCACATCTGTGCCCCCGCTGGGAAATCGTATTGCATCAACGTCGGAATGTCGGATGTGCCTGCGGTGTCCACCATCCAGAACATCGCGATCAGCATCAGCACCGATCCGAACAGCGTGTAGAGGAAGAATTTGTAGCTCGCGTAGATCCGGTTGTCCCCGCCCCACACGCCGATGATCAGATACATCGGGATCAGGCCCGCCTCGAAGAAAACGTAGAACAGGAAGATGTCCTGCGCGGCGAACGTGCCGATCATCAACGTTTCCATGAACAGGAACGCCGCCATGTACTCGCCCACGCGTTTCTGAATCGCGCCCCAGCTGGCGAGGATACAGATCGGCATCAGGAAAACGCTGAGCATGATCAAGAGCAGCGCGATGCCATCGATGCCCAGCGCGTAGCTAAACCCGGCGACCAGGTCGGCGCGCTCGGTGAATTGCCACTGCGCACCGCCGATCTCGTAGCCGGACCACAGTGCGACGCCGAGGCCAAACGTCGCAAGCGTCGCGATCAGCGCGGTCCAACGCGCCGCGCTCGCGCCGACGAACAGCGCGATGATCGCACCCGCCAAAGGCACAAGCATCATGGTTGAAAGAAGGGGGAAGCCGTCCATAACTCGAAAAGTCCCCTAGAGCAGCGCGTAGGTGGTAGCAGCGATCAGGCCCAACAGCATGATCAGCGCGTAAGTGTAGAGATAGCCAGACTGGATCGACTTGGCGGCAACGGACCCGCGCATGACAGCCCAGGCGACGCCGTTGGGACCAAAGCGGTCAATCGTGCCCATATCACCCAGCTTCCAGAACTGGCGACCGAACCAAAAGGCTGGCTTGACGAAGATCGCGTCATACAGCTCGTCAAAGTACCATTTTCGGAACACGAAGTTGTGCAGCGGCGCGATGGCTTTCGCAAACTTCGCCGGCACATCGGGCTTCAGGATGTAAGCGTAAATCGCTCCCGACAAGCCAAGCAGCATGACCACGAACGCGGAGTATTTCACCCAATAAGGCACGGCGTGCATCGCTGAGATCAGGTTCTCGTTGTAGAAAATCGAGCCACCCCAGAAATCGGCGCTGTCGAGAAAAGCGGGCGCGAAGACCTGTCCTGCCGCCACAGCTCCCACGGAAAGCAAGATCAGCGGAATGAGCATGACATAGGGGCTTTCATGCGGGTGATAGCCACCGGTCGTGTCGTCGCCCGCCTGTTCGGGCGTCTTGTGGACGGAGTGCTGGATATGCTCGCTCTCAATCCAGCGCGGCTTGCCCCAGAAGGTGAGGAACATGAGGCGCCAGGAATAGAAGCTCGTCAGCAGCGCCGCAATTACACCGGCCCAGAAGGCGAAAGTGGCCGCGCCAGTACCGCGCGCAAAGGCGACTTCGATAATGGCGTCTTTCGACCAGAAGCCAGCAAAGCCAGCGCCCAAGTGATAAACGCCCAGCCCTGTGATCGCGAGCGTGCCCGCCATCATCGCCCAGAAGGTGACGGGGATCGCCTTACGAAGACCGCCATAGTAACGCATGTCTTGCTCGTGGTGCATCGCGTGGATGACGCTGCCTGCACCAAGGAACAGCAGGGCCTTAAAGAAAGCGTGCGTGAACAGGTGGAACATCGCCGCGCCATAAGCGCCAACGCCGGCGGCAAAGAACATGTAGCCCAGCTGTGAGCAGGTCGAATAGGCGATAACGCGCTTGATATCCCACTGCGTGGTGCCGATCGTGGCGGCGAAGAAGCAGGTCGCAGCGCCCACCACGGTCACCATCGTCAGCGCAATCGGAGCGGCTTCAAACATCGGCGACAGGCGGCAGACCATGAACACGCCCGCCGTCACCATCGTCGCGGCATGGATCAGCGCGGAAACCGGCGTCGGCCCTTCCATCGCGTCAGGCAGCCAGGTGTGCAGGCCCAATTGCGCGGATTTGCCCATCGCGCCGATAAAGAGCAGGATGCACAGGATATCCATCGTCGGCCAGCGCACGCCAGCAAAGCCGATCGTGGCACCGCTCATGGAAGGCGCAGCGGCGAGGATCTCGGGGATCGAGGTGGTTTGAAACACGAGGAACGTGCCAAAGATCCCGAGCATGAAGCCCAAATCACCAACGCGGTTGACCACAAAAGCCTTGATCGCGGCGGCACCAGCGCTCGGCTTGTGATACCAAAAACCGATGAGGAGGTAGGACGCGAGCCCCACCCCTTCCCAGCCAAAGAACATCTGGACGAGGTTGTCGGCCGTCACCAACATCAACATGGCGAAAGTGAAGAGCGAAAGGTACGCGAAGAAGCGCGGTTGGCTCTCGTCTTCCTCCATATAGCCCCAGCTGTAGAGGTGCACGAGCGCCGAGACGCTATTGATCACCACCAGCATAACCGCCGTCAGCGTGTCGACACGCAGCGACCAGTCGAACGACATCGCGCCCGACTTCACCCAGGTGAGCACCGGCACGACTTCAGCTTCAGCGCTGCCGGTGAGGAAACCGATAAAGATCGGCCAGCTCAGCCCAGCGGACAGGAACAGCGCGCCCGTCGTCACAACCTTGGCCGGCACATTGCCGATCATACGGTTGCCGAACCCGGCGATCATAGCCGCAATCAGCGGCGCGAATACGATGATGAGGATCGAGTTCATTGGTTCGACCTACCCCTTCATCCGGTTGACATCGTCGACCGCGATTGTGCCGCGACCTCGGAAGTAGATCACGAGGATGGCGAGCCCGATCGCCGCTTCCCCCGCCGCCACCGTCAGCACCAGCATCGCAAAGACCTGACCCACCAGATCCTGCATGAAGGCGCTGAACGCGACGAGATTGATGTTCACCGCTAGAAGAATGAGCTCGACCGCCATCAGGATGACGATCACATTCTTGCGGTTCAAAAAGATACCCAGCACGCCCAGCACGAACAGGATCGCGCCGACGACTAGATAGTGTTCAATGCCAATAATCCCGTTCACAGATCGACCCCTTCGCCGATGGTCGGCTGTTTCAAGACGGTGGCTTCTTCAGGGCGGCGCGCAATCTGCTTACCGATGTCCTGACGGCCCCGCGCGCCCGGCTTCGCCTCGCGGTGGGTGAGGACGATCGCGCCGATCATGGCGACCAGCAGAATGATCCCGGCGATTTCAAACAGGACGATGTAGCGCCCGTAAAGCAGCGCACCGATAGCCTCGATATTGCTCTGACCAGCGGCGGCAACCGCGCTGCCATCAGCCTGCCCCAGCTCGATCCCGCCCGCACCATAAGCGCCAACCGCCAGCATCAGCTCAGCCAGCAAGATCGCCGCTATCGCAATGCCGAGCGGGAAATTCTTGACGAACCCCGCGCGCATCGCCGCGAAATCGATGTCGAGCATCATCACGACAAACAGGAACAACACCGCGACCGCGCCCACATAGACGATCACCAGCAGCATCGCGATAAACTCCGCGCCGACCAGAACCATCAATCCCGCCGCGTTAAAGAAGGCAAGGATCAGCCATAGGACCGAATGCACCGGGTTGCGGGCCATGATCACCATCACGGCGCTCGCGATCACGACGCTTGCGAAAAGGTAGAAGGCGAGTGCCTGTATCATGACTGATTTCAGCTTACCGGTCATCCCCGCAAAAGCGGGGACCCAGAGCAGCTATGTGATCCCTTTATCCCACTGGGTTCCCGCTTTCGCGGGAATGACGATTGTAGATTCGCCGCCCCGTTCCGTTAATCCGTGAGCCCCCTAGCGATAGGGCGCATCCGCTTCAAGATTAGCCGCGATGGCCCGTTCCCATTTGTCACCATTCGCGAGCAATTTTGCTTTGTCGTAGAGCAATTCCTCGCGCGTTTCGGTGGCGTATTCGAAGTTTGGCCCCTCGACCACCGCGTCCACCGGGCAGGCCTCCTGGCAAAAGCCGCAATAGATGCACTTCGTCATGTCGATGTCGTAGCGCGTGGTGCGGCGGCTGCCGTCTTCGCGCGGTTCGCTTTCGATCGTGATCGCTTGTGCGGGGCACACCGCTTCGCACAGTTTGCACGCGATGCAGCGCTCTTCGCCATTGGGGTAACGGCGCAGCGCATGCTCACCGCGAAAACGCGGGCTGAGCGGCGACTTTTCAAAGGGATAGTTGATCGTCACCTTGGGCTTGAAAAAATACTTCAAGGTTAGCGCGTGCGCCTTGAGGAATTCCCACAGTGTGAACGATTTGAGGAGCTGGGTTGCGGTGGTCATGATGCGGTCCTCGCGCTTTCGTGCGGCGCAGGAGTGGTTTCAACAAACACCGGAGCGGCCTCGGCGCCCTCCGGCAGCGCGGCGCGATCAAAGTGTCCGATCGCCATCAGGTAACCCGAGATGGCCGCCACAAACACAAGGCTCATCGGCAGAAACACCTTCCAACCGAGCCGCATCAGCTGGTCGTAGCGATACCGGGGCACGGTCGCCCAGATCCAGCTGAACATGAAGAAGAACATGAAGGTCTTGAGCAAAAACCAGACGATGCCCGGCACCCAGTAGAGGAACGCCAGCTCCAACGGGGGCAGCCATCCGCCAAAGAACAGCAGCGTGCACAGCGAGCACATCAGCAGGATGTTGGCGTATTCGCCAAGCCAGAACAGCGCGAAGGCCATGCTCGAATATTCGGTCTGATAGCCGGCGACAAGTTCGCTCTCCGCCTCGGTCAGGTCAAACGGCGCGCGCGCGGTTTCCGCCAGCGCCGAGATGAAGAACACGACAAACATCGGGAACAGCAGCGGATGCACGAAATGCGCGTTGATAAGGCCCAGGCCAAAGCCCTTCTGGCTCATCACGATCTCGCTCATATTGAACGAGCCCACGAACAACACCACGCACACCAACACGAAGCCGATAGAGACCTCGTAAGAAATCATCTGCGCCGCCGCGCGCATGGCGGAGAAGAACGGGTATTTCGAGTTCGACGCCCACCCGCTCATCACTACGCCGTAAACGCCGAGCGAGCTGATCGCGAGAATGTAGAGCAGGCCGACATTGATGTCCGCCATCACCACGCCCGCGTCAAACGGGATCACCGCCCAAGCGACAAGCGCCACAGTGAAGGTGATAATCGGCGCGAGCAGGAAAATGCCCTTGTTGGCCGCTGAGGGAATGATCGTCTCTTGCAGGAAGACCTTGAGGCCATCCGCAAAACTCTGAAGCAGGCCAAACGGACCAACCACATTCGGCCCCCGGCGCAACATGATCGCGCCCAGCACCTTGCGGTCGACATAGATCACCATCGCCACGGCAAACATGACAAGCAGCGAGATAATGACGATGCCCAGCACCGTCGCGATGCCCCAAGCCCATTCGTAAGGAAGGCCGAGCGATTCAAAGAAGGGGGTCATTCCGCCGCCTCCTTGATCTCGTCCGCGTGAAGCAGTTCCGCCGAGCATTGCTGCATGACGGCGCTTGCCCGCGCGATCGGGTTGGTGAGGTAGAAGTCGGCAACAGGATAGGCGGTGATCTCGCCTTCCGCTTTGGCGCTGCTATCCGCCTTGGGCAGAGCGCCGTAATCCGCGAGGCCCTCTTCGCCCAACGCCGGCACCTCAGCCATCATCGCCGATTGCAACTGTTCGAAGCTGTCAAAGCCGACGGTGACGCCCAAGGCGTCCGCCAGCGCGCGCAGGATCGTCCAGTCTTCGCGCGCATCGCCGGGTGCGAACACCGCTTTCTCGGCAAACTGCACGCGCCCCTCGGTGTTGACGTAGGTGCCGTCTTTCTCAGCGTAAGAGGCGGCTGGCAGGATGATATCCGCCGCGTGCGCGCCCTTGTCGCCGTGGTGGCCGATATAGACTTTGAGGCTGTCAGCGAAGCCCGAGAAATCCATCTCGTCCGCGCCAAGGCTCAGCACCACTTTCGGTTTCGCCGCCGCGATGTCCGCCATGCCGCCTTCGACCGTGAAGTCTAGCATCAGCGATCCCATCCGCGCTGCGCTCATGTGCAGCACGTTGAAACCGTTCCAACCGTCTTTGACGAGGCCGAACTTCTCGATCAGCTTGAGCGCAGGAGCCAAAGCGCCCTTCGCCAGAGCCGCGCCGCCCAGGATCACCGCCGGGCGCTCGGCGGCCTTCATCGCATCGCCCAGAGCCTTGGGCACGCGGTTCAGAACCTTGAGATCATTGCCCAGGAAGGTGGTCGGGAACGTCGTGTCCCACTCCGGCCCGATCACGAAGACCTTGGCCCCCGCCTTTACCGCTTTGCGCAGACGCGCGTTCACCAGAGCCGCTTCCCAGCGCACATGGCTGCCGATGATCAGGATCGCATCAGCGGTCTCAATCCCCGCCAGCGTCGAATTGAAGTTGACCGCCGCGATGTTCGAGACATCGTAAGTCATGCCCGTCTGGCGCGCTTCGACCAGCGATGATCCGCAAGCCTTGAGCAAGGCCTTGGCCGCAAACATAGTCTCGCAATCGACCATGTCGCCCGCAACCGCCGCGAAGGAGCTCTTGTCCGAACCCAAAGCGCCCGCAATCGCGCCAAACGCCTCATTCCAGTCGGACGCGGCCAGTTTGCCGTCCTTGCGTACGTAAACCTTGTCGAGGCGGCGTTTCGACAGGCCATCGACCTGATAGCGGCCCTTATCGGAGAGCCATTCCTCGTTCACATCGTCGTTGATGCGAGGCAGAGCGCGCATCACTTCGCGGCCCTTGGAGTGGAGCGAGATATTCGCGCCCACCGCGTCGGAGACATCAATGCTGATCGTGCGCTTCAATTCCCATGGACGCGCTTCGAACGCGTAGGGCCGCGAAGTGAGCGCGCCGACGGGGCACAGATCGATCACGTTCGCTGACAATTCGTGCGCCGCGGCCTTTTCCAGATAGGTCGTGATCTGCATGTCTTCGCCGCGATACAGCGCGCCGATTTCGTCCACGCCCGCAATCTCTTCGGAAAAGCGGACGCAGCGCGTGCAGTGGATGCAGCGGGTCATGACCGTCTTGATCAGCGGGCCCATATATTTCTCGGTGACCGCGCGGCGATGCTCCTTGGTGCGCGAAGACCCGCGCCCGTACATCATCGCCTGATCTTGAAGATCGCATTCACCGCCCTGATCGCAGATCGGGCAATCGAGCGGGTGGTTGACGAGCAGGAACTCCATCACCCCTTCGCGCGCCTTCTTGACCATCGGCGTGTCGGTGCGGATCTCCTGCCCCTCACCCGCCGGCAGAGCGCATGACGCCTGCGGCTTGGGCGGTCCGGGCTTCACTTCAACCAGACACATGCGGCAATTGCCCGCAATGGACAGGCGTTCGTGATAGCAGAAACGCGGAATTTCCTTGCCCGCAAGCTCGCACGCCTGAAGGACAGTCGCGCCCGCCGGGACTTCGATCTCTTCGCCGTCTACAGTGACTTTAGGCATGGTTTACTCCGCCGCCTCCGCGAATTGCGCGTTGTGCTCTTCGATCCGGCGCTCCAGCTCGGGGCGGAAGTGGCGAATGAGGCCCTGGATCGGCCACGCGGCCGCATCTCCCAAGGCGCAAATGGTGTGGCCTTCGACCTGCTTGGTCACTTCGTGCAGCATATCGATCTCCTCGATCGCCGCATCGCCGATGCGCAGACGCTCCATGACGCGCCACATCCACCCGGTGCCCTCGCGGCACGGCGTGCATTGGCCGCAGCTTTCGTGCTTGTAGAAGTAGGACAGACGGCTGATCGCGCGCACGATATCGGTCGACTTGTCCATGACGATCACGGCGGCGGTGCCGAGGCCTGAACCCAGCTCCTTAAGCCCGTCAAAGTCCATATGCGCGTGGCGGATCTGTTCAGCGGGAACCAGCGGAACCGACGAACCACCTGGAATGACCGCCAGCAGGTTGTCCCACCCGCCGCGAATACCGCCGCAATGCTTTTCGATGAGCTCCTCAAACGGAATGCTCATCTCTTCCTCGACCACGCAGGGCTGTTCAACATGCCCGCTGATCTGGAAAAGCTTGGTGCCCGCGTTGTTTTCGCGACCAAAGCTGTTGAACCACGGTGCGCCGCGCCTCAGGATCGTCGGCGCAACCGCGATGCTCTCGACATTGTTGACCGTGGTCGGGCAGCCATACAGTCCCGCGCCCGCCGGAAAGGGCGGTTTGAGGCGCGGTTGGCCCTTCTTGCCCTCAAGGCTCTCGATCATCGCGGTTTCTTCGCCGCAAATGTAAGCGCCCGCGCCGCGGTGCATGAACACGTCGAAATCGTAACCCGAACCGCTCGCGTTCTTGCCGATCAACCCGGCGTCATACGCCTCGTCAATAGCGGCCTGAAGCGTTTGCGCCTCACGGATATATTCGCCGCGAATGTAGATGTAGGCCGCGCGCGCGCGCATCGCGAAGCCCGCGACCAACGCGCCTTCGATCAGCTTGTGCGGATCGTGGCGGATGATCTCGCGGTCCTTGCACGAACCGGGTTCGGATTCGTCCGCGTTGATGACGAGGAAACTCGGACGACCGTCCTTGCTTTCCTTGGGCATGAACGACCATTTGAGGCCGGTTGGAAAACCCGCCCCGCCCCGGCCGCGTAGACCCGATTCTTTCATCTCGTCGATGATCGCGTCTTGCCCACGCTCCATCAGAGCCTTGGTGTTGTCCCAATCGCCGCGCGCTTGCGCCGCTTTGAGGCCCCAATCCTGGAAGCCGTAGACGTTCGTGAAGATGCGGTCCTTATCAGCCAGCATCGTGTGATCCCTCTTGTTCGTCTCTGGCCAATCGGGCCATCTTCAATTGGCGCAATGTTAGCGCCTGAAATACCAATCCCATGCCCATGAATGCGATGCCGAGCGTTCGCTGCCCGGTCGCGGCGACATACGCGCCGACACCAAAAGCGATCAGACCCGCCATCATCAAGGCAAGGGTTGCACCGTTCATTCCTCGCCTTCCTTGCGGAACAGGAAATAAACACCAGCCATAATGAACGGCAGGCCTACGGCCACAAACGCCGGGTTCAGCGCAATGCCGAGCGAAGCCGTCATGCTAATCCCAAGCATGATAAAGATAAGGCCCAGTGCCTTATTGTTATCCGTTGCTTCGTCGCTCACCACTCACCTCGATAATCGTGGTTGGCGTCGACCATTTCCTTGAGCGTCGTGACCCCGTCCTTAGGCTCCGATGTGTGGCGACCGGGCTCTTGCGTGCCCGCCTTGGGTTGCTCGCCAGCAGCCAGCGCGTCGAGCACCGCATCAAGGCGCTTGGGCGTCAGGTCTTCGTAATTGTCGTCGTTGATCTGGACCATCGGCGCAGTCGCGCAGTTGCCCATGCATTCGACCTCGGTCAGCGTCCAAAGGCCATCCTCGGAGACCTTGCCGAACTCCATGCCTCGGCTTTTGCACGCGCTGATGATATCGTCCGAGCCGCGCAGCATGCATGGCGTCGTGCCGCAGACCTGCACGTGGTATTT
This sequence comes from Pseudomonadota bacterium, assembly GCA_039033515.1. Taxonomy (GTDB): domain Bacteria; phylum Pseudomonadota; class Alphaproteobacteria; order Sphingomonadales; family Sphingomonadaceae; genus Erythrobacter. The sequence goes on from JBCCCM010000006.1 coordinate 11,137, forward strand.
GCCCACCGGTTTCATGTTGTACATGAAATAGAAGGTCGCGACTTCGAGCACGCGGATCACCGGCATATCGAGATAGTCGGCGATGTATTCGATCACCGGCAGCGGCAGCCAACCTTGCGTGTTGGTCTCTTCGCCCACCTGACGCTGACCCAGATCGAGCAGCGCCATCACCGCCGATTTCTGACGGCCATCAGGATATTTGGCGATCTCGCGATCGGCCTCTTTCTTGTTCTCTTTCGTCCATTCGAAAGAGCCCCAGCGCGCGCGCAGTTCGGGTGTATCGGGTGCGGGTGTGCGGTCAGCCACGGCGATCCTCCCAGATCGTCGCCCCGGACTTGATCCGGGGTCCCGCTGCCTTTTGGCGCAGCGGAGAAAAAGCGGGATCCCGGATCAAGTCCGGGATGACGGAAGTAAAAAGACCCTTCACCGGTCACACTCCCCGAACACCACATCGATCGCGCCCAGAATAGCGGTCGCGTCGGGCAACATGTGGCCTTTGCTCATGAATTCCATCGCTTGCAGGTGCGAAAACGCAGTCGGGCGGATCTTGCAGCGATAGGGTTTGTTCGACCCGTCACTGACCAAATAGACGCCGAATTCGCCCTTGGGGCTTTCGGTGGCCACATAGACTTCGCCTTCGGGCACGTGGAAGCCTTCGGTGTAGAGCTTGAAGTGGTGGATCAGGCTTTCCATCGACTGCTTCATCTCGCCGCGCTTGGGCGGGGAGATCTTGCCGTCGGTGCTTGCGATAGGGCCTTCGGGCATATCGCGCAGACACTGCTTGATGATCTTGGCGCTCTCGCGGATTTCGGCGACGCGCACCATGAAGCGGTCGTAGCAATCCGAGTTCGTGCCGACCGGAATGTCAAACTCCATGCGGTCATAGACGTCGTAAGGCTGCGATTTGCGCAGATCCCACGGGATGCCCGCGGCGCGGATCATCGGGCCGGAGAAACCCCACGCAATCGCGTCTTCGCGGCCCACGACGGCAATATCGACGTTGCGCTGTTTGAAGATGCGGTTGTCGATCACGAGGCTCATCGCGTCGTCGAACAGCTGGAAAAACCGGTTGTCGAGCCAGTCGCCGATATCGACGAGCAGCTTTTCCGGCACATCCTGATGCACGCCGCCCGGACGAAACCAGGCCGAGTGCATGCGCGCACCCGAAGCGCGTTCGAAAAAGTTCATGCAGTCTTCGCGCAGATCCATGATCCACAGGTTCGGCGTGAACGCGCCCACGTCGAGCACGTGCGCGCCCATGTTGAGCATGTGGTTGCAGATGCGCGTCAGCTCAGCGAACAGGACTCGCAGATATTGCGCGCGCTCAGGCACTTCGAGATCAAGCAGCTTCTCGATCGCGAGCACATAGGAGTGCTCCTGACACAGCGGCGAACAGTAATCGAGCCGGTCAAAATAAGGCAGCGCCTGCAAATAGGTCTTCTGCTCGATCAGCTTTTCGGTGCCGCGATGCAGCAGACCGACATGCGGATCGACGCGCTCGATCACTTCGCCGTCCAGCTCCATCACCATGCGCAAGACGCCGTGCGCGGCCGGGTGCTGGGGGCCGAAATTGATCGTGTAATTGGTGATGACTTCGCCGTCGGTGGTGGGCGATTCTTCGAGTTTCATCAGTCTTCGCCCTCCTCAATTTCCACTTCGATCATGTTAGGTGGCACCGCATCGGTGCCTTCAGCTGCGTTTTCTTCGGCTTTGGGGCCAGCGCCCGTATCCGCCGGTTTCTCAGTGACTTTGGGCTTGTCCACTTGCGGCGGGCCGTCGGCTTTCTCATCGCCGGGAAGCACGTAATCCGAGCCCTCCCATGGCGAGAGGAAATCAAACGTGCGCATATCCTGCGCCAGCTCGACCGGCTCGTAAACGACGCGCTTTTCGTCTTCGGAATAGCGCAGCTCGGTATAGCCCGTCATCGGGAAGTCCTTGCGGAAAGGATGCCCTTCAAAGCCGTAATCGGTGAGGATCCGGCGCAGATCCTTGTTGCCTGCGAAGGTTACGCCGAACATGTCGAACACTTCGCGTTCCAGCCATCCGGCGTTGGGCCACAAGGTCGTGATCGTTGGCACCGGTGTCGCCTCGTCGGTCGAGCACTTCACCATGATCCGGTGGTTGCGGGTCAGGGAAAGCAGCATGTAGACGACCTCGAAACGCTCAGCGCGCTCGGGGTAATCGGCGCCCGCGATCTCCATCATCTGCTGATAGTCGTGTTCGTCGCGCAAAGTGCGCAGGACCGTCTCGATATGGTCGCGCTTGGCGGTGAGGATGATCTCCCCATGCTCTTCGCGCGCGCCATCGAGCCAGACGCTGACGCTGGAAAGCAGCGCGTCCATGACACCATCGTTCGAAGCGTATTTGGGGGCGGAGTGAACAGCCATTGGTGCGCCTTATCGCTCAATCGTTCCGACGCGGCGGATCTTCCGCTGCAATTGCATCACGCCATACAGCAGCGCTTCGGCGGTCGGCGGGCAACCGGGTACATAGATGTCGACCGGCACGATCCGATCACACCCGCGCACGACCGAGTAGCTGTAGTGATAATATCCACCACCATTGGCGCAGCTGCCCATGCTGATCACGTATTTGGGGTCCGACATCTGATCGTAAACCTTGCGCAGCGCCGGAGCCATCTTGTTGCACAAGGTGCCCGCAACGATCATCAGATCCGACTGGCGCGGCGAAGCGCGAGGCGCAGCACCAAACCGCTCCATGTCGTAGCGCGGCATATTGACGTGGATCATCTCCACCGCGCAGCACGCAAGACCAAAGGTCATCCACCACAGCGAACCCGTGCGCGCCCAGTTAAACACATCCTCGGTCGAGGTCAGCAGGAACCCCTTATCGTTCACCTCGGTTGAGAGCGCGTTAAAATATTCCGCGTCCGGCTGCTTGACTTCGCCGCCTTTTGCGGTCGGCATCATTTCAGCCGCCTGCGCTGCGTTCAACGGCGCGGTTGGGGGTGTAATGATGGTCGATGAGTTGCTCATTCCCAGTCCAGAGCTCCCTTCTTCCACTCGTAAGTGAGGCCGATGGCCAGAATAGCGAGGAACGTCATCATCCCGATCCAACCAACCCAGCCCGTCTCGCCCAGGCTAACCGCCCAGGGGAACAGGAACGCCGCTTCGAGATCGAAGATGATGAAGCTGATCGCGACCAGATAGAAACGCACATCGAATTGCGCGCGCGCGTCTTCGAAAGCGGGAAAGCCGCATTCGTATTCCGACAGCTTTTCAGCGTCCGGGTTATGCGCTCCCGTCAGGCGCGACACGCCCATCGGCAAGAACACAAAGAGTACCGACAGCGCGAGCGCGATAAAGATGAATAACAGTATCGGCAGATACTGGCTGAGGTCGATCACAGCGATTTCGTCCAGATGATTTATCCCGGGTGTCACGTAGGCTTGTCGCCTTTGTGTGGCAAGGGCGCGACTCGGGCAAAACTGCGCATCAATGTTGCGCGAAATCGAACATTCATGACGCCCGTCCGCACCAACCCACCGGCTGGCGCGGACAAGCCCGAAAGAATGACTTTATTTCAGCATGTTAGCCACGGCCTTTTGCGTGGCTTTGCCGTAGGGAGGCTTGAAGCCGCCCAATTTCGTCACATCGACCTTGGGCTGGTGATAAACGCTGCGCGCGTGGCTGAACTCGCGGAAGCCTTCGATGGCGTGATAGCTGCCAATGCCCGACGGCCCGACCCCGCCAAATGGCAGATCCTCCATCGAGACGTGGAAGATCACGTCGTTGGTGGTAACCCCGCCGCTGATCGTGCGGGTCAGAACGCGCTCCTGCTCCGCCTTGTCCTCGCCAAAATAATACAGGCCAAGCGGGCGGTCATGCTCGTTGATGTGATCGACCGCCTGGTCGACCGCCTTATAGGTTTTCACGGGCAAAACCGGGCCAAAGATCTCTTCCTGCATCACCGCCATTTCGTCGGTCACGTTTTTCAGGATGTTGAGCGGCATCTTGCGCTGGTTGGCGTTCGAGAAGTCCTCGTTGCCCGGATTGACCTCGATCACCTCGGCGCCTTTGTCGCGCGCATCTTCGACGAGGCCTTGCAAACGCTCAAAATGGCGATCCGAAACGATCGAGGCGTAATCGTCATTCTCAAGCAGCGTGGGGTACATGTTGGCGACGCCATCAGAGACGCCCGCGACCGCTTCGTCCTGCTTGTCCTCTGGCACATACATGTAATCGGGCGCGAGGCAGATCTGCCCGGCGTTCATCATCTTGCCCATGGCAATGCGCTCGCCCGCTTTGGCAAAGTCGGCGCTGCGGCCCATGATGACCGGGGATTTGCCGCCCAGTTCGAGGGTAACCGGCACAAGGTTCTTGGCCGCCGATTGCATCACGAGACGCCCGGTCGGGGTCGATCCGGTAAAGACGAGGTGGTCGAAGGGAAGCGAGGAGAACGCAGCCGCCACTTCGGGCCCGCCGGTGATCACGGCTACTTCGTCCGGGGTGAAGAATTTCTCGACCAATTCCGCCATCAGCAGGCTGGTGCGCTCTGTGAATTCGCTGGGTTTGATCATCGCGCGGTTGCCCGCTGCCAGAACCTGCATCAGCGGCGAAAAGGCGAGGTTCACCGGGAAATTCCACGGGCTCAGAATACCAATGACGCCCTTGGGCTCGTAGCGCACTTCAGCCTTCGCGCCGAGCAGTCCGAGCGGGAATTGAACCGGGCGCTTTTCGGTCTTGGCCCATTTGTCCATATTCTTGAGCGCGTGTTTGCCTGATCCAATCGTGCTGCCGATATCAGTGATCATCGACTGTTCCATCGAGCGGTTGCCGAAGTCGGCGCTCATCGTCTTGCCGAAGTCCTCCGCGTGGTCTTTCAGCAGCGTCATCGCGCGTTTGATGCGGTCTTTGCGCATTGCCATGGGCTCAGGCCGCGAGGCGGTGAACGCGTCGCGTTGCAGTTTGAGCACTTGTTCCTGATGTTCGCGGCGGTCGTCGGCCATGAGCGATCCCTCTTCCCTTTTGCTTTGGTTTCGATTTGCGACCTGTCTCGCGCAAACGGAGCGCGGTTGCAAGCGCCCTGCCCCTGCGAGGTCTCCACCCGGACGCGCCCGGCTAAGACGAATTGTCTAAGCCGCTTTGATTGCAAAGGGCGCAGCGCGGGCCTAAATCGACCCGCGAACACCCCCACCGCATTATCAAGGGATCAAAACCATGGCCCAGCTTTCCGCAACCGACCCGATTGTCATTCTCTCCTACGCCCGCACACCGATGGGCGGCATGCAAGGCGCGCTGTCCGATGTCTCGGCAACGGACCTTGGCGCGACCGCGGTGAAAGCGGCGGTGGAGCGTTCGGGGGTGGACGGCGACAAATTTGATCGCGCTTACATGGGCTGCGTCCTTCCCGCAGGGCTTGGTCAGGCTCCGGCGCGTCAGGCGATGGTCAAGGCCGGGCTGCCCAAATCGGTTCAGGCGACGACCGTCAACAAGGTGTGCGGCAGCGGCATGCAAACCGTTATAATGGGCGCCGAGGCGCTCGCCAGCGGGACCGTGGACTACATCGTGGCGGGCGGCATGGAGAGCATGACCAACGCGCCTTACCTTTTGAAAAAGCACCGTTCGGGCGCGCGCATCGGCCATGACACGACCTACGATCACATGTTCCTCGACGGGCTCGAAGACGCTTATGAAGAAGGCCGCGCGATGGGCTCTTTTGCGCAGGCGACCTCGGACGAATATCAACTGACGCGCGAGGACATGGACGGCTACGCGATCGAAAGCCTCACACGCGCCAACGCCGCGATTGAAAGCGGCGCGTTTGCGGACGAGGTGGTTCCGGTGACCTTCAAGACCCGCAAAGGCGAGGTGACAGTCGACACCGACGAACAGCCCGGCAAAGGCCGCCCGGACAAGATCCCGGCCCTGCGCGCTGCCTTCGCTAAGGATGGTACGATCACAGCCGCGACCTCAAGCTCGATCTCCGACGGCGCGGCCGCTGTGGTGCTGACCCGCGAAAGCCTCGCCAACAAAAATGGCCAGAGCCCAGTCGCCAAGATCGTCGCCATGGCCGCCCACGCCCGCGAGCCGAAAGACTTCACCGTCGCTCCGGTCGGCGCTATCGAAAAGGTGCTCGCTAACGCGGGCTGGAGCGTCGACGATGTCGAGCTGTGGGAAGTGAACGAGGCCTTTGCCTGCGTCGCGATGTTTGCGATGCGCGACATCGGCATCCCGCACGACAAGATCAATGTGAACGGCGGCGCGACCGCGTTGGGTCACCCCATCGGCGCGTCGGGCACACGCATCATCGTGACGCTGCTCAACGCGCTTAAAAATCAGGGCAAGACCAAGGGCGTGGCGAGCCTGTGCATCGGCGGCGGCGAGGCTACGGCGATTGCGGTCGAGCTCGTTTAAGGGACGCGGGCCTGAGATACCATGCGGCGGGGTTTGAATACTCCGCCGGATAGGCTCAACGCCTTTAAGGTGCTTCTAGGGCTCTTTTACGAGCTCTTCGTCGCCCCAAAGGCGGCCGGCTTCGACCCATCCGGCGCGGCCTTCGTTTTCGATCTCGCACCACCCCTCGCGGCAACGCAGCAGCTTGGCGATAACGCCCGGCTCAGCGCGCCATTGCATCTCGCTCTCCGCTTGCGGCTCTTCGCGCAGGGCAACCGGCTCTTCGCCCACCACCAGAACGAAGCGCGAGCGGGTCAATTGACTGCCGGATATCCATCCCTTGGTCCCATCGGGATCAACCACCAAGTCCCACTCATCGCGCGAGCGCAGCACTTGCACCGGCAGGCCCTTGCGGCGGTAGACCCAGTCGATCGGGTATTCGCGGCTGGGCCCGACCCGCATATTCGTTTCATCATAACGCAGCGCCGCCCAATACGGCCCTTTCGCTTCCTGCGCGCTCAAGGGAGCGTTCACGGGCGCGGCTATCGCTGCCAAGGCGCAGGCGGCGAAAAGAATCATCGTTGTCGCGGGCGTTTTGAGTGTCATGCGAGTAGTCTTAGCGAGCCGCCGCCAGCGCCTTCAAGTGGGTCTTTTGCGTCAGCGCTTGTCCCGGCGCTTGACCCGCGCCCCTTGCTCCTATTAGCGCTGCATCATGGCCTCCACGCATCAGCCTCCGCAATTTCCATCCGGCAAACCCAAAGTGGTGGTGACGCGTCACCTCATGCCCTCGGTCGAAGCGCGCATGAGCGAATTGTTCGATACGGTTCTGAACAGCGAAGACACGCCGCTGAGCGAGGGCGATATCGTCGCCGCGATGCAGGATTGCGATGTGCTGGTGCCGACCGTCACCGACAAGATCACTGGCCCCATGATCGAAGCCGCTGGCGACCGTCTGCGTCTCATCGCAAGCTTTGGCGCAGGCACCGAACACATTGATCTCGCTGCCGCCGCCGCTCGCAAAATTCCGGTGACGAACACGCCCGGCGTCTTCACCGACGACACCGCCGATCTTGCCATGGCTGCCATTATCGGCGTGCCGCGCCGCATTCGCGAGGGCACGGGCCTCGTGCGGCGCGGGGAGTGGACTGGATGGGCACCATCAGGACTGCTCGGCCGCAAATTGGGCGGCAAGATCCTGGGCATCGTGGGCATGGGCCGTATCGGGCAGGCGGTGGCGCACCGAGCCCGCGCCTTTGGCCTGGAGGTCGCTTACACCAACCGCAAACGTCTACCCGAAGCGGTCGAGAGCATGCTGAGCGCGCGCCACGTCGAGAGCGTCGACGAACTGGTTGCGCAGGCCGATATCCTGACGCTGCATTGTCCTCTCACCGAGGAGACGCGCGGGCTGATGGACGCGCGCCGGATCGGCATGATGAAACCGGGGGCGAGCATCATCAACACCGCGCGCGGCGAGTTGATCGACACCGAAGCGCTCATCGAAGCGCTGCATTACGGCACGCTCGCGGGCGCAGGGCTGGACGTCTATCCCAACGAGCCTCACGTGGCGCGCGGATTGATTGATCACCCCAACGTGATGACACTGCCCCATATCGGCAGCGCCACGGTCGAAGGGCGCGAAGCCTCAGGCGAGAAAGTCATCGCTAATATCCGCTTTTGGGCCGATGGCCACAGGCCGCCCGATCAGGTGCTCACCGCGCTGATCCGCTAAACGCGTGTTCAGGCGGCACTATGCTCTTCGAGCAGCGCAAGAATGGTGTTGATGGACCGGCGGCTGGCTGAGAACTCAAAGTGACTCTCGGGCACTTCGACCGCGATATCTCGCTCATGCTCCAGCCCGCGCGAACAGCCCGGCGCGACGACTCCATCATTGGGCGACCAGATCGCAATCGTGCGCGCGGTTGGCTTTTGGCTCGGGTCATCAGGGAACGGCGGTTTGTCGACCGGATGATCGTTGAGCGCTTCATAAATCCGCCACGCATTATTAGCCCGGCGATCGCCGGAAAAGGGCGTGCCCAGGGTCATGACCAGAGACACCTTATCGGGATTGCGCTGCGCCAAAACGCGCGCGAACAAACCGCCCAGGCTAATGCCGATGACTGTGACGGGCCGCCCGTGCATCGCGAAAACCTCATCAAGCCGCGCCTGCGCTTTGGCAAAGGAGCGCGGCGTTACGCCGGTAACCACGCCGAGCTTTGAACCATAGGCGTCATACCCTTTGCGCTTGAGCGTGCGACGCATCAGCGAGGTGGCGGGGTCCGATGACAAAATGCCGGGGAAGACCAGAACAGGGCCGGCTTTATCGGCGGCGTGACTCAGCGTATCGTCAACGCGAACCGGGCGAATGGGGCTCGACCAGATAAGCGTCAGATCGGGCAGCTCGCGCAGCAAGTTCACGAATGGCGGTGGTTTGGTATCAATCAATTGCGCGTCCTTGGAAGGGCTCTCGGCGAGCCTTCTTTAATGCCTTGCCCCTGCCAATATTTGGTAAACGCGGTGAGATGAACGGCGCATAGCCAAGGATCGAGATCACGCGCGCGCCTGCGCAGGTCGGCTCAAAGGTTTTCGTGCTGCGGCATCCCCAGAACGTGGAAACCGCCATCCACGCGAATGTTCTCACCCGTCGTGCACGCGCCCGCGTCCGAACACAGATAGACCGCTGTGCCGCCCACCGCCTCAAGCGTGGCGTTGCTGCGCAAAGGCGCGTTGGCGTCGGTGTGTTTGAAGGTCTTGCGCGCGCCGCCAATCGCGCTTCCCGCCAGCGTCTTCATCGGCCCCGGGCTGATCGCGTTCACCCGGATGCCTTCGGGCCCCAGATCGTTGGCGAGATAGCGCACCGCGGCTTCGAGCGCGGCTTTGGCCACGCCCATCACGTTGTAATTCGGGGTAACGCGGTTAGAGCCCATGTAGCTCAGCGTGAGCAATGTGCCGCCGTTCTCGACCATCATCGGATGCGCGCGGCGCGCCACTTCGATGAAGGAATAAGCGGAGATATCCATCGAATTCTTGAAGTTGGCGCGACTGGTGTCGAGGATGCGTCCGGTCAGCTCCGATTTGTCGGAATAGGCGATGGCGTGGACGACGAAATCGATCCGGCCCCACCGTTCGCTCAACTGCGCGAAGGCTGCATCGAGCGAGGCGTCGTCGGTTACATCAACGTCGAGCATGAAGTCCGAGCCCACGCTCGTCGCCAGCGGCTCCAAACGCTTGCCAAACGCGTCACCCTGATAAGTGAAGGCAAGCTCAGCCCCCGCCGCCGCGCAGGCTTTGGCGATGCCCCACGCGATCGAGCGCTCGTTAGCAACGCCCATGATAAGACCGCGTTTTCTTTCAAGAACGCCCATGTCACTTCACCTCATTGCGCGCCGCTATGGACGCTCGCCTTCACCCGTGAAACTTCGAAAGCACCATCGATCCGTTGGTCCCGCCAAAGCCAAAGCTGTTCGTCATGACCGTATCAAGCCCGGCGTTCTCGACGAGGCTGGTCGCGATTTCTTCGGGCTTGAGCGCGGGATCGAGCGTTTCGACGTTGATCGACGGGATGATAAAGTCGTGTTCGAGCGCGAGCAGGCAGTAGACCGCCTCTTGCGCACCGGTGGCGCCCTGGCTGTGTCCGGTCATTGATTTGGTTGAGCTGACCGGCGGGGTCGAGCACTCGCCAAAGACGCGGCGCACCGCTTCGATCTCGCCGACATCGCCGACCGGGGTCGAGGTGCCGTGCGCGTTGATGTAGCTGACTTTCCGATCCTCGCCCAGCGTGCGCAGCGCGCCGCGCATCGCGCGCTCGCCGCCCTCGCCTGAGGGTGCAACCATATCCGCACCGTCCGATGTCGCGGCAAATCCGGTGACTTCGGCGTAGATCTTCGCGCCGCGCGCTTGGGCGTGTTCAAGACTTTCTAGCACCACCATCGCCCCGCCGCCGCCGATTACGAAGCCATCCCGGTCCGCGTCAAAGGCCCGTGATGCGCGCGCGGGCGTGTCGTTATACTTGCTCGACATCGCGCCCATGGCGTCAAACAGGCACGACAGCGTCCAGTCGAGCTCTTCGCCGCCGCCGCCAAACATCACGTCCTGTTGGCCCAGAGCGATCTGCTGCGCGGCCATGCCGATGCAATGAAGCGAGGTCGAACAGGCCGAGGTGATCGAGAAGTTCATGCCCTTGATCTGATAGGCCGTCGCAAGGTTCGCGCTGACCGTGGAGGACATGGTCTTGGGCACGGCGAGCGGCCCGATCCGCTTGGTCGCTCCCGTTTTGAGCACCGTCTGATGCGCGGCAAACATCGCGGAGGTGGACGGGCCGCCCGACCCCGCAATGACGCCGGTCATCGGATTGACAACATCCTTTTCCTCAAGCCCCGCATCGGCGATTGCCTGCCCCATCGCGATATAGGCGTAGGCTGCGCCCGGCCCCATAAAGCGCAAGGTGCGCTTTTCGACGTGCTCTTTGATATCGAGATCGACCGCGCCCGCAATTTGCGAGCGAAAGCCGTGCTCCGCCATATCCTCGTTAAAGGTGATGCCGGATCGGCCCGCTTTAAGCGAGGCCAGCACTTCGGTGGCGTTATTCCCGATTGAGGAGACAACCCCCAACCCTGTGATGACGACGCGGCGCATAAGTTCTCTCTGAAGCCCTCGAAGCCGCTACGCTTCGGAAAGGGCGACTTTCATATCTTTGACTTGATAGATGACATCACCGTCGGCTTCGACGCGGCCATCGGCGACGCCCATGGTCAGCCGCCGCGTTTGCACGGCCTTGGTGAAATCGACGTAATAGGTGAGTTTCTTGCGGTCGGGGCGGACCATGCCGGTGAGCTTCACTTCACCGACACCGAGAGCATAACCGCGCCCCTTCCAGCCCCGCCAGCCCAGGTTAAAGCCGGTGAGCTGCCACAGACCATCCAGACCAAGGCAGCCGGGCATGATCGGGTTGCCGGGAAAATGGCAATCGAAGAACCACAGGTCCGGTTTGATATCGAATTCGGCGACCACGTGGCCTTTGCCATGCGGGCCGGCATCGCCGGAGATATCAGTGATCCGATCCATCATCAGCATCGGCGGTGCGGGCAATTGCGCGTTGCCGGGGCCGAACAATTCGCCCGCCGCGCATTTCAGCAGATCGTCACGATCAAAGCTGGTTGGGAAATCAGTCATCCCCGTCTCTACTCCCCGCCTGTTGTTATGGTGTTGGCGCTGCGCCTAGCACCCCGCATGACCAAGGAAAAGAGCGCATTACTGCTTCGTTGATAAGTGAATGGCGCGTCGGTTCGCTCAGTCTTCGGGCGTCACGCGCCGCTGCTGGCGCAAACCTCGATTGCGCTGGGATCCGCGCGTTTGGCTCCTTGTTCGAAGCGCGCGAAATAGCCTTGAATGTCAGGCTTTTCGGTGAATTCGAGCAGATGGTATCCGACCGCTTCGAACTCGCAGAACAGCAGGCTGTGGGGAATGCCGCGCTCGCCGATGGGGCGCTCGGATTCAACCACGATGATCTCGCCGCCTCGTGAAAGCGCGGGCCACATGCGCCACAGAAACGCGTAGGGCTCGGTCACTTCATGATAGACGTGGACGAGAAAGATCCGGTCAAAACTGTCGACGGGCAGTTGCGGATCGTCGGGCCTTCCGAGCTTTATCGAGATGTTATTGAGCCGTTCGCGCTCAATGCGCGTGCCGAGCCGGTCAAGCGCTTGCGGGTCGATATCCTGCGCGAGAACGCGCCCCGCCTCGCCCACGCGCTCAGCCCGACGAACGGTGTAATAACCCTCGCCCGCGCCAATATCCGCGACCGTCATGCCAGGATTGATTTCGGCCAGCTCCATGACCTTTTCCGCCTCGCCGCGCTCGTCGCGCAATTCCTCGGTGGAGAAGGCGCTGAACGTGTCCGTGGTCAGAGGGCGATCGGGCAGCGGAAATTCTAAGGCGGTTTCAGGGCGTTCGCCCTCGCTCTCAACCACGCCGCACGCGGACAGCGCCGCTACGCCGCCCAAAACCAGCCATCCTCGGATCCTACGCTTCATCATGGGATAGGAAGCGCTCGCATGCCGGACACAAACACGTTGAAAGCGAGATCACCCTGACGCCAGGGCGATTGGCGCTGCTCGGTCCGATCGGTGACTGCAATCGCGGTCTTGCGGAACACTTCATCAAGCGATTGACGCCGGCCGATCTGCTTGGCGAATTCGATGGCAAAAGGGCTTCCCTTGCCCGGTGTATCGCCATCTTCCGCTACATTGCCCGGTTCGGTCGAGAAGAACGCCACCGCCGAAAGCCCGCGCAAATTGGCAAGCTGCGCCAGCCCGCCTTCGGAATTGGTGAGATCATCTAGAGAAGCGTAACCGATGCTGCGCGTGGTTCGATCGATTTCGACGATCTCGACCTGCTCATCCGGGCTGGTTTCGAAATAGGGATTGTTGCGGCACGCATCGATGATGATCACCGCGCCTTTCGCGCGCTGCGTGATTTGCGTCACCACCCCATCGAGCGGAATCAGCGATTTACCGTCGCCGCTCATCAGGAAATTGAGCCCCTCGATCTGAAACCCGTGCCCGGCGAAATAGAACAGGCCGATATCGTCGCCCGACAGCGTATCGAGCCACGCGTCGAGCTCGCTTTGCCATTGCTCGGCGCTGGGGTCTTCGAGCACGGTGAGATCGCGCACCGATGTCTTGCGCAAGGCGGAGCGGATGAGGCGGATATCAGCGAGGGGGTTCGCAAGGCGCAAGGCCTCGTTCTCGGCCGCTTCATAGCTTGTACCAACGATCAGCGCCTTCACCTCGGCGCGGGCGGTGCCGCTCACACTTACAAAGAGCAACGCCGTAACAAAAAGACGAAAAAGCGTGGCCGCCATGCCTACAAACCCACCATCATTACAGTCTCAGTGACACGCCAATGTTGAACCCATGGTTGACGCGCGCGTCTGAGAAGGACTGCTCCCCGGTGATCGGAAAGAACAGGATCGCGCGATACCGCAGGTCGAGCGCTATCTCATCGGACAGCAGGAACTGCGCGCCCACCGAAATATCGGGTCCGGCGCTGAATTCGCCTTGCGTGTTGAAGTCCGAAGCGGTCTGGTCGCCGTTGAAGCTTAGCGGAGCGATCAGCGTGTCGGCGGTGTAGTTCGGCTGATAACTGGCGTGAACCATCCCGTTGGCAAAGGCGACGGCGTTTTCGCCGAAAGGCGCAAACAGGGTCGCCCCGGCGCGCAGGCTGAAGGTATCAAGCCGCGCTTCGGTCTGCTGCGAGAACTCAAGCGGACGCACCTGCGTCTCGTCAAGCGGTGGGCGCACGCCGGTCTGGCGAAAGGCAAGCTCTGAAAGAATGTTGTCCGTCTGCGCGTTGCGGACAAGGAAATCGGATTGCGCGTCAATCCGCTCGTAGCGAACACCGGCAAAGATCGCGAATTGCTCGTTCTGGCGGCGCTGCCATGTGGCTTCGATATCGAGCTTTTCGTAGTCGATCGTTCCCGTGATGGTCTGCGTGGCCAGATCGATGATGGATATGTCATCGGCGGTCAGGAGCGATGTTGTCGATGAAATCTGGCGTGCATCGCCTGATCCGGTTCCGTACATACCGCTGATCGTAAAGCGATCGCGGTCATCGCCGAAATTGACCATCAGGCCCGCCATGGTGAAGCCGATCTGGTTGGCGGTAATGCCGTCGCCTTCAAAGGTGGAGTCCAGCGCGACATTCTCAGCGTCAAAGGTGTCGCGCACTTGCTGGAGAAACTGCTCGTCGGCCTGCTGCGCGATCAGAGCGTCACTCGTGCCATCGGAAGTGCGCAGGTTTGAATTATCGAAATAGTAAGCGAAACGCGGCCCGATAATGACATCGGCTTGCGCGATTGTTGGCGTTACCAACATGGCGACCCCAAGCCCGCGCAAAGCCCATTTCATCGCTCGCTTCATTCAACATCCTCCACATCGACCGTCTCGCCGGTGACGCGCTGCGCGAGTGCGGCGGAGATAAACAGGTCAATCTCGCCATCCAGCACCTTGTCCGGCGAACTGGAGGTGACGCCGGTGCGCAGGTCTTTGACCATTTGATAGGGCTGGAGAACATAAGAACGGATCTGGTGGCCCCACCCGATATCGCTCTTCTCCTGATATTCGCCCGACGCGGCCGCTTCGCGCATCGCCATCTCGCGCTCGAACAAACGCGCTTTGAGCATGTTCATCGCGGTGGCGCGGTTCTTGTGCTGAGAACGGTCGTTTTGGCTCGCCACCACGATGCCGGTGGGTTGGTGGGTGATGCGCACGGCGCTGTCGGTGGTGTTGACGTGCTGGCCGCCCGCTCCGCTCGCGCGGTAGGTGTCAATCTTGAGGTCGGCCGGATTGATTTCGATGTCGATATCATCGTCGATCACCGGATAGACCCAGACGCTGGAGAAGCTGGTGTGCCGCTTGGCCGCGCTGTCATAGGGGCTGATGCGCACGAGGCGGTGCACGCCGCTCTCGGTCTTGCCATAGCCATAGGCGTTGTCGCCCTTGATCAGCAGCGTTGCGGATTTGATACCCGCCTGATCGCCCGCCTGATATTCGACCGTTTCAACCTTGTACCCACGCTGTTCGGCCCAGCGCGCATACATGCGGAACAGCATTTCCGCCCAGTCCTGGCTCTCCGTACCGCCCGCGCCCGCGTGGATTTCGATGTAGGTGTCGTTCGCGTCGGCTTCACCCGACAGCAGCGCCTGCACCTTGTCCGCATCGGCGCGGTTGGCGAGGCGTTCGAGCGAATTGAGCCCGTCCTGAACGACACTGTCTTCGTCTTCCATCTCGCCCATCTCGATGAATTCGATGGCGTCGGCCATCTCGGCGGAGATATCGTTGACGGTGGCGACCGCCGTTTCGAGCGTTTTCTGCTCGCGGCTGATCTTTTGCGCTTCCTTGGGATCGTCCCACAACGTGGGATCCTGAACCCGCGCGTTGAGTTCATCCAGACGCCGTAGCGCGCGCTCCCAGTCCAGCGACTGGCGCACAAGATCAAGAGCCGCCTCGATCCGATCAATATGGGATTGGGCCTCGGCCCGCATCGCGTTTCCTTCCCGAGCCCGTGGCGGGCCAAATAAAGCGCTTGCCCTAACGCGGGCGCGCCGATTGTAAAGCGCGAGCCTGGCCGTTGCGCCAGAGGCGCTGCGCTATTTCGAGAGGTTTTTCACAGCCGCAAGCGTGCGGGTGACGTGCTGGCGATAATCGCCGCTGGAATAGACGGTTGCGACTTTGCCATCGGGCGCGATCACATAGGAGGTGCGACTGGCGTAGGGGCTCTTGGCGCCGCCCACCTCGTAGCCTTCCATCACGTCAAAGCTCGCCACACCGACCGGGAAAGCGTCGCGGCATTCCTCGCGGCTGAAGCGTTTGAGCGTTTCGATATCGTCGTTCGACATGCCGATAACGCTGGCACCCTGCGCTCTGAATTGCGGCATGGCTTCGGCAAAGGCGTTCGCTTCGAGCGTGCAGCCCGAGGTGAACGCCTTGGGATAGAAATAGAGCACCACGGGGCCCTGTTTCAGGGCGTTCGCAAGGCTGAAACCAAACTCCTTGCCCGCAAGTGCGGCCTTGGTCGTGAAGACGGGCGCGGTCTCGCCCTTTTCAAGCTGCGCCCATGCGGGCGTGGTGAGGCCAAGCGCGAACAGCGCTGTTGAGAGGGTTTTGAGAGTTTTGTTCATAGCGATGCAACGGTCCAACAGCGGACGCGGTTCCACGCGATTCGTAGTGGCGGGTTAGTAGATGCCGCCCGATTCCTCGGCGAAGTTTTCCGGCATGCCAACCTCGCGCGTCGCCGCATCGCCGTATCGGCCCGCTTCAATCAGCGCGAGGATCTCCGCCCGCTTCGCCGCGATCTCGTCCTGACGGGTGGAGCGCGCGGGTTCGGTGTCGGGCTTGAACGCTTCCCAGATGATCGCGCTTTTTGGGTCACTGCTGGGGTAGCCGTCAAACACGCGCTTGCCTGTGCGCCGGTCCACGCGAACCATACGGATTCCTTCGGGCGCGACGGCGGGCAATTCGGACCAGCGATCACGCGATTTTTCGATCATCGATTTCACGATCGGAGCCGCAATCGTGCCACCATAGGCATAGCCGCCCAGATTGCGCGGCGTGTCAAAGCCGAGATAGGCGCCCGCGACCAGACGCTGCGTGCCACCGACAAACCACACGTCTTTTGGCCCAGTGGTCGTGCCCGTTTTGCCAAACAGCGGCAGGCCAAGGCTTCGCAGGGTTGTCGCGGTGCCACGCGTCACAACGCCTTCGAGCATGTGCATCGTCTGAAACGCGGTGCGCGCGTCCATCGCCTGGCGCCCCTTCAGCCCCATGCGCGGCATCGCCGACCCGTCCCACTCAGGC
The DNA here is from genome assembly GCA_039033515.1 of Pseudomonadota bacterium. GTDB lineage: Bacteria > Pseudomonadota > Alphaproteobacteria > Sphingomonadales > Sphingomonadaceae > Erythrobacter. The sequence continues at coordinate 27,845 of JBCCCM010000006.1, forward strand.
ATGTTGCAACTGCGGCAATTGCGCGTGTCCGCTCGCCAGATGACCTTGCCGCGCCGATCCTGCACGTAATCGATCAGCGTGGGATCGTTAAAGCGCCCGTGATTGGCAATCGCGCCATAGGCCGCGACCATCTTCATCACGGTGCTTTCTTCCGAACCCAGCGCGGTCGCCGCGTAAGGATCGGGGTCTTCGCTGATATCGAGCGCTTTGATCGTGTTGACGACATTAGCCATGCCGGCCTGCATCCCGATCTGGACGGTCATGATGTTCTGCGATTGCTCGAGCCCGTAGCGCATCGGAAACTCGCCCGCGCGCCCGCCGCGAATGCACTTCTCGCCCTTCGAGCGGCCCTGATAATAGCAGAACCTCGAATTATCGATCTGGGTCGATGGCGTCATGCCATTGTCGAGCCCGGTGGCGTACACAAACGGTTTGATGGTGGAGCCGGGCTGGCGGTAGGCCTGCGTCGCGCGGTTGAAATCGCTCAGCCGGTTGTCAAACCCGCCCTGCATCGCAAGCACACGGCCCGTCTGCGCGCTTTGCACCACAAGACCGCCCGACGCGGTGGGCACAATCGCGAGCCGATAGCCCGAGCCATCCGGCTTCACCGTGATGACATCGCCCACCGCCAGTTTGCTCGGCGGGTTCAGCAGCGGACCTTCATCGCCGTTGGTAAAGCCCAATTGCGCTGAATTACCCGAACGCTGCGTCACGACCGCGACGCGCCAATCCTCGTAATTAACGCTCAGATACGAACTCGCGAGCTGCCGGATAAGATTGCCCGCGTCTGGATCAACCTTCGCAATCGGCCCGCCCCAGCCTCGGCGACCGTGATAACGCAGTAACCCTTCGCGCAAAGCTTCGCGCGAAGCGTCCTGCAATTCCATGTCGAGCGACGTGCGCACCCACAAACCGCCCGCATAGACGCTGTTGTCGCCCGCTTCGGCGGTTTCGCCGAACTTTTCGATTAGCTCGCGGCGCACTTCTTCGAGGAAATAGCCCGCATCCGCGCTGCGCGTGGTGCGTTGACGGACGAGACCCAGCGGCTGCGCGGCGGCGGCGGCGCGTTCTGCCTCGCTGATAAAGCCGTTATCTTCCATCTGCCGCAAGACAAAATCGCGTCGTGCCATCGCGGCCTCTTCCTGCCCGCGCCGCCCGTAACGCTCGGGCGCTTTGGGAAGGATCGCCAGGAAGGCGGCTTCGTGCAGATCAAGCTCGCCCACATCCTTGTCGAAATAGGCGCGGCTCGCCGCCTGAACACCAAAGCTGCGGCGGCCCAGCGGGATCTCGTTGAGATAGAGCTCAAGAATTTCCTGCTTGCTCAAAACGCCTTCGATCCGCCCGGCGAGGATCATCTCTTTCAGCTTGCGTGTGACCGAATATTCATCGCCCAGCAGCAGGATCTTGGCCAATTGCTGAGTGATCGTGGAACCACCCACCGCCCGGCGGTCGCGCGCCGGGTTGAGGTAATCGATCACGGCGTTGGCGGTGCCCGCGTAATCGACCCCGCCATGGCTGTAGAAGGTCTTGTCCTCAGCCGAGATATAGGCCTGTTTCAGCCGGTCCGGAAAATCGGCGTACTGCAGTTGAACACGGCGCTCGCGGGCGTAGGAATGGACGATCTCGCCATCCAGCCCGCGCACCACGGTCGGCAGCGGGGTTTCGTATTCGAGCAGGCTTTCCGCATCTGGCAGATCGCTCGCGAGCCAGACGAACACCGCGATCCAAAGCACCACAAACGCGGCGACAGCCAGCGCCAAAAGCTTGTACCAAATGCTTGCCCGCCAACGCTCGGCGATCCACGCGCTCGCCGCTTTGACATCGCGGCTTAGACGGTAGCGGATATAAGCGGGCGTGGAGAGCGTTGAGGTATCAGTCATCGGATCAGGTCAGCGGGTTACAACAGGGTTTGCAGCGGTGCCAGTGCTTTCAGACGGCGCGGCGCAGCGATAACGCGATTTACGGTGCCCCCTGTGGCGCAGCGGCCACCTCGGGCCCGCCGGCTGCACCGACATCAATATCGGCCCGGCGCGCGAAATAGACGCGGATTGCTCTTGCCAAAACCTTGGCGTAGGCGCCCCGCCCTTCCTTCGTTGTGAGCTTGGCGCGGTCTTCGCGATTAGTGACGAAACCGCTTTCAAACAGGACCGCCGGCACATCGGGCGCGCGCAACACGGCGAGAGCGGCGGATCGGATCGGCGAAGGGTGAAATGCAATGCGCCCCTCGCCCTCGCGCCGGATCAGGGAGGAAAACTCGGTCGCTTGTTCCTGCGTGCGCCCTTGCGAAAGCTCGACCAGCATCTCGCGCACCAGATCGTTTTGTTCTTCCACATCCACGCCGTTCAAGCGGTCCGCGTTGTTTTCACGCGCCGCGAACCGCGCGGCGGCCTCGCTTGAGGCCTCGTTGGAGAGTGTGTAGATGCTGGCGCCCGACACCTGGCTCAAATCACCGGCCGAATCGGCGTGGATCGACAAGAACAGGTCAGCATCGAGCAGACGCGCTATTTCGGGCCGCTGCGACAAGGTCACAATCCGGTCATCCTCGCGCGTCATCGCCACCCGAACACCGCCCTGCTCCAGCAGCAATTCGCGCAATTGCAGCGCAATCAGAAGCACGACGACCTTTTCCTGCACGCCCCCGCCAATCGCTCCGGGATCGCGGCCGCCATGGCCCGGATCGATCACGACCAGCGGACGGGTTGGATCATCCGGGCCAGAGATCGCGGGCAAGTCAACCTCGCTTGCATTCCCGCCAAGCGCAAAGGTGAGCACATAGTCGCGGCCCCAGACCGGAACCGGGATTGTCAGCCCCAACGCCATCGCTGCGCCGACCGCCAAAGCCGGCAGTCCCAGAACTAACAAAAGAAGGCCACGCACACTCATGACCCTTCGCGCTTAGAATGTTGCGGGGCGCAAGCGCAATAGAGTTGCCTGTTGAAACCCACGGTGCTAGTTGATGCGAATTGGAGTGAGCGTGGGGGCGCGCTTAAAAAAGCGGTGCTCTTACAGAACACTCCTCCCGCAGGTCCGTTCGGCGTTCGCCGCATAGTTTCGGGCCCATAACAGGTTGATGCAGTGACGAGACTTATGGCCTCGCAGATTTGTCCGGAGCGCATGGATTGCGCCGCCCGACAAGCGAGCCTAGCCGCGCAAACCGCCGCACTGTCCGTCTCAGCAGACACGAATATCGCGCAAAACCCACAACAAGGGCCGCTGGTCACAAGCCGGTTAAACCCGGGTCGCCGCGCGAGCATCCCATTAGGCGCCGATCCTATCAGCGTCTCTCATCACATATCATTTACGCGCCGCCGGCTTTGTCGAAAGACACGTCGGCACGATGGCGCTTGGAGACTACACAATGGCAACGCGCATGCTAATCGATGCGCGCCACACGGAAGAAACCCGGGTGGCGGTACTCAAGGGAAACCGGATTGAGGAATTCGACTTTGAATCGGCTGAACACAAGCAGATCAAAGGCAATATTTATCTAGCGAAAGTCACGAGGGTCGAACCCTCGCTGCAAGCGGCCTTCGTCGATTTTGGCGGCAATCGCCACGGGTTCCTCGCCTTTAGCGAGATCCATCCCGATTATTACCAGATCCCGCAGGATGACCGGGAGGCGCTGCTGGCCGAAGAGGCCGAAGCCGCCGCCGAAGAGGCACGCCTGCGCGAAGAAGAGGAAGACGAGGGTGTCTCCCCCGGCGAAGAATACGACGCCGATGATGAAAGCGCGGGAAAGCTCGCTGAAGAAATCGCCGAAGACGGCCTGGAAGAGGTCGACACCAGCGACAAGGAAAGAGTCTCAACCATCGAAGACGGCGCGTCCGACGACGATGATGACGACGATAGCGAAGACGACGATTCCGACGAAGACGGCGATGCGTCCGACGACGGCAATGACGACAATAAAGGCCGCTCGCGTCGTGGTCGTAGCCGCCGCCGTCAGGGAAAAGGTGGGCGTAATGGCCGCGGTGAAGGAAAAGGTGGCCGGGGCCGCAGCCGCGCCAAAGAAGTCGACGAGGTGCGCGCCAAGCGTATGGCGCTGCGCCGTCGTTACAAGATCCAGGACGTCATCCAGCGCCGTCAGGTTCTGCTCGTCCAGGTCGTGAAAGAAGAGCGCGGCAACAAAGGCGCGGCTCTCACAACCTATCTAAGCCTTGCAGGCCGTTACACGGTCCTGATGCCCAATTCGTCGCATGGCGGCGGGATCAGCCGCAAGATCAGCTCCACCAGCGATCGCAAGCGGTTGAAGCAGGTCGTCTCCGATCTCTCGCTGCCCAAGACCATGGGCCTTATCGTGCGGACCGCTGGCCTTTCGCGCACCAAGACCGAGATCAAGCGCGACTTCGATTATCTCGCACGCCTGTGGGACACGATCCGCAAAACGACTTTGGGCTCCACCGCGCCCGCGCTGATCCATTCCGACAGCGACCTGATCAAACGCGCGATCCGCGACATCTATAATCGCGAGATCGAAGAGGTCGTGGTCGAAGGCGAGGACGGCTACAAATCGGCCAAAGCCTTCATGAAAATGCTGATGCCCAGCCACGCGCGCCGGGTGAAAGCGTATTCGGACCCCGTGCCGTTGTTCCAGCGCTACGGCGCGGAAGATCAACTGCGCGCGATGTATGATCCGATGGTTCAGCTCAAATCGGGCGGCTACTTGATCATCAACCCGACCGAGGCGTTGGTGTCGATCGACATCAACTCAGGGAGGTCCACAAAGGAGCACGGGATCGAGCAGACCGCGCTCCACACCAACCTCGAAGCCGCGCGCGAAATCGCTCGCCAATTGCGTCTGCGCGATATGGCGGGCCTCGTCGTGATCGACTTCATCGACATGGAGTACAACTCCAACACGCGCAAAGTCGAAAAGGCGATGAAGGAAGCGCTCAAGAACGACCGCGCGCGCATTCAGGTTGGCCGCATTTCAAGCTTCGGCCTGATGGAAATGAGCCGCCAGCGCCTGCGTACCGGCGTGCTTGAAGCGACCACGCGCGAATGCCCGCATTGCGATGGCACCGGCCTTGTGCGCACCGCCTCTTCCGCTGGCCTGTCCGCGCTGCGTCTTATCGAGGACGAAGCGGCCAAGGGCAAAGGCACGATCATCCGCCTGGCCGCTAGCACCGAAGCGGCGATCTACATGCTCAATGAAAAGCGCAGTGAGCTCGTCGAGATCGAGCAGCGTTATGGCGTAACGATCGAAGTCGTGCCCGAAGGCGAGGACGAAGGCGCGAAAATGACGGTGGGGAGCCATGGCCCTCGCCCGACGCAAGCGCCCAAATTCGAGCCAATTGTCGACGAAGATGAAGATGACGACCTGCCCGAAGAGGCGGAGGACGAAGACTTCGACGACGCATCAGGCGAAGACGACGATGGTCAGCGCAAGAAAAAGCGCCGCCGTCGTCGTGGTGGCCGAGGTCGCAACAAGAAGCGCCACGAGGATGGTGCCGAGGGTTCGGACGGCGACAGCGATGAGAGCTCGGAGGACGAGCAATCAGGAGAAACGCGCCAAGGCGACGACGCCGAATCCGACGACGAAAAGCCCAAGCGCCGCCGCCGCCGCGGTGGCCGAGGCCGCCGTCGCAAATCGGGCGATGAGGCGGAGCAGACATGCGAAGCTTCCTCCGACGACGCCGATGCCGATGCCGATGCCGATGAAACCGCTGACGTGCGCCCCGAAAACCTTGAAGAGGTGTCGGAGCAGGTCAAGGAGGACATGACGGTCGTCGCCGGCCCGGACGGTGCGCCTGAAACCGCAGAAGCCATGGCCGAAGAAACGGCCAGTGAGGAAGCGCCCGCAGGAAAGGCCGAAAAGCCCAAGCGCAAACGCGCCCCTCGCAAGAGAAAGACCGAGGACAAGGCTGAGGCCGAGCCTTCAAGCGACGAAGCCGTGACCGAGGACGAAAAGCCTGCGGAAAAGCCCAAGCGCAAGCGGGCCCCTCGCAAGAAGAAGGTCGAGGCGGAACCCGAAGCGGTCGAAGCGGCGCCAACCGAAGAGCCAGCGCCCGAAGAGCCAACACCTGCTGAGCCAGCGCCCGCCGAAAAGGCTGTCGCTGAACCCGAACCTGAGGCAGCGGCAGAAGAGCCAACGCCCGCCGAGCCAACGCCCGCCGAACCAGCACCCGCCGAGCCAAGCGCTGACGACAACGCGACCAAGAAGCGCGGTTGGTGGCAACGCACGTTCGGCGAGTAAACCGGAATAGAGAAAGGGCCGGAACGCGCGGATTTATCCCCGCCGTTCCGGCCCTTTTTGATTCAGACTTCCAACTTAGGCACCCACTTTGCGCGCCACACCCCATTCCATCCAACCGGCAAATTTGGGCGCGCCTGGCGTGTAGCCCTCGCCCACCGGCTCGACCTCAAAGCCTGAGGCGCTAACCGCCGATGCAATCGGACGCGTCAGGTGACACCCGCCCGCCATCGGCTTCCACAACGGCTCGATCCGGTCTTGCCAGCGCGCGACGCCCGCATCGGGCGCGCGGCCATGTTCGAGGAACAACGCTTGGCCACCGGGACGCAGGATGCGGCGCAATTCGCTCAGCACGCGAGCGGGATCCTGCACGGAGCACAAGGTAAAGGTGCACACCGCCGTGTCGAAGAAATCGTCGGGAAACGGGATGTTCTCACCCACGGCCGCGCGGATATCGGCGGGCCAGCCCTTTTTGCGCGCGGCTTCACGTGCGGCGTCGAGCAAGCCTTCATGCGGGTCGATACCGGCGTAGGATGAGATCGCGCTGGCGTCATAAAACTCTTGGTTGATCCCGCCGCCACAGCCCAGCTCGAACACATCGCCTTGCGCGCGCGGCACCACAGCGGAGCGGCGCTTCATCACCTGCCCCTGGCTGCACGCGCAGGTGATCAGCTTGGGCATGACTGTCCGCTCGTACCAGCTCTTCAACCCCATCCCGATTCCCTCTTGCCCACGCTGTTCCCGCGGCAGCCTAGTGCCCAGCCTAACGCCGGATCAAGGCGGCTGATACGCAAAATTACGCAAGAGGGCTGGCCGCGAGAAAGCGCGCGCCCTAGAGCGCGGCGCAAGCCCAACGAAAAAGCAAAGGAGGCTGACGTGTCGCGCTGTCTAAAGCCCCTAACTCTGCCGCCTGAAGCCCGCGAGCGGCTGCGCATTCTTTTTCTGGCCAAGAACGCGCTCTGGGAAGGCGATATCCATCCCGATGACGGCAACCACGCGATATATCACCGCGAGATGCGCGAGGTGCTCGAAGGGCTTGGCCTGAACCTGACCGTCTCGCAAACGCACGACATCCTGTTTGACCCGCCCAAGGACGTGGATTTTGTGTTTCCGTTGCTGAACCGCGCGGGCTTCTTCAATTCCGAAATGCTGGTGCCCTTGCTGTGCGAGCGCGCTGGACTTGCCTATCTAGGGGCCAGTCCGATCCTGCGGGGGCTTTCGGATGATAAGCATCTGGCCAAACGCGCGGCGGTGGATGCGGGTCTGCCGACCGCGCCGTGGGCAATCTATCGCAAGGGCGCGGCCATTACGCCCGACGCCCTGCCCGAGGCGACGCGCTATGTGATCAAGCCTAACAATTCCTCGGCGAGCTGGGGCGTGCAGGACGCGCACGATTGGGACGGTATCAAAGCCGCCATTCAGCGCATTCACACCGATCCAGCCAATGGCGGGCAAGACGCGATCGTGGAGCCGTTCCTTGAGGGCAGCGATGTCGAAGTGCCGGTCATCACCTTGCACGGCGAGCCGCAGATCCTGCCGATGGTAATTTTTCGCCAGTCAGACCCGTCGCATCTGCGCACCTATTACGAGAAACGCGATCTGGTGGATCGCAGCCAGAAATATTCGCTCGATCCGTTTCATAACCCCCAGATCGAAGCGCGCATCGCGGATATGACCCAGCGGTGCTGGCGTGAATATATGCCGTTTGATTACGGGCGCTTCGAATTTCGCGTGAACGAGGAAACCGGCGACATCCAGTTTCTGGAGGTCAATCTCAATTGCAATCTGTGGTCGTAAAAGGTCTTTGGCCGCGCGGCGCACATGGCAGGCTGGACGCAGGAACAGCTGATCGAGACGCTTTTGGCCGAAGCTCTGGGCCGCGAAGGGCTGCTCTGAGCCGAGCGTTCAAATTCTGCGTTGAAAGCGGATCGGCCCCGGCTTCAGCCGTGTTGCGGGTCGCCGAACGAGGGATCTTCCTCGCGGCGAGCCACAACGTAGGAATAGACCAACGCCACAACCAACACCACGCCGCTGCCTTGCGCGACGAAGAGCACGTTAAAATACGTCGAGACGAGTATCAGAGCGATGGCTGCGCACAAAACTCCCAAAACAGTCTTCGACATGGTGCATTCTCCGAAAGAGCGATCCGATTGCGAGAGCCTTTTGAGTTAGGCGGCGCGGGTTAAGAAAGCCTTGCGGGTTTGGGTCCGGCTGCATTCGCCGCGCGCTATCGCGAGGAGGCGGTCTGCGCCTTGGCGATCATCTCTTCAATGATGGCGGTTGAGACCCAGCGAATGTCCTGGTTGCTGGTGAACATGAAAGCGCGGCCGTCGAGCGAGACGAGCGGGCATAGCTCGTGGCCTTCGGTGTTGACGCGGCTGTCAAAAGGTATGGGATCGCCCCACCCGCCCTTGCCGTCACCGACACTCAGATAAATGTCCCCGCGCCCTTCGCCTCCGCGCCGGTTGGAGGCGAAGATCAGATAGCGGCGGTCGGGATCGACGTAAGGATCGCCTTCGTACCACCCCGAATTGATCGGTTCGGGCAAGCGTTTGGCTTCGCCGCCACCTTCGAGGGGAGCTTCGTAGAGATCGTACCCTCCCCGCGCAGAGCCCTCGCGGGTCGAAGAGAAGAACACCGAACCATCGCGCGTAATCGACGTGTAGTAATCGTTCCCCGGTCCGTTGATCGGCGCATCCAGATAGATCGGCTCGCCCCAGCTCCCGTCAGGTTCGCGCGGCAAATAGGCAAGGTCGGCGCTGCCACGTGATTTAGTAATGAAATAGAGCCGCTGTTCGTCGGCGGAAAGATAGGGGTCGTGCGCGTTGAAATCCGGCGAGCCGATCACGGGCGTCGGGCCGTTCCAGCCCTCACCGTTCCACTGATAGGTCTCGATTGATTGCCACTGGCCATGCTCGATCCCGATCGTGAGCGTGCGCCGATCGCGCGAGAAGGTCTGGCAGTATTCGTAACGATCCGGCTTTGAGACAGTGCCTTCGCCCAGAATTTCGGGCTGATCTAGAGGAGGCTTTGGGCCCTCTGTCGCCGCGTTGTTCGCCGCCAAGAGACTGCCCGCGATCACCGCTAAACCAACCAAACCCTTGCGCATAAACCCTCCCGCTCACCAAGCGGCATCAGCATATGATGCGCGGCGAAGAGCACAAGCGCTTGGGGCTTAAGCGGGCACCGGTTTGCCAGCGAAATCAAACACCTTGCCGCTTTCCTCCGGTCTGAGCTTCGCAAGGACGCCCAAGAGGTTCTCCGCCGCCATGGCAGGCTCGGTCAATTGGCCATCGGGCAAGCCTTTTTGAAACGGCGCGGATAAGGCGCTGTCCACCGTGCCGGGATGCAGGCCCACAACGACACCATCCTTGTGCGTGCGCGCCATTTCTAGCGCGAAGTTCTTGAGCAGCATGTTAAGCGCGGCTTTCGAGGCGCGGTAGGAATGCCACCCGCCAAGCCCGTTATCCGAAATCGAGCCCACGCGCGCCGACAGCGCGGCGAAAACAAACCGATCCGAACGCGGCATAAGCGGCAAGATGTGCTTGGCGATCATCGCCGGGCCGATTGTGTTGAGCGCGAGAACATGCGCCATGGTGTCGGGCGAGAGGCGTTTGTACGCCCGCTCTGGACCGCGTCCATCCGCGAGCGTCAGAACTCCGCTGGCGACAATCACCCACTCGGGAGGCTCCTCGCGCATCATCTTGGCCGCTGCGGCGATGCTGTCTTCATCTGTCAGGTCAAACGCAAACGGCGTGATCCCGCGCCCCTCAGGCTCTTCGCCAGAACGCGATCCCGCGTAAACCCGCTCGCATCCCTTGGCGAGCAAACCCTCACAAAGGGCTTGGCCAATACCGCCCGTGCTGCCGAACACCGCCGCTGTGCGCGGGAATTTTCCTACTTCGCTCATGACACCTATAGCTATTCGCCATCCGCTTTGTTCCACGCGTTGAGGCGACGCACGCTCTCTTACGCGCCATTGAAACGGGGCGGGACATGCGAAACGGACAGCGCGAAACGAAAGGTGACACGGATGGGCGTCAATGGGGTGCAAAAAGGCAGGACTTTGAGCGTGTTAGACTGGACCAAAACTTTCGCAAAAGCAGGGCTTGTGTGGTCCATAGCCCGCCCGCCTTGCGCCCTTCGCAAGCCGCATCACAAAGGTCGCAAGCTCGTGCACTTGCCTCTTGCGACGCGCACGCTACAACAGCGCGACATACGAAATTGGGATATTCGTCACATGGCAACCTTCACGCTTCCGAAGAACTCGAAAATCAAGAAATCGGGCAAGACGCACAAAGCCGAGGGGGCGAAGCGCGCGCAAGGCTTCAAGATCTATCGGTACGATCCCGATAGCGGCGCCAACCCGCGCTACGACAAGTTCGAGATCGACCTCGATGAATGCGGGCCCATGGTTCTCGATGCCTTGTTCAAGATCAAGAACGAGGTGGACCCGACGCTGACCTTCCGCCGCTCGTGCCGTGAGGGTATCTGCGGGTCGTGCGCGATGAACATGAACGGCACAAACGGTCTTGCCTGCACCACCGCGATTGAGGATCTCAAAGGCGAGATCCGCATCACGCCGCTGCCGCATATGGATGTGATCAAGGATCTGGTGCCGGATTTCACCCACTTTTACGCACAGTACGCGAGCATCCGTCCCTGGCTGCAAACCGTCTCCACCACGCCATCGGGCAAGGAACGCCTGCAAACGCCAGAGCAGCGCGAACAGCTTGACGGTCTGTATGAGTGCATCTTGTGTGCGTGCTGCTCGACCTCGTGTCCGAGCTATTGGTGGAATTCAGACAAGTTCCTAGGCCCAGCGATCCTGTTGCAGGCCTATCGCTGGCTCGCCGACAGCCGCGACGAGATGACCGGTGAGCGTCTCAACGAGTTGGAAGATCCCTTCCGCCTCTATCGCTGCCACACGATCATGAACTGCGCGAATGTCTGCCCCAAGGGCCTCTCGCCCGCCAAGGCTATCGCCGAAACCAAGAAGATGATGGCGGAGCGCGCGATCTAGGCCACCAGGCCCCGGTTTGGCGCTTTCCTACGGACGGGTGAGCGTCTATCGCGCGCAGTCATGAGCAACGTCCCCAAAGACCTTCCCTTCGATCACCGCCTTTTGCCTCCAACGCAAACCGGCGGTGAAGAGGGTTGGTACACGTGGGACTTGCTGGATCGCACGCGCTACAACACCGATGCTCTCGGAGAGATGTGGGTGCGCGCCGAAGGGGACACGTGCCGCCTGCGCATGTTTCCCGAACGCCGCCACACCAATCTGGGCGACAACATCCACGGCGCGGTCTCCCTTGGTCTGACCGACATCGCGCTGTTTGCGACGATGCACATGATTGGCAAGGGCGATGCGGGGCCATCGGTGACGGTTGAGCTTTCCACGCAGTTTGTCGGCCCAGGCGATCCGTCCAGGCCGCTCGACGCGGTGACGGAAATCACGCAAGAGACGGGCCGGATGATGTTTGCGCGTGGGCAATGCATGCAGGGCGAGAAGGTCGTCACGAGCTTCTCCGGCATCGTGCGCAAGATGAAGCCGCGGCTCGCCGCCGGATGAGCGGCGTTCTCGCCCGCTACGAAGCGCTGATCGCCGACGGGCAATTGCAACCCGATACAGCCCAGCGCGCGGCGGCGGAGCGATTGCAGCGGCTTCAGGATGAGCTGGAGGCGCCCGCCCCGAAACCCGGGCTCTTTGCACGGCTAACGGGGACCGCCACGGCACCGCCCGATCCGCGCGGGGTCTATATGTGGGGCGGTGTAGGGCGCGGTAAGTCCATGCTGATGGACCTGTTCGTCGAAACGCTGGCGATTGAGCGCAAGCGCCGAGTCCATTTCCACGCCTTCATGCTCGAAGTGGACGCGCTGATCGCGCAAGAGCGCAAGGCGCAGCGCGAAGACCCGCTCACCGCCGTCGCGATGCGGCTGTCGGAGAACGTGCGCTGCCTCGCTTTCGATGAGATGGTGGTCAACAACACCGCCGACGCCGCGATCATGGGTCGGTTCTTCACCACCATGATGGAGAGTGGCACCGTCATCGTGACCACCTCAAACCGCCCGCCGCAAGACCTGTACAAAAACGGGATCAACCGGTCGCTGTTCATCCCCTTCATCGAATTGGTCGAGCGCGAGATGGACGTGGTGGAGCTGAACGGCGAAACCGATTATCGGCTCGACCGGATCGGCGGAATGGCGATGTGGCACACGCCGTTAGGCGAGGACGCGACGGCCAAAGTGCGCGAGGCCTTCTTTCGCCTCACTGACTTCGCTCCCGAAGACGCCGCCAACGTGCCCTCGGGCGAACTTGACCTGGGCGCTGGTCGCACGCTGCATGTGCCCAAGGCTCTCAAAGGTGTCGGCGTGTTCAGTTTCAAGCGGCTGTGCGGCGAAAACCGGGGCGCGGCGGACTATCTTGCGATCGCGCGCGAGTTTCACACGGTGATCCTCGTCGGCATCCCGCGCATGAGCCCGGAAAACCGCAACGAAGCGATCCGGTTCACCAAGCTGATCGACGCCTTGTACGAAAACCGGGTGAAGCTGTTCGCAGCGGCGGCGCACGTGCCGGAAAAGCTCTATGAAGCGGGCGATGGCGCGTTCGAGTTTGAACGCACAGTCAGCCGCCTCAACGAAATGCAAAGCGAAGACTACCTCGCGCTCGGCCATGGAGCAGAGGCCTAAGTCACGCTTCCAAGCCCAAATGTTCGAGCGAGCGTTCGAGCATCAAGAGCTGCCACAACAGGCGCGAATGGTCGATGCGCCCGGCAATATGGTCCTCGGCCAGCTGACGAAGCGCGCTGGAGTTGAACCAACCGCTATGGGCTAAACGCCCCGCGGTAGCGATCGCCCTCGCCTCTCCAGCCAAGGGACCACGCAGCCATTGCGCAATCGGAGTTACAAAGCCCTGCTTGGAACGATAGAGAATATCGCGCGGCAGGTAAGGCTCCATCGCGCGTTTCAGGAGGTGCTTCCCGGTCGAACCGTTGACCCGCAAAGTCTCAGGCAAGGTTGCCGCGAACTCGACCAGGCGATGATCAAGCAGAGGCTCGCGCGCTTCGAGGCTCACAGCCATGCTGGTGCGGTCGACCTTGGTCAGGATATCGCCGGGCATCCAGAAAGTGAGGTCCGCGTATTGCGCCCGGTCAAGCCCGCTGCGCGCGGGCGCATCGCGCATGAGCGCGATCAGTTCGTCTTCGGCGCGAAAGCCGTTGAGCGTGCGGGAGAAAACGTCGCTGTAGAGCCGCGCGCGTTGCTCCGCTGTGGTCGCTGAAAGGCCACGCGCGTAGCCCTCCTCTCCACTCTCTGCGAGCGCAAGCAGGGTTGCCTTTGCGCGCAACGGACGCGGCGCCCAGTCGGCCTTGGGCCAGAGACGGCCCAGCGTGCCGAACACGGGCCTGCGCAAAGCCGAAGGGATCAGCGCACGCGCGCGCTCTTCGTGGTGGTGGAACACCTGGCGACGATAGCCCGCGAAGGCTTCGTCCGCCCCATCGCCTGACAGGGCGACCGTCACATGCTCGCGCGCCAATTGGCACACGCGCCACGTCGGCAAAGCGGAGGCGTCGGCAAAGGGCTCGTCGAACATCGCGGCCAGCGCATCAACCGCTTCGAAGTCGTTCTGGCTCACCGTGCGCGCGCGGTGATCGGTGCCGTATTGCTGCGCCACGCGCTCAGCGTAGCTGGTCTCATCCACAGCCTCGACATCGAATCCGATAGAGCAGGTGCGCACGGGCTCGGCGCTTGCCTCGCTCATCAACGCCACCACGCTGGAGCTGTCGACCCCGCCCGAGAGAAACGCGCCCAAGGGCACATCGGACACCATGCGCGATTGCACCGCGCTGCGCATCCGGTCGCTTAACTCCGCGGCCAAGTCAGCCTCCGATCCCGCCGCGCGCTCGGTAAAGCGGATGTCCCACCACCGCTTCGGCGTGGGCAAAGGTTTGCCCGCTTCGCAGAGCATGAAATGGCCCGCAGCGAGCTTCTCAACCCCCGATAGTATCGCGTGCGTATCAGGCACATATCCCCAAGCCAGATAGGCGTCGAGCGCCTGAGGATTGAGCGTGCGCGCAAGCGATGGCTCGGTCAAAAGCGCTTTCAATTCAGAACCGAAAGCCAGCGTCCCATCGGGCAATTGCGCGAGAAACAGCGGCTTCACCCCGAACCGATCGCGCGCCAGAAACAGTTGGCGTTTGTCCAGATCATAGAGTGCGAAGGCGAACATGCCGTCGAGCCGCGAAAGGCAGTCCACGCCCCAGCGCTGCCACGCCGCAAGGATGACCTCCGTGTCGCCCTGCGTCGCGAAGCGAAAGCCCTCGCCCTCCAATTCGGCCCGCAAAACCTTGAAATTGTAAATCTCACCGTTAAACGCGATGACCGCGCGGCCATCGGCCGACAGCATGGGCTGCGGCGAGCCTTCGAGATCGATGATCGAAAGCCGGCGGTGCCCCAGCCCCACGCCCGCATGCGTCCAGACACCTGCCCCATCTGGACCTCGGTGCACGAGCGCGTTGGTCATGGCCTCGATGCGCTCGGGCGCGAAGGAAGCCTTACCTTCCGGGTCAAACAGGCCAGCAACGCCGCACATGATTTTTCCGCGCTAGCTCAGGGAAGCCGGAGCAAAAGCGACTGCCGCCACGCCAGCGATCGCCGCAAGCGCCGCGATGGCTCCCAGCACCGCAAGCGGGCTTTGCGAACGACCTTCCAAACGGGCGATCCAACGCTGCTCAGCGACCTCGCCTAGCGTGAAGCCATAGTCTTCCGGCTCGCTTTCAAAAAAGCGCCACGCGCCCGCGAGGACCAGCGCCACAACGATGGCGAAGAACACCCAGCCATAGATGATGTGATCAAACCCGGCGGCGAATTCGAGACCAGCGAATTGCGCGATATAGATCGTGCCCCACGCCCGCACACCATTGGCAAACACCGGCACCACAACAGCGGCCAGCATGAGCATCGCGCGGCGCGACCAACTCTTGAAGCGCGTGAAGGCGATCAGCACCGCCAGCGTCACCATCGCGATCAGGAATTTTACTCCGGAACATTCTTCGGCCACGATGAAGAGCCCCGCAGGCGTGTCAATATAGATCCCATCGATCTGGGCGGGAACGCCGCTGAAAAGGGTAAGCGCGATCGAAATCTGCGCCGTGATAGCCTGCAAGAATGGAATGACTTCATCACCAAACGGAACGAGCAAGGCGAGATACGCCAACGGCAAGGCGAGAAACCAGCTTAGACGCACACCAAGTATGGCGACGATAGCCCCCTGCAACGCGCCGACCGCGCCCGCTTGAGCGAACAGGTTGATGTCGGTCACTCGTCCGGTCAGCCAGAGACAAAGCGCCGCCGCGACCAACCCTAGCCCCCAAACGCTGGCGCGAGGGGCCATTTCCGCCAGTTCATCGGCCTTAAGCCAAACCAGCCACACCACGATCAGCGGAACAAGCAAAATGTGGTTGTAGGTATCGATGTCCCACCATTGGTGCAGCATCTCGCCCCACTCGCGCAACGTCACCGCGAACAGCACGGCCATTGCAACGGCAAGGAGGGCCAAGGGCTCGCGCCAAGGCACTGGCACCGCTCCCCATAACGCGGGCGCGGTCATTTTCGCCGCGTTCAAAGGCGCGCTGCGTGCATCAGGCGGCATTGCGGGCCTCGTCGTGGTCCGATCCGAACACCAGTGCATCAAGCGGCGCCAGCATCGCTTCCCAATCATGATGCGCGAGGACAAAGTCTCGCGCGGCTTGGCCCATGCGCGCTGCCGCTCCGCGATCCGCCATTAGCTCGCTGAAGCGCTTGAGCATGGCCTCGGGGTCAGCCTCGGCCACCATCCAGTGTTCGCCATCACGCGAATCGATGCCGGTGGCTGCCTCGGGTGTGAGAAGCACGGGCCGCGCCATCGCCATCGCTTCGAGAACCTTATTCTGCACACCCCGCGCTATTCGCAGCGGCGCGATCACGCATGTTGCTCCGGCGAGAAATGGGCGCACATCGGGCACTTCACCCCAGATACGGACGCCGGGCTGCCCATCATAGCGGATAAGTTGGGGCGTGGGGTTGCGGCCAACCACATGGATCCGCACGTTTGGATAGTGCCGCTGCGCATGGGGTAAAAAGCGCTCGATGGTCCACAGCGCCGCCGCTTCGTTGGGGCGATAATCCATCTGCCCGGTGAAGACGAAATGCGGGCCTTCGGTCGTTTCGAGCGCCGTGTGAGCGTTAACATGACCAGAATCAAACGCCTTAGCGTCGATCCCATTTCCAAGCGCATGCACTGAGGCATTACTGTGAGCGCTCACACACGATCGAAACAGATCGGCCTCAGCCTGAGTGCTCAGCAAGGTGGCATCGCAGCGCCGCGCCAGACGCTCCTCTTCTTTCGCTAACAGCCGTCCTTCACGCGCGTTGAGCCACACTCGCTCACCCGCCTGCGCGTACCCGTCGAATTTGGCGCTATCAACGTCGCACAAGTCGATAATCACACGGCCATCGAACTCGTCAGGAATGTATTGCCCCATCTGGCCCGAAAACAGGACGATCGCCGAAATGTTCCGCTCCGCAACAGTCTGGCGAACCCACTTTTCGAGCCTAGCGCTGTGAAACGCGGTGAGGCTGACAGGCTGTCCGGTAAGAACCGCTTGCACTCCGGCAAGGGTCAGCGGCTTGCTGCGCTGAGGCACGCAGCAAGTCTGGCTGATCTGCTCCACCTCACCCATACTGGCGCGGTCTTCGGCGGTTTCGGTGAAGCATCCGACATGCACCGGCGCCATCGAGGCGAGCTTGCGCAGCAGATGATGGCTGCGGATTTTATCCCCGCGATTGGGCGGAAACGGCACGCGGTGGGCCAGAAAGAGGATCTCGCTCATATCCGCCAGCCCCTAGGCCAATCCGCGTGCGATAAAGGGCCCAATTCGGTTTGCGACCGGTAGCGGAAGCTTTTTCCAAAGCTCAATCTTGCGGCTGTAGGCCTTGCTGGTTGGATCGACATCGCGCGCTTCATGGCCCGGTGCGGTCCATTCGGCATAGGCCAGCGGTTGCGGCTCAAAACCCCAGTTCTTCTTGAATTTATAAGGACCGCTGCCCGTTTTGGACCGTCCAAAATCAAACGATTTCATTCCGCGGTGGCGCGCGTGGAGCATGAGCTCGTAATACATCAGCTCGTTTGACCGGGCCCCGCGCGCGGCCCTTGTGCCTCCACCCCAGAACGGCATGACCGCGCCGTCGTGGTAGAAATTCAGCACGCTCGAGATCGGCGCGCCGTCTTTGAACACCGTCAGAATGTCGCTGTGATCGGGAAAGGCCTCCAGCATCGCGCGAAACAGCTTTGCGGGGAAGACAGGCGTCCCAAGATTGCGAACGCTCTCGGAATAGATCGCGTAATGCGCGCGCAGATCATCGGCGGCGCGGCCGACGCGGACGGGGAGCTCGGCCTTGATGCCTTTGCGCACCTCGGCGCGGGCCTTGCGCGGGATTGCCAGCAATTGCGCATCATCGTCCTCTGCCAGCGCGCGTACGAAACCGCAGTGTTTGTCGTCCCACCGGCGCCAACCCTCGCCTTCGGGGAGGGGTCCGCCGCGCAGTTCAAGGCTGGCAAAGCTGTGTTGGCGCGCGAAATCCTGTACGGCCTCGATGAGCGGGGCGATGGCGTCCTCGCTCGCAACGCACAGGCCGCCGCCCACGCCGAAACCGCTGGAAACCAGCGCTTTTCCGAAAAGGACCGAGCGCACCTGTGTCAAAGGCAGCCACCCGGTGATGGTCCCCAATTGCTCGGTGATGACGCCTAGAGCTTTCTGACCCGTCCCGGCCTCAACCGCTCTCAGCCACCGGGGCCGATGAAACAAACTCGCGCGGTGTTCTGTGACGAAGCCCTCAATCCGGCGCGCGATGCGCTCGTCCTTGAGGTCCACGAAGGAGGCCTTGTGGCTGGTTGAAATGGGCGCGTTCACGCGGCGATGCCTTCGGCTTGGTCGGCGCATACCGGGAAATCGCCCGCACGCTTCGCCTCAACGGCGACGACCCGATCCATGCGATCCCACGCAAAATCGCCGACCAGAGCGCGCAGCTTGCCCGCCATCTTGTCGAGCCCGGTGTAATGGCGCAGTTTAGACCGCATCGGTGCCCCCGCCACGCGCGGTTGATCGGGATCCACTTCCCACGGGTGGAAATAGAAGATCGCCGGGCGCTTTTCCTCGCGGTTCACCTGCCGGATCGCCCAGCGCGAGAAACTGTAGGGCAAGACGCGAAAGAAGCCCCCTCCCCCGGCGGCAACACGTCGCCCCCCGAGCATGGCGGTGGTGACCGGCACCTCGACAAAGTCGCAGCCCGGTATCGGCCGAAACGCGAAACGCGGCGCTTGCGGCCAGCCATAATGGTCGTGCGCAATCGGCGCGACACTGGATGAGTAGGTGTAGCCCTGCTGCGCCAGCTCCTCCAGCGCCCAAGGATTGCGCGCATCAATCGAAAAGCTGGGCGCGCGGTAGCCTTTGACGCGCTGGCCCGACGTATCCTCAAGGATCGCGCGCGCTTTGCGCAGATCATCAGCAAATCCCGCGCGGTCAAAAGTGAAAACCCGCGCGTGGTCATAGCCGTGGCTGGCGATCTCATGCCCCGCCGCCGCGATCCGCTGCATCAGCGCGGGGTGACGCTCCGCCACCCATCCAAGCGTGAAAAAGGTTGCATGCACACGAGCTTCATCGAACAGGGCAAGGATCGCGTCCACGTTGGCCTCGACCCGCGTCGCGATGGACGGCCAGTCGCTGCGCTCGATCACAGTCTCGAACGCGCCGACCTGAAACCAGTCCTCGACATCGACCGAGAGCGCGTTGACCACTTGCGGGCCCGGATCCTTGGCCTGCACCATAGCTCAAGCCGCCTCGCGCGAGGTTCCGTCTTCGAGCCACTCGATCAGCATCGTGAGGACATGGCGGAACGAGCGCTCCTGTTCCTCAAGCCGCTGTTCAAGCCGCTCGATCGCCTCGCCCATTTCCGGGTCGATCGGCTGCCCGGCCTGCGCGCTCAGCGCGCCGGCGGCCTGCAATTCGGCGATCGCCGCTTCGAGCTCGGCGGTGCGTTCCTGGCTTGGCTCAGCAGGCTGAGCCGGTTGGCCCGGCAAGCTAAATTCGCCCGACGGCTTGCTCGCACCGCGCGTCTGATCGCTCGCCATTTCCTCGCACACCGCTTCGAGCATGGTGAGAGTGAGCTCTTCGTGCTCTTCAATCGCGCCCAGCAGCAACAGGCGGTTCATCACCTGGTTGACGCGGCGCGGGATGCCGTTCGTCGCTTCGAACAGAGCAGGCAGCAGCCCTTCGCTGAGTGCCGGACGCCCTTCCCACCCGACATGCTCAAGCCGGTGCGTGATATAGTGCTCCACTTCGCCCGCATCGAGCGCTTCGAGGTGGTGCGAGGCGATGATCCGCTGGCGCAACTGGTCAAGATCGGGATGATGCGCGAGCGTGCGGCGAAATTCGGGCTGCCCTAGCAGCAGGCTTTGCAACAACGGATGCGAGCCCAGCTGAAAGTTCGACAGCATGCGCAGCTCTTCAAGCGCGGTGAAATCGAGGTTTTGGCACTCATCCACCACCAGCAAACAGCGGCGACCCGCGCGCGCTTCGTCTTGCAGGAAGCGTTCAATCGCGCCCAGCGCGCCCGCTTTATCCTTGCCTTCGATCGGCAGGCCAAACCCTTGCGCGACGACATGGATCAGTTCTTCGCCGTCCAACGCCGAAGTCACGACCTGCGCGACCGTCAGTGCGTCCGGATCGATCCGCTCCATCAGATGCGCGACCAGAGTGGATTTGCCCGCGCCCACTTCGCCCGTGATGACGATGAAGCCTTCGCCTTGGTTCAGGCCATAGCCGAGATAGCTCATCGCCTTCTTGTGGCTCACGCTCTCAAAGTAGAATTGCGGATCGGGCGTCAATTGAAACGGTCGCCCGCTGAAGCCGTAGTGTTGTTCATACATAGTCAAATGGCTCCGAGGGATCAGAAATTGAGGCGAAGACCGACCAGCGCGCTGGCGGCGGCAAAGTCTTCATCGCTGAATTCGCTGTCGAAATAGTCGACGGCCAGCGCAGCGCGGGCCGTCAGGCGGTTGGTGATCGCGCGGTTATACGCCGCCGAAGCGCCGTAGCCGGTGAGATCGGCGTTATCGATCTGGCTGGAGAACCAGTTGACATAGGCGCTCGCGGAAATCGCGCCGCTTTGGCCGATATCGCTGCCGACGCTGCCGACCACATAATAGCTTTCATCGCGCTGCCCATCGAGCGCCTCGAACACGGTGTCTTCTGCGCCTATAAAGGTGCGCCGATCATAGCCCGCGACAACGGCTGCGTTCAGGCGACCGATCGTGCGTTGATAGCTGATATTGCCGCCACGACCACGGAAGGCGGAGCCACGGGTTGAGCCGAAAGAACCAAGCCCCGATGCGCCGTCCTCTCCAGTGACGAGGCCGGTGAAGTCGCCGGTGAGCGGGTTACGGGTGGCCGAGAAATTGGCATCGAGCCCGCTCAAGGAATTGGTCAGTGCGCCGCCAAATCCGGTCAGACCGTCATAGACGTTGATCGCGACCGCGCTGCGGCTGTCTGGAACATATGTGAAGTTTCCATAATAGGTCGTTGAATCGTAACGCTTGCCAACGGTTGCCGTAAGCGATGTGCGGCGGCTCGGATTCCATTGGACACCCACGTCCCAGATAAGGCCATCGACATCGAAGGCGATCCGGCGCGGGCCGCCGCTGTCGGTGACGAACCGGCCATCATCGCCGACAATCGGATCGCCATCTTCATCGCGCAGGGCGTCGCGGCTGGACACTTCAACGTCTTCATAGCCAACCCCGCCGACGACGGCGAAATTATCCGTTACCGGAACCGTTACGTCGCCGCGCACATAGACGTCGCGAACACGCTGATCGAGGGTGTCGACGTCTTCCTGAAAAGCTCCCCCGCCGATACCGACGCCGATGGGAAGGCCGTTGCCCGCCTGTGTTCCGACGCGCGCTTGCCCCGAGTAGGTTACGCTTTCATCGAACACGTCGATGGGATCGCCCTCTTCGGTGATGAACGCATCGCTCACTTCGATGCGGTTGTAACCGACCAACGCCGTCCCGGTGACATCAAAGATGCCGACGCGCGTCGCGACGCTGGGCCCGGCGTAAAGGCTGTAGATGTCGCTCGTCTGGTCTTCGGCGACGAGCGGGTTGGACGTCACCCCACCCCCGCCATCGATCCGAGCGCGGCTTGCCAGCGCGCCCGCTTCGAAGGTGACCGCACGCGGCACAATCGCGAGTGAACCGCGCGCGATTCCGCTGATGGCGTCTGTATCAACCGCGTCGCCATACCCGATATTGCGCTCATAACGGACAGAGACGGACGCGACCGAATTGCGCCCCTGGACGGTCGTGTCGACCCCCGCGGCGATCTGTGTGAAGGTCAGCACGTCGTCGCCCGGCGTCAATTGCGCGGTCAGAACCTGATTCACCTCGATATAAGGCTGCACAAAAGTGCTGGATTGCTCGTCCTGATCCTGCGCGCTGAGCGGCGTCATGGGCGCGAGCCCGGCGAGGCCCGTCAGGATGGCTAAGCGACAAATTGCGGAGCGCGTCATGCATCGTCTCCTTGGCGATAATGGCCAAACTGGCGGCCCGAGGGGCTGAATTTCGCCGCGTTCAGCAAGAGTTTGAGATCCGGGCATGCCGACAGCAGCTTTTGCGCGTCATCAATGGCAGCGCGGCCGGTTTCATCGGCGCGCACAACCAGCAGGGCCTGCCCGACGAACGCCGCCAATTCGCCAGCGGGCGACGCGGCGAGTGCGGGCGGAGTGTCAAAGATCACGAAGCGATTGGGCGCGCCGCGTGTCAGCCGTTCGAGGACGTCTTCGGTGCGCTTGCTCGCGAGATATTCGGTGTCGCTGGCGCTCAGGCTGCCAGCGGGCATGATGAAGAGGCCGTCAATATCGGTTTCGATCGCCAGCTCTTCGGGGTTTTGATCGGGGTCGGCCAAAGCGTCCATCAGGCCGGGCGCGTTGTCGATCCCGAAAGCCTTCGTGATTGAAGGGTTCATTACGTCCGCATCGATCAGCAAAACCTCGACGTTGCGCTCCGCGCTTAGCGCAATCGCGAGATTGGCGGCGCAGAACGTCTTGCCTTCGCCTTCGTGGGGCGAGCTCAAGAGTACCCGGCGCGCCACCGGATCGCGGGTCTCGCGCGCATTGGCGAGCAATTCGCGTTTGATGATGCGGAACTCTTCGAGCAAGCCGGTCACCGGGTCTTCGGGCACGATCAGGCGATGGTCGCGCAGCGCCTCGCGGTCGATCTCGACCACGCGCCCACCTAGCGTCACGGGAGGTTCTTCGCGAGCCTCAACGGGCGCGGCTTTGGGCGCGGACGCCGGCGCGGGTTGCTTGGCGCGAGCGACCGGCGGCGATTCTACTGTAGGCTTTTTGGGACGCGGCAAATTGGCCGGAACGGTGGCAGCGCCAAGGTTCTCAAGCCCAAACGCGGCGTCCGCGCGCTCAAGCAGGGAGCCGCGCTTGCTCTGTGTCTCAGGCCGCGCAGCGCCGGGGATAGGAGTGTGCTTCGTCATCGCCCTATCCTCACGCCACGGCCCGGACCGAGATGATCTCGATCGCCAAAAGAATGACCAAAACCCCCATCAAGGCGGCGGTCCCGCCAGCGAACTGGATCAGACGGCGGCGCTCAAGTGCGCGCGCCGCGTCCGACACGGTCTGCGAGACGGTTCCGATGACGGGGAGATCGAAGGTCCGCTCCAGCTTTTGCGCGGTCATAAAGGTGGAGCGCATCTGCCCCATCCCCCACGCCACACCCGCGCCCGCGCCAAGGCCAGCGATCAGCACGCCGAACAGCAGGATCGGCCGATTGGGAGCCGCAGGCTTCTGCGGCACCACCGGCGGATCGATAAGATCATATTTAAACTGGCTGGTCTGATCGTCGACTTCGCCGCGCGTGCGGATGTCTTCGCGGTCTTGCAGCAGTTTCTCGTAATTCTCGCGAAGGACATCGTAATCACGGCTGATGCGATTGGCTTCGGCGGCCACGGCAGGCTCTGTGGCCTGGCTGGCGACGAGATTAGCGATCTGGGACTGCACCGCCGCGCGGCGCGATTCCAAGGCCTGAATGCTCGCCTGACGGTCCGAACGGATCGCGACCAGCGAGGAATAGGCCTGGTTGGGCGTGCCGGTTTCTTCTTCCGGTCCCGCCCGCGCCGCCGCCTGGCGAAGGGTCACGACCTGCTTGATGGCGGCTTCAACATCGGGGTGCTGGTCGGTGAGGCCCCGGCTCTTGAGCGCCGCAAGCTGGCGCTGCGCCGCCGCGTAGGCGGCTTTGGGTCCACCCTCGCCCGCTTGCCCCGCAATAGTGCGCGGCGTGTTGGCGATCTGGCTGTCGAGCGAGGCCAGCGAAGCTTGCGCGCCGGCGAGATCGGCGTCGATATCGCGCATTTCGGTGCGCAATTGCTGGATTTTGGTCGAAAGCGAATCCGAGCCACCCACAAGATCGGGGTATTGCGCTTCGAATTTCAGACGGCGCGCTTCGGCCTCTTCCAGCTCGGTTTTGCGTTCGGCCAGCTGTTCGTCAATCTTCGCCAGCGCGCGGTTCACGCCGACGCGGCTGCCCGCGACGTGGTCCTCGCGGAAGATGTCGAGCAGTTTCTGGACGACATTGCGCGCCAGAACCGCGTTTTCCGCATCGGTCAAATCGCGGCGACCGACCGTTGCCGTGATCTGGAACAGGTTATCCTCTTCGCTGCGCACCGACACTTTTTCAGTGAGGCTGTCGATGGCGGTGTCCATCGCGCCGCGCTCGGTGATGCCTTCGCCCAGCTTCGTGCCTTTGATGACCTTTTCGAGGTTCGTCCGGCTTGCCAGCGTCTGGCGAACCTTGCGGATTTCCTCGCGTCCGTCGCCAGCAATGCCGAGTTGTTCGGACAACACGTCTTCAAGATCGACATAGATCCGGGCCTTGGATTCGTAGGAATTGGGGATTGTCGCGACCGCGACCCAGCCCAGCAGGCACACGCCCCAGGCAACACCAAGGGCGATCCAGCGGCGATGCCAGACCGTGTAAAGCGCTGTGCGCAGTTCGTCGAAGAGTTCGTCCATCCCCCAAGCGCCCCGTTAGAAGCGGCTCTCCGGAATGGAGATCGTGTCACCCGGCTTCAGCGCGACGTTGGCGCTCGCATCGCCTTTGTTGAGCAAATCCTTGAGGCGCAGGCGGTAGAGCACATTCTCGCCTCCTTCCGCGTCAAACCGGGTGAGCGTCGCGCGGTTACCCGCGGCAAATTCGCCCAGACCGCCGACCGCGATCATCGCATCAAGAATGGTCATATTGGCCCGGTAGGGCAGCGCCGCAGGCTGAGCGCCCGCGCCTGTGATGCGGATCTGCTGCGAAAGCTCGCCCACGGATTCGTTCAGGATCACCGAGACAATCGGGTTCTCAATATATTCGGTCAGAACCGTCTTGATGTCTTCCTGAAGCTTGGTCGGCGACTTTCCGACAACCACCATATCGCGCACAAGCGGGATAGTGATGCGGCCATCGGGGCGCACCTGAATGTCCTCGGCGCTCAGTTCCGGGTTGTTCCAGACATGGATCGTAATCGTGTCGGCCGGGCCGATGATGTAATCTTCCTTGGGCGCGGCGATTTCAGCGCCCGGCGTTGCGGGTGGCAGCTCAACGCTCGGGCCGGCCGCGCACGCGCCAAGCGCAGCGGTTGCAAGAGCGAGTCCGGCAAAGCGGACGGGAGAGAGCGAGGTAAACATCGATACGTATCCTTGGCCTGATCATGCCAGCGCGGGCGAAGCGTGCAGGAGCGACCTGCTAGCCCACGCTGACGAAGAGCCCGTGTTTTCTCGCCGAAAATGGTGAACATAATGTTAGTGATGTAGGGGCAACTTGGCCGCTATCCCGTTCTGGGACAGCGGTTTTCGGACCTCTTAACGCGCGGATTTTAAGCTCGATCAGGCGTCGGTGAAACGACGTGGACGCGCGCCAAGCGCGCCGCCTGCTGTCACACCAGCATCTCCACCGCAGGGCCATGGCCCAAAAACGCCGCTGGACTTGCGGTTGCGCCGTAAGCGCCGGCGCAGAACACAGCGACCAGATCGCCGACATCCGCGCGCGGCAACATCGCCTGGTCGGCCAACCGATCCAGCGGCGTGCACAAGCACCCCACGACGTTAACCTCGTCATCCGCCTCAGCCCCAAACCGCGAGGCAATCGCGACCGGATAATTGCGCCGCACCACCGTCCCGAAATTGCCCGAGGCCGCCAATTGATGGTGCAAACCGCCATCCGTCACGAGATAGGTGACGCCGTGGCTGACCTTCCGGTCGATCACGCGGCACAGATAGACGCCCG
This sequence comes from Pseudomonadota bacterium, assembly GCA_039033515.1. Classification (GTDB taxonomy): domain Bacteria; phylum Pseudomonadota; class Alphaproteobacteria; order Sphingomonadales; family Sphingomonadaceae; genus Erythrobacter. Next base: position 53,410 of record JBCCCM010000006.1, read on the forward strand.
CTTGGCCCACGAGATACCGACCAAGCTCAAGGCATAATTGCGCGTCTTCGAGCGTGGGCGGCAAATCCGCCACCATGTCGGTGAGAGCGGCCCCTACCGCGCCAAGATCAAGCGGTGTGTCTTTTGGGAAATAGGGAATGCCAAAACCGCCGCCCATATTGAGCTTTGGACAAGGCTCGCCGATCTGCTCAACCAATTCGCCAGCGAGTTTCAGGACGTTAGCCTGCGCTTCTATAATCGCGTCTGAACTTAGGGTCTGGCTGCCGGTGAAGATATGCAGCCCGCGCCACTGCGCCCCCTGCGCAATCAAATGACGCGCCAAATCAGGCACGCGCTCAGCGTCGACGCCAAACGGTTTGGCACCCCCGCCCATCTTCATGCCAGAGCCTTTGAGTTCAAAATCGGGATTGACGCGGATCGCGATGAGCGGTCGTTTTCCCAGCCGCTCAGCGATCGCGAGCGCGCGCTGCGCCTCGCCTTCGGACTCGCAATTGAGCGTCACGCCCGCCGTAATCGCTGGCTCCAGCTCGTCGTCGCGCTTTCCTGGCCCTGCAAAACTGATCCGCGCCGGATCGATGCCCGCCGCCAGCGCTAGGCGCAATTCCCCCGAGGACGCGATGTCGAAACCATCCACGAGTGGCTTCATATGCTCCACGACCTCGCGGTACGGGTTCGCCTTGATCGCGTAATTCACTCCGATGCGCTCTGGCAGGGCCGAGCGCAGCTGCACCATGCGCGCATCAAGCCGTTCGCGCGAATACACGAACAAAGGCGTCTGCCCCGCCTCAGCCACCAGTTCACTCACGCATCGCCCGCCGATCGCGAGCTCACCATCGAGCGCAGCAAATCCATCCGGGATAGGTCCAAGCGGTTTGCTCATACGGCACCATCCTCAATTTGCGAATACAGCGCAGTCCGGTCGAGTTTGCTATTGGGATTGAGCGGCAACGCCTCTCGCCAATGGATCGCGCGCGGCTGCATGAAGTTGGGCAATTCGCGGGCGAGATGCTTTTTCAAAGCCGCTTTGGCCTCCTCGCTCTCTTCACCGCGCACCACGAGGTATACGGCGTGGCCTAACCGGTCATCTGGAAGGCCGAACGCGACCGCTTCGACCACGCCTTGGAACGCGATAGCCGCATCCTCGATCTCTTGGGGGCTGATCCGATTGCCCGCGCTCTTGATCATCGCATCGCGCCGGCCGACGAAATAGAGCAACCCGCTTGCTTCGCGCTTAACGCGGTCCCCGGACCAAACGGCGGTGCCGCCATAGGTGGACGCTTCGGGCGCGGGCTTATAGCGGATCGCCGTTCGCTCAGGGTCTTGCCAATATCCTTGAGCGACCAGCGGCCCGCAATGGACAAGCTCGCCCTCTTCTCCGGGCGCGGCAAGATCACCCGTGTCGGTGATCACGAGGATCTCGGCGAAGGGAATGGCGGTGCCCATCGATGTGGGATGCGCGTCAACCAGCGCGGGATCAAGATAGGTCGAGCGAAAAGCCTCGGTCAGGCCATACATCGGATAAAGGTCCGCCTCGGGGAAATGCCCGCGCAGACCGCGCACCAAATCCTCCGTCAGCGCTCCGCCGCTATTGGTGAGCCGCCGCAGGGGCGCGCTCGCCTCTTGCGGCCATTCGATTTCGGTCAGTTGCACCCACAGTGGCGGAACCGCCGCTAGCGTCGTGACCTGATGCTTGGCGCAGGCTTTCGCGACGTCTTTGGGAAACAGGAAATCGAGCGGCGCTACACATCCCCCAGCGTACCATGTCGAGAGCAGTTGGTTCTGCCCGTAGTCGAACGAGAGCGGCAAGACAGCCAAGGTGACATCATCCTCGGCAAGCTTGAGGTAATGCGCCACGCTGACCGCGCCGAGCCAAAGATTGGCGTGGCTGAGCATGACGCCCTTGGGACGGCCCGTTGAACCGCTGGTGTAGAGGATGGCCGCCAGATCATCGGTGTCAGCGTCACTGGGGCCCATCTGCGCATCCAACGCATACGCCGCATCCAGCGCCTCGCTTTCCTCGATCGTGTCGCACCCCCCAGGCGCGTCGCCTTCATCAAGCGAAGCCAAACGCGCTTTGTTGGCGATCAACAGGCTCGCGCCGCTGTCTTCAAGGATATACGCCGCCTGCGCGCGTTTGAGCAGCGGATTGATCGGCACATGGACCAGCCCCGCCCGCGCCGCCGCGAGCGGCATCAGACAGGTCAGTTCACCCTTGGCCGCCCACGTGGCCACCCTTGCGCCCTTTTGCGGAACGCGCTGCGCAAGCCATCCGGCAAGCGCCGACACACGCTGTCTTAACACCTTGTGGTTAAGCGTCTCGCTCTTCAGGACCAAAGCCGCCCGATCCTCGCAGCCCAAAAGGCTCGCGCGCTGGGTCAGATGATCAAGCGGAAACGGGGCCGGGAGTGGCTCTAATTCAGGTGGTTGAGGCATTCAGCTTTCGCGAAAAGGCAGTGTTTGGTGATCGAGGTGCGGTATCACGAGTGCGTTAACGTCTTGCAAGAGATGTTTGCCAGTTCGGTCGGCGCGCCGGGCGCGGCGGCGCCGTTTGACCGCGCTGAATGGTACGCGCTTTTGGCGGACACGGGGCTCAGCCCCCTGATCGCGACAGCGCAGGATGGCGAGGCGAGCGCCGCTCTAGCGCTAACGCAAGAGGGCGGTCGAATCAGCCCACTGCGCAATTGGTACAGTTTTACGTGGCGACCGCTTGCGGCTGCTGGAGAGGCTGGCGATGCACTGCTGATCGCAATGGCGCGTTCTCTGCGTGACCGAGCGCACCGCGTCACGCTCTCCCCAGTGCCTGATGAGGATGGCTCAGCCACGCGCCTCTCTCACGCTTTTGCCAAGGCGGGGTGGCGCGTTGAAGTCACCCGGTGCGACACCAATCATGTGCTCGACGTCGACGGACGCAGCTTCGCCGACTATTGGCAAGGACGCCCCGGCCCCTTGCGCACCACGCACAAACGCAAATCCGGCAAGGTTACGATCACGCTGTACGACCGCTTCGACGCGCAGGCGTGGGTGCATTACGAGCGGATCTACGCTGAGAGCTGGAAACCAAGCGAGGACCATCCTGCCATGCTGCGCGCCTTCGCCGTTGCCGAAGGAGAAGCGGGCCGCCTGAGGCTGGGCCTGGCGTATCACGAAGGCGTTCCGGTCGCCGCGCAGCTCTGGACGGTGGAAACGGGCACCGCCTACATCCACAAGCTCGCCCATCTCGAAAGCCACCGGCACCTTTCCGCCGGGACAACCTTGTCAGCGGCCATGTTCGAGCGGGTGATCGACCACGACCACGTGGACCTCATCGATTTTGGCACGGGCGACGAGCCCTACAAGCGCGACTGGATGGAAGCGACGCGCCCGCGTTACCAGATCGACGCGCTCAACATGGCGCGTCCGGCGGCGTGGATGGATCTGGCTCGTCTCGCTCTGCGACGCCTGCGCGAGGCGGACGTCCCCGCCCTTGCGCCCTTGCGCAACCATGGCTAGAGCGCCGCGCCAAGACAGATGAGACCGAAAGAACTGGCTGAAAGCCTACGTGTTCCGTAAGGTCATCGTGCCCGAACGGGATTCTCGGGTCAGGAAAGGGAACCAGCCCATGAGCAGCAAACCCATCGTCTCGAACGCGTTTGCCGCAGACACCGCCACGGACACGCCGCTGCGCGTGGTCTCGGCGGACACCGCCACCGCCAGCACTGAGGAACGGCTGAAAAGCATTCTCAGCGATGTTCTGGGCCTTGATGCCGATGACGCCCAATCGCTCACGCTCGACAGCGGGCTGTTCGGCCATTTGCCTGAGCTCGATTCGATGGCGGTTGCGGGCTTGTTGACCGAAATCGAAGATCGCTTTGACATCGTGATCGAAGACGATGACGTCGATGGCGAAATGCTTGAGACCTTTGGCGGTTTGCTCGCGTTTGTTGAGGCCCGTATGAGCCCCGACGTGTCTGCCATCGCCAGCGATCAAGGCTGATCGCGTCCTCGGGTAAGCGACGGCGGACGTATGGAAGTCTCCACCTGGTCCCCGGCGCGCAGCCAGAGCGATGGGAAAGGTTCAAAAGACGAACTGATCGTCACCTTTGACAAAGGCCGAACCGCGCGGATTCTGATCCTGCCGGCCCTGTTTGACGAAGCGAACAAGCTGCGGCGCTTCACGCTGACCGTCATGCGTGCGCTCGACGAAATGGGAATCGATAGCGCGCTGCCCGATTGGCCGGGCTGCAACGAGAGCCTGGCGGCGCTGGAGGCGCAAACGCTGGAAGGCTGGCGTGCGGATGCTTTGCAGGCCGCACAGAGTTTTGGCGCCACGCACTGTCTGTCCATACGCGCCGGGGCGCTGTTAGCTCCAACTCAACTGAGCGGATGGCAATACGCGCCGCTCGATGGACCAAAGCTGCTCAGCGCAATGCTCCGCGCCCGGATGATTGCCGCGCGCGAAGCGGGTCAAAGCGAGACGCGCGAAGACTTGCTAGAACGCGGGCGTGCAGAAGGGCTGACGCTGGCGGGATGGCCGCTTGGCGCGCCTCTGGTGCGCGCGTTGGAGAGCGCCGCCCTCAACGCCGCACCCGCGCAAACCGTCATCGATCAATCGGCTGTCGGCGGCGCGGGGCTGTGGCTGCGCGCAGAGCCCGACGAAAACACCGATCAGGCGACCGCCCTCGCCCAGATCGTCGCGCAAGATCTCGCCGGGCAAACAGGAGAGGAGGCGTGAGCCGACTGCATCTCACGTTTGGCTGCGGACGGCTCACTCTCGCCGGCACGCTCGACACCGCGCCCGGCAAGACCGGTCTGCTGATCGTAAGCGGAGGCAACGAGATCCGCAGCGGCGCGTTCAGCGGCCAGGCCCAGCTCGCCAAAGCGATTGCCCGCGCGGGCTTCCCGGTCTTTCGCTTTGACCGGCGCGGCGTTGGTGACAGCGAAGGCGAAAATCGCGGCTTTCGCTCAAGCGCCCGCGATATTGCCAGCGCGCGGGAGGCTTTTTGCGCGCTCGCGCCCGATATTGAACGCGTGGTCGCCTTTGGCAATTGCGACGCCGCGAGCGCTTTGATGCTAACCGGCGGCGAAGGATTCGATGGACTGGTCCTCGCCAATCCGTGGACGATTGAGGAAAGTGCGGACGACGCCTCCGCTCTGCCACCCGAAGCGGTGCGCGAACGCTACGCGCAAAAGCTCAAAGACCCGGGGGAAGTGAAACGGTTGCTCAGCGGCGGGGTCAACTTGGGGAAACTCGCGCGCGGGCTGTTGCAGGCGGCGAAACCAGCGACCGTTGAAGCGAGCGACCTCGCGAAAGAGATGCGCGCGGGATTGGAGACGTTCGCGGGCCCTGTCTCAATCCTCCTCGCCAGCGCTGATCGCACCGCGCAGGTCTTTGCCCAGAACTGGCCAGCGGATGACCCCCGGATCGAAACATGCAAGGGCGCGGGGCACGCCTTTGTCGAGCCGGAGGACCGTGAATGGTTGGAACAACGCGTGCTCGCCGCTTTGAGGCATTAGCGCGCCAAACCAGCGGGATCAGCGCACGAACAGGCTCACCAATTCAACATGCGTGGACCAGCGAAACTGTCCCACCGGGCGCAGCTTGTCGAGCCGATAGCCGCCCGCGACCAACCGCGCCGCGTCGCGTGACCAGCTCGAAGGATTGCAGCTCACATAGACGACGCGCGGCACCTCGCTTGCCGCGATCTCAGCCACCTGCGCCTTGGCGCCCGCGCGCGGGGGATCAAGCACCACGCCGGCAAAGCGATTAAGCTCATCAGGCTGTAGCGGGTTGCGGAACAGGTCGCGATGCAGCGCGTGCACCGCGCCGCCTGTCTTTGCCCCAGCGGCCTTCATCGCCAGATGCGCCGCGCGATCCGCCTCCACACCCAAAACCTTGCGCCCCTGCCGCAGAGCGAAGGTGAAAGTGCCCAACCCGGCAAACAGATCCGCGATGAGCCCGCTGCCCTCGAACCACGCCGTCACATCCGCGATCATGCGCGCCTCCGCGTCCCCCGTCGCCTGAAGGAACGCGCCGATCGGCATCGGCACGGGCACGCCCGCAAAGGATATGGTCACCGGGTCGGGCTCCCACACGGTCTCGGGGCCATAGCCATGGTCAACGCTGAGCCGCGCGACGCCATTATCGCGCGCGAAATCGAGCAAGGCCTCGGTCGCGGCCAACCCATCGGTCATCATATTGCTGAGCGTGACATCAACCCCCTGGTTGCAGAGCGCCAGACCGACATCGACCGCGCCCTTGCCTCCATGCCTTGCGACAAGATTGCGCAACGCGGGAATATGCGCGGCGAGCGGGGCAGCCAGAATTTCGCAGCGTTTCAGGTCAACGATGGTGTGCGATCCGCCCTCGCGAAAGCCGATCACCGCGCCCTTTTGCGTGCGCATCGCGTGCAATGTCGCGCGGCGGCGGCTGTTTGGCGGAGACAGATGCGTGGGCAGAATGTCGGCGGGGTCCAGCCCTTGACCCAAGCTCGCATTGACGACCCGGCTCGTCACGTATTGCGCCAAAGCGGCCTCATCCGCGTGTTGCAGCTGGCATCCCCCGCACGGCCCGAAATGCGGGCATGGCGGGATGGTATGGTGCGGACCAGGCGTGATCCGCCCCTGCGCGTCAACGCTATCGCCGGGGACCGCGCCTTTAACATGGCGACCGCTCGCGGTGACGCCATCACCCTTGGCCGCGATGCGCTCGATGATTTCGGTCGCGCTCACAGACAGACCGCCACCGCGCCAGAGACGGACCGCGCAAGATCGTCGGCGGTATAAGCCGCGCCGGACAAACGCGCCGCTTCGGCGTGGAGCCACAGCCCCTGTTTCGCCGCCTCGAATGGGTCGACGCCGGTGGCAAGACGGCTGACGATGATCCCGGCCAGAACATCGCCGCTGCCCGCAACCGAGAGCCAGCTGGACGCGGCCGGCCCGATAGCGAGCGCGCCTTTTGGCGAGGCCACAAAGCTGTCCGGCCCCTTCGCCAGCACGACCATGCCGCTCGCCGCGGCAAGCGCTTTCGCTTTAGCCATACGCCCCTCGGCAATGACGGCGAAACGGCGGCACAGCGCGTCGAGCTCGCCATCATGGGGCGTGGCGATAACGGGCCGCTCGGCGCGCACTTGATCGGGCTCGAGCACATGCAGAGCGTCGGCATCGAGAACCAAGGGATGCGGTGAGGCCAATGCCGCGTCCAATCGCACCCGCGCCCCATCGTCCCGGCCAAGCCCTGGCCCCACCAAGACGGCTTTCAAACGCGTGTCCGCCAACACGTCGGACAGATCGGAGTTATCGCACACCAGCCCTGCGGGCGCTTGCGGCGGTTGCGGGGCAAGCAGCTTCACATAGCCTGCGCCCGCGCGCATCGCGCTATTTGCGGAAAGCAAGGCGGCGCCCGGCATCGCCCCGCTCACCACCGCGCACAGGCCGCGTGTGTATTTGTGCGCGGTGGCGGACGGCGCGTTGAGCGAGGGCCTGACGACGCGCTGCGCCACGCCCTCGACCGCCTCAATCCCGATCGGCACAAGCCGCTGTGTGCCCACCAGCGCGCGCGCAGCGACAAGGCAATGCGCAAATTTCCACGCTCCCAGCGCCAGTGTCACATCGAAGGCGGGCAGCTTTTCGTTGAGCGGCTCAGCGGTGTCGCTCGCCACGCCGGAGGGCACGTCAATCGCGATGCAGGTCGCATGGCGCGCGGCCAGATCGCGCAGCAAAAGCGCGTGTTCAGCACTGAGCGAGCGCGTCAGGCCCGAGCCGAAAAGGCAATCCACCAGAACGCCGCCGGACGCCTGACCACCTGAGGTAAACACCGGCCCGTCCCAAGCGGCCTTGGCGTCAATCGCGGCCTGTGTCTTGGGCTCAAGCGGTGCGACGATCTGGACGCTATGCCCCCACTCCTTGAGCCGCCGCGCGATGACGTAGCCGTCACCGCCATTGTTGCCCGGACCGCACAGGATTGTGACCGAGCGACCGGCGGCTAGGCGTCGAACCCACTGCGCCGCGCCCGTTGCGGCAATGTCCATCAACTCGCCAACGCTGGTGCCCGCGTCGAAGATGCGCTGCTCGGCGGCGCGCATTTGCTGAGCGGTCAGGACTTGAGCCGCGCTCACGAACCCGGCGCAACCAGATCCGCTCGCGTGATCCGATAGCGCGCGGTGCCAACGGAGAAAGCAAACTTTCCAGCGAGCGGATCAGGATCCATCGCGAGCTCATCCGCGCCATCCGCTGATGTGAGCGCACCCGTTTTCGCGTCATATCGCACACGCTGAAACGTCGCGTCGGGATGGTGGATCGTAAAGTCCCCATCTCCGACGCTCTCCAACACGCAGTCCTTGTTGAACGAGGCCCCTTCGCCCAGCGCGCACTCAACGCTCGCGCCTTGCGGTGCGTCGCTTTCCGGCGCGCAAGCCGCAAGCGCCAGCGCACCGATGAGAACCGTCTTAGATATCCGCGTAGACATGGGTTTCCGCCTTCGCCCCCGGATGAGTCAAAGCGCCCTCGCGCGCCGAGCCGACATTCTGTGCGTAACGCCAAAGCGTTCCCGACCGGTAATCGTTCGGACGCGGCGTCCAGGCCTTGCGGCGCTCTTCGAGCGTGGCTTTGTCAATCTCTAGGTCGATTGTGCCCTTTTCAGCGTCGATTGAGATCGTGTCGCCATTCTCAACCAAAGCGATGGGCCCGCACTCCGCCGCTTCCGGGCCCACATGCCCGATACAGAACCCGCGTGTCGCGCCCGAAAACCGCCCATCCGTGATCAGCGCGACTTTCTCGCCCATACCCTGCCCGTAAAGCGCGGCGGTGGTGGACAGCATTTCGCGCATGCCGGGCCCGCCTTTGGGCCCTTCATAGCGGATCACGACCACGGTGCCCTCAGTGATTTCGCGGCGTTCGACGGCGGCAAAGGCGTCTTCCTCGCGGTCGAAAACCAGCGCGGTTCCGGTGAATTGAAGCCGTGCCATGCCGGCCACTTTCACAATCGCTCCATCGGGCGCGAGACTGCCTTTGAGGCCCACGACACCGCCGGTGGGCGTGATCGGATTGGCGACTTCATAGAAGACCTTCTGATCCGGGTTCCACGTGATCTCTTCGATGTTCTCACCCAACGTCTTGCCGGTGACGGTGATCGGGTTCGGGTCAAGGAAACCGCCATCAAGCAGGGTCTTCATGCCCATATAGACGCCGCCGGCCTCGTGCATATCCTTGGCGACATACTTGCCGCCGGGCTTTAAGTCTGCAATGTAAGGCGTTGATTTAAATATCTCAGCGACATCGAACAAATCGAAGTCGATCCCCGCCTCGCTTGCCATGGCGGGCAAATGTAAGGCCGCGTTGGTGGAGCCGCCGGTCGCCGCAACCACGCGCGCTGCGTTCTCGAAGGCGGCCTTGGTGCAGATGTCGCGCGGGCGCAAGTTCATCTCCAGCAGGTTCATGACCTGACGCCCAGCGGCGACCGCTATATCGTCGCGTGATCTGTAAGGAGCGGGCGCCATATTGCTGTTTGGCAATGATAATCCGATGGCTTCACCCACGCAGGCCATGGTGTTGGCGGTGAACTGGCCGCCGCACGCGCCGTGTCCGGGACACGCTACCTTTTCAAGCGCCACGAGATCCTTAAGCGGGCAATTGCCCGCCGCGTGCTGGCCCACCGCTTCGAATACATCGACGACCGTTACGTCCTCGCCCCGGTGCGTGCCCGGCAGGATCGACCCGCCATAGACGAAGATGCTCGGGATATTGAGCCGCAACATCGACATCATCATGCCCGGCAGGCTCTTATCGCATCCAGCAAAGCCAATTAGCGCGTCATAACAATGACCTCGCACCGATAGTTCAACCGAATCCGCAATCACCTCACGGCTGACCAGCGAGCTTTTCATGCCCTGATGGCCCATCGCGATACCATCGGTGACGGTAATGGTGTTGAACCGGCGCGGTGTGCCGCCGTTTTCGATCACGCCCTCGCGGCAGATATCAGCCTGCGCGTTGAGGGTGGTGTTGCACGGCGCGGAATCGTTGCCCGCGCTCGCCACAGCGACGAAGGGCCGCGCGATCTCTTCCTCGGTCATGCCCATCGCGTAGTAGTAGGACCGATGCGGCGCGCGCTCGGGCCCGACCGAGACATGACGCGAAGGAAGTTTCGTTTTATCGAAGCGCGAAGACATTTTCTTTCCCGTTATAGCTCTAGCTCGTTCCCCTGCCCTCAGGACAGCGCCAACGCAACCCTTCGCGCGACATCTGCGATCGTGTCGGCCCAGCGCGCTTGATCGGCGCGCGTTGCGATCAAGTCCTGACGGATTTCAATCGCGCAATAAGGGCGCCCATGCGCCTCGGCGTGGCGGTTCATGGTCGCGTTAAGCTCGCGGCCCGAATAGGGCTCGTTATCGCCGACATTGTAACCAAGCTCAGCGAAGGACCGGATGGCGTGGCGCGCGGCGCGGTCATCCGTGTTGTAGAGCAAGGCGACCTCCCATGGGCGCACGGCGTCAATCGTCGCCAGCTTCGGCGTGAAGCTGTGGATCGACAGGATCAGGTCCGGGTTTTGCTGGTCGAGCCATGTAGCCAGCGCGGTGTGATAGGGGCGATGAAAGCGATTGAGCCGCATCTCGACATCCGCGCCGATATTGCCGGGGACCAGATGCCCATCGCTTTCGGTGGGGACGACGCTCGGATGGTCTTCTTCGCGGTGCAGGTCGATGACGAGGCGGCTGAGCGTCGCCAGATGGGCGGGCATGGCGTGTCGCCGCGCCAGCCGCTGCACGACACCTTCAACGCCGATATCAATCGCAATGTGTTCGTTCAGACACTGGGACGGCACGCCGAGCGGAATGTCATCGGGCACGAAATTCGAGGCGTGGTCCGCAACGCAGACTATGCGCGGCGTTCTAGGGTTTGCGGCGCTGTATTCGCCGACGTGTTTGTAAGGACAATTATCAATCATGCGCCGCCCTTAGCGCAAACGTCCCCCAAGCATCCACCATTGCGGATGATCCGCGCCAATTTGGGCCTGCGCCGCGTCGCGCTGGTTGGCGGTGTCGAACAGCGCAAAGCAGGTCGCGCCCGATCCCGACATGCGCGCGAGCCAGGCTTGGGTCTCGCCCAGCGCCTTAAGGACGTCGCCAATCACGGGGCACTGCGCGAGCGCGGGCGAGGCGAGATCGTTGCGCCCTTCCAGCGTGATGGTGCGCGCGGAGCCGCTCGGCAACGGCCCGCGATCCACTTGGTCCCAGGCTCTGAACACGGGGCCCGTGGCTAGCGGAACGCTTGGGTTCACCAGCAACACGGGGGTGCCTTTCAGGTCGTTTTCGACCTCGCTCAGATCCGTACCGGTGCCAAGCCCGATGGCCATTTCGCTGCGCACACACGATGGCACGTCTGCTCCGAGTTTTGCCGCGCGCGCTGGCCAATCTTCTGGCAGGCCGTGGAGTTCTTCGACCATCCGAAACACGGCGCCCGCGTCTGCCGATCCGCCGCCAAGACCTGCGGCGACGGGCAGGTTCTTCTCCAGCGTGACCGCAAGACCTTGGGGGCGCGGCAAAGCGGCCAGCGCGCGCGCAGCGAGGTTGTCCATCGGATTGTCGATAGCCTGCGCGAACGGCCCAAAGGTTTGCAGGCTGTCCCGATCCGCCAGCCTAGCCGTCAGCGTGTCGCCCGCATCGACAAAGGCGAACAGCGTTTCGAGGACGTGATAGCCATCATCGCGCCGCTCACGGACGTGCAGAGCGAGGTTGATCTTGGCGTAGGCTGTTTCGATCATACTTAATCTTTGTCGATCTCGTTGGGTCCGCCCCAAAGGCCAAGCCTTGACAGCCACCGGACAGTTGCGCCCACACCGATGATATAGCCGACCATGAGGACTACTCTATCCGAAGTGGTCAGCACGGGTTTGACGCTCTCATTGGCAAAACCCGCAAAGATCATTCCCAGTAGGAATACGAGAACGCAGACGACTATCCGAAGGATGGGTCCAAATCGCACCCGGTCAGGCTACATATTCGGATAGTTCGGCCCGCCGCCACCCTCAGGCGTCACCCAGTTGATGTTCTGGTTGGGGTCCTTGATGTCGCAGGTCTTGCAATGGACGCAGTTTTGCGAGTTGATCTGGAAGCGCGGCTCTTTGCCCTCTTCCTCAATCCACTCGTACACTCCCGCCGGGCAATAGCGGCTCGAAGGGCCGCCAAATACGTCGAATTCGCTTTCCTTTTGCAAATCCCAATCCTTTACCTTCAGATGGTTTGGCTGATCCTCGGCGTGATTGGTGAACGAATAAGCGACATTAGTCAGGCGATCAAAACTGATGACGCCATCGGGTTTGGGATAGGTAATCTTAGGATAAAGATCCGCGCGGCCCGTCGCCTTGTAATCGGCGTGGTGCTTCATGCTGATGGGCAGACCGATCTTGAGCGTGCGCATCCACATATCGACACCGGCCAGCAGTGAGCCGAAATCATCGCCATATTTAGCCACGGCAGGCTCTGCGTTCTGGACCAGTTTAAGCTCATCCGCGATCCAGCTGGAGCGGACAGCGGGTTCGTAGCCCTGCAGTTCGGGCTGGCTTTCGTGGTTTTCGATTTCAGCCGCGATCGCTTCGGCGCACAGCATTCCCGATTTCATCGCGGTGTGGCTGCCCTTGATGCGCGGCACGTTCACAAAGCCCGCCGCGCAGCCGATCAGCGCACCACCAGGGAAAGCCAGCTTGGGCACCGATTGCCAGCCGCCTTCGTTGATCGCCCGCCCACCATACGCGACACGGGTGCCGCCTTCGAGGATGGCCTTGATTTCCGGGTGCTGCTTCCAGCGCTGAAACTCCTGATAGGGCGAGACCCAGGGGTTCTTGTAATCGAGCGCGGTGACAAAACCGAGCGCGACCTGGTTGTTTGCCTGATGGTAAAGGAAACCACCGCCCCACGTGCCGCTTTCATTCAGCGGCCAGCCCTGGGTGTGGAGCACGCGGCCGGGCACGTGCTTGTCAGGGTCAATGTCCCACAGTTCCTTGACGCCGAGGCCGTAGACCTGCGGCTCGCAATTGGCCTCGAGGTCGTATTTCGCCTTCATCTCTTTGGTGAGGCTGCCACGCGCACCCTCGGCAAACAGGGTGTATTTTGCCTCGATCTCCATGCCGGGCGCGAAGTCGCCCTTCTGGCTGCCATCTTCGGCGATGCCCATGTCCTGCGTGATGACGCCTTTGACCGCGCCGTTCTCGTCAAACATGACTTCGGCAGCCGGAAAGCCGGGGAAGACCATCACCTCTAGCTCTTCGGCACGTTCCGCCAGCCAGCGGGTCATGTTGCCGAGCGATCCGGTGTAGCACCCATCATTGCTCATCAGCGGCGGCATCAAGATGTGCGGCAACGAGGTCTTGCCGGTCTTGCTCAACATCCAGTGCCAGTTGTCGGTAACCGGCGTTTCCGCCATCGGGCAATCCATGTCGCGCCAGTCAGGGAACAGTTCGTTCAGCGCCTTGGGGTCGACCACCGCGCCCGACAGGATATGCGCGCCGATCTCCGAGCCCTTTTCAAGAACGACGACCTCAAGCTCGGAATTGAGCTGTTTCAAGCGGATCGCGGCGGACAGGCCCGCCGGGCCGCCCCCTACGATCACGACGTCGCATGGCATGCTTTCGCGTTCAATAGTCACTTTTCTATCCCCATGATGGCGCAAACGCATGGTGCGCCGGTTCTGTTCTTATGTATCACTTGATAAGCCTGCCCAAGACAGTCAAGACTTGCCTGCGCCGCCATGAACGCCTCTGACCACTCTGCTCTCCCGTCTGTGCCGGACGAACTCGCTTCGGCGATGGAGTGGTGGCGTGAGGCCGGCGTGGACTATGACTTTAGCGATGACGTTACGGATTGGCTTGCCTCCTCGGATGCACCGCGGGATGCGGGCGCGGCCAATGCAACGCCCGAACCGCCGCAATCGCCGCTGCTAAAGCGCCAGAAGAACGCCGCGGAACGACAGGAAAACGCCGACACACGTTTCGATTTTTTCAAGGACCACACGCCTTCTAGCCTCGAAGAGTTTCGAGAATTCTGGCTGAACGCCCCGGGGCTTGACGCCATTGGGCCACGCGGGAGGGTTGCGCCGCGCGGCGATAAGGACGCGGAATTGATGGTGCTGGTGGTCGATCCCGAGGAGCGCGACCGCAACACTTTGCTGTCTGGTCCGCAGGGGATGTTGCTGGACAAGATCCTCAAAGCAATGGGGACGGCCCCTGGTGAAGTCTATGTTGCGTCCGCCCTGCCGCGCCACACGCCCATGGCGGACACGGCTGCGCTGGCCGCGTCGGGGCTGGACCGCGTGCTTCATCATCACGTGACCCTCGCCAATCCGCGCAAAATCCTAGCGTTCGGCGCAAGATTGAGTCCGTTCATCGCACAGAACGCCACACCGAACGAAATGTCTTTACGGGAAAGTAACTACGTATTGGCACAGAAACCAACTCTGGCCAGCGAAGGTCTGGAGGCTTTGATCGAGACGCCTCCGCTAAAAGCCCGGTTCTGGCGACGATGGATGGAATGGTCAGCGGATAAGTGATGAAATTGGGATCCAAATTGACGCTTGTGACCGCCGGGATGGCGGTTCTCACCGGACTGACCGAATCCCTTTCCGCCCAAGCGCCCGCCAACGGCCAGATGGTCGCGCATTACGAAACCCCGTTCGGAAACGTCGCTCAGCGCGGTCGCGTCCTGCCCAGCGTTCTTTCGAACAAGCAGCGCAAGCGGTATCAGCGGGTCTTTGCCGCGATCGATGCGCAAGACTGGGAAACCGTTGAACAGCTGCTTGAGGACGCGCGCGGCGATGTCTTGTATCAGGTCGCGCTCGCCGAATACTTCACCCACGCGCAAAGCCCGCGCATCGCCGGTGAGCGCATCGCGCGGTGGATGGAAGACGGCGTGCACCTGCCCCACGCGCCGCAATTGGGCCGTATGGGCGCCAAACGCGGCGTTGAATACCTGCCCGACTTCCCCATCAAGCAAAGCCTGCGCTACCAACCTGCCGCCAGCAAACGCATCCGCCCGCGCACTGTGCGCGATGGATCGATGCCGGACAGCGCGCGCAGCGACATTCTGAGCGCGATCAAGAACGACGATCCGCGCGGTGCCTACGCAGTGTTGCTCGAAGTCGACGCCCAGCTCAGCGCCGAAGCGCGCGCGGAATGGCGTCAGAGGGTCGCGTGGAGCTTCTACATTGAGAACGATGACGAGAACGCGCTGGCGCTGGCGGAGACCGTCTTGGCCGGGAGCGGAGCGTGGGTCGCGGAAGGCGATTGGGTCGCTGGTCTTGCGGCTTGGCGGCTGGGCGATTGCGAGCGCTCGGCGGCGGCGTTTGCGCGCGCTGCGGGCGGCTCCACCAATCCTGAACTCACATCGGCGGCGCATTACTGGACGCACCGCGCAATGGTCCGCTGCCGCCAACCGGGCGAGGCGCAGGCCCATCTGCACGCTGCGGCCCGCTTTGACGAAACGCTCTATGGCATGTTGGCGAACGACCAATTGGGCCTCGAAGCGCGTTCGACCGCGAACGATGGAGCCTTTAGCGAGGCCGATTGGCGCGCGCTCGAAAACCGCCCGAATGTGCGCGTGGCCGCCGCCTTGATAGAGGTTGGCCGGGCCAGCCTTGCGGACGAGGTGCTGCGCCACGAGGCCAGGATCGGCGGGGCGCAAGCTTACGCTTCGCTGGCCCGGCTGTCGCGCGCATTGGGTCTGCCATCGACGCAGCTGTTCATGGCGCACCACGCGCCCTACGGCATGCGCGCGGATCCCTCGCTGCGCTATCCTGTGGCGGGTTGGCGGCCCAAGACCGGCTGGCGGGTCGACCCCGCGCTGGCCTTTGCGCACGCCTTGCAGGAATCGAACTTTCGCGCCTCTGCCGTCAGCCCCGCCAACGCGCGCGGACTGATGCAGATACGGCCCGGCACCGCACGCGATCACAACCGAAGGTTGAATTTGGGCGCAACCTACGCCGACCTCAACGATCCGGAGGTCAACCTCACCTACGGCCAACAGCACCTTGAAATGCTGCGCGATGCGGGCGCGACAGGTGGCAAATTGCCCAAGATCATGGCCGCGTACAACGCCGGCCTTTCGCCGGTCACGCGCTGGAACAGCGAGATCCGCGACTTTGACGATCCGCTCCTTTGGATGGAATCGATCCCCTATTGGGAGACGCGCGGCTATGTCGCGATCGTGATGCGCAATTACTGGATGTATGAGCGCGCCGCCGGCCTGCCCTCGCCTTCGCGCAGGGCGCTCGCGCAAGGGCTCTGGCCAGAGTTTCCCGTGCTGTCTAACGTGCGACGCGCGCAATTGGAGCGCGCTGAGTAGACGGGAAGACACGCGATGGCGATTGATCCGGACAAGACCTTCAGACCGATCAACATCGCCGTGCTGACGGTCTCC
Organism: Pseudomonadota bacterium; assembly: GCA_039033515.1. GTDB lineage: Bacteria > Pseudomonadota > Alphaproteobacteria > Sphingomonadales > Sphingomonadaceae > Erythrobacter. The sequence continues at coordinate 69,792 of JBCCCM010000006.1, forward strand.
GATACGCGCACGCCCGAGACCGACACATCGGGCGATATCCTCGTCAAGCGGCTCGAAGAGGCAGGCCACACGCTGGCCGCCCGCCTGATTGTCGAGGACGATGCGGCGCTTTTGGCTGCGCAGTTCGAACAGTGGATCGATGACCCTCAAATCGACGCGATCATCTCCACCGGCGGCACCGGGCTGACGGGCCGCGACGTCACACCCGAAGCGCTTTCGCGCATCGAAGGGGCGCGCGACATCCCCGGCTTTGGCGAGCTGTTCCGCTGGCTCAGTTTCAAGACCATAGGCACCAGCACAGTCCAATCGCGCGCCTGCGCGGTCGTCGCGCGCGGCACCTATCTGTTCGCCCTGCCCGGCTCGAACGGAGCGGTGAAAGACGGCTGGGACGGCATCCTCGCGGAGCAATTGGACAGCCGCAACCGCCCCTGCAACTTCGTCGAGCTTATGCCGCGATTGACCGAAAGCTGACCTGCTTTGCCCGCGCTCGGACGGGCGAGACATGGACCACGTGTTACACGGTCCAGGGACTAAAAACTTTCCCCATCTTTCAATCGTTTCACTCATGAAGAGACCATGCGTTGAACGGCTCCATGTAGGAAAGCAAAATCGGGTGACAGAGCGGCTTATGTTCTTTATATGTTCCACTCATGAGAACCCGCGAACATCCCGATTTTGAGCGTGGTCGCGGCGCGGCGTCGGGCCATGTCTCGACGCGTTTCGGATTGCCTTCACGCGAAGTGGACGGCGATTGGCGCGATCACGTGCAGACGCTTGCCAGTGAGGACGGCGGCCCGCCGGTCAAGCTGCGCACGACCGTCACCGAAGAACACCCCAAGACCATCCTTAGCTTCAACCAGTCGCCCGATATCCCGTTTGACCGTTCAATCAACGCCTATCGCGGATGCGAGCATGGCTGCGTCTATTGCTTTGCCCGGCCCACGCACGCTTTTCACGATCTCTCGCCCGGCTTGGACTTCGAAACCAGGCTGTTCGCCAAACCGGATGCGGCGCAGCTGTTGCGCAAGACGCTGGCCAAGCCGCGCTACACGCCCCGCCCCATCGCGCTTGGCACGAACACCGATCCCTATCAGCCGATTGAGCGCGACTATGGCATCACGCGCCAAGTGCTCGAAGTGTGTCTGGAGGCGCGCCACCCGGTGACCATCACGACCAAATCGGACCGTGTGCTGGCCGATGCGGACATTCTTGAAGAGATGGCGCAACTGGACCTCGTTGCGGTGGCGATTTCGGTCACAACGCTCGACCCCGCCTTGTCGGGAAAGCTCGAGCCGCGCTGCGCCGCCCCGGCCAAGCGTTTGAACGGGTTGAAGCGGCTCGCTGAGATCGGCGTGCCGACGCATTGCTCGATCTCGCCGATTATCCCGGCGATCACCGATGAATTCATGGAAGAGATCATCGCGCGCGCCGCCGATATCGGCGTGCCCAGCGTCGGGTGGATCCCGCTCAGACTGCCGCATGAGGTTGCGCCGCTGTTTCGCGAATGGCTCGACGTGCATTATCCCGACCGTGCTGCGAAGGTTATGAGCATCGTGCAATCGATGCGGGCCAAGAATGACAAGGGACGCGACAACGACCCCGATTTCTTTACGCGCATGCAGCCCAAGGGCGTGTGGGCGGACCTGCTGCGCAGCCGTTTTCGCACCGCTTGCAAGCGCGCTGGCCTTGGCAAACATCGCTTTGAGCTCGATTGCACACGCTTTCGTCCTCCTGAAGTGGGCGGACAAATGCGCCTTTTTTAGGAGGTTGAGAGCGCCGCGCCCTTGCGAACCTTCAGCGCCCCGGATAGCCCTTTCACCCAACAGCTTTTGGGGATCACAATGAAATCGACACTCTTGGGATTGGCTCTTGCGACGGGCGCTTTGGCGGCGTCTCCCGCGCTCGCGCAAGAGGCAGGGCCTCAAGACGCGCCATTAGAGCGCGACAAGGTTATCACTGCCATCGACGAAGCCACGCTGAGCGCGGCCATCGCCGCGGTCGGGGGCACCACCGCACCTCTGGATGACGAGGACAACACGGTGCGCATCGCCTATCCCAACGGCATGCGCGGCGTCGCGCGGCGCATGGCCTGCGAAGGGACCAGCGGGTGCAAGGGCCTGATCCTGCTGGGCTACTTCACCAAGCCCACCGACGTGTCCGAAGCGCGCGCTCAGGACGCGCTGGCCCGCTTTGGCTTTGAACAGGTGATCTCCTCGGTCGTGGTCAACCGCGAAGGCGAACACGTGGTCAAGAGCTACGTGATGCTCGATGGCGGGATCACACAGGCCAATCTGATGAACTGGATCGGCCTGTTCGGGCAGAGCCTCGCGGCGTATCAGGGGATGCTTTACGGGCCCACGGGGTGAGCCTTGAGCTTTAACGATTGTCGGCTGCATGAACTTCGGTACTTAAGAACCGCAAGCCATTGCGCACCGCCGACCATGAGAATTGATAATCTCCCTGGAGCACTATTGGTTCACCATGCGGTTTGGCAGTATTGTAAACAAGTTGTGATCCGGCGTTATAAGAGCTGCCATCTCGAAAATCGAACGATGCAGTCGCCTCAGAATAACGCTTTGCGCTATGATAGTGGGGGTGATCAGTCACGACGAACAAATAGCCAAGGTCGTATTTCTCAGTAAACTCTTCGAGACGAGCTAGGTCAGCGAACACGTCGTAGCGGTTGTTCGGCTCTCTATGGTTAGCTCGCTTGGGAAACTTCAGCTCGACCGCGCAATTCAGTTCGCCATACTCGGGATCTCGAAAACCGTACCAAAGATCAATGCGTCCCGATCTTGAACCGACCCATGCTTTCTCCAGTTCTATAAACGCAGTCTCGTAAGGCTCACTCAGCTCGAGTTGCAGCGCCAAAGAGATAGCTTGAGCAAGGTGTAGTTGCAGCGTCGCCTCGCTCTCGCAGCGGATTCTCCCTGAAGCTATCTGTGCGAATGTCGACTTTGAAGCATGATCGAATACGCGTCGAAGTTTAGCTCGCCCCCTCACCCAAACCCATCCCCAAGCTCACCCGGCGCAAATCGCATCAACCGGCTGTCGAGCAGCGCGGCGGTGCGGTTCTGGACGGCGATCTGATAATCGGCGTCGGTCACCATCTCCAGAAACGCCGCCGAGTTCGGATAGAAAGCGACAAACCCATCGTGCCACACTTTGTCGTCGGGCGTGGGCCCGGTGACCATGGTCTCGAATGTCCCACGCCACACGATTTTGCCGCCGACGCGCGAAAAGATCGGGCCTGAGGTGGCGCCATATTCCTTGTAGGCGCGCTGGCCGCTCCACCCGTTGCTGTGATGCTCATGGCCCTCGGGATATTCCGCGAGATCGCGAAACCGCAGAAGGTTGAGCATGTGGATCGGCGTATCGCGCGGCAGATCCTTGAACGCTTTCCAGTTTTCGGGTGAGGGATCAATATAGGCGACCATTAGCGGGAACCTCCCTCGTCATTGCGAGGCCCGCAGGGCCGCGGCAATCCAGAGCCGCTGAGCGATACGCTCTGGATTGCTTCGCTGCGCTCGCAATGACGAAATGGCATGACTACGCCTCGAGCTTGTAGTTGTGGAACCGGTCGCGCAGATCCTTTTTCGAGATCTTGCCTGTCGCGGTGTGCGGAATGTCTTCGATAAACTCCACCGCATCGGGCAGCCACCACTTGGCGATCTGCGGTTTGAGATATTCGATCACCTCGCCGCTCGTCAGCTTAGCGCCTTGCGCCGGGACCACGAAGAGCACCGGACGCTCGTCCCATTTGGGGTGCGGCATGCCGATGCACGCGGCCTCAGCCACCGACGGGTGCCCCACCGCGGCGTTCTCAAGCTCGACCGAGCTGATCCATTCGCCGCCCGACTTGATCACATCCTTGGTCCGGTCGGTCAGTTGCAGCGTGCCGTCCGGGTGGATGATGCCAACATCGCCGGTGTCGAACCAGCCATCCGCATTGATCGCGTCGCTTTCGCCCTTGAAGTAGCGTTGTACGACCCACGGACCACGGATCTGCAACGCGCCCGAGGCTACCCCGTCGCGCGGCAATTCCGTCGTCATGTCGTCGAGATCGACGATGCGCAGTTCGACGCCAAAGATCGGGCGGCCCTGCATCATGGTTTTCTTCACCCGCTCCTCAAAGCTAAGCTCCTCCCAATCCCAGGTGGGCGAGCCAACCGTGCCGATGGGCGAGGTTTCGGTCATGCCCCAAGCGTGCTGGACCCGCGTGCCGTTTTTCATCAGTCGCTCAATCATGAACTTGGGCGCGGCCGACCCGCCGATCGTGGCGGCTTTCAAGGGCGGCAGATCGATCCCTTGCGCGTCGCAATATTGGAAATGCGCGAGCCACACGGTGGGCACGCCCGCGCTGTCAGTGACCTTTTCGCGCAACATCAACTCGTGCAAGACGGCGGGGTCGTTGACCGCAGAGAAGACGAACTTCACCCCCGCCATTGCGCCCGCATAAGGCAGCCCCCACGAAGCCGCGTGGAACATCGGCACAACCGGCAGCATCACCGACGATCCGCTGAAATTGAACACGCCCGGCTGAAGGCCTGAGACCGCGTGGAACACGGTCGAGCGGTGCTCGTATTGCACGCCCTTGGGATTGCCGGTGGTCCCGCTGGTGTAGCAGATCATGCACGGATCGGTCTCTTCGCCCGTGACCCACTCAAAGTCGCCGTCCTGCTCGCCGATCCAGTCTTCAAACGCGGGGCTGTGTTCGCCGCTGTCGTAGCAGATGTAGTGCTCGACCGTGGGCCAGCGGCCTTTCATCTTGTCGACGATGGGCTGGAAGGCGGCGTCGTAGCACAGCACCTTATCCTCAGCGTGGGTGACGATGTATTCAAGCTGGTCTTCGAACAGGCGCGGGTTCACGGTGTGGAGCACCCCGCCCATCCCTGCAACGCCGTACCAGCTGACCAAGTGGCGCGAATGGTTCATCGCGAGGCTCGCAACCTTGTCGCCTTTCTTGAGGCCAAGCGCTTTGAGAGCCTGCGCCATTTTCAGCGCGTCGCGGCGGATGCCCGCCCAATTGGTGCGCGTTTCGCTGCCATCGGCCCAGCGCGTCACGATCTCCCGGCTGCCGCTTTCACGCGCGGCGTGATCGATCACGTGTGTGATGCGCATGGTCCAATTTTGCATGGCTCCCAGCATGGGCGGTTCCTCTCTCTTACAAATCTGTGTGATGTGCCGCGGACAATGGCGCGCTGCGCAGGCCTTTGCAATCGGGCAAATGGCGGGCGGGCGGCAATTAAGCGCGCACGCCAACGGAGACGCTTTGCATGGAAACGGATGGCCGCGATCCCGCTTCGCCCCGGCGCAAAACGACGACAAATTGCGACGGGCCGTGACCTCATTGAGGTCGTTTCAGCTGTATAATCAAAAATTATGAGATAAATTTGGAACGGTTGAGTGTTTCGCAACTTACAAGGATGACGTCGGACGGGGTTCCCCTATTCAGTCCCGCTGCGTTCAAAAAAGCAATCAAGGACAAATAATTAATGAAATATTCTGCACTTTTGTTGGCGAGCGTCAGCGTGCTGGTCGCCGCCCCCGCAGCCGCCCGCGAAGGGCCCTATGTCGGCGTTAGCGGCGGCATCGTGTTCGAAGATCAACTCGATATTGAGCCCGAGCCGTTCGAGGGCACCCCGCCCCTTAACCAAGGCGTTGCCAACACCGGCACCGGCCTCGATTTCGACGCGGTGGTCGGATACGATTTCGGCTCGTTCCGCCTTGAAGCCGAAGGTGGCTTCAAGAACCAGGATCACGACACCCTGATCGTGACGAGCTCGAACAACACGCTTGGCGTGCCCGGCGGTTTCCGCACCGGTCCCGACAGCTCGCAACAGACATACAGCCTCATGGCCAACGCTCTGCTCGACATCGGCGACGACGATGGCCTGAACTTCTTCGTCGGCGGCGGTGCGGGTCTTGCCCGCACTGATTTCACCCTAAGCTCAACACTGACGGGCGAGCTCGCAGACGATCGGGCGTATTCGTTCGCTTATCAGGGCATTGCGGGTGCTCGTTATCCCATCACCGATACGATCGATCTCGGCCTGAAATATCGGTATTTCCGCGTCGACAATATCGAGATTGAAGACGCATTTGGCGGCAACCCGATTGAGATTCAGCAAGAATCGCACTCGATACTTGGCAGCGTGATCTTCAACTTCGGTGGCAGCGACGCACCGCCTCCGCCTCCCCCGCCGCCGCCACCTCCCCCGCCTCCGCCTCCGCCGCCGCCTCCCCCGCCTCCGCCGCCGCCGCCGCCTCCGCCGCCTGCGGTTCAGTGCAACACGGGGCCCTATATCGTGTTCTTCGACTTCGATGAGTCGGACATCACGCCCGAGGCTGCGCAAACGCTTAACAGCGCAATCACCTCTTACGGCAATTGCGGAACGGCGCGCATCATGCTGACGGGTCACACCGACACGGCGGGTAGCGCAAGTTACAACATGGCTCTGGCTGAGCGTCGCAACGCGTCCGTGCGTGACTACCTCGCAGGTCGCGGCGTGCCGCAAGCGCGCATGACGAGCGAAGCGTTCGGCGAGAACAATCTGCGCGTGCCCACGCAAGATGGCGTGCGCGAACAGCAGAACCGCCGCGTTGAGATCACTTACGGTCCGGGATCGGGCATGTAAGACGGTCAGCTATCGCCTTCGCGCGATGGCCCGGTAAAACAAAAGGGGCCGCCTCTCGATGAGGCGGCCCCTTTTTTCATTGCGCTAAAGGATCAGGCGACCAGCTTCAGCCGCGCAGCCCCGCGCACGGGTTCGAGCCGCACGTTCTCGACGCCGTCGATATCGGCGATGCGTTCCGCGCGCTCACCATCGAGGAGGAAAGTCGTGCCGAGCCGCACGCTCGCCTCTTCGCCATTGGCCATGGCGAGGCGCACGACCACTTCGCCCGGCGCTTCGGTGCCGATCTCCAGCTCGTGCCGGAACACCTCGAACGCGGCTGCGTGCCGGATGTCAGCCTGCAAGCGCATCGGCATGCGCCCGCTGACCTGAGCCAAGGGTTTGGCGCCGCGCACGGTCAGGCGCGGAGGCTCTCCGGGGTTGGGCGAATCAAGTTCGACGCTGAGCAACAGGCATTCGTTGCTGGCCGCCCAACGTTCAAAATCCGCGACCAGCGATTCCTCGAAGCACGCGGCGGAAAACTGGCCCGAACTGTCCGAAAAATCCGCGCGCACGAACGGCGCGCCGCGCTTGGTCCGCCCCTTGCTCATCCCTTCGACCATCACCGCAATTGCCGCGGTCCCGCGCCCGCCCGCTGGCGCGCCCGCCTCCATCAGCGCCTGATAGGTGCGCGCGCCCTGAGCGGAAGCCGCGTCGCGATATTGCTGCACTGGATGCGCGGAGAAATAGAAGCCGAAATTCTCACGCTCCTGCGCCATTTTCTCCGTGCGCGACCACGGCTCGGTCGGTTTGAGGCGAAAGCCCTCGGCCTCCTGCTCGCCGCCGAACAGGCCTCCCTGCCCGCTGGTGCGTTCACGAATGGCCGCTTCGGCGACGGCCAGAATCGTATCCATATTGGCGTGCAGCAGCGCGCGGTTTTCCTCCAGCCCATCGAGCGCGCCCGCGCAGATCAGCCCTTCGAGCTGTTTGCGGTTCATCGACCCTTGCGGGATGCGGTCGCACAGATCCTTGAGGCTTTTGAAGGGTCCATTTGCATCGCGCTCCTGAGCGATCTGGTTCATCGCCTTTTCGCCAACATTGCGAATGCCCGCCAGCGCGTAACGCACCGCGTATCCGTGATCGGTCTGCTCCACGGTAAAGCGCGCGTGGCTGGAATTGATGTCGGGCGGCAGCACTTCGATCCCGCCCCCCTCTTTATTGGCCACCGGATAGCGCCGCGCGTCATCGACAAAGACGCTGAGCTTTTCCGACTGGTGCAAGTCAAAGCACATTGAGGCGGCGAAGAACTCTTCCGGATAATGCGCTTTAAGCCAAGCGGTCTGATAGGACAGCAGCGCGTAGGCGGCCGCGTGCGATTTATTGAAGCCGTAGCCCGCGAACTTGTTGATCAAATCAAACAGCTCGTTGGCTTGCTTCTTGTCTATGTCGGAGATGCGTTTGCAGCCCTCGACAAAGATCTGCCGCTGCTTGTCCATCTCGGCCTGGTTCTTCTTCCCCATCGCGCGGCGCAGCAAATCCGCGTCGCCCAGCGAGTACCCCGCCAGGATCTGCGCGGCCTGCATCACCTGTTCCTGATACACGAAAATCCCATAGGTCTCGGCCAGAATGCCTTCGAGCTTGGGATGCGGGTATTCGATTGGCACCTCGCCCGCCTTGCGCTGACCGAACAGCGGGATGTTGTCCATCGGGCCGGGGCGATAGAGTGAGACGAGCGCGATGATATCGCCGAAATTGGACGGCTTCACCGCTTTGAGCGTGCGGCGCATCCCATCGGATTCCAGCTGGAACACGCCAACCGTGTTACCCGCCTGCATGAGGTCGTAAACGCCCGTGTCATCCAGCGCCAGCGCGCCCAAATCGATTTCGATCCCGCGCTCCGCCAGCAGATCCACCGCCTTGCGCAGCACGCTGAGTGTCTTGAGCCCCAGAAAGTCGAATTTGACGAGGCCCGAGCTCTCGACATTCTTCATGTCGTACTGCGTCACCGGCATGTCCGAGCGCGGATCGCGGTAGAGTGGCACCAGCTGTGACAGGGGCCGGTCGCCGATCACAACCCCCGCCGCGTGAGTGGAGCTGTTGCGCGGAAACCCTTCGAGTTCGAGCGCGAGATCGACGAGGCGCTTCACCTCGTCATCACTGTCATACGCGCCCTTGAATTCGGTCGACCCGTTCAGCGCCCGCTTCAAATCCCACGGATCGGTCGGGTGGTTCGGCACCATCTTGGCCAGATCGTTGCGCTTGCCAAAGCCCATTTGCAGAATCCGCCCGCAATCCTGGATCGCGGCGCGCGCTTTGAGCTTACCAAAGGTGATGATCTGCGCGACGTGATCCGCGCCGTATTTCTCCTGCACATAGCGGATGACTTCGCCGCGCCTCGTTTCGCAGAAGTCGATATCGAAATCGGGCATCGAAACGCGTTCCGGGTTGAGGAAGCGCTCGAACAGCAGGCCCAATTGCAGCGGGTCCAGATCGGTGATGGTCAGCGCCCAGGCCACTATCGAGCCCGCGCCCGATCCGCGACCCGGCCCCACCGGAATGCCGTGGTCCTTGGCCCATTGGATGAAGTCGGCAACGATCAGGAAGTAGCCCGGAAAACCCATCTTCACGATGATGTCGATTTCGTATTCGAGGCGGTCGAAATACTGCTTTCGCGCCTCCTCTTCCATCTCGCCATAGGGTTTGAGGCGCGCCTCGAGACCGGCACGCGATTGTTCGGCGAGCATCTTGGCCTCGCCTTCAAGATCGCCGGCCAAGCTGGGCAGAATCGGGTCGCGATAAGGCGGCGCATAGGCACACCGCTGCGCGACGACGAGCGTGTTGGCGAGCGCTTCGGGCAGATCGTCAAACAGCTCTTCCATCATTGTGGCGGAGCGAACGAAGGCCTGCGGATTGGTGCGCGCGCGTTCGGTGTCGTCGACATAGGCCGAGTTGGCGATGCACAGCATGGCGTCATGCGCCTTGTGCATATGCGGTTCGCCGAAATTGGCCGGGTTCGTCGCGACCAGCGGGAGATCGCCCGCATAAGCGAGGTCGATCAGCGCCTCTTCCGCTTGCTCGCACACCGGATCGCCATGCCGCGCGAGCTCGATATAGAGCCGATCAGGAAACAGCGATTGCAGCGCATCGCACAAGGCGTCCGCCGCCGGCGTCTGTCCCTGCGCCAACAGCCGTGTGAGCGCGCCCTCGCCCGCGCCCGTCAGCGCGATCAGGCCATCGCTATGCCCTTCCAGATCCGCCATCTCGACATGCGGCTCGAACTCCAGCGGGCGTTCCAGATGCGCTTTCGAGACAAGATGGCACAGATTGTTGTAGCCCGCCTCATCCTGCGCGTAGAGCGGCAGGTAATCGACGGTCTTGCCATCCGAAGCGCCTTCGGCTCCCGGCCGCGCCACGCCCAGCAGAGCGCCGATGATCGGCTGCACGCCCTTACTCTCGCACGCTCCCGCGAACAGCACCGCGCCATAAAGCCCGTTGCGGTCGCACATCGCGATGGCGGGAAAGCCGCGTTCCTTGGCAAGGCTCGCGATAGCCTTCGGATCAATCGCGCCCTCCAGCATCGAATAGGAAGAGAGCACGCGAAGCGGGACAAAGGGAGCGAAAGCCATCGCTCTAATGTAGGAAAATTGCGCCGATTCGAAAGGCGCTGTGGAGAAGTCTCCCGCCGCCTACAAACCCCCGGTCACAGCAGTTTTTGGACATCCTTGGCGATGCGCGCGGGCGTGTCGTTTGAGCCGTAGCGCCTCACCACATTACCTTCGCGGTCGATCAGGAATTTGGTGAAATTCCACTTGATCGCGGTGGTGCCCATGATGCCCTTGGCTTCCGATTTCATCCAGTCGAACACCGGCGAGGCGTCGGGGCCGTTCACATCGACCTTTTCCATCAGGGGAAAGGTGACGCCGAAATTCACTTTGCAAAACTGCTCGATCTCATCCGCGCTGCCGGGCTCTTGCGCGCCGAACTGGTTGCACGGAAAGCCGAGCACTTCGAAATCCTCGTCCTTGAAATTCTGATGCAGCTTCTCAAGGCCATCATATTGCGGCGTAAATCCGCATTTTGACGCGGTGTTCACGACCAGCAAGACCTTGCCCTTCTTGGTGGCAAGGTCGAGCTCTTCGCCGCGATTGGTGGTGACAGTGAAATCGGCGATGGTGGTCATGGTGCAAAGCGCTCCGGATCAGGTGTCGTGTTCTGAGCCCGGCTTTGAGGGAAAATCGTCACGACTGGCAAGCCTCATCGCCTCATCGGGGGAATATTCACGGTCGCCCGCCTTCTCAATCACGTAATCCGCGCGCTGATCTTCGCGCAGAGCGGCCAAGTGGCGGATCATTCCGGCGAAGGTGCCTGTGCGCACCGCGGTCAGACGGGTGAACAGGCCGTCCTTCGTCTCAACCGGAATGAGCGATGCGTGGTCGGTCCACGCGGTCGATCCGCTCTCAACGGGTGTGCCTTTAAATGTGCTGGGATGATCGGTCATGAGTGTCTCCTTTTATGGGGCTACACTCAAGCGTGCGGATGGCTCCAAATAGGCGTCTCGCCTAGTCGGCCACGACGCGAACGCCCTGCGACTTATTCCAGCACCCCGTCCACAAGCCGCACAATCCGGTCCATGCGCGCCGCGAGCCGCTCGTTATGCGTGGCGACCAAAGCCGCGCTGCCTTCGCCGCGCACCAATTCGAGAAATTGCGCGAGCACCGTGTCCGAAGTGGCTTCGTCGAGATTGCCAGTGGGCTCGTCCGCCAGCACCAAAGTGGGCCGGTTCGCCAAAGCGCGCGCCACAGCGACCCGTTGCTGTTCACCGCCGGACAGTTGGCTGGGCCGATGCGACAGCCTCCCGCCGAGCCCAAGGCTGGTGAGCAGGCTGTCCGCCCGCTCCTGCGCGTCGGCGCGCAGTGTGCCGCCGATCATCTGCGGCATCACGACATTCTCACGGGCGTCGAAATCGGGCAGCAGATGGTGGAATTGATAGACAAAGCCCAAATGATCGCGGCGAAGCGCGGTGCGCTGGTCGCTCGGCAGGCTTTCCGCCGCTGTGCCCGCAATCGCAATCGAGCCTTCGAACCCGCCTTCGAGCAGGCCGAGCGCTTGCAACAGGGTCGATTTGCCCGAGCCCGAGGGCCCCAGCAGCGCCACGATCTCCCCCGGCGCGACGGTCAGATTGACGCCGCGCAGCACATCGATGCGCTGACCGCCTTGTTCAAAGCTGCGCCTGACGTTCTGGAGTTGGGCGATCGCGTTCGCCGCGTTCGGCTTATTCATAACGCAGCACCTGAACCGGATCGGTGTTTGCCGCCTTGAGCGCGGGGTAGAGCGTCGCAAGAAAACTCAGGATCAGCGCCAGCGCCACAATCGCGAAGATCTCCCACGGATCCGCCTTGGCCGGGAGGGTGGAGAGAAAGCGCACTTCGGGATCCCACAATTCCTGTCCGGTGACCGTCGCAATCGTGCCCGTGATCTCCTCTCGGAAAAACAACACGACAGAACCAAGGATCAGGCCCGCAACCGTTCCCACAGCACCAATGGCGGTGCCTGTCGTAACGAAAATCTTGAGCAAGGAGCGCCGCGTCGCGCCCATTGTGCGCATGATCGCGATATCGCGCGTCTTGGCCCGCACCAGCATGACAAGGCTCGAAAGGATGTTAAACGCCGCCACCAACACCATGAAACTGAGCGCAAACCCCATGGCGGCGCGTTCGACCTGTAAAGCCTCGAACAGGGCGGAATTGATCGTGCGCCAATCGGCCACCACCGCCTTGCCGGCCAGATTATCCTTCACCGGGGCGAGGATCTCGCCCACGCGGTTGGCGTCTGTCACGGTAACTTCGATCTGCGCAATCGCGCCGTCCATCAGGAAGAGGGTCTGCGCATCTTCCATCGGCATAACGACGAATTTCTCGTCATAATCGTAAATGCCGACTTCAAAGATGGCCGCGATCTCATAGCCGACACGTCGGATCTGCGTGCCGAATGGCGTGGGGCGTCCATCGACATTAACTACGGTGATCGTGTCACCCACCCGCGCGCCGATATTCTGCGCCAGCCTCGTGCCAATTGCGACACGCCGCGCGCCCGGCTCAAGGCCATCGAGACTGCCGACCATGACCTTGTCTTTGAGGTCGGCAATATCCTCATCGATCTGCCCACGCAGGAAGATCGCCGCGGCCACCCCGTTGAACGTCACCACCGTGGGCCGCTCAATCAAAGGCGAGGCGGAGGTCACTTCGGGTGTCTCTTTCACCTGCGCAAGGACGTTTTCCCAATCCTGAAGCTTTCCGCCATACGCTTGCACGATAGCGTGGCCGTTAAGCCCTACGATCTTGTCGAGCAGCTCGCCGCGAAAGCCGTTCATCACGCTCATCACGATCACCAACATGGCGACGCTCAGCATGACGACGCCGATCGAGATGCTCGCCACCAGGGCGATGAACGCCTCCCCCTTGCCGGGCCAGAGGTAGCGCTTGGCGATCATGCGTTCGAAAGGAGAGAGCATAGATGTAATGAAAGCCGCTGTAATGAAAGGCGCAAGCGTGCGCAGGCGTGTGTGAACTCAGCCTTTAGAAGCGCGCGGCCCCCGGCACAATGCGCGTTTCAGGCCAGCTTGTGCGTAACGCACGCCCGCCAGCTTGAAGAAACCCGTGTCAGATCACCGTCATGAAAAAGGCGGGTCTGGCGCGCGAACCAGCCTTGTAATTGAAGCGTAACATCGCCATTGAGCCCCCATGCTTTTGCACGGCTCGCCGCGAGGAGAATTCCGGCCATGAACGTCACGCATCCGTTCCTTGACCTCGACGGCGACAAGCTCCGCGAAGAATGTGGCATTTTCGGCGCGATCAACGCCAATGACGCCGCCGCCGCGACCGCTTTGGGCCTCCACGCCTTGCAGCATCGTGGACAAGAAGCGGTCGGCATCACCAGCTTCAACCACGAAAAAGGCGAATTTCTCTCCCGCCGGGCGATTGGCCATGTGGCTGATACGTTTTCAAGCGAGGCGGAAATCAACGCCCTGCCCGGTCATATGGCGGCGGGACATGTGCGCTATTCGACCACGGGCGGATCGGGCATGCGCAACATTCAGCCGCTCTACGCCGACCTTGCCACCGGCGGCTTTGCCGTCGCGCATAACGGTAACATCTCCAACGCGATGAGCCTGCGCAGGGATCTGGTCGAGAAAGGCTCGATCTTCCAATCAACCTCCGACACCGAAGTGATCATTCACCTCGTCGCGACATCGCGCTATCCCACCATCGCGGACCGTCTCATTGACGCGCTGCGCCTGGTCGAAGGCGCCTACGCGCTGATCGTCATGACGCCTGAAGGGATGATCGCCTGCCGCGACCCCCTGGGCATTCGCCCGCTGGTGATGGGCACGCTGGGCGACGCGGTTGTGTTCGCCAGCGAGAGCGTCGCGCTCGACGTGATCGGCGCCAAGATGATCCGCGAGGTTGAGCCGGGCGAGCTGTTGCAGGTCGATTTCAACGGAAAGATCAAAAGCGTCCACCCCTTCGGCAGCTCCAAATCGCGCCCGTGTATCTTCGAACACGTCTATTTCAGCCGCCCGGACAGCTATTTCGCCGGGCGCAGCGTCTATGAAGCGCGCAAAGCCATCGGCGCGGAACTCGCGCATGAAGCGCCGTGCGACGTCGATCTGGTCGTGCCGGTGCCTGACAGCGGCGTGCCCGCCGCCATCGGCTACGCGCAGGCTTCGGGCGTTCCGTTTGAGCTGGGCATCATCCGCTCACACTATGTCGGGCGCACCTTCATCCAGCCCTCCGACAGCGCGCGCCATTCCAGCGTCAAGCGCAAGCACAACGCCAATCGCGGGCTCGTCGAAGGCAAGAAGATCGTGCTGATCGACGATTCCATCGTGCGCGGCACCACCAGCCTCAACATCGTCGAGATGATGCGCGAAGCGGGGGCGAGCGAAGTGCATTTTCGCGTCGCCAGCCCGCCCACCGCGCACAGCTGCTTCTACGGCGTCGACACGCCCGAACGCTCCAAACTGCTCGCCGCGCGCATGGAACTGGAATCGATGCGCGAATTTATCCGCGCCGACAGCCTCGCCTTCATCTCGATTGACGGCCTGTACCGCGCGGTCGGCACCCAAGGGCGCGACGGCGCCGACCCGCAATTTTGCGACGCGTGCTTCACCGGCGATTACCCCACCAGCCTCACCGATCTGGCCAATCGCGAGCGCACATCGCCCCAGCTGCCCTTCGCCGATCCCAAAGCGGCCTGAAATCAAAGAGCACCCTAAAGTATGAGCGACACCGCCTCCCCTGATAAGCCTCTCGCCGGCAAAACCGCGCTGGTTACCGGTGCAAGCCGCGGCATTGGCGCGGCGAGCGCCATCGCCTTGGCCAAAGCGGGCGCGCATGTGATCCTCGTCTCGCGCAAGGTCAAGCCGCTCGAGGCGATCGAAGACGCCATCCATGAAGCGGGCGGCACCTCGACCATCGCGCCGGTTGATCTGACTGAGAAGGACTCGGTCTCGCGCCTGGCAACGGCCATTTCCGGACGCTGGGATACGCTCGATATTCTCATGATTTCCGCCGCTTACCTGCCGGAGCTCACACCGATTTCACAGATCGATCCCAAGCAGTACAATCAAGCGATGATGACCAACGTCATGGCGACGCAGGCGCTGCTGGCGAATTTCGATCCGATGGTGCGCCGCTCAAAACAGGGCCGCGTCATCGGCCTCACCAGCAGCGTCGGGGCCAGCCCGCGCCCGTTCTGGGGCGCCTATTCCTCAACCAAGGCTGCGTTCGACAACCTGCTCGAAACCTACGCTGCCGAAGTCGAGCGGCTGAGCCCGGCGCGCGTTGCGATCATCGATCCGGGCGCGACTCGCACGCAAATGCGCGAGCGCGCCTATCCCGGCGAAGACCCCGCTACGGTTAAAGCGCCCGAAGTTGTGGCGGACCGGATCGTCGCGCTGCTCGTTGAGGATTTCGACACGCTCCACCGCGAACGCGTGGATTAAATTGCGTCTTCTCAGGGGTATGAGCCGCCCAATGACGCGGTTTTGCTCGCGACCCCGCCGCTAGAATATTTACGGCAAACGCTCTGTTAACTCTTTTTCGATATCGCTTGGTAAGTGCAATTGGTGTCTTTCGTGTGCGACCACACGCGAATTCACACCGCTGGCCGCAGAGACCTAACGCTATTGGTACGAGGGCAATCGAGCGATGCCGACCGAGAAAAACACATATGACAAGGCGGCGCAGGAAGATCGCTGCGCGCCCCGCACGAGGCTGACGATCCCGGCGACGCTGCGCGCGTCGGGTGGCCGCGCTTTTCAAAGCGTGGTGCACGACCTGTCGATCTCAGGCTTTTCCGCCGCGTCGATCAACCGCATGCATGAAGGTCAGGTGTGCTGGATGACGCTGCCCGGGCTCGAATCGCTGCAGAGCGAAGTCGTCTGGTGGGACAATTGCATCGTGGGCTGCGCCTTTATCGAGCTTCTGAGCCCGATCGTGCACGACAACATCCTTCAACGTTACAGCCACATCAGCACCCCGCGCAAAGCGATCTGATCCCAAGCGCCCGCTTATAAGCGACCCGCTCACCGCTTGCTCGGCGGCGCTCTTACATGCCCGACGCAGCGATCTTGGCGGCGATCTCGCCCCATGCGCCGCGATATTCATTGCTTGTCGCTTGCGGCCAATTGCTCACCACGCTCAGCACCAGATCCTGGCTGGGGACCAGCGTGATCGACTGACCGAAAATGCCTTGTGCGCCATAATTGCCGCCCGGATACGTCCACCACTGATAGCCATAGCCAAACCCGCCGCCGAATTTGACCGAGGGGGCTCCCGCTTCCGCGAACCAGCCTTCCGGCACTCGTGAGGTGCCATCGGGCCCCTTCCCGCCGTTCAGGACAAACACGCCCATCCGCGTGTAATCGGCGAGCGACAGCGACAAACAGCAGCCGCCGATATTGCCCCCGCGAGGATCAACCATCCAGAACAGACCGTTTTCAAAGCCAGCGGGCTCGACAATCTTCTCTTGCGCGTATTCCGCCAGCGGCAGGCCCACGGCGTTCTCAACCAACAGCCCAATGAGATTGGTCTCGCCGGTTTTATAAGTGAACGCCGTGCCCGGTTCGCTCGCGCGTTCGAGCCGTTTCATCTGTTCGACAATCGCATCGGGCCCGTATTCGAGCACATACTTGTTCATCTGCGCGACGTCGCTGTTGGGATCGCCGTAATTCTCATCCCACGCCACGCCGCTGGTCATCGTCGCCAACTGTTTGACGGTGACGCCGTCATAGGCGGACCCTTCAAGCTTAGGGATGTATTTGGTCACGGGGTCGCTGAGGCTGGTGATGAAGCCGTCCGCGATCGCCGCGCCGAGCAGCGTTGAGGTGAAGCTTTTCGCGACCGAGAAACTGGTCCAGCGCTGCTCCGGCCCGAAATCCAGACCATACCCTTCGAAGCGCACCTTGCCCTTGTGCCAAACCATCACGCCCGCTGCGTTGGTCTTGGCCATCGTGTCGTTGATGTCCTTGACGAGAGCGGCCGGAAGCGGCTCGCCATTCTCCAATTGTCTGGTCGTCGTGGCGGCGGGCACTTCGTGGCCGGCGAACCATTTTTCCATCTCGCGAAAACGCTGTTGGCGGGTGGCGTCATCCCAGAAGAGCACCTGCAACTCAGCCGGGTCCACTTCGGGCGGAGGCAAAAGGCGGACCTCTTTCAAGGCTGGCGCGGCGGTGTCTACGCCTTGAGCCGTGGCGCCCGAGCACGACGCGAGCGCCAGCGCGGCGCCGCTGACCAAAGTCCATTTTGCAAGTTTCATAGTGTCGGTCACCCTTCTTCGCGCTCTGGGCGCTTTAGCCTTTCACCAGCGTCACCTGATGCACGTCGACGTTACCGCAGCGGAAACCCGCCTCGCAATAGGCGAGGTAGAACCGCCACAGTTTAACGAACCGCGCGTCAAATCCCTTGGGCAGCGCGCCTTGCTCGACCGCGCGGTCAAACCGGGCGCGCCATATGCGTAAGGTCTCCGCGTAGTCGGGCCCGAAATCGCTCTGATCCTGCCACGACAGCCCCCTAGCCTGGGCCAAAGCGCGAAATTCGCTGCTTTTTATGAGCAGCCCTCCGGGAAAGACATAGGCCTGAATAAACTCGGCGGTGCTGGCGTAGGTTTCGAACAAGTCGTCCGCCATCGAGATATACTGGATCGCCGCGCGCCCGCCCGGCTTCAGATTGCGCGCCACCCCATCGAGGAAGGCAGGCCAATATTCGCGGCCCAAGGCCTCGACCATTTCGACGCTCGCGATGGCGTCGTATTGGCCACGCGCATCGCGGTAATCGCGTTTCTCGAACTGGATGGCAGACGAGCACCGGGCGCGCGCATGGGCAAGCTGTTCGTCGGACAGGCTAATCGCGGTGACCGCCGCGCCGGTTTGAGCCAGATTGTGCGCCAAAGTGCCCCAGCCGCATCCGATCTCCAGCACCTCGTCAGGAGCGCCCAACCGCGCGATGATCGCGTCGATCTTGGTCTGTTGCGCGGCTTCCAGCTCCGCTTCGCCCGCCTGGCTGCCCAGCCCCAGCGCGCTGGAATAGGTCATGCCGGGGTCAAGCCAGGCGCTGTAGAAATCGTTGCCGAGGTCGTAATGCGCCGCGATATTGCGTTTGGAGCCCGCGCGGTTGTTGCGGTTTAAACGGTGCGCGAGGTTCGCCGCCCATTTGAACGGGCCCGAAGACCGCGCCGTCACGCCAAGGGTGCGCGCGTTATCCCCCATGATCGCGAACAGAGCGACCAGATCGTCGCATTCCCACTCGCCCGCTTCATAGGCCTGATACCAGCCAATCGAGCCGCGCGTCGCCAGCCGGATCAGCGCGCGCCAATCCTTGAGCGTGATGCGAACGTCAAAGCCGGGCGCGCGTCCCCCCAGCAGCCGCGTGGTTCCATCGGGCAAATCAGCCAGCATCGATCCGCGTTCAAGACCCGCATCCACCGCGCTGACAATCGCGCCGAAACCGGGCGCCAGCAGTCTGGAAAAAAGGCCCGGGCGTTTTGCAAAGCGGTCCCCCCCGCTGAGCAATTGCGTCCCTCTCGGCCCCGTTCTCACGCTTGGTGCGTTCATGCGCGCCGTCTTAATCAAGGCGCGAGGATTGGGGCAAGCGCTAAACCGCGCGTCTCAGCCGTCTTTCATCGCCTTATACGCCGACAAAGCGCGCTCGCGCCCCTCGCGGTGGGCGATGATTTTGGACGGATAGGCTTTGGGCAAGCAGCCATGCTCCTCGGGGTCGTGGATATAGGGCTCATCAAGGTCTTTGAGCTCGGGCACGTAGGTGCGGATATAATTCGCCGCGTCGAACTTCTCCGACTGGCTGAGCGGGGCCATGATCCGGCTGAACATGTTGGAATCGACGCCCGTGCCCGCCGTCCACTGCCAATTGGTCGCGTTGGAGGCGTAATCGGCGTCAACCAGGCAGTCCCAGAACCATTGTTCGCCATGCCGCCAATCAATCAGCAAATGTTTGATGAGGAAGCTGGCGGTGATCATGCGCACCCGGTTGTGCATCCAGCCGGTCTGGTAGAGCTCGCGCATGCCGGCATCGACGATGGGGTAGCCGGTCTTGCCTTGCTGCCACTTCTTGAGATCTTTGGCCGCCTTGTCGTCCTTGTCCGGGTCGCGCCATTCGATTTGGTCGAAATCTTCGCGATAATTATCGCGCGCGTAGAGCGGGAATTGCGCGACGGTGTTCTGGGCGTAGTCGCGCCAGATCAGCTCGCTTTCGTAGGTTTTCCAACCGTCCGAGCGCTTGTGTTTAAAATGGTGCCAGATCTGCACGGGCGTGATCTCGCCATGGTGCAGATGCGGGGAGAGGCGCGAGGTTTTATCGACCGAAGGGAAATTGCGCTTGTCGTCGTAGTCATCGACATGGTCTTCCCACCATGCGAGGCGTTTGTGCGCGGCCTCTTCGCCGACCTCCCACGCCTCGGCAATCCCGCCGGACCAATCGGGCTTGGTCGGGAGCAGGTTCCAATCCGCGAGATCATCGCTCGCAGGCCAGTTTTCAGGCGAGGACAGCGTCTCGGGTTCGGGCAATTCGTCGCGCGGCGGGAATTGCGCGCGCACGGCGCGGCTGAACGGGGTGTAAATCTTGTACTGCCCGCCCGATCCGGTCTTGATCGAGCCCATCACGGTCAGGAAATTGCCATCCTCATAGCGTTGCAGGTCAATCTCCTCGCCCAGCGCTTTTTCCGCGTTGCGCCACCATGGTTCGTAATGGCGGTTGGCGTGGATGGTCTTGGCGCCGACCTGTTTGGCTACCTTGAGCAATTCTTCAACCGCATCACCCCGGCGCAGAACAATCCTGGCGTTGCGTTTACCGTAGCTGGCCGACAGGCTGTCGAGCGAATGATGCAGCCACCAGCGCGACGCACCGCCATAGGCGTGATCCTTGGCGACATCGTCATCCAGCACGAAAACCGCGACGACGGGCCCTTGCTGAGCGGCGTGGTAAAGGGCGGGGTTATCGGCCATGCGCAGGTCGCGCCGCAGCCATACAATCTGGGTTTCACTCATATGAAAGTGAAGCGCGTTACGGCGCGCCTAGTTCCACGCATTCGACATCGGGCAGCGCGATACTGAAGCGCCCCCGCGCGCGTGGGTCGAAGAAACGCGCATCATACAGCACGATCGAGCCATCCTCGGCGCGCTGGGCAAAGGGCGTGCGCGACCAGAACAGAAACGCGTCGAGCTGCGAATTGCCTTCGCGGGCGGCAAAGGCCGGCTCGAGCTGGCATTCACCCACGCGCTGGATGGCCTGGGGTCCATGCGTGTGGCCATCTGGGCCATGCTCATCACCATCGTGATCCGATCCAGCGTCGACAATCGTGTAGCGCCCGTTCTGCCCGGTGATCATTTCGCGCTGCCACGAAAAAAGCGGCGGCGGGCTGGCGATCACCACCCGCCCCGGCACCGCGACATCGCTGTCGCGCACCTCATAGGCCTGCGTAATCATCCAGTTCGCGCCGATATAGACCGTCGCCATCGCGAGCGTGATCCATGCAGGCCGTTTCCATGCGTGCCCGCGCTTTTCCTGACGCGCCGACCACGACACGCCTATGCCAAGGATCGCGATCAGCCACGCATCGATGATGAAAAGCACGTTGCCATAGAACCAGCGCGAGGAAAACGGTTCAAGCAAACGGATGCCGTACACGTTGAACCAGTCCATCGCCGGGTGCGACAGCGTGCCGATAAAACTGAGGATATAGAGCCACTTGAAACTGACAGGCAGACGGCCTTCGGGTCGTTTCCCGCGTTTGTCCTGCCAGCGGTCGAACCACCACAGCAACGCGGCCAGCACCACCGGCAGCAAAACCCACGCGGGCGGTCCATGCGTGATCCCGCGCCGAAAGCCCAGATGCTCGGTGCCTTCGAGCCAGAAGAAACACGCTGCATCCACATCCGGCAGGTTTGCACCGATCACCAGTGCGGGCAGGCCCAGCCCGGTCTTTTTCTTGAGCCCCGTCTGCGCGAGCGCCGCCCCGGCAAGACTGTGCGTTAGGTTGTCCATTTGCAGCGCCGTACTGATGGTGCATAGCGTCGTCAAAGCTTGAGAGCCGGGAGAGACTAAAACGCCATGACTGACACGCCCTTCATTCGCCCCGATATGAAAATGTTCCTCGAAGGCTTGGCCGCCATGGGCGGGCCGTTGATCTCGGAAATGACGCTTGAGGAAGCGCGCGCGTCTTATGTGACGCTGCACGGCATGGCTGACGCCCCGGCGCGCGAGCTGGCGGTGATCAAGGATCTGACGTGCCCCGGTCCCGGCGGCGATATTCCCTTGCGCCTTTATGATGCGCGCGAGGCGCGTGAGCCGGGCCCGGTCATCACCTTTTACCACGGCGGCGGCTTTGTGATTGGCGATCTCGACACACACCATTCGCTGTGCACGCATATCGCGGCTGAGATGGATCTCCCCGTCGTCGCTGTCGACTATCGCCTCGCGCCCGAAGCGCCCTTCCCCGCCGCGATTGAAGATTGCGAAGCGGCAACGCGCTGGGTCGCGTCATCGCCCGCAGAGCTTGGCCGCGAAGCCACCGGGATCATCACCATCGGCGACAGCGCGGGCGGCAACGCGACCATCGTTGTCGGCCAGCAACTCGCCGCCAACCCGGCAGCTGTGCCCGTCGTCCTGCAAGTGCCGATCTTCCCGCTGGCGAGCGCCGCCGAAGGGTCGGCCAGCTTTGCCCAATTCGGAGAGGGTTTCATCCTCACGCGCACCTCGATCGAATATTTCGACGCGGCCTACAAAGCCGACCGTAGCGATCCACGCGGCTTCCCCATTTTGGGCGACCACGCGCACGCCCCGCCCACGGTGCTGGTCACCGCAAGCCTCGATCCGATCCGCGATTCCGGACGCGATTACGGGAAGGCGCTGATCGATGCGGGCGCGGATGTGACTTTCCTTGAGATGAAGGGTGTCACTCATTCCTTCTGCAACCTGCGCCAGGCGGTGCCGAGTACCAACGGCGATGTAGACCGGGTGATTGCGGCGATGAAATGCACGCTGGAGATAGGGTGATCCATGGCGCTTGATCGCACACGTTTTGACCCTGAGAGTCTGCCGTACCGACCCTGCGCGGGGTTCATGCTGGTCAACGCCGAGGGCCTTGTCTTTACCGGCCAGCGCCTCGACCATCAGACTGGCGAGGGATTCCAGGGTGCCTGGCAAATGCCCCAAGGCGGGATTGACCCGGGCGAAGACGAACAGGCCGCCGCTCTGCGCGAGCTCGAAGAAGAAACCGGCGTCACGCCCGACAAGGTCGAGATCCTCGCGCGCTCGGCAAAAACGCACCGCTATGACCTGCCGCCTGAGCTTTTAGGCAAGGTGTGGAAGGGCAAATATCGCGGTCAGGAACAGGCCTGGTATCTGGGTCGCTTTCTGGGCGATGACGCGGATATCGACCTCAACGCCCACGAACCGCCCGAATTCGCCGCGTGGTGCTGGCTCAAGCCGGAAGAATTGCCCGAGAAGATCGTGCCGTTCAAACGCGACATCTACGCCGCGCTGGTCGAGGAATTTCGCGAGCTGATTTAGGAGCTTTGCGCCTCAGAACCGGAAATCGATATGCGGGCGATCATCCTTGGCTCGCGCGGCCTGAAACGATGGGATCGCCTCAACTCGGTCAAACCACGCAAGGATGTTGGGATAGCCCTCAAACGCGCCCTTGGTGCGCGCGGCCACCATCGAATAGATCAATGTGATGTCTGCGGTCGTCAGCGTATCGCCGCCGAAGAACGGCTTTGCGCCCAGATCCTTGTCCATCAGCGCGTAAAGCGCCTCGGTCCTCGGGTTCAGGAACATCTTGCGCACCTGACCAAACACCGCTTTCAACAGCGCGCTGATCGGCCACGGGCTGCGCGATTCAAGCAAGCCAAGGATCATCGCAATACTCTGCAGGTTCATCATTGAGGCCGGGCTGGCGTGGTACCAGAACAGGTGGCGCGGACGGTCCGCCGCTCCGGCTTTCGGCACCAGCGCGCTCTCCGAATGGCTGTCCATGATGTAGTCGATGATCGCGTTGCTTTCCGCCAGCACCAGACCGCCATCGGTGATCACCGGCGCGGTGCCCAGCGGCGAGAGCGCCTTATAATCATCAGGCGCCAGATTGCTCTCCGGATCGCGGTTGTACGACTTCAACTCGTACTCAGCGCCCAGTTCCTCAAGCAGCCACAGGATGCGAAAGCTTTGCGAGTATTCCAGATGGTGCAGTGTCAGCATGGCAAGACCCGCTTGTGTTGTTCAAAAAGGGAGAGGGGTGGTGGAGCGAGGTCCTAATTGGGCGTCGCACCGGTATCCGCTGTGTCCGCGGCCAAACGCGCCGGTGGGCCCGCTTCAATACGAGCGGCCAGCCTCACCGTTTCCGGACAGGCATCGCCGCACAGGCTTTGCAGCCGCGCCAGATTGCGTTTCGCTTTCTCCAGCGCGCCCTTCTCAACCAGAGCCGCGCCCTCGCCCGAGATCGCGGCGAAATTGCCCGGATCGCGCGCCAGCGTTTCGCGGTAATATTTGATCGCCTTGCCCTGCAGCCCTTCGGCGCGGGCAACCTCGGCCAGTTCGACAAAGACCGGCGTGTAGGCGGGATCGACCGTCAAGGCGGCTTCGAACGCGTCAATCGCGCCTTGGGTGTCGCCCGAAGCCAGAGCGACGCGGCCTTGCTCAATCAGCGAAGCGGCGCGCGGATCCGGCGTTTGGTCCTGCGCGCTTGTCACGCTGGCGGTGGTCGCCAGAAACAGCGAGAGGGCAGCGGCAACGGGCGCGAAACGCATAAACAACTCCTTCAAACCAGCACCCTCACTTGGCGACCGCTCAGCGGTCAGGGTTACTGGAGGCTTAGCCATAGTCTTCAGGCTATCACGCGCATCGGGCGATGGCGACAAAAAAGCCGTCCGTACCGTGATGGAACGGGTCGAGCCGCAATCCGTGCCCGCGCGGCGTCCCTATGGGCACATCCGGCGTTTCGGCGGTGAAGTTGGGATGGCGCTCCAAAAAGGCTCGCATCCGGTCTGGCCCTTCGGCGTCGAGCAGGGAGCACGTGACGAATGTCACGGTCCCGCCGGACCGCACCAATTGCGTGGCGAGATCAAGCACATGGTCTTGCAGTCGATTGAGCCGCTTCAGATCGCGCTTATCGAGCCGCCAGCGCCCCTCCGGATTGCGCCGCCACGTGCCGCTGCCCGAACACGGCGCGTCGACAAGGACATGGTCCGCTTTCCCCTTGAAGGCTTCGAGCGCTTCCATCTCGCGGTTCGGATCCAGCAGGATGGTGTGATCGATCTGCGCCCCGGCCTTCGCAGCGCGCGGGGCGAGATTGCCCAAACGGCGCTTATCGGTGTCAGCCGCAACAAGGCTGATCGCGTTGCCGAACCGCGCGGCGAGCGCCAGCGTCTTGCCGCCCGCCCCCGCGCACAGATCAATCACCGTGTCGCCCGCCTGCGCCGGGATCGCTTCACAGATGAGCTGGCTGGCGTGATCCTGCACTTCGATCAGCCCATCGCGATAGGCGGGCCATTGTTCGACATTGGTCCCGGTGGGGAAGCGCAGCGCGTGCGGGGCCGCCAGAGGCTCGCCCGTTTCGGGCAGATCAATCGTGTCGCGGGCCGCCTTGATCGCGTTCACGCGGATATCAAGCGGGGCGCGTTCCAACAACGCTTGCGCGGCGTCACCGTTAATGCCCGAAGCACCCAGCGCCTTGACCGGCCATTCCGGCGCAAGACCCGCCTCAGCCACCGGCTCGCCTTCCGCTTTGGGCGCGGGACCGTGCGCGGACCCGTCGAACAGGGGCACGAGCGTCTCATCAGCCGAAGCTAAAGACAGCATCGCCGCGCGCCCGCTTTCCGGAACCGGCCCGCAATGGCGCACCGCACGGTAGACAAGCTCGCGCACCGCGCGCCGGTCCTTGGACCCCGCGTAACGCCGCGTTTTGAAATAGGCCGCGATCAAACGATCCGCCGGAGCGCCGCGATCCTTGGCCGCCTCGATAATCTGATCAAGCAGTTCGATCGCAGCCTGAACACGCGCGGCGGGGGTCATCGTTGTTTCTTCGGAAGCTGCTGGATAGCCTCTTCGAACTCGGACTTAGCGGGAACGGGCAGGCAGCGGTGGTCGTAGCGCGCACCGCTTTTGTCCCGCGCCCCCGCGCTCATTCGCTCGGCAATCTTTGCGCCCGTCTCCTCGCACTCGGCCAGCGTTGTGAACAGCATGGTTGGACGCTCAAAGCTGATGTCGCCGGGGCGGTCGGGATGCCATCCCAGGATAAACAGCATGACGGGAACGAATTCGATCATAATAAAGCCTTATCGCGTCGGATAGTTCGGCGCTTCGCGGGTGATCGCGACGTCGTGGACGTGGCTTTCGGAGAGACCAGCGTTGGTGATGCGCACGAAGTTCGCCCGCTCCTTGAGGTCGGCGATATTGGCCGAACCGGTGTAGCCCATCGCCGCCTTGATCCCGCCGACGAGCTGGTGGACGACGTCGGACGCCGGGCCTTTGAAAGGCACCTGGCCCTCGATCCCTTCGGGGACGAGTTTCTGCTGCGAGATGTCCTGCTGAAAATAGCGGTCCGCTGATCCGCGTGCCATCGCGCCGACGCTGCCCATGCCGCGATAGCTTTTGTAGCTGCGCCCTTGGTAGAGGAACACTTCGCCCGGGCTTTCCGTGGTGCCCGCCAGCATCGATCCGACCATCACGCTGGACGCGCCCGCTGCGAGCGCTTTGGCCGCGTCGCCGCTGGTGCGAAGGCCGCCATCCGCGATCACCGGAACGCCCGATTTCGCCGCTTCGTCGGCGCTGTCCATGATGGCGGTGAGCTGCGGCACGCCCACGCCAGCGACCACGCGGGTGGTGCAGATCGAGCCGGGCCCAATGCCCACTTTCACCGCGTCCGCGCCCGCATCAATGAGAGCGCGCGTCGCTTCGGCGGTGGCGACGTTGCCCGCGACCACTTGCACCGAATTGGAGAGCGCTTTCACCCGCTCGACCGCTTTAGACACGTCTTCGTTATGGCCGTGCGCGGTGTCGATGATCACCACGTCCACCTCGGCGTCGATCAACGCTTCGGTGCGTTCAAAGCCCTTGTCGCCCACGGTTGTGGCGGCGGCGACGCGCAGGCGACCGGCGGTGTCTTTGGTGGCGCTGGGATAGGTGACGGCTTTCTCGATATCCTTCACGGTGATGAGGCCGATGCACTTATACGCGTCGTCCACCACCAACAGCTTTTCAATGCGGCGCTGGTGCAGCAGGCGGCGCGCGTCTTCCTCGCTTGTGCCGAGCGGCACCGTGGCGAGGTTTTCGGTCGTCATCAGTTCGCGCACCGGTTGATTTGGGTTCTCGGCAAAGCGCACATCGCGGTTGGTGAGGATACCCACGAGCTTGCCCGTCGGAGCGGTCACGGGAATGCCGCTGATACGGTGCTGATCCATCAACGCCTGCGCCTCGCCCAGCACAGCGTCCGGCCCGATGGTGATCGGGTTGACGACCATGCCGCTTTCGAAGCGCTTGACCGCGCGCACGGCGGCGCATTGATCCGGCAATTCCAGATTGCGGTGGAGCACGCCGATCCCGCCGAGCTGCGCCATCTTGATCGCCATGTCGGCTTCGGTGACGGTGTCCATCGCTGCGGACAGGATCGGGATGTTCAACCCAATCTCGCGGGTCAGCTGGGTGGCGGTGTTGGCCATCGAAGGCAGAACGCTGCTTTGCGCCGGGCGCAGCAGCACGTCGTCGAAGGTCAGGCCAAGGGGGATGTCCATGAAGCGCACTTTCACTCGGATAAGAGAATCGGGTGCACGGCCATGTAGGGCGGTTGGGCGCGCGGCGCTAGGGTGGTGCGAGCGGGTTTCACCGCTCTTGATGAACGTCCGCCTCGCTAACGCTGCCCGGAAGCCGTCTCAGCGACCGGAATGGCGAGACGTTTGACCAGCTTTTCGTGCAGCAACAGATCATCGACCGCCCCGCCCAATTCGATGCCCGCGACCTCGTCGCCGGGGCTGTGATAGTCGCCGACAAAGAACGGCCCGGCGGTGATTTCAGAGGCGAACGCGCTGGATAGCATCACGGCGGGCACCCCTTTCTGCAAAAGCGCCCAGGCGTCCTGACGCTGGACGAAGCGCTCGGCGTAATCGCGGCTGCCCAGATCGCGCCCGGCAGCGAGCAGTTCTTCGAGCACCAGCGGATCAAGCGCGGTGCGCCCCTCCCCAACAAAACCCACTGGCGAACCGGCGGGCGCGAGCGCGACACTGTCGAAATTGAACGCGCCCACCACGCTTTTGAGGGGCACGGGCGGGTTCGCGGCAAAGGCTTTCGCGCCGAGCAACCCGGCCTCCTCCGCTGTGGTGGCGAGCACGTAGATGTCACGCTCAAACGGGCCCGCGTCCGCCAGACGCCGCGCCAATTCGAGCATCAGCGCCACGCCGCTCGCGTTATCGACTGCGCCGTTGCAAATGCGGTCGGGCGCGCCTTCGGGTCGGCACAGGCCGAGGTGATCCCAATGCGCCAACAGCAGCACCGCTTTCGTATCAGGCTGCGCCCCCGCCACTCGTCCAAGGATGTTGTAGCTGACGAAATCGCGGCGCTGGGCGCTGGCTTCGATGTTGGCCTTGGCATCAAGGTCAATCGGGTTGAAGCCATCCGCGCCCGCCGCCTTGGTCCACGCCTCCCAGCGCTGCGCGCCAAAGACGCGGGCCATCGCGGCGTTTGTGGCGACGGCGGCGAAGACTTCGTCAATGTCGCCGGTCAAGTTCAGGATCTCGCGCCCGGATTCGGCGCGCACATCAGCGACGCTGCGCGGGCTTTGCGCGACAACGATGACGGCGTTGGCCTGTTTGGATTCCAGCAACACCCGGCGTTCGGGGTTAAGGCTGTCATCGGCCAGCATGATTACGACCTTGCCCATCACCCGCTCAGGCGCGACCGTCTCCGCCTCATAGCCGACAAAGACCAGATCACCTTCCGCGATCAATTCGCGCTGGCGAGTGGTCACCGCGACGCCCGCGGCCTCGGTCAGCGTGATCGTTTCGTCGCCCAGAATAAATTCGATCCGGCTTGTATCCGCGCGCACGCTGGTGAGCGCCACCGGCGCGCGCCACGGATTGCCGGGATCGTTTGTGCCCGATGTCAGGCCCACTTCGGCAAAACGCTGTGTCAGGTAATCGAGCGTGCGCTGGCCGCCCTGCGTGCCCGGCTTGCGCCCTTCAAATTCATCGCTGGCGAGCGTCTCGATATCGACCATCATTCGCGCAGCCATCGCCTCGCGTTCAGCGGGCGTGACGCGGTTGAGCGGCGCGGATACGCACGCTGCCAGAGAGGCCGTCAGCGCCAGCAGAAGAAGCGCGCGCGCCCTCACCCCGCGGTCCAGCC
Organism: Pseudomonadota bacterium; assembly: GCA_039033515.1. GTDB lineage: Bacteria > Pseudomonadota > Alphaproteobacteria > Sphingomonadales > Sphingomonadaceae > Erythrobacter. Next base: position 98,311 of record JBCCCM010000006.1, read on the forward strand.
CCCGTCGATGCTCCAGTTCGCGCCGGTCACATTGGCCGCTTCCTCGCGGCACAGGAACACCGCCATCGCACCGACCTCGTCGACCTGCACGAATTTCTTGGTCGGCTGCTTGGCGAGCAAGACGTCATTCATGACTTCTTCTCGCGTTAAGCCTCTGGCCTGCATCGTGTCGGGGATCTGGTTCTCGACCAGCGGCGTCCAGACATAGCCCGGACTGATGCAATTCGCGGTCACGCCATGCTCGGCCAGCTCCAGCGCGATCGTCTTGGTAAAACCGCCGATAGCGTGCTTGGTCGCGACATAGGCGCTCTTGAACGGCGAGGCCATTTTCGAATGCGCCGAAGCGGTGTTGATGATCCGGCCCCAGCCCTTTTCCTTCATGCCCGGCACGGCAAGCCGCGTGGTGTGGAACACCGCGTTGAGATTGAGCGCGATCACCGCGTCCCACTTGGCCACGGGAAAATCCTCGACCGGGGCGACGTGCTGCATCCCGGCGTTGTTGACGAGGATATCGACCGGGCCGACCTCTTCGAACATTTGTTCGATCGCCGCCGGGTCCATCAGGTTCGCGCCGTTGTAATCCGCACCTAGCTCTTTCTGAATGGCCGCAATCTCGTCCGGATCGCCCAGCCCGTTGAGGACGATATCGGCTCCTTCTGCGCGCAAAGCTTTCGCTATCGCAAGCCCGATACCCGAGGTCGATCCCGTCACCAGCGCGCGCTTACCGGTAAGCAACATTGCATCTATCCCTTAGATGGCTCATTTTGACGTGCATGTCTGTTGCCGCATGCGCTGCGTGTGTCCAGTGAAATGAAACGATAGTCGGCCCGATGGCTACGCGGGGCATCCAGGCTTCGCAGGGGGAATAAAAGCGATGCGTCTCAATCCTTTCGACACATCAAAGATCGATGTGCGCGCCGGCAGCAGCGGCGCGCGCCGGCCCGGCCGTGGCCGCCGTGCGGGCGGCGTGGGATGCGGGGCCATTGTCATTGCGCTGATCGGTGCGGTCGTCTTCGGGATCGATCCGGGTCAAACGCTCGCGCTGTTGGGAGGGCTTGACCAATCCGCCACCACCACCGCCTCCACGCCGAGCAGCGACGCGGACGAAGAGCAGATTTGCTCCAGCGGCCCCTATGCACGCGAGGCGTGCAACGCGCTCACCAGCCTCAACGAAACCTGGGAACCTGAATTTCGCCGCGCGGGGGCGCAGTTCCGCCAGCCTTTCCTGCAATTTGTCGGCAATGAGCGTATCCAGACCGGCGGCTGCGGCACCACCACCTCGGCGGTCGGGCCGTTCTACTGCCCGGCGGATTATGGCATCTATATCGATGTGCGCTTCTTCGACCAGCTCGCCCGGATGAGCGGCACGCGCGGCGATTTTGCGCGGCTCTATGTCATGGCGCACGAATATGGACACCACGTTCAAAACCTCACCGGGCTCGCCGATCAGGTGCGCGTCGCCAAACAGCGCAACCCGCAATCCGCTAACCGGCTCAGCGTGGCGATGGAATTGCACGCGGATTGCTATGCGGGCGTGTGGGCGGGCAAGAACCGCGCGCGCATTGAACCTGGCGATATCGAAGAGGGCATGCGCGCCGCCAGCGCGGTGGGCGATGACGCAATCGCGCGCCAATCTGGCCGCCGCGCCAACCCCGAAAGCTTTTCCCACGGCTCCAGCCAGCAACGCATCGAAGCGCTGCGGCGGGGCCTTCAAACCGGCGATCAAGGAGCCTGCGATGTCTATTTTGAGTAAAGCGATCGGCCCCAAGGGCCTCACCTTTGTGGCCTCCGGCGCGGCGCTCATCCTCGCGGCTTCGGGCCCCCTTGCCGCGCAGGATATGACCGAAGACGTGAAAGACGTGGCCGAAACCCCACTCGAAGACGTGGGCCTGTCCAAGGATGAGATCCCCGAGGTGCTGATGGCCGCCGCGCAAGACCCCTACGCTATGGAGGGGATCGATACGTGTAACGCGATGGTCGCTGAGATCGCTGAGCTCGATACGGTCTTGGGCAATGATTACGACATTGCCGGCAAAGAAGGCACCGGGATCAACGGCAAGAAAGTCGCCAAGGGTCTGGTCGGCTCGATCATCCCGTTTCGCAGCATCGTGCGCGAAGTGTCGGGCGCGGCGGGCGATGCGCGCAAAGCGGCGGCGGCGGTGCGCGCCGGGCTGGCGCGGCGCTCTTACCTCAAGGGGCTCGGCCAAGGGCGCGGCTGCGATTACCCCGCGCGACCAAAGGGCACCTAGCCGGGCCGAGTTTTGACCCGAAAGAAAAAGCCGGGAAGCGGTGCTGTGATCGCTCCCCGGCTTTCGTTTAGGCGAGGCCGTCTCAGACCGCGGATTCAGTGGTTGGCGTCGCCTCCTCTTCGCTTGAGAGCGTCACTTTCGACCACTCAATCCGGCGCGTCGCGTACATCACCCCGGCGAGCGCGGCGAAGAGCATCAGCGAGCCGATAACCAGCGACCATTCCTCCAAATTGAGCAGGACATACAGCACCGCGTAGAGCCCGGTCAGAAGCGCGCCGATAAAGCCCGCGCGCCGCCATCCGCCCAGCACGGCGGCGGAATAGCTCGTCAAGAGGCCAATGATCGCGCCGCTCGCCACGATATAGGCGAGGCCGAACCCGATCATCTCGGAAAAAGCGAGCAGCATCACGAAGAACAAGATCAACCCCGCCCCGGTCAGCAGATACTCCGCCGAAGCCACCCGCGCGCCCGCGACGATGTCGAACATCAGAAACGCGGTGAAGGTGAAGCCGATAAACAGGAACCCGTATTTTAGAGAGCGTTCGACCTGCTTGTAGAGGTCCACCGGCTCCATCAATCGGATCGCTGCCGCTTTCTGCGTCGGTGAGGCCATCTCGACATCGAAATAGCGATCCCCGCTGTCGCGCATGACGCCCGGCATGATCGGCGGGCTGGTGCTCACCAGCGCTTTGCCAAGCGCGAGGTTCGAAATCGACCAGCGCGCCGTAAAGCCATCCTCGCTCACTTCGCGCGCGTCGTCATCGGGTAGGAAACCGCCGGTGAAGCTGGGATGCGGCCAGTCGGAACGCACCGCGATATCGGTTTCCTCGCCCAGCGGGACAAAACCGATCGCCGTGCTGCCGCGCAGGCCGTACTGAAAACTGAGCTTGGCTTGCTCACCCTCCGCCAGATCGAGGAAAGCGTGCACGCCAGCCCCTTCTTGTCCCGGCCCCATACCCGGTCGCAGTTCAAGCCTTTCGCCGCCATGCGACAATCGCGCGTTGGTTTGAAGTCCGCGCGGATCGGCGATGGGCAATTGCACGATGGCTTCTTCGATCAGCAGATCTTCGGGCGCGATCCCCAAACGATCCAGATCGCTGGGCATGGAGAATGTCGCTTCGCCGCCAACCTGCGCTTCGTAAACCACCGTGCGATGGATCGAACCGCGCGTGCGCACTTCGGGGTTCAGCGTCGCATCGAGCGACTGCGCGTCGGGCGAGACATAGAGCGAGCGGCGCGTTCGGGTCACGCGTTTGACGGCTTTGCCATCGACGGTTTCGTTGACCTCGATCTTGGCCGTGTAGGGGATCACCAGCGTCGGGCCTGAAACGATCTGCTGGCCCGCCCAAGCGGCGGTGACCGAATTTTGCGCCACGCGCGCCTGATGCTGGCGGTCACCGACCAGCCAGTAGACCATGACGAGCGGCACGAACAAGACGATGCCAATCACGCCTACGATGAGCAATTTGGCAGCGGGGCTGCGTTCTCCTGACACGGGTTCATCCTCCTTTGCATGTGAGATGAACCGTGCTTTGTGAGCGATGAACTGAATTGCCTATGAACCGAGCATCCGGCGCGCTGAAAGGGTCGGGCGCACAAAAAGCGGCGGACCGCCGTCAGGTTACCCTGAAACGATCCGCCGCTTGGTTCCCATCACGCGCTGAGCCTCGCAGGGGTGCAACAGGTGCGCGCGCAAGAGGAAGATCTTAGCGCGTTTCCTTGCGCCATTCCCTGATTTGTTTGTCGAGCTCGCCCAGAATTTCGCGGCGCATCGTGCCCTCGATTTCGCGGTTCTCGGCGATCGCGGCGCGCGCTTGCTCAAGGCCTTGGAGCGCCTGCGCCATGACCCGTGATTGGCAGATCATCACCTTTCTCGTGCCGTCAGCGAGCTCTTTCGTGGTTGCAACGTCGTCCGATGAACCGTTGCATTCCATGCGCACGATGGTGCGTCCCTCGCCGCGCTTTGCAAAAGCGGTCCAGTCTTCGCTGTTCTCAAGCTCCTTGAGCTCGACTTCCAGCTCTTTGAGTTCGACGTCCACTTCGGCGAGGCTCTCGCGCACTTCCTCCATGATCTCTTCGCGCTCTTCTTCGGTGAGGCGCTCGCCGTCATTGACGATCTTCACCTTGCGATAGCGCGATTTGCTTTTCTTGCCCTCGTCATCGACATAGCTGCTGATGACCGTGACATCCTTGTCCTTGATCTTGATCTTGCTCGACTGAGCGCCGGCGTCGATGGACCTGGTCTCGCCCGTTTCCGGATCAATCGTGATGATCGCGACGCCTTTTTCCTTGGCTTTGCCCAAGGGCGCAGCCGGGGGTTCGGGCGCTTCCGGCGCTTTGGGTGCGGCCTGAAGCAACGCGTTCAGCATCGGCGCGGGCGGCGCTGGCGGGGCCGGAGGCGCGGCGCTCACAGCGGGCGGTGCAGGCGGTTGCGGGGCCGCCGGCGCGAGGCTTTCAGCGTAGGTCACCGAGGCGGTCAGCGGCAGAGCCAGCACAGCGGTGCCAAGCATCAAACGGGAGGCCAGTTTACGGCTCTTAGTATTGGAGGCGTCATCATTCATTTTTAGATTCCTCAGACGTTGGATAATCGACTTGTCGCCCAGCACCGGGCACGCCATCGGCGCCGCCAGCGCGACATTGGGACCGGCGGCAAAGCTGGCGATGACATTGGCGTAGAGCGCGCGGGTCTCTTTGTTCGCGGACGCCATGACCCGCGCGTCGCAGGCCGCTTCCTGATCGCGGCGCAGCGCGAGCCAGCCATACCGGCCCAGCGGGTTAAACCAGTGCAGCGCGAACAGCGGCTGAGCCAGCACGTTGATCAGCAGATCGTGCCCCCGGTGGTGCTCCAGCTCATGCGCCAGAGCCAGATCGCGCGCGTCGCGCGCCGCGCTGTCAGGGCTGGCCATGAAGCCGGGCGGCAAAGCGATCACAGGCTCGCGCACACCAAAGGCGAGCGGCGCGTTGGTGCCCGGCGTTTCGATCAGGCGGATGGTGCCGAGCGGGCCTTTGGTGGTGCCCACTTCGACCGCGTCCTGCATCAATTCGCCGCGCAGGCGGAAATAGGCGCTGAAACGCAGGTACAAAAACACCGCCGCCCCGCCGAGCCACGCGGTGAGCGCGATTTCGGTAAGCGGGAGGCTGGCAAGGCTTGTAAGAAGCGTGCTGGTCTCTTCTACCGGCGCTTCTAGTGCAACAGCCGCAGGCGCCGCCGCGCCAAGCTCGATAATCACCGTCCCGCCCGAGGCCTCGGCCAGCTGCGGCGCGGCCTCTTTCGTCGGGGCAAGCCAGGCGGGCAGTTCAATCGGCGGAAGGAACAGCCGCAGGATCGGCAAGGTCCACAGCGCGTAAGCCGCCGGAGCGCCGAACCAGCGCGTAACCGGACGGCGCAGCAACAGAACCAGCACGATCAGCGCAGCGGTCCAGATCAGCGTGTCCAGCAGAACCGCGCTCAGATCGAAAGAGGAGGCAAAGACGCTCATTGCTTCAACTCCTTCAGTAGCGCCTCGATTTCGGTGAGGTCATCGACGCTGAGCGCTTCGGATTCGGCCAGATGCGCCACCAGCGAAGCGGCGCGGCCACCAAACAGCTTGTCGACCAGACGGCGACTTTCCCCGCCGACATAATCCGCGCGGGCGATCACCGGGCTGTAAAGAAAACGGCGTCCATCAGGCTGGGTCGCGATGGCCTGTTTCGTGACAAGGCGCGAGAGCAGAGTCTTGACCGTCGCGAGGCTCCAATCGCGGGCCGTGCCGACCGTATCGTAAATCTCCTGAGCGCTGGCCGCGCCATCATGGTCCCACAGGGCCTCCATGATCGCGTGTTCGGCATCCGAGATGCGTTCGGGACTGTCGTCAGACTTACGTGCCACCTTCGTTCCTCCACCCGTCAACTGCCTGACGGAAACGCTGTGCTCCAAATGGCGATTACACTTGTAGGTGAAACGATTACGTTTGTAAACATGAAGCGTGGATGAACAACTCCCTTCCCCGGTTGCACCTCGATAAGCGCACGATAGAGTGCGACGAATGACATGGAGACCGCTTCCTCTCGCCCCAGTCCTCGCCCTTACCGTCGCGCTCGCTCTCGTATTCTTCCCTAACGCCGCGCTGGCGCAGGAGTTTGAAGACATCTTGCCGCAGACCGTGCCGGTGGCTCTGGATGATAGCGATCTTGAAAGGGTCGAAGTGGGCGAGCTCGTCTATCGCGGCGGGCTCAAGATCGAGCCGGGCGAGGAAGAGATCGGCGGTATCTCGGGCCTCGAATGGCATGATGGCGCGCTGTGGGCGGTGGCCGATGACGGTCGCTGGCTGCGCATCGTACCCGATGAAAGCAACGCCGAGCTGCGCGACATTTACGGCATGGATATCGGAGCGCTGCGCGATCCCCAGGGCAAAAAGCTCAAAGGAGACGCCGCCGACGCCGAAGCGATCACCCGCAACGGGAAAGGGGGCTGGCTGGTCGCCTTTAAGCAAGACCACCGCGTTTGGCGCTATGACGCGCTGACCGGACCCGCTCGGCCCGAAGACCCTGAGCCGATGGAGAAACTGACCTTCATCGACGCCAACAAGGGCATCGAAACCCTCGCGCAAGCGGGCGAAGGCGGCTTTGCGTGCGTCGAGGGCGCGGGGCTCGCCACGCCCAATTGCCTGCGCCTCAGCCGCGAAGGGCTGGTGCCCGTCGAGGTCTCGCCCCTGCCGAGCATTGCCGAGCACGGCGGCGCGCCAACCGACGCCGCCTGTGTGGAGGATGGCACCTGCTACGTCCTGTTTCGCAGCTATAAGCCGGGATATGGCAACCGCGTGGCCATTGTGGAGCTCTCGCCCGAGAACGAGGCCACCACCCTCGCCCTCTTCGACGCGCCGCTCACCCGCGACAATTTCGAAGGCCTCGCGCTGCGCGAACAGTTCGGCAAACGCTATCTCTACCTCGCCTCGGACGACAATTTTAACAATTGCGCCGCGTCCTCTCGCAAGGACTGCCAGAACACGCTGTTGATGAAGTTCGAGATCAAGAGCGAGGAACCGCCCGCACCCCAAGTCGCCGACGCGCCTGCACCCGATCCGCAACACGAAACCGTGGACGTCGTGCTCGAAACCGAAATGGGCGACATTCGCGTCGCTCTGGAAGTCGAACGCGCGCCGATCACGGCAGCCAATTTCCTGCGCTATGTCGAGGAAGGCCGGTTCGACGGCACCGTCTTCTACCGCGCGATGAGCCTTGACCGAGAACCCAAACCCAACGGGCTGCTGCAAGGCGGCACACAGTTTGATCCCCAGCGCATCTTGCCGGGCATTGCCCACGAACCGACCACGCAGACCGGGCTCAGCCACACCAACGGCGCGCTCTCCATGGCGATGCTGGAGCCGGGCAGCGCCAACGGTGATTTCTCGATCATGTTGCAGGACCAGACCGGGCTCGACGCGCGGCCCGAGGATCCCGATCCCGTCTGGCAAAACGGCTACGCAGTGTTCGGCTATGTCACCGACGGCATGGATGTAGTCGCGGCGATCCACCAAAGCGCGACCGACCCCAACAAGGGCGAAGGCGCGATGCGCGGCCAGATGCTGGCGGAACCCGTTGAAATTATCCGCGCGCGCAGGGCTGAGCCTGCGCCGATCTCTGAATAAGGCCTAGTCCGCTGAAATCGCGGGGCGTCCGACCGGGCGGGTGGCGGTTTGCGGCATGCGCGCTTCGAGTGCGGGCAGCCAATCGCTCACGCGTTTGCCGATGCGCGTTTGCGGCAGCGACGCGATCAGGCGGCGCTCCACCTCCCACTTCGCGACCAGGTTGACCGCTTGCTCGCCCGCCTGTTTCAGCGGCACCGGCGAGCGCAGCGCGTTATTGATCAGCGCGTCGCCATAGAATGTCCAATCGTTCTCCGCCTCGCAGCCAAAGGACGACCGGTTCGCCGCCGCCGCGGTGAAAATCGCCGTGTCCGGGCTGGCCAGCGGCTTGACGAAAACGCCTGAGAAACACGCGCTTAAAAACAGGATGCGGCGCTTGATCCCCAGCTCTTCGAGCACCGATTTGAACCGCGCCGGAGACAGCACGCCATAACCGTTGTCGCCGTAATGGTAGGCCAGCCCCAGATCGAGGCCGTGGCTGGTCGTGTACATGACCAGCACATCTTCCTCGCCATCCATCAACTCCGCAATGCGCGCAAGACTGACGATCAGCGCGTCGATTGAGCCTTGCGGATGCTCATCGCTCGCTCCATCAGGCCCGGCCAGCACCAAAGTGCGTCCCTTGGCGTCATAGCGTCGCTCCAGCACGCGGCCCGCCTCGCGCGCTTCGCGGGCAAAGACCGGATCGCTGTCGAGCGCGATGGAAACGACATAAGCGTCGACCGTCCCGCTGCGATGGGGGCTAAGCCGCGCCAGAGCCGCATCGAGCCGCCGCCGCTGCTCCAGCATCGCGCGGGCGGGCACACCGCGCTGCAATTGCGGGCCGCTCTCATAGCTTTGGCGCTGTTGCTTGCGGGTCTTGCCGGTGGCGAGGTTGGGATAGGGCGCGGCGTGTTCGGGCGGTTGGTTTGGCCCCTTGGGCTCGCTCAGCTGACTTTGCGGCGTCGCGGGGACAGCGGCGAGCAGGCCGATCAGCCCAGCGATCATGGCGATTTTGGTCATGGCTTCCACGCTGGCTCCGGTTTCGTGATCGGTCAAGCGACGCCCCTTGCCCGCCCGCGCCTAAATCAACCGCGCGCGCTGGTCGGCGGTGAGGACGGAGCACGCCTCGTCCGTCTTTCCAAACCAGCGATAGCGGTTGCGGGCCACAAGATCGTAAACCCGATCAAGGATAAAGCGCGGGATGATTTTAAAGATGCGCGGGATATGCCACAGGCCGCCCATCGCGCGCGCCACGGCGAAATAGCCGTCGAATTTGATGGTCGCGCGCCCTTCGTGAATGAACAAAAAGCTCTCGTCCCAGTCGACCTTGTAATGCGCGGCGAGCGCCTGTCCCAGCCCCCGCTGGGCCGAGGTGAAACGGATCGCGCGGCGCTTGTCATGCTTCATGATAAAGCCAACTCCGCCCCCGCACAGCACGCAATGGTGGTCGAAAATGAACAGCCCTTTGCTGTCGTCAAAGTCCGGCACCGCGGGATCATCGCGATAGCTGTAGGGTGCGAAAGCATCGAGGGCGGGTTGCGAGTGGTTGAGCGTGTCGATCATTGGCTGCCTCAAAACGATTCATATTTTGAACGGCTAAGGCTGTCCTTTGTTTCGCGCCCGGCACGCTCCAGATCTCTCGCCAACCACGATTTCTGAAACCCGCGCCCGCTGATCAGGCGTTGCCAATCGGCCAGGTGATCGAAGTGTTGAAGCTGGCAGTGGTAGTAATTCACATATTCAAGCGCGGAGAGGATCGCGGCGGTGGTGATCGCCCAGCGTTCTCCCGAAGAAGCGGCGAGGTCGGTGAACCACACGGCCACGGCGAGGACGCATGCCAAGGCGGTGGTCGCCAGCAGCGGCAAACGCCATTTGCGCGCCAAAGCAAGCACGCGTTCAAGCGTCTGCGTGCGCCCCTCCAACTGATGCAGCTTAGCGCGCCAATAGAGCCCGCCGATCACAAGCAACCCGCACATCGGCACGCAGGCGAGCGCGAGACCAAGACCAACCGCCTGATCAGTTCGCCAGCACAGGAAAAACATGACCGCCGGGACCAAGGCCACGTTGGCGATCTCCAGCTTCCAATACGAAGAGAGCCGGCGGCGCAATTGCTCCTTCCGGCTCTCCATCTTGATCGGTCTTTCTCGCGAGAAAGCTTAGTACACGCGCGCCTTGGGCTCGATATACTCGGCGTCGTCCGTCAGCGTGTATTCGTGGACGGGGCGCGAATCGAGGCGGATGTTGCTACCGCGTCCGCCCCAGCCATCAAACCAGGCGATGGAGTGCTTCATCCAGTTTTCATCGTCGCGGTTGGGATAATCCTCGTGCGCATGGGCGCCGCGGCTTTCCTTGCGGTTGGCGGCCGAGGCCATCGTCACATTCGCTTGGCTCATCAGATTGTCGAGCTCAAGCGTTTCGATGAGGTCGCTGTTCCAGATCAGCGACTGGTCGGTGACGTGGATATCCTCCATCCGCTTGTTCTGATCGGCCAGCTTCTGAACGCCTTCATCCATCAGTTCCTGATCGCGGAAGACGGCGCAGTGCTTCTGCATCGCTTTCTGCATTTCCGAACGGATCTGCGCGGTGGGCGAGCCACCTTTCGCGTGGCGGAAGTGGTCGAGACGCGTCAGCGCGAGGTCGGCGGAATCCTTGGGCAGTTCAGGCTGCTTGCCATTGGGCGTCAGCGTGTCACGCAGATGGTGGCCGGTGGCGCGGCCAAAGACGACGAGGTCAATCAGCGAGTTCGAGCCCAGACGGTTCGCGCCATGGACGCTCACACAGGCCGCTTCGCCCACGGCGTAAAGGCCGGGGATCTCGTGATCGGGATTGCCATCCGGGCCAAGCGTCACGACCTGCCCGTGATAGTTACACGGGATACCGCCCATATTGTAATGCACCGTCGGGGTAACCGGCAGCGCTTCTTTCGTCAGGTCGACGCCGGCGAAAATCTTGCCGCTTTCGGTGATGCCGGGCAGACGCTGGGCGAGCACGTCGGGATCGATGTGATCCAAGTGCAGGTGGATATGGTCGCCTTCCTCGCCATGGCCGCGCCCTTCGCGCATTTCGAGCGCCATCGAGCGGCTGACGACGTCGCGCGAGGCGAGATCCTTGGCGGACGGGGCGTAGCGTTCCATGAACCGCTCGCCTTCGGAGTTGGTGAGATAGCCGCCCTCGCCGCGCGCGCCTTCGGTGATGAGCACGCCCGCGCCGTAAATGCCGGTCGGGTGGAACTGGACGAACTCCATATCCTGCAACGGGAGACCCGCGCGCAGCACCATGCCGCCGCCGTCGCCCGTGCAGGTGTGCGCCGAGGTTGCGGTGTAATAGCACCGGCCATAGCCGCCGGTCGCCAGCACCACGCTTTGCGCGCGGAAACGGTGGATCGTGCCATCGTCGAGGCACATGGCCATGACACCCACGCACTTCTTCTCGCCGCCGACTTCGCTCATGATCAGGTCGAGCGCGAAATATTCGATAAAGAAGTCCGCGTCGTATTTGAGGCTCTGTTGGTACAGCGCGTGCAGCATGGCGTGGCCGGTGCGGTCGGCGGCGGCGCAGGTGCGCTGCACCGGCGGGCCATCGCCCATATTCTGCATGTGGCCACCAAACGGGCGCTGGTAGATCGTGCCGTCTTCGTTGCGGCTGAACGGCACGCCGGCGTGTTCAAGCTCGTACACGGCGGCGGGCGCTTCGCGGGCGAGATATTCAATCGCGTCCTGATCGCCGAGCCAATCCGACCCCTTGACGGTGTCGTACATGTGCCAGGTCCAGTGATCGGGCGTGTTGTTGCCGAGCGAGGCGGCGATGCCCCCTTGCGCGGCGACCGTGTGAGAGCGGGTCGGGAACACCTTGGAGATGTTGGCCGTCTTCAACCCCGCCTCGGCGGCGCCCATGGTGGCGCGCAAGCCTGAGCCGCCCGCGCCCACTACGACCACGTCATAGCTGTGGTCGATGATCTTGTAGCTGTCGCCGAAGGTGGTTCCGGTGTCGTTCGCTGCTGCGGTTGCCATGATGCTTATGCTCCGAAAGCGAGCGTTGCGACGCTGAAGATCGCAAACGCGCCGCCGCCAATGGCGGCGATGTTGAGAAAGGTGAGAGCGCCGAACTTCATCCCGGGTTCGTGGACGTAATCCTCGATCAGGACGGTCAGGCCCATCTGCGCGTGCCAGAACAGATTGGCGACCAGCAGGATCATCGCCACCGCCGAGAGCGGCTGCGACAACCAGTCCACCACGCTCGCGTGGCTGTAATCGCCCAGCAACAGCAGGCTTATCACAAACCAGCTCATCAGAACGAGGTTAGCAATCGCAGTGAAGCGATGCGTCAACCAATGATGCGCCCCGTGATGCGAGGAGCCAAGGCCGCGAACGCGCCCGATGCTTGTGCCGTCACCCATCAGCCGAGCCCTCCGTCGCGAATTAGAATGAAGGTCCACACCGCCACGGTCAGTACGATGGCGATGACCGGCGAGAGGATCGACCACATCTTGTTGGTGTCCAGTTCATAGCCGGCGCCAATATCGAGCACGAAGTGGCGCAGGCCGCTCATCATGTGGGTGAAGAACGCCCAGGTCAGACCCACCATGAACAGATAGCCAATCGGTGTCGTCATGAACCAAGTGAAGGTTTCATAGGCCTCGGGCCCACTGGCCATCGCGCCCAGCCACCACACAAGCAGCGCAAGGCCCACAAGGGCCATGCCGTCGCCCGTGGCGCGGTGCAAGATCGATACCAGCATGTGCGGCCCCCACCGCCATATCTGGAGGTGAGGCGAAAGCGGTCTTTGTGCCATTAGTTGTCTTCTATCCCTGAATATCCCCTTCCCTGTCTTACCGTATGTGAGCGCGCGTGCAAGCGCGCTTACCTCGACAAGGCTTGCAAAGTTTTGGATAGAGCTTGTCATGAGTTTCATTCTGCTCACCGGATCAAGCCGCGGGATCGGTGCCGCCACCTACGAAACGCTTTACGCACGAGGGTGCAATGTCATCGGCCACCAGACGCAGCCGGGCGATGATGACTTTATCGCCGCCGACTTTCGCGACCCACTCGCCGCCCAGCGCCTGTGGGACAGCGCGGTGGAACGCGCGGGCGGTGCGATTGACGTGTTGATCAACAACGCCGGCCTGTTCGAAAGCAACCGGATCGACCGCTCTGACCTTGAATGGCTCGATGCGTGGGAAGACACATTGCGCATCAACCTCACCGCCTCGGCGCAATTGTCCCGGCTCGCCATCCGCCATTGGCAAAAACGCGGCGTTGGCGGACGCATCGTCCACGTCGCCAGCCGCGCGGCCTATCGCGGCGACAGCCCGGCGCATTGGCACTACGCCGCGGCGAAGGGCGGCATGATCGCGATGCACAAGACCATCGCGCGCGGCTACGCGGCTGAGGGGATTTACAGCTTTGCCGTCACCCCCGGCTTTACCGATACGGCGATGGCGGGCGATTATCTGGAAACGCGCGGGGGCGCGGGCCTGCTCGCCGACATTCCGCTGGGCCGCGTGGCCGAACCCGAAGAGATGGCCAAGATCATCGCCTTTTGCGCCCTCGACGCACCCGCCAGCATGACCGGCGCGGTGATCGACGCCAACGGCGCAAGCTTTGTGCGGTGAGTGGTTGCGGCACCAAATGCAGATTTCGTCATCCCCGCGCAGGCGGGGATCCCGCTGTCTAAAATGGCGAAAGGCGGATGGGTCTACATGACGAGCGACCGCTATCGTGGCGGCATTTACACCGGCGTGACCTCTGATTTGACGGCTCGAATGCACCAGCATCGCGAGGGCACCGGATCGCAATTCGTTCGCAAATATGGTTTTACACGCCTGGTCATGGTCGAAGGTCATGCGCGGATCGAAGACGCCATCGCGCGCGAAAAGGCGGTCAAGAAATGGCGGCGGGCTTGGAAGATTGAACTGATAGAAGCGCAAAACCCTGCGTGGGACGATCTCTTCGAAAGCTTGAACAATTAGGGAGCGGGACCCCCGCTTTCGCGGGGGCGACGGTTCGCGTAGACGCACACCATGACCACCTCCTGGAAACTCACCGCCCACGCGCCCAAACGCGTTGTTCAGGCCGCTTTGCTTGCGCATGACGAGCTGGAGGAATGGGACTTTGATCTGGTGATCGCGGGCCGCGAACTGTCTGAAGACCGCCCCGATGAGTGGGTTCTCGAAGGGTGGTATCCGACCAAGCCGGGCAAGACGCAAAAGCAAGCGCTCGCTGATCTGTTTGATGGCTCCGCGCCCGCAATCTCGGTTGAAAAGCTGCCCGACGAAGACTGGCTCACGCTCAGCCAACAAGGCACTCAGCCGATCAGCGCAGGGCCTTTCTACGTCCACACGCCCGATTTCGAACCTCTCAATGGCGTAATCAACTTTGTTATCCCCGCCTCGCAGGCTTTTGGCACCGGGCAGCACGAAACCACCGCCGGGTGCCTGGAGATGCTCGCCGCCATCCGCGCGCAGGGGCGCAGCGTGCACCGCATCGCGGATATCGGCACAGGCACGGGCCTGCTGGGTTTCGCCGCCATGCGTCTGTGGCCAAGCGCGCAGGCGACCGCGTCGGACATCGACCCCATCTGCGCGGGCGTGGTTGCGGACAACGCGGCGCTCAACGCGGTGTCGCTGGGCGGCGGACCGGGCGCCATGACTATGGTGATCGCGGACGGGATGGATCACCCGCTCCTCCAGTTTCGCGGGCCTTACGATTTGCTGATTGCCAACATCCTGGCTGGCCCCTTGGTCGAGGTTGCGCCCGATTTCGCCAGGGCCGTGAGCCCACGCGGGGATTTGCTGCTGGCTGGCCTATTGGCGGGCGCGCAGGAAAGCGCGGTGCGACGCGCCTACAAACGCGCCGGTTTCGCGTCGCGAGCGCGTCTGCAACGCGGCGATTGGGCGATCCTGTGGATGCGGCGGCGACCCAACTGGCGCATACCGGGACGCGGGCGAGCGCGCCTCAACCAAACCGCTTAGCGCGAAACGGCGCTCCGCGCGCAAACCCGCCAGAAATTTGGAACCCCGCCTGCCCGCTTCGTCTTTGTGAAAGCAAAGCCCAAAGGAACCACAGGAGGCCCCTATCTCTAAGACACTCATCATCACCGGCGCATCATCCGGCATCGGCGCAGCCACAGCCAAGGCCGCGGCGGATGCGGGTTGGAACGTCGCGCTGCTCGCGCGGTCGCAGGACAAGATCAACGATCTGAGCGACACGATCGGCGAGGCGGCCATGGCGGTCCCCTGCGATGTGACGAAGCTCGACGAGCTCGAAGCCGCCCTCAATTCGGTTGCGGAAAAGTTCGGTCAGATCGACGCGGTCTTTGCCAACGCGGGCACCGGCGTATCAACCCCCGGCGTCGAGAACGGCGACCCGCAGGAATGGCACGACATGATCCATGTCAACATCCTCGCGGTGCTCTACGCGGCCAAGCTCGCCATCCCGCATCTCAAGAAGACCAAGGGCCATTTCGTCGTCACCGGCTCCAAAGCGGGCCGCGATACGTTTAAAGGCTCGGTCTATTCGGCGACCAAGCACTTCGTCCACGGCTTCGGCGAGAACCTCGCCGAGGAAATGCGCGAATGGGGTGGCCGCGCCACCGTGATTGCTCCGGGCATGGTCAACACCGCGTTCTTTGACGAGCCCAAGCCCGACAAGATTCAGCCCGAAAATGTGGCGAGCGCGGTGCTCTTCGCGATAAATCAGCCCGACACGGCGGCGGTGCGCGAAATTTACATCATGCCCAACGACTAGGCGCTATTGCCCAAACCACCCTCACTCAAAACGCGCTCGGCCAGGTCGAGCGCGTTTTTGGTGAAAGCTTCCATATTAGCAATCCGGTCGTCGCTGGCGGTCTCTGTCACCGCGACGCGTTCCACGCCCGGCCCGACAATCGCCGCGACGCTGCGCCCTGAGACGACGCCCATCGGGTGCCGGCTCGACCCCGCCGATCCGCTTTCCGCGATGCCCCAACTGGCGCCCATCCGGTCGCGGATCCCGCGCGCTTGCAGCAAGGCGTATTCCTCGGTCGCCGAGGTCATGCCGTCATAGGCCTCGCGCGGAAGGTCAAACAGGACATTGCGCGCCTTGAACGAATAGACCACGCCCCCGCCCTTGAAGAATTCGAGCGCCCCCGGAACGGTGAGCAGGCTCGCCATGATCAGCCCGCCCGTCGCGCCATCCGCGACGGCGATCCGCTGCTTACGAGCGCGCAGAGCGGTCGCGATGCGAAGGGCTTGCGGGTGGAGATCGTGGAGGAGGGTCATCGACCAAGTCTGATGATGGTAATGATATCGCCAGCGACCGCTTCACCATTGAGATGGGTAGTGCGTTCAATCCGCGCCTCTTTTGGAAGCCCGTTTTGAGCATCAAAAAGAATGACTTGAGAATCCACCAATCTCACCTGCTCTAAGACTTCTTGCTCGCCATGCTCCGTTTCTTGGCCCGCCGCAAAGTTACGCACGTCCTCAGCAAGAGCTTTTAGCTGATCGACCGCCTCAAGCATTGCAACACGAAACGCCTCCGGATCCACTATGGTCTTTTGGACAAGCTCATAATCACCTTCTGCCGTCCTGCTTACAGATACCTGAGACAGCGCCGGAACAAGCCTCGGCAATAGTCCTCCCTCGATCTGGTTCTCGACTTCGTAGACTTCGCCATCTTCCAATTCTGAACCGCCGTAGCCCAGAACCTCCGTCCATCCCTGTGCCAATAATTGTGGCGCCTCTTGCGGGCTTGCATCGAAAAGTGGACCAAAAACGAGATCAATTGCCTTTTCCATCGCTTCGCGATCCGCTTCCACGCTCCGCTTGCGAACTTCCTCTGGAATAGCCGCGAGCAAACCCTTGATCCTAGGCCAATCGCGCAGTTCAATCGCCTCACCTGAAGCATCCAGCTCCAATGTTAACGGCATGATAAAGGGACGAAGCGCCATAGGCATCGCCTCCAGCGCACCTTCCCCGGTTAGATCGACCCTCTGGCCGCTGATCGAGAAAGCGATATTCTCAAGATCAAGCGCAAAGCGCTCGTCAAGCGAGGTAAAGGTCAGCTTCTGCTCGAATTCCATAACCCGATCGCCGCGCGGGCGCTTCTTTTCGACGACCAGCTTGTAATCGAGCCCAGTTCCCAGCGGCGGGTCAAACGGGATTATCAGAACCGAGGCTTCTTGCGCCTCTTCAAACGCGTTCAGCATAGCTTCGCGCGCTCCATCCTGCGCCAGCAAGGCCGAGCAATCAAAGACGCAAAGCGCGATCAGGCCAAAACAACTGTGTAGGACTGCATTCATACTCTTCGACACTTCCTACCCCGCCGCCGCCACAATCGCAGCCCAGCCCGCTTCGTCGATCACCTCGATGCCGAGGCTTTCGGCTTTCTTAAGTTTGGAGCCTGCGCCGGGCCCTGCGACCAGCAGGTCGGTCTTGGCGCTGACGCTGCCCGAAGCTTTGGCGCCCAGCTTTTCGGCCTGCGCCTTGGCTTCGTCGCGGCTCATTGTTTCCAGCTTTCCGGTGAAGACCACCGTTTTGCCCGCAACCGGGCTGTCGAGCACTTCGACCTCATAGGGCGGCGGGGAGACCTCGCTCAAGATATCCTCCCAAACCGTCACGTTGTGCGGTTCGTGGAAGAAATCGGCGAGCGCGTGCGCCACCGTGGCTCCGATCCCGTCACTGACGCCGAGAGCCTCCTTGGCCGCGTCGTCCATGCGGGTTTTGAAGGGGGAGGCTTTCTCGTCTTCGCCGCGCGGGTTTTCCTCGCGGTAAGCGCTGAAGCGCTGCGCCGCATCGCGCAAGGCGGGCAGACCGCCGAGAGCCTTCATAAGATCGCGCGAGGTCGTCTCGCCCACATGGCGGATACCCAAGCCGAATAGCAGCCGCGCGGCGTCGGGCTCGCGCTTGCTTTCCACAGCCTCCAACAGGTTATCCACAGACTTGTCCTGCCACCCTTCGAGGGCAAGGATCGCCTCGCGCCGGTTCTTCAACCGATAAATGTCCGCCGGGCTTTCCAGCCAGCCCAGCTCAAAGAACTGCGCGATGGTCTTGGACCCGAGCCCGTCGATGTCGAGCGCTTTGCGGCTGACGAAATGCTCAAGCCGCTGTATGCGCTGCGCGGGGCAGATCAGCCCCCCGGTGCAGCGCACATCCACGTCGTCATCCTCCGCCACCGCGTCGCTGTCGCAGACCGGGCAGCGTTCGGGGAAAGCGAAAGGCTCACGCTCCGCATCTCGCGTGAGGTTTTCAACCACTTGCGGGATCACATCGCCAGCGCGCTGGATCACCACGCGGTCGCCGGGGCGCACGCCGAGGCGCTCGATCTCGTCGCGGTTGTGAAGCGTCACATTGGTCACGGTCACACCGCCCACCAGCACCGATGCGAGGCGGCCGACGGGCGTCAATTTGCCCGTGCGCCCGACCTGAATATCGATCGCCTCCAGCGTGGTCTCAGCCTTCTCCGCCGGGAATTTGCGCGCGATCGCCCAGCGCGGGGCCTTGGACATAAAGCCGAGCCGGTTCTGCCAATCGAGCCGGTCGACCTTGTAGACGACGCCGTCGATTTCGTAGGCCAGATCGGGCCGCGCAGCGCCGATGGTTTCGTAATGCGCGACAAGCTGCTCGGTGTTTTCAAACCGGGCGAAAAGCGGCGAGATGGGAAAGCCCCAGCTCTTTAGAGCCTCTACGACTTCGATTTGGGTGTCACCCGGCACATCAGAGGCCGCACCCCAGCCATGCGCCCAGAACCGCAGAGGCCGCTGCGCCGTGACGCTCGCGTCCTTTTGCCGCAGCGAACCCGCCGCCGCGTTGCGCGGATTGGCGAATTTCTTGGTGTCCTCAGCCTCAGCCTTTTCGTTAAGCGCGGCGAACGCGGCGCGCTCCATATAAACCTCGCCGCGCACTTCGAAGATGTCGGGGACGCCTTGTGGAAGCTCTTGCGGGATATCGGGAATATGGGTGACATTCGCGGTCACATCCTCGCCCACCTGTCCATCGCCGCGCGTGGCGGCGCGCACCAGCTTGCCCTGCTCGTAACGCAGCGAGCAGGACAGCCCGTCGATCTTGTCTTCGACCGTGAAGCCGATGGGTTCGCCCTCAGGCAGGTTCAAATACCGCCGCACCCGGCCGACAAATTCAAGCAATTCCTCATCTGAGAACGCGTTGTCGAGGCTGATCATACGAACCTCGTGCGTCACCTTGGAAAGCGGCGAAGCGGCGACCGCGTGGCCGACATTTTTGGACGGGCTGTCCTCGCGCACCAGATGCGGAAAGGCCTCTTCCAGCTCGCGATTGCGGCGCACCAGCGCGTCGTATTCCTGATCGGTGATCTCAGGCGCGTCTTGAGCGTGATAGAGCTTGTCGTGATGCGCGATTTGCTTGGCGAGGCGCATCAATTCGTTGGCAGCGTCGGCTTCGGATATTTCAGTCATCGCAGGCGATCTTGCGGCCTGCGCGCCAAAACGCAATCGCCTTATGAGCGCGCTCGCTTAGATACTCGCAAAAAAGTGCGCGTCAGGATTTGTCGGATGGTCAGTCAATCGATCTGGATGCGCAGGCTGTCACCATCATTGGTGATCTGCACGCCTTCGATATCGATGCTGACCTCCGCGTCGTCTGCGGTCCCTTGCTCGATCTGCGCGGGCGCATCGGCTTCCGGGCCGACGAACAGCTCGCGGATGCGCTCTTCGGCTTCCTGTTCGCTGAGTTCGCCCTGCTCGACATCGCGGCCGATCTTTTGCAGCTCACCCAGCGTCCCGCCAAGCGGTTGGCCATTTTCCATGCGAATGTCGGTGAGCTCTTCAATGCCATCGCGCAGGTCACGTTCAAACGTGCCATCTTCAAAGGATGAGGCGATCGCAGCGCCCAGCAGGAGCGGCGCCGCCAGCCCCATGAAGAACGAGACGAAGAACAAGCGCTTGAAGCTCATGTCGGTGAGCAATCCCAGCACCGTCATCGACACAAACGCCGCCAGCGTGGTCACGCCAATGGCCGCCAGCACCGGCATCATCAGCAAGAAAACGACAAAACCACCCAGATCCATCACACCCCTTCCAGCAGCCGATCCGCCTGCGCGCGGGCTTCGGAAGTGATTTCCGCACCCGAAAGCATCCGCGCTATCTCTTCTTGGCGACCGCTGGGGCCCAGTTCAACGACGCTGGTCTTGGTGACCGTGCCGCTCGACGATTTGGCGATGAGATAGTGCAGATTGCCGCGCGCGGCGACCTGGGGGGAATGGGTGACGGCGAGAAGCTGTCCCTCTTCGCTGGCGAGCCGCGCAAGGCGGTCGCCGATGGCGCTGGCCACCGCGCCGCCCACGCCGCGGTCGATTTCGTCAAAGATGATGGTGCCCGCCCCGCCCTTTTCAGCGAGCGCCACTTTCAGCGCGAGGATAAAGCGCGAAAGCTCCCCGCCCGAGGCGATTTTGGCGAGCGGCGCAAAGGGCGCGCCCGGATTGGTCGCGATCAGAAATTCGCCCGCATCCTGTCCCAGCGGACCCCAGCGCTCCTGCGGCAGCGTGGTGAGCGCGGTCTGGAACTGCGCGGCGTCCAGTTTGAGCGGGGCCAGCTCAGCGGCGACCGCCTTGTCCAGACGTTTGGCCGCTTTCGCGCGGGTTTCTGACGCTTTGAGCGCCGCCTTGGTGTAGGTCTCGCGCGCTTTTGCGGCGGCTTCTTCCAGCCCGCCCAGATGCGCCTCGCCGTCTTCGATCGCGTCGAGTTTCCCGCGCATCTCCACCATCAGACCAGGCAAGCCATCGACCTCGCACCGATGTTTGCGGGCCAGCGCGCGCAGTTCAAACAGCCGCGTCTCCGCCGCATCCAAAGCCTGCGGGTCATGGATAAGCGCGTGGCCCGCTTCGATCAGCTTGTCTTCCGCCTCGCCCGCTTCGATCACCGCCCGATCCAGCGCGGCGAGCGCTTCGGCGAGCAGCGGATGCTCCTCTGCGATCCGGTCGAGCTTGCGCGCGGCCACGCGCAGGTTTGCGAGCGGCGAATCCGACCCATCCCAGATGCGTCGCAAATCTTCGAGATCGCCGGAAAGCTTCTCCCCCTTTTGAAGGTCGATCCGGGTGTTCGCGAGGGTCTCCTCCTCGCCCACTTCGGGCGCCAACGTCTCCAATTCCGCCAGATGCGCGCGCAGCAATTCTTCGTCGAGCTTGGCCTGCTCCACCTCGGCGCGCGCGTCGGCCAGCACGGCCTCGGCTTTGGCCCAACCCTGATAGCGCGCGCGCAAGCCATCGAGATCGGTGCCCGCATAACGGTCCAACAGCGCCAGATGCCCGCGCGGGTTCACCAGCCCGCGATCATCATGCTGACCGTGCAGCTCGACCAACGCCGGCGCCAGCGAGCGCAGCAAGGCGGCGCTAACAGGCTGATCGTTCACGAACGCTTTGGACCCGCCATCCGCCTTGACCTGGCGGCGGATGATGAGCGGCTCGCCCGGCTGCACTTCGATATCGGCGTCATCCAGAGCCTCAGCGATAAGCGGCGGGAGCGCGTCGAATTCGAAACTGGCCACCGCGCTCGCCTTGGCCTCGCCGCTGCGCACCAGCCGCGTTTCGGCCCGGTCGCCGAGCACCAGGCCGATAGAATCGAGCAGGATCGACTTACCCGCCCCCGTCTCCCCGGTGAGCACGCCGAGCCCGCGCGCAAAATCGAGATCAAGCGCTTCGATCAGAACGATATTGCGAATGGAAAGACGCGTGAGCATGGTCATCGAGGTCTAGCGCAGCGATGGCCGAGCGTCACGTGTTCAAGCCGGGTATCAACAGCTAGGCCGGGGTCATAATCACCATTCGCGGTCGCCCTTGCCGCGCAGGCGCGCATCTCTATGGCTAAACGCATGCTGGATCGGATGAAATTCTCAGGCCAATGGCGCGAGTATCAGGCTCGCGCCATTGGCGAGATGGACAACCATCTGGGCGACAACCGGTTGCACGTGGTCGCCGCTCCGGGCGCTGGCAAGACGGTGTTGGGACTGGAGATTATGCGCCGCCTTGGCCGCCGCGCGCTCGTCTTTGCGCCGAGCCTTGCGATCCGCGACCAGTGGCGTGAACGTTTGTGCCCGCTGTTCCTGCCCGAATTGCCCAGCGATGATGATGTGTCGTGCGATCTTTCGGATCCGCGCGTGATGACGCTGTCGACGTATCAGTCGCTGGATTCCTTCCGGCGCGACGACGATCTGACGTCGCTGATTGAAAGCCTGAATCAGCGCGGGCCCTTCACTCTTATTCTTGATGAGGCGCATCACCTGCGCAAAGCGTGGTGGGACTGTCTGACCCGGCTTGCCGTGGAGCTGGATGATGCAACCATCGTCGCGCTTACCGCGACCCCGCCCTACGATGCGAGCCGGGCCGAATGGAACCGTTACGAAACGCTGTGCGGGCCGATTGATCTGGAAATCGGTATTCCCGAATTGGTGCGCAACGGCGATCTGTGCCCGCACCAGGACCATGTCGTGCTCTCGTTGCCCACCGCTCAGGCACAGGAATTGCTCGACGTTCGACGCAAAGCCATCGCTGAGCTTCAAGCCGATCTGCGCAGCGACACTGATTTGCTTGATTGGCTGGGCCAACATGAATGGCTTCAAGCCCCCGACACCCACATCGAAACGATTCTGGAAGCGCCCGAGATGCTTTCCGCCGTGCTGATCCATCTCGCTTCATCGGGACGAGAACTGCCCGATGCGCCGCTTAAGCTCTTGGGCGTGTCGCGAAAGGTGCTGCCCTTGCCCTCAGAGGTTTGGCTGGAAACGTTGCTTGATGGCCTTGTCTTCCGGCACGCCAATGCCTTCGCCTTGCCGCGCGATTGGCACCGCGCGCTCAAAAAGCGCCTTCAGCAAAACGGGCTGATCGAAGGAAAGCGGGTGCAATTACGGCACACCAAATCGGTGTTCCGCCTGCTCGCCTCAAGCCTTGGGAAAATGGCTAGCGTGGTTGACATTGCAAAGGCTGAAAGCGCCTCGCACGGAAGCGACCTTCGCATGGTGGTCCTATCCGACCATATCCGCGCTGACGAATTGCCAAAGAGCGCCGACGCGCCGTTCGAACCGGCAAAACTCGGCGTCATTCCAATCTTTGAATCGCTGCGGCGCGCTGGCGCAGCTGATGACCGCCTCGCCGTTTTGACGGGCAGTTTGGTTATGATCCCCAAGGCCGCTGAACCCATCTTGTCGGAGCTGTGTGATCGGCTTGGGATTAAGGCGGGCACCTTACGAACCAAAGCCGTGAAAGCGTGCCCCGATCATGTCGAGTTGCAAATCACAGGCGGCAGCAGCGCGGATCTTACACGTATAGTGACCGCTTTGTTCACAAGCGGGCAGGTTCGCATCCTTGTGGGCACGCAATCGCTGTTGGGACAAGGGTGGGACGCGCCAGCGCTGAACTCGCTTGTGCTGGCCAGCAACACGGCCTCTTTTGTTCTGTCCAACCAGATGCGCGGGCGCGCTATCCGGATCAATCCGGCAGCGCCCGACAAGGTCTCAAACATCTGGCATCTGGCCACGATCGAGCGCGGTGACGACAGTTTTCTGGAGGCCCTGACCAGCGCGTTGGACTGGGGCGCTTTGAACGATAACGAACGTGCAGGAACGACCGATATCGGCACGGTCGCCCGGCGATTTCGGGCGTTTGAATGCATCTCGAACGGACAGAGCGACATAATAGAAAACGGGCTTGGCCGATTGGGATTGAACCCGCGCCTTTCGGTTGCGGCGCAAAACCGCGCCACCTTTGCTCTGGCGTCTGATCGCGAGCAAACCGCGAGCCGGTGGGAACGATCCCTTGGGCATGGCCTGGAACGTTCGCAGGTGCGCGAGACCGCCGCGCCCAATTACGCGCCGCGCGCGCTCAGTTGGGGCGACACTCTGCAATCGTTGGGTTGGAGCGCGATGGGCAGCGCGGGTGTCGCGGCCGGCCTCCAACTGACGCAATGGACGTCCTTCGCCATGGGAGCGGTGGTGTTCACAGGCGTGGCGGGCGCAGCGACCATGGCCAGCCTGCCCGCCTTATGGCGCGCGGGCCGATTAGCGTGGCGCAACGGATCGCTGGAGCGCAGCCTCGAACAGGTGACCGGCGTAGTCATCGAAGCGCTCTTGCAAGTCGGACAAATTCCCGAAGACGAAGCGGATGCAGCGCGCATCATGATCGGGGAGAGCCTTGATGGGCGCATGGACATCACCGTTTCCGGCGTCGCCCGGGCGAGCGAACGTCACATCATGCAGGCGATTGCAGAGCTTTTGGGACCGGTGCAAAATCCGCGATACCTGCTGGTGCGCGCCTCACGATTGAATTTGTTTTCCCGCACCGATTACCACGCCGTTCCCACAGCGCTCGGCGCGCGCAAGGAAGACGCGGAGATTTTCGTCGCCTTGTGGCGCAAACGCGTTGGTTCCTCGCAGCTGGTCTTCACCCGCAACAAAGAAGGGCGAGGCTGGCTGATAAAGGCGCGGATGCGGTCCTTTGCAGCGGGTTTCCAGCGTTCCGTTGACCGCCGCTCGGCTTGGCTGTGACGCCGATGCATTAAAGACGCAGCGTCAGGTCGGGGTCACATCCTGCGCGTGTTTCTCGACCAGCTCAAAGGCGCGTTCATACCATTCGGTGCCCGGATAGTTGGCACCCAGAACAGCCGTGTATTTCACCGCTTCCTCTGGCACTCCGAGCGCCAGATTGCTCTCCGTCAAGCGATAAAGCGCCTCGGGTGTGTGGCTGGTGGTCTCGAAATTGTCGATCACGTTGCGGAACCGCAAAGCGGCGGAGAGCCATTGACCCGAACGCTGGTAGAACCGCCCGATCTCCATCTCCGTGCCCGCGAGGTGATCGTCGACGAGGTCCATCTTGAGCCGCGCGTCCGCCGCGTATTCGGACTGCGGGAAACGCCGGTTAACCTCACGCAAAGCGCTGCGCGCCTGCTCGGTGATCTTCTGGTCGCGGTTCACATCCGAGATCTGCTCGTAATAGCTGAGCGCGATCAGATAATAGGCGTAAGGCGCGTCCTTGTTGCCCGGGTGGATCGACAGGAAACGCTGCGAGTTCTGGATCGCCTTGTTGTAATCGCGCGCGATGTAGTAGCTGAACGCGCTCATCAACTGCGCGCGCCGGGCCCACGGCGAATAGGGATGCTGGCGCTCGACCTCGTCAAACAAAGCCGCCGCGAGCAGCACGTTGCCCTTGTCCATGCGCCGCTGCGCTTCGCCGTAGAGCGTTTCCACATCGCGCGCGACATAAGCGAGGTCTTCGTTCGCCGAGCCTCCACCGCACGCCGTGGTCGCCAGAGCCGCCGCGCCAAGGATCGCGGCGCGGATCGAAGTTTTTGCCGAAAGTGAGCTAAATCCAGTCATGGGGCGCGGTATAGCTAGCGCGGACGTGAACGCCAAGTGAAGTTGGCCATGTTTTCCTACTTCGCGCTTTTGTGCTTCACACTTTTCGGTTGCACCGCAATCGCAAGCCCGACCGGGCGCCCGCAGCGACGCGCCTGCAAGGCGCCAAAGCGAGGAAATCGCGTTCGCGGATGCGAATGCGCAAGAAGGAAAGCATGACCCGCAAAGCCAATCCGCAAACCACCCGCCTGCCCGTTAGACCTGCGCAGCTGCCCTCCTTCACCCCCGTCCCGCGCAAAACCCAGCGCCACGACGGCTGGACCGAGGAGCGCCAATACGCCTTTATCGAGGCGCTGGCGGACACCGGCAGCGTCAAGGCCGCCGCGCGCGCCGTCGATATGAGCGCGGAGGGCGCCTATTACCTGCGCCGCCAACCCGGAGCAGAGAGCTTTCGCGACGCGTGGCTCAAGGCGCTCGATCTGGGCGTCGAGCGGCTGGAGGACGTCGCGATGGAACGCGCGCTCCACGGCGTGGAGGAGCCGTTTTACATCGGCGGCAAGGAGGTCGCGACGCGCACCCGCTACAACGACCGGCTCTTGATGTTCATGCTGCGCAACCGCGCGCCCGAACGCTTTGGCCAAGCGGCGGGCAAAGGGGGCGGCTCGCTCAAAGGCCTGAACGCGGTCGGCAAGATGGAAAAGCGCCGCCTCAAGAAAAAGTGGCGCAAGGAATGGGAGGAGGAGCAGCGCGCGCAGGAAAACGGCGTCTCCGAGCAGGAAGTGCGCGCCAGCATCGACCGCAAGGTCGCAGGCGTGCGCCGCGAGCTCGAAGCCAAACGCGCCGCCGAATGGGCGCAAATGTCCGAGGAAACCCGCGAGGCGTGGCGCCGATTTGAGGAGCTGCGCGACCGCGATTTTGAGCGGCTAGGGGCGGATGAGGATTGGCGGAGACGTCATGAGCGGGGGCCGGATGGGGGATGAGCTGACCTCCTGCGGCGAAGCGCGAACCCGTATCGCTCGAGCCGAGAAGGACGGTCCACGAGCTCAAGAGATATGGATGGCAGCGGGCAATCTCGAAACCTCACCCCGCTCGTGCTGAGCTTGTCGAAGCACCGTCACAATTTAAGCAGAGTAGCGCAAGGCCACGACCCTTCGACAAGCTCAGGGTGAGCGTTTAATGGAGCCGAAGTCATGGAGACCGCTACTTAGCCTTGACTTGGTGGGTCATTCTTGCCGTGCGTATCGCTGTCGATAATCTGACCGCGCTTGTGGACCGATCCGTCTCTTGATGCGTGTTCCCGAACCTCACCACCACCACTGTTGGTTGCGAGTTCGGCGGCACGCTGTCGCGCGTCCTCCTTGGTGGCGGCATAACCGCTGCGCTTGGTTGCGCCGTGCTTTTGAATGGCCCATTTCTCGCCATCTTTGGAAATTGAGTAGTTGGCCATCTTGATCTCTCAAATTTGAGCAAGCGGGACAGCCACGCAATGACTGTCCCACTCACAGATTAGGCGGGTACACACGTCATCCCATTGCGCTGCGCGTTGGCAATGCAATCGGATTTGTTTGCGTAACCTTCGGTTGAAGCGCCAACGATGCGGCCATTGGAAGCCGTGCGACGCCAACGCCAATAGCCAGCGGCGTCCTTGTAGATTTCCCAGTGGTCACCGTTTCCGGCAGTGCAACTATCACTCATTTTAGTTCTCCTATGATTGTGATCATCGATGATCGACTTGCCTTGTAGAAAACGCATGCTTGGTAGATCAAGCAAAATTTATGCACGCATATTCTATCAAGCAAATCCTCAGCATGCTTGACAAGCAGCATCAAACCTGCAGTGCCGTCTCTCGTTGGAGTCAGGACAGAAAATTGATGAACAAGGCTAAATCGGACCCAGAGGTAACCTTAGGCCAATACCTCGCTACGGTACGCTCTGGCCGAAAACTCACACTAAGGCAGGTCGAGGAAGCGACCGATAAGCAAGTGTCGAATGCTTATCTAAGTCAACTCGAGAATGGCCGTGTAAAACAACCTTCTCCGCACATTTTGCACTGCCTCGCAGAACTCTACGCTGTCGATTATACAATCTTGATGCAGATGGCCGGTTATTTGAAACCTAGTGGGACGCGAAAAGAGGGGGAAAGGCATGGAAGAGCGACCACTTTTTCAAAGCTTGACTTGACTCCAGAAGAGGAAGCGCAGCTTATAAAATATCTGAGGTTCTTACGAAGCGACGAGAAATAGCTTGCAGCCAGACGATAATAGCCTGAATCCTGAACAAAAACTATTAGTCGAAAAGCATGCTGAGGACCTTCTTCATCGCGCAGACGCATCCGGTATTGTACCTGTACCGGTCGATGACCTTATCAGTGCTGCGAAACTTACTGTTGCGCCCTACAGTGTCTTCGACCCACGCTCTCTTGCTGCGTATGCGATGCAAGCTGGTAAGCAGGCCACAAAGACAGTCAAACAAGCGATTGGTAAGATTTTGGGTGTTCTCGATGCCAGCGAGCACGTGATTCACATTGATGACACAGTTCATGAGACGCGGCAGAAGTTTCTCAAGTTCCATGAGGCTGGCCATTTTGAGCTCCCACACCAAAAAAAGCTCTTTCGCTTTTTCGAGGATAGCGAAGACGAGTTAGCTCCCAGTGTTTCCGACCTTTTCGAACGAGAGGCCAACAACTTCGCCCGGTACGTACTCTTTAACGGCAACACGTTTGCAATACGTGCTCATGACCATGAATTGTGTTTTGGATCAGCTAAAAAACTGCAGCGTCAATTCAAAGCGTCGCTTTACGCTTCGCTACGCGAGTATGTACGAACAAACAATCGGTCCTGTATCGCCCTATGCCTCGAAAGACCGGAAGTCGTCGATGGGCTGGGGACCGTGTGCAGGTTACGAAGAGTAGAGGTTTCGCCGTCCTTCGAAATGGAATTTGGACGAGACGTGCCTAAGATCGTTAAGCTCGGCAGTGAGTTTGGGAAGGCTGTGCCCTTCTTTCGGAGAGCAACACGTGCCACCAAATTCAATGTCATTGACCTTAATGGATCCGTGCGCACCTTAATTGGTGAAGGCTTGGATACGACGTACAACATGCTCGTATTCGCGTGCCCAGAGGATCAGTTCAAGGCGCCAGTTCTCTAGCCAACGCAAGCTACGAGGACAGTTCGGCCCTACTCTTCACGCATCCGCAGCGCCGCGATAAACGCTTCCTGCGGAATGCTCACATTCCTCCCCGCCTGCGCGGGGACAGGCCGCCGTTGGCCTTTGGCCAGCTTCGCTTCCGGGCGCTCCCGCATCCAAAATGAAGGTTACTCCTCGCCCATACGTAGTGCTGCGATAAAGGCCTCTTGAGGGATCGAGACGTTCCCATACTCCCGCATCTTCGCCTTGCCCTTTTTCTGCTTTTCCAGCAGCTTTTTCTTGCGGCTGATGTCGCCGCCATAGCACTTGGCGGTCACGTCTTTGCGCATCGCGGCGATAGTTTCGCGGGCTATGATCTTGCCGCCGATGGCGGCTTGCACGGGGATCTTGAAGAGGTGGCGCGGGATGAGGTCTTTGAGGCGCTCGCACATGCCGCGGCCGCGTTCTTCGGCGACGCCGGAATGGACGATCAGCGACAGCGCGTCGACGGGTTCGGCGTTCACCAGAATGTTCATCTTGACCAGATCGCCTTCGCGCAGGCCGATTTGCTCGTAATCAAAGCTGGCGTAGCCGCGTGAGATGGACTTCAGACGGTCGTAGAAATCGAACACCACTTCGTTCAGCGGCAGTTCGTAGGTCACCTGAGCGCGCCCGCCCACATAGGTCAGATCGGTCTGGATGCCGCGCCTGTCCTGACACAGTTTGAGGATCGAGCCGAGATATTCGTCGGGCGTGTAGATCACCGCCTTGATCCACGGCTCCTCGATCATGTCGATGCGGTTGATATCAGGCCAGTCGGCCGGGTTGTGGAGCATGATCTGTTTGGCTTCCTCGGTCTTCGACTTGCTCAATTGCAGGCGATAGACGACCGAAGGCGCGGTGGTGATGAGGTCGAGATCGTATTCGCGGCTGAGCCGCTCCTGAATGATTTCGAGGTGGAGCAGCCCCAGGAACCCGCAGCGAAAGCCAAAGCCAAGCGCGGCGGAGCTTTCCATTTCGAACGAGAAGCTCGCATCGTTGAGCCGCAGTTTGGCGATGCTCTCGCGCAGCTTTTCAAAGTCCGCCGCATCGACCGGGAAGAGGCCGCAGAACACCACGGGCTGCACTTCCTTGTAGCCCGGCAGCGCTTCGGTGGCGCCGCCTTTGACGGTGGTGATCGTGTCGCCGACGCGCGCTTGCTCGACCTCTTTGATCTGGGCTGTGATGAAGCCGATCTCGCCGGGGCCCAGTTCAGGGAGCTGTTCGATCTTGGGGCGCATGCAGCCGACGCGGTCGACGAGGTGCTGGGTGCCGCCTTGCATGAAGGTGATCTGCTGGCCCTTGGTCAGGACGCCTTCGACCACGCGCACGAGGATGACAACGCCGAGATAGGGGTCGTACCATGAGTCGACGAGGGAGGCTTTGAGTGGTTTGTCGCGCTCGCCCTTGGGAGCGGGGATTTTGGCGACGACGGCTTCGAGGACGTCTTCGATACCGATGCCGGATTTGGCCGAGGTCATCACCGCTTCGGAGGCGTCGAGGCCGATGACCTCTTCGATCTCGGCCTGGACGCGTTCGGGTTCGGCGGCGGGCAGGTCGATCTTGTTGATGACGGGGACGATTTCGTGGTCGTGCTCGATCGACTGGTAGACGTTGGCGAGGGTTTGCGCCTCGACGCCTTGCGCGGCGTCGACGACGAGCAGCGCGCCCTCGCACGCGGCGAGGCTGCGGGAGACTTCGTAGGCGAAGTCGACATGGCCGGGCGTGTCCATGAGGTTGAGCTGGTAGGTCTCGCCATCCTTGGCCGTGTAGTTAAGGCGGACGGTCTGGGCTTTGATGGTGATGCCGCGCTCCTTCTCAATGTCCATGTTATCAAGGACTTGCTCAGACATCTCGCGCGCGGTGAGGCCGCCGGTGAACTGGATCAACCGGTCCGCCAGCGTCGACTTGCCGTGATCGATGTGAGCGATGATCGAGAAATTGCGGATCTTGGAAAGGTCAGTCATTATCACGCGCAGATAGCTGGAGGAAAGCGCCGTGTCATGCGCGAAAAACGCAAGAGGCGCGGGGCATCACAGATACGCACAATGAGCCGTCGAGGACGCCTTGCCAAAAGATCTTTTAGGCGTGCTCTGTGGCCGCTTGGCGTGAATAGCCAAATTGCGGGACGCTGCCTGCGTGGCTCAGCGTTCCGCCGCGCATCGCGTTGTAATTGCCCGCTGAAAGCGCTTCGAGCGGAGCGCCCGCAGCGGCGAGCGCGTAGGGGCTCACCCGGTTGCGGGTGCACAGCCCCCCGGACCCGTCTTCGATCAGCGATTGTTCGAACTCAAGGCCCTGAATATCGCCATTGGTGCGGATCACGGTCGCGACCGCCAGCTGGCCGCCGCTCAGGTCGACCACGAACTGCGTGCCCTTAGGCACATCGTCGAGCCCTTCGATGAGCGCGCCCGTTTTGGACAGGTTGCGCAGGGTAACCTCGTAGGAGTGGTCGTCGTGGATCACCTGGATCTTGCGGAAGACCGTGCGGCGACGCGCGCGCTTGGTGCGGTTCTGGTTGGGCGGAATTGTCCACGCCCCGCCAATCAGCTCTGCTTCGACCGTTTCACACTCTACGGGCTCGGCGTAGATCGCGCCTTGCACGAAGCTTACGCCACAATCGCCCACGGCCAACATCAGCTCGGGCGTGTCGATCCCGGTGGCGATTGTCTCCATCTCCAATGCGCCCGCGAGCGCGACAATCGCCTTGATCAGGCCCAGCTCGCGCGCATCGACGCGTTCGGCCTCGGCGATCAGCTTCTGGTCGATCTTGATTGTGTCGAAAGGCGCGCGGCGCAGATAGGCGAGCGAGGAATAGCCGCTGCCAAAGTTATCGAGCGTCAGGCGCACGCCCATCTTGAATAGCTGGCCCAGCACGCGATCCGCCGCTTCGGGATCGCCGAAGAACAGGTCTTCGCTGACCTCCAATTCCAGCCGCGCGGGGTTCAGACCGGACTGGCTGAGGGCATCGCCCACTTCGTCGATAAAGACGTCCGCCTTGAACAAAGTGACCGGAATGTTGACCGCGATGCGCACGCTTTCGGGCCATTGCGCGGCTACTCGGCACGCTTCGCGGATGGCCCACAAGGTCACGTCGTTCGCCTGGTCCGACCCATCCATGATCGCGGCGAACTCTTCTTCGTCGATATAGCCCCGGTCTGGGTGGTTCCAGCAGATATGCGTCTCGAGCGCGCGCACATCCTTTGTCTCCGCTTCGACGATGGGTTCGAAACGAAGCGCTAGTTGCTCGCCGCGTACCGCTTCGCCCAAGTTTTCCGACAGTCGGCGGCGGAAGATCGCCTCGTTTTCAAGGTCGGCGGTGTAGAACCGGTACTGCCCTCGCCCGCCATTCTTGGCCGCGTACAAAGCAAGGTCCGCAGAACGCACAATTTGCGCAGCGCTGACCCCATCATGCGGGGCAATCGCGATTCCGACCGAAGCGCCGATGACGCAGCGCCCCTCCTCGAGCGAGTAGGGTTGCTTGAGCATCGTAATGATGCGCGCGGCCACTTCGCCCAGCTCGCCGCGATCGTCCATGTCAGGGATCATGACCTGAAATTCATCGCCGCCCAAACGGCCGATCTCGCACTCGCGCTCGATCGAGCGTCCAAGTCGCTCGCTGACCTGTTTGAGCAGTTCATCGCCGGCTGCGTGGCCCATCGTGTCGTTGACCTGCTTGAACCGGTCGAGGTCCAGCATCAGCACGGCGCAATTGCGCTTGGCCGCCTTGAACGCGGTCAGCGTGGTCTCGATCAGGTGAGCCATGCGGTGGCGGTTGGAGAGACCGGTGAGCGAATCGAATTGCGCGAGGCGCTCGGTTTCCTGCTCGCGGTGGTAATCATCGGTGACGTCGGTCCCGGTGCCGCGAAAGCCTTTGAAGCTTTTGCCGCGCATGATCGGTTTACCCGACAGGCGCAGCACCGCGCCTTCGCCTTCGGGGTTGCGGGCGGATTGAACGGCGAGGCCGCTGAACGATTTGTGCGTGTTGAGCAGCAAAGACAGCGGCTTGGCCGAGCGTTCGTTGGTGGCGGGATCAAACAGCTTGGCAAGCGGCTGCCCGATCATCTCGTCGAGCGGCGTCTCCAGGCGCTGCGCCAGGGCCGGGCTGAGATAGGTCAGCCGCCCTTCGGCGTCGCTGGCCCAGAACCAGCCCAGGCCCGATTCTTCCAATTGATCGAGCATCGCGACCTTCTCGGCGTCGGACAACACCAGTTGCCCCGCGCCGTGGCGCGAAAAGTCGGATTTCCCGCTTCCCGATGACAAAAGGCCTTTAAAGGGCACTTCGCCAGATCCTTTTCTCTCAAATTCCTCGCCGAAATGAGGCGATTACGCGGGAGTAAAGCCGATTGGTTAGTTTTACCCTAAGACGATGGGTTAAAAGCCGTCTGCAATGAGCCCCGCAAACGCCAATAGAGCCGACCGGCAGCAAGGGCGAAAGGCGGCCATAGCTGGATTAACCCTCGGTGGTTTTCGGGTGCAAATCGGCCCAGCGGAACCGCGTTTCGGGCGCTCGTTCAGGCCGCCGCTTCTGAACGCGCGCGCAGAACCGAGAACGTCCCATCGGATCGGCGGTGCAGCGGATCAGCGAACTCCACGCCAACCCGGTTTTCCCGCGACCAGCGCACATGCGCATCGACATGGCGATCAGCGGTGAACTTGATCCGGATTGTGCTTCCGACCGGCATATTCCAAAGCCCTTCGACCATCGCGCCACCTTCAGAGATATTGCGGATATTGGCCGTCAAATTGTTCGCTCGGTGAACGACGGTTACGCGGCGCAAAAGCACCTGACGCGGAAGACGCGGGGATTTGGGCCCATAAGCCTCAGCCGCCAGATTGCCATGCGCCAGGCGGACCGCGTCATCGGCATCAAGCGGCTTGAAATAGATGTAGCCCTGAATGTGGCTGCACCCCAAAAGCCGCACCAATTCCAGTTCATCCAGCGTCTCCACGCCTTCGGCGGTGGTGTCCATGTTGAGCGCTTCGGCCAAGGACGTGATCGAGGAAATGATCGCCCCGTTGCGACTGCCATCTTCGGTGGCGCCGCGCACAAAGCTTTGGTCGATCTTGATCTTGTCGAACGGGGCTTTCTTCAAATAGCCGAGCGAGGAATAGCCCGTGCCAAAATCGTCCAGCGCGAGGCGCACGCCCACGCGTTTCAGAGCCTTGAACATCGCATCGGTGCCCGAATTGTCGTTCAGGAACACGCTTTCGGTGATTTCGAGCTCAAGGCGTGCGGGGTTCACACCGGCATGCGCCAGGGCGTTCGCGACATGAGTGGCAAGCTCGGGGTTCGAAAATTGCAGCGGCGATACGTTGACGGCGCAGTGGATCGGTTCCGGCCAGGTCGCCAGATCCGCGCAGGCTGTGCGCAGCGCCCACTGCCCCATCTGGTCGATCAGCCCCGCATCCTCAGCGATCGTCACAAACTTATCGGGAGAGATGAAGCCGCGCACAGGGTGGTTCCAGCGCATCAACGCTTCAAACCCGACGATCCTCTCATTCGCAGCGTAGACGACGGGCTGGTAATACAGCGACAAGCCGCCCGTATGGATCGCCTCGCGCAAATCCTGTTCCAGCTCCGCGCGCTCTTCGGCGGCAGCGTGCAGATCATCAGCGTAGAAGCGATGCACGCCTCGCCCCGCATCCTTGGCCGCGTAGAGCGCGAGATCGACATTGCGGATCAGATCTTCGCTGGTCACCCCGTCATAGGGCGCAATCGCCACGCCAACCGATGCCCCGATAATGACGCTTTGCCCATCAATGGAATAGGGCTGCGAGAGCGAATTGATGATCTCTTTGGCGGCCTGCGCCAGGGCCTTGCGGTCGCCCTCGCCCGGGATGATCACTTCGAATTCATCGCCACCTAGACGGCCACAGCGCCCTTTTGCGCCGATCACGCGCTCCAATCGCTGAGCGACCTGTTTGAGCAGCGCATCGCCCGCCGGATGCCCCATCGTATCGTTGACCGTCTTGAACCGGTCGAGATCGAGCATCAGCACCGCGCACATCCGCTCGCTTTCGCGGGGCGCGGCGAGGATTTGCTCAAGCGCCTCGCTCATCTGCACGCGGTTGGCGAGGCCGGTGAGCGAATCGTAATGAGCCAGACGCGTGACTTGCTGTTCGCTGCGGCGCTTTTCGGTGAGGTCCGTGCCGTGGCCCCGAAACCCGCAAAAGTTCTTGAAGCTGTCATAGACGGGGCGGCCGGTCAGCGACCAATGGCGTTCATCGGCCTCTGAGTTGGCCGCCAGCACCTCAATCTCGCGAAAGGCTGAGCGCGCGGACAAGTGGAAACCGATGGTGCGCTCGGCGTCAGCTGCGCCTGTATCGGCCCCGACAATCGCGCTTAGAGGTTCGCCATAAAGCATGTCCGGCGTCTTGCCCAAAACCGCTGCGGCGGAGGGGGAGATGTAGCTGATCATGCCGCGCCGGTCGGTTTCCCAGAACCAGCCCTGCCCGGTGTCTTCAAAACTGCGCAGGATGTCTTCCGCGCGTGCGGCGACACGGTCGCGCGCTTCGTTTTGGAGGCGGCGTTTCTCGGCGGCTTTCCATTCCAACCGCGCGATCAGCATCAAAGACAGCGCCGCGCCGATCACCGCCCACACCATCAATGGCGAAGGATGGACCAGTGCGAAGGAAGCCCAGATCGAAATCTTGGCGGTGAACAGCGACACTATGCGCGAGCCGAACACCGCTGCCGCCGCCGCGTTGATGCACACCAGCGTCGCGACCGCCCATTGCCACGCCAGCCCCGCTTCGACCCAGCCCGCATAGGCGTACCCCGCCAGCGCCATCGGCGCGGCGACGGAGACGGACATGATGGCCAGACGCGCCGCGCCCGGCATTCCAGCGCGGCGTTCGACCTTGGCCAGCACCGCGTTAATAAAGAAGATTGCGACCGAGCCGAGCGCGGCGCCAACCGCCCAGAGGTCAGGCACCGTTCGCCCGACACCGCTTGCGATGACGAAGCCCAACAGCATGAACAGCGCCATGCCGCGCTGGTTTTCGGGCACGTAGTAATAGTCGTCCGCAGGGGGTGCGACGGAATGCGCTGCGTCTGCGACTTGTACGCTGGGCCGCGCGCGATCTTGTGAACGGCGATCGGCTTGAGCTCGTTTGTCGGTTGTTTGCGTTTTGGACCGCGTCCTCGCGCGCGCGTAAGGCCGATCTCGTTCATCGCGCGGTCCGGCTGCGGCCACCACCTCATCGACGCCTGGCGCGGCGTTAGGCACCGACGCCTTACGGCTCCCCTGATCGCTTAGAGCCCGGTTTCGAATGGCGCGGTTTGGCATCAATGCGGCATGGCGCACGACGCTTTGAAAAACGGTTAACTCCTACGCGCTTTTACGGGGGGGGCCTTGCCGCCCAGCGGGGCCCGCGCACAGCTCGGGATCGCGCGACCGAATTGAGCGTTGGAACTCCGTAGCGCATGGCGTTAATGAGTAGAAATACGCGCGGCGATCAGCTCAAGAGTGATCGCGACGACAAAACAACGAGCGTTCAAACGGAGCGCCGGCAAAGGCGTAAGCTAAAAAGGGGATACCATGGCAAATGGCACAGTAGAGCTCGAAAACGAGGCCGCCCAATCAACCAACGCGCTTGGCCCGCTGATCGGCGTCGCGCGCGAGGATTTCGTCTCCGCGATCGCGCTGCTGCTGCGCGAAACCGCTTCGGATCCGAGCCGGACGCTGAAGCATGCGCGCTCGATGACCGAAGACATGGTGAAGATCATGACCGGCAAGAGCGATCTGAAACCGCACCCCAAAGACAAACGGTTCATGGATCCCGCCTGGCAGTACAACCCGTTCTTCCGCGCGGGCGCGCAATATTACCTCGCCGTGCAAAAGGGTATGCGCAGCTGGCTTGAAGATCTGGAACTTGACGAGCTGGAGCGCAACCGCGCCAATTTCATCGCCAACATCATCCTTGATGGGCTCGCCCCGACCAACACCCTGGCGGGTAACCCCATGGCGCAAAAGCAGATCATCAATTCCGGCGGGCTCAGCCTGATCAAGGGTCTGCAAAACGCCTACACCGACCTGACCAAGAACAAGGGCATGGTTAGCCAAGTCGACAAACGCCCGTTCAAGCTGGGCGAAAATGTCGCCACCTCCAAAGGCAGCGTCGTCCATCGCACCGAGATGTACGAGCTGATCCAGTACGCGCCGACTACGGATGAAGTGTACGAGATCCCGCAGCTCACCATCCCGCCGCAGATCAACAAAATGTACATCAACGACCTCTCGCCCGAGAAGTCGATCATCAAATGGCAGCTTGATAACGGCCTTCAGACCTTCGTCATTTCCTGGCGCAACCCGTCCAAGGAACAGGGCGTGTGGGGCATGAACGAATATATCGCCGCCTGCGAAGAGGCCTTGGAAGTTGTTTCGGGCATTTCGGGATCGAAGAAGGTCAACGTGTCCGCCGGGTGTTCGGGCGGCCAAACCGCCTCGGTGCTTGCATCCAAATTGGCGGCGACCAAGAACGATGTCCTTGGCTCGCTCACGTTGATGGTCTGCGTGTTGCATCCCAAACAGACCGATGTCGAAGCCGCCTCCTTGATGAGCGATAATGGCATGAAACTGGCCAAACAGCGCGCCGCGAAGAAAGGCATCATCAAGGCCGATGACCTTGCGCGAGGCTTTGCCTGGCTGCGGCCCAACGACCTCATCTGGGGGTATGTCATCAACAACTACCTGCTGGGCCAGGATCCGCCCGCCTTCGATGTTCTGTTCTGGAATTCAGACGCGACCAACCTTTCAGCCACCCTGATGGGCGATTTCATGACCTTGTTCGAAGAGCTCGCCTTTTCCAATCCGGGCCAAACCGAGATGGCCGATCACAAGGTTGACCTGACCAAAGTCACCTCAGACCTGTTCATTCTGGGCGGTGTGACTGATCATATTACGCCTTGGAAAGCGACCTATCGCTCAACACAATTGTTTGGCTCCAAAGACGTAACCTATGTCCTGTCGCAATCGGGCCACATGCAGGCGATCCTGAACCCGCCGACCAATCCCAAAGCGAAATACTTCATTCAGAAGAAGAAAGGCGCACTGCCGGAAACGGCGGATGAATGGCTGCAAGGGACCGAAGAGGTCAAAGGCAGTTGGTGGCCACTTTGGGCGGAATGGGTGCAAAACCGCGCGGGCAAGAAGGTCGCTGCGCCGCAAACACTGGGCAATGCGGATTACGCACCAATGGAAGACGCGCCCGGACTCTACGTCATCGAAGAAGTCTGATACAGGTTCACCTGCCCCGTAGGGATCCGGGGTATGGCACAGGCAGCGCTCGCGAGGGATCGACGAGCTCTCCTGTGCCATTTTCGCTGATCTGGTGAAACGAGACAAGGGACGGGAAATACGTGGCAGAAGCAATGGACGACGCCGTCGTCACGATGGAGAAGGTTGGCGGGCGGACGCTACGGGTTGCGACGTGGAGGCTGGATGAGCCCAGCGATCATCCCCCGGTTCTTTTCTTCAACGGCATCGGCGCCAATATCGAAGCTTTGGCTCCGTTTGCGGTCGAGATGAAAGAACGCGCCTTTATCATGCTCGACATGCCGGGCGTGGGCGAATCGCCTGAGCCGGTGGTGCCTTACAACCCCTTCACGATCAGCTGGACCGCAGCCGAACTGCTCAAGAAACTGGGCGTGTCGCAGGTTGATGTCATGGGGATCAGTTGGGGCGGCGGGATCGCGCAGCACTTTTCCATGCAGCACCCCGGCCTTACGCGCCGGGTGATCCTGATCGCGACCAGCGCCGGGATGTTGATGATGCCGGGTAGTCCCAAGGCGCTGTCGAAAATGGCCAATCCGCGCCGCTATATCGACACCGATTTCATGATGAAGAATTTCGAGACTCTCTATGGCGAGGGTCTGGGCAAGACAGCGGGCAAAAAGGGGCACATGTCGCGCCTGAAACCGCCCAGTCCGCGCGGGTATGTGTACCAATTGCTGTGCATGCTCGGATGGACCAGCGCGCCTGCGCTGCCATTTCTGCTCAAGCAGGACACGCTGATCCTGATGGGCGATGATGACGCCATTGTGCCGCTCATTAACGGCAAATTCCTCGATTTCCTTATCCCCAACGCCGAGCTGAAGGTGATGCGCGGCGGCGGCCATCTGTTCCTGCTGAGCCACAAGGAAGAGAGCCTCGCGGCGATCCGCGAGTTTCTCGACGCGCCCGAAACGGATGCCGAGAGGAACCGCGTCTCGGCTTTCGCAGCCTAGTCAGCTCCGTCTTGCAGCATCGGGACGACGTGATCGGAAAGAATCGCATCAGTAAGCTGGTGCGCATCGCCACGCCTGAAATTGGTGGTCGTGATAATGACGGTGGCGTCGAGATCGGGCAAAACCGCGACGCGATTGCCGCCCGTGCCATTCATCATCCAAGCCCGTGACCGGGCGTCCGCCGGCCCAACTTCGCCAAGCCACCACAGATAACCGTAATCGAGCCCGTCCCGAACCCGCGCGCGGGGCTCGGTCGACGCCGCGACAAATTCCTGCGCAAGGACCTGTTTCGCGTCCTTTGCGCCCGATTTCCGATAGAGCTCGCCGAAGCGTGCAAGGTCGCGCGCGGCCATTTCAAGGCCGCCTCCGCCCTGTGCCTGGCCCAAACGATTGAACGCCCAACGCACCTCCCCGATGCCGATCGGATCGAACAGCGTCTCGCGTGCATAGTCTTCAAGCTCACGGCCCGTTGCGATTTCGACGATCCGGCCAAGGGTGAATACACCCGCCGTGCAGTAGGAAAACCTTTTGCCGAAAGGCCTGTCTTTCGCCGCTGGCTCCCACGGGGGCGCGGCACCGATCGGCAAGTCGAGGAAGAACTGCGCCCAGTCCTCCACGAGATACATGCGCTCCTCATTGCCGCGCGAGAAACTGTTCCAGTCGTCGCATTCGAGCGGGCCTGTCATGGTGACAAGGTTGCGCAGGGTCATGGCGCTCTTGCGCGGATCGGCATTTGCGACTTGGGAGTCGGGGAAAAATTGCAAGACCGGCACATCGAGCGAGGCGATAGCACCGTCCTCAATGGCCTTGCCGAGCAAGGCAGCCGTGATCGTCTTCGTTACCGAGCGCGTGTTGCGAAGCGTCTCGGCATTTGTATCGCGATAATATTCCTCGAAGATAGGCTGGCCATCGCGCAGGACGAGGATCGACGTGACCGCGCCGAATTTATCGGCCTTCACCGCCACATCGAGCGCATCGGACCGGGCATTGGCGCTCAAGGGCGCGGCGAATGCGAGCGACGCGCAGGCAATCGCCCCGCCCACCCATTTCCAGAAATTCATGTCGCTTTTCCCCATCCCTCAAAAATTCGCCGCCATCGATGACAGGTGTCATCGAATGTCCCAAGACGTTTCGACGAACGGCGCCTGCTCGTCGATAAAGGTCGCCAAAAGTCTGAATAGTCGAGAATTTTGGCCGCTATACGGTTTCCGTATTACGGGCCGAAGCCGACACCGCATTTGGCTATCTTGGGCAGGCGATCGCGCTCGGCCAACACCACCGCCGCCTCGCGCGCACGATCGGTCGCTAGGATATCGACCCCGCCCTCCGACAGCTCGACATAGCGCTCATCGGTTCCGAAGCGAACGATCACATTGTCGATGGATTGGGGGCTGCGGCCGAGCGTCCCGAAGATCACCTCGACATCGGAAGTGTCGAGGAAGCGATAGAGTTCGGGGCGCGGCAGGCGTGTGCCGGTAAATGCGACGATGCGATCTGCCGGAACGCCTGCTGCGACAATAGCATCGAAGTCGCCCGGCTTTTCAATGGAACAGGAAATCAGCATATCGGGCGCGAGCTCGTGCAGCTTCACCGCTTGGCCTTGCGAATAGGCGATCAGGATCACGCTTTGCGCCATGCCCTTTTCGTTGATCAGCGCGATCGTGTCCTCAAAGCTCGCGGTGCGTTTGAAGTCGACTTGCAGCACGGTCTTGCCCTTCGCCCAGTCGAGCGCGGCGGCGAAGGTCGGCACTTTGTACGGCGTGACCCACCCGGCGGTGTCAACCAGGTTGAGATCCTTGATCGCGTCCCACGCCAGATCACTGGTGCGGCCCTCACCCGTGGTGGTACGGTCAATGGTGCGGTCGTGCATCAGGTAGAGAACGCCATCGGTGCTTTGCGCAACGTCGATCTCCATGATCGCGGGCACGCCGGCCATGATCGCGTCCATCGTCTCGATCCCGTTTTCCGGCAGCCCCGCCGAAGGCCCGCCGCGATGCGCGGAAATCAGAGTTTTGCCTTGCTCCTCGAAGCAATCGAGCATCGCCGACAAGTCCCCGGCCGGATCGAGCGTGTAGCCGGAACTGGACGGAGCCTGCGCGGCAAGGGGAGCTGCGACAAGCGCGCTCAGTAAGACGACAGAAGCGGTGTGTTTCAGGGGCGTCATCAAGATAGCCTTCGATAGATTGGAATCACCGGCACGCTTTGGCGCATCACGCGGGTGGTAGCCAGTCTTTGATGATTGCGTTGACCGCTTCCGGAGCGTCTTGTTGCACCCAGTGCGAGACGCCCGGCAAGCGTTTGAGCGTCAGGTCGCTGACCCAATCCCCGGTCCCGTTGGTGCAGCGGATGTCGATGGCTACGTCTTCCTCGCCCCACACCATCAGGGTGGGCACCTCCACGCGAAAATCGCCCATATCGAGCGTATCGCGATGCCGTGCGAGAGCGCGATAGTAATTGACCATCGCGGTGCGCGCGCCCGGCCGGGTCGATGCGGTCGAATAGACGCCGCGCACCTCAGGTCCGAAACGCTCCTGATTGCAGCTCGTCTTGGCGATCAATTCGCCCACCGCATGGCCGCCGCGCCGGGCCAACATCAACTCGGGCAAGAATGGCAGTTGGAAGAAGTAGATGTACCAACTTTTCTTGCGCTGGTGCCATTGCTTGATCTCACGCTGCGCGGGCTTGGGATGCGGCACGTTCATGATAACGAGCCGTTCCAGCGCGGTCTTGCGCGTGATCGCAAAGGCCCATGCGATGATCGCGCCCCAATCGTGCGCAAAGAGCGTCACCTTTTTCGCGCCGCTCGCCGCTATCAGCGCTTCGACATCGCCGGTCAGCTTGTCCATTGCGTAATCGCGCACGCCCTCAGGCCGCGAGGTGCCGCCATAGCCCCGCAGATTCGGCGCCCAGACCCGGTAACCCATTTCGGCGAGCAACCCGATCTGGTGCCGCCAGCTGAAATGCAGTTCGGGAAAGCCATGGAGCAACAGCGCGAGGTGATCGCCGCTCCCCTCTTTCGGGCCCGCTTTCGCCACCTCAAACGTCAGCTCTCCCGCTTCGACAAAATTGATCGTGACGCCGCTATCGGGATCGGGTTGCCAGCTGGGCGGTCCGCTTGGTTTCATGGCCATGCCGTAACGCTAGCAGCCTTTCGCTGCGTGTGATAAGAGAGTTGCAAAGAAAAACTGGGAGAGAGAACCAATGGCGCTTTATGACCTCATCATTCGCGGCGGAACCATCGTCGATGGCAGCGGATCCGAACGCTTCACCGGCGATGTCGCGATCAAGGACGGCCTGATCGCCGGCGTCGGCGTGATCGAAGGCGATGCCGAGCGCGAAATCGACGCGAGCGGCAAAGTCGTCGCGCCGGGCTTTGTCGACATTCACACCCATTACGACGGCCAGGCGACCTGGGATCAGGAAATGGCCCCGTCCAGTTGGCACGGCGTCACCACAGTCGTCATGGGCAATTGCGGCGTCGGCTTTGCCCCGGCCAAGCCGGACCGCCATGAATGGCTCATCAGCCTGATGGAAGGGGTCGAAGATATCCCCGGCACCGCTCTCGCCGAAGGGATGACGTGGGAGTGGGAAACCTTCCCCGAATATCTCGACGCGCTCGAAAAACTGCCGCGCACGGTCGATGTCGGCACCCACGTACCGCACGGCGCAGTGCGCGCTTATGTGCTGGGCGATCGCGAACAGCCCGGCGCGGTCCCGACCGACAACGACATCGCGCAAATGAGCGCCATCGTCGAAGAAGGCGTGCGCGCGGGCGCATTGGGCTTTTCCACTTCGCGCACGGTGTTGCACAAATCGGTTGATGGAGAACTGGTCCCCGGCACCACGGCCACGCCCGAAGAGCTCGTCGCCATCGGCAAAGCCATGGGCCGGGCCAAGGATGCGGGCGGTCACGCCGTGTTCGAAATGGCGAGCGATCTGCAACGCGACTGGAACGAATTTGAATGGATGGGCAAGCTCAGCCGTGAAGCGGGCATCCCCGTCACCTTCGCCGCGCTCGAAAGCATCGCCAAGGAAATGCCTCTCAAAGAGCAAATCGCCACCATGCGCGCCGAGAACGACAATGGCGCCAACATCGTTGCGCAAATCGCGCTGCGCGGAAACGGGATCATCATGGCCTGGCAGGGCACTGTGAACCCCTTCGTCTACCGCCCCAGCTGGCAAGCCATCGCCGACCTGCCGTGGGCCGAACAAAAGGCCAAGCTGCTCGATCCTGCGTTCAAGAATCAGCTCCTCTCCGAGGCTAACGATTATTCCGAGGCTCCGCAGGACATTATCGGCGTGCTCATGGTCATCACCCAAGGCTGGGCGATGCAATATGAGATGGACCCGGACTTCGATTACGAGCCGGACGAAACCGCCAGCGTCAACGCGCGCGCCAACGTCGCGGGCGTCGATCCGCAGGAATACGCTTATGATATGCTGTGCGCTGAGGATGGCACGGGCTTTATCTATTTGCCGATCCTCAACTACGCCGACGGCAATCTTGATTTCCTCCACCCGCTGCAACACGCCGATGACACGGTGAATTCGCTCTCGGATGGCGGCGCGCATTGCGGCACGATCTGCGACGCAGCCTCGCCGACTTTCATGCTTGAGCACTGGGTGAAAAACCGCAAGCGCGGTGACCGGATCTCGCTCGAAAACGCGATCAAGCGTCAGTGCCTCGACACCGCCATGCTCTACGGCCTCGAAGATC
The DNA here is from genome assembly GCA_039033515.1 of Pseudomonadota bacterium. Taxonomy (GTDB): domain Bacteria; phylum Pseudomonadota; class Alphaproteobacteria; order Sphingomonadales; family Sphingomonadaceae; genus Erythrobacter. The sequence continues at coordinate 141,566 of JBCCCM010000006.1, forward strand.
GCGGCGTTATCGCGCCGGGCTATCTCGCCGATATCAATGTGATCGACATGGACGCAATCAAGCTGGGCAAACCGTGGTTGGCGTTTGACCTGCCCGCTGGCGGCAAGCGCCTGCTGCAGAAAGCTGATGGCTATGTCTGCACGATCAAAAGCGGCGTGGTGACCTTTGAAAACGGGACATGGACCGGCGAAGCGCCTGGCGGTCTGATCCGTGGTCCGCAGCGCGCGCAGCTGGCTGAGGCGGCTGAATGATCGCCTACTCGCCCGCCCCTGGCGACTGGGCGGTCATCACCGGGGCGGGTCGCGGGATCGGACGCTGGCTCGCGCAGCACTTCGCGGCGAAAGGCATGCGGATCTGCGCGCTTGATATCGACGCTTATGAGGCGGAAGAGACGGCCCGCCTGTGTGGTGACGGTGCCCGCGCGCATGGCTGTGATGTGTCCGATCGAGCGGAAACCGAACGCGTGGCGCAAAAGCTGATCGCGATGGGGGTCGAACCCTCGCTTTTATGGATCAACGCAGGGGTCGGGAGCGCGGACACCGTGAGCGAGGCCAAGGCGCGCACCATAGACTGGCTGATGAGCGTCAACGTGATGGGGCCGATCCACACCGCTCAGGCGTGGCTGCCAGCGCTCAAATCGCGCAGCGGCGCGCGCCATGTCGGCATCACGGCAAGCTCGGCGTCGGTCACGCCCGTCAGCGGGCCCTTTACGCTTTACGCGACGACCAAACAGATGACTGCCTCAATCGGCGAGGCATTGATGGCGGAGCTGGCTGAGGAGGACATTGGCGTCACGATCCTGTGCCCCGGCATTCTCAACACGCAAATCTGGAACGCCGCGCAAGCGCGCCCCGAACGCTTCGGAGGCGCGCGGCAAGCGCCCGAAGACCTCGGCGATCACTGGCGCGCGCAGCCCGGCCCCGAAGTGCTGGAGCACGGCATCGAAGAAACGCTCGCCAAGGGCGGTGGTTGGTGCATCGTCCCGACCGAAGACGACACCGCCGAAAAGATCGAAGCCCGCCACGCCATGCAGCGCGACGGGCTCTTCGATTACGCAGCCCATTCGGGCTGAGCCGCAGACCTAGGGTTCGATAACGATGCCTTTGGCCGGATCGACGCTGCCACCGACCATCGTGAGATAGGTTTCGCGCGCCGCTTCGAGGCCTTTCAAGGTTACGATGTCGACCGTGCCCTCGACTGCGTCCAGAAAGCCGTTCCAGGTCTTGGCGATCATCTTGCCGCCTTCGACGGGGCCGTGCTCGCTGAAAAAGGCGACGAAATGATCGGGCGCAAACAGCAAGGTGGGCTTGGGTCCGGGAAGATCCGCCGCGCCGCCCATACCGCCGCCGCGTTCCTCAATATGCGTCGCCCCGACGAGGCACGAATACTTGAGCGCGTCGCCGAAATGGGTGTGAATGCCGGCCAGCAATTTGGCGTTGCCCGCAAAATCGACGCTGACCGTCGGTTCCGTCGCGACGCCGCCCAGATCGTCATAAGCCACGACCTCGTCATAAAGGCCCGTCGCTTTGACGAAATCGACATTGCCGGGCGATGTAAGACCGATACGCTTGATCCCCGGTGATTTCTGCTTGGCGACGCTTGCGAGGCCCATCGCCGTCTTGGACGAAGCGCTGGTGAGCACCACTTGCGTGGCGCCAAACCATTGTTCGGATGCCATAAAGTAGTCGATGATGAAGCCGGTTTTGAACAGCGGGCCGTAGATCATCCGCTCGTTTTCACGCGCCGGATCATGCTCGGGATCGGCCGCCAGACGGGTGTAGGCGTTGTAGACCGGGCTCATCGGCTGGCGATAATCGGTCATGTCCGAAAAGCCGCCTTCGTGGACCTTGCCCGGCACCACATCGAGATGCGTGCCCATCGGCAAATAGCCATAGATGCGCTCACCCACGGCGATGTCGTCGCAATTGCTCTCGATCGCGACCGCGTGGCCCCACATCGGCACCACGCCCAGACCTTCGGGATTATCGGCTTTCGGCGGGAAGAAGTCCCAATATTTAAACCCGTCGCCCACCACCGCATAGGTGATGTTGTTCGCCGTCACCGAAAAGCTCTCCACCTTGAAGCGCACGGCGCCCTCGGCCAGCGGCGGGGTCTCGGCGGACACCAAAGCGGTGTCGGTGAGCGCGTCCTTGCGGACGTGGACTTGTTGCATGGTCATGGGTGAGCATCCTCCTCTTTGACCGAGAGGGTTAGACGATCACGGCTCGCTTTCCCAGCGTGTTGCGCGGATCGAGGGGCGGTTTTCTGTGACCGCCATCCAAGCCGAGAGATGATCGCATTGCGCCACGCCAATTTCGCCTTGCGGGGTGAGTTGGAGGCCGCGCAAAATCGGGTACATAAACACATCCGCCAGCGTGAAAGCGCCGCCTCCGGCCCACGCCCCGTCGCGCGCCAATTCCGCTTCGAGGAAACCCAGCGCGCGGCTGATATTGGGCAGCGCGCGATCCATGCGTTCCCGGTCCAGGTCAAAGCCCGCCACACGGTGCATGATCCACGGCATGACGAGGCCATGCTCGAACAGTGGAAACAGATAATTGTTCGCGACCGCGATCCACTTATCCATCACCGCGCGCGCTGCCGGATCAGCCGGTTGCAGCGCCCCGCCCCCATGCGCGTTGTCGATATATTGAGCGATCGCGACGCTTTCGATCAGTTCAAGCCCATCGACTTCGACCACCGGCACCTTGCCGAAAGGATGGCGGTTCTGCGGGCTCTGCGCCGCGGTCGCTATCGTCTCGTGAGAGAGCCCGGCTTCTTCAGCGGTGATCTGGACGATACGGGTGTAGGTCGAGATGACCGTGCCGAAAATGCGGACATCGGCCATCGCCGACCGCCTTAGACCCGCATCGGCATCAGCACATAGAGCGCCGGAGAGCCATCGTCCTTACGGATAAGCGTCGGAGCGCCCGCGTCGGCCAGATGAAGTTCGACTACGTCGCTGTCAATCTGGTGCAGGATATCCTTGAGGTAGTTGGCGTTAAAGCCGATCTCAAACTCGTCAGAGCTGTATTGCGCTTCGATCTCTTCGGCCGCATTGCCGTTGTCCGGGGAGGTCACGGACAAGACGACCTTATCCTTTTCCAGCCCCATCTTTACCGCGCGGGTTTTCTCCGTCGCGATGGTCGCGACGCGGTCCACGCCTTCGAAGAACAGGCGCGGGTCGACGCGCAGGATCTTGTCATTGCCGGTCGGGATCACGCGGCTGTAATCGGGGAAGGTGCCGTCGATCAGCTTGCTCGTCAGCACCACGCCGCCCTCTCCGCTGATGGTGAAGCGGATCTTGCTCGCCGACAGGTCAATCAGCACCGCACCGTCGGCCTCCTCGATCAGCTTGCGGATCTCGCCCACGGCTTTTCGCGGAACGATGACGTCGGGCATGCCCGCCGCGCCTTCGGGCCGTTCAAGCGTGAAGCGCGCAAGGCGGTGGCCATCGGTTGCCGCGGCTTTCAGGACCGGCTCGTCCTCGTCGGTGACATGCAGAAAGATGCCGTTGAGATAATACCGCGTTTCCTCGGTCGAGATCGCAAAACGCGTGCGGTCGATCATCTCGGCCAGATGCTTCGCTGGGAGTTCGAACGAGGTCGGCAGGTCGCCTTCGACGATCACCGGGAAATCATCGCGCGGCAGCGTGGGCAATTTGAACTTGGCCCGGCCCGACTTGATCTCAAGCCGATTGTCCGCCGCGTCGAGCTGGACCTGCGAGCCTTCGGATAGTTTGCGGATAATGTCGTTGAGCAGGTGCGCGGAGACCGTGATGGCGCCCGGCGTATCGACCTTGCTCGCCGAGACGGTCTCCACGATTTGCAGATCGAGATCGGTCGCCATGACCTTGACCGTGCCATCCTCAGCCGCGTCGATCAGGACGTTGGAGAGGATGGGGATCGTGTTGCGGCGCTCGACCACGGATTGGACATGGGACATGCACCGCAGGAGCGTTGCGCGTTCGATGGTCGCCTTCATCAGCCTGGACCTTTACCTTGTCGTCTGTGCCGCCCGAGAGCCGGAATCGCTGCGGGCAACGGGGAAAGTGAGCAAAACCTTAGCGAAGGCAAAACTGCGGGCAAGTTCAACCGCACCTCTTGGTAAAGTCCCTTGGGGATAAGGAACGCGATAAGCGGTCATTTTGGGCGCATCGAGCGGTTGACCCGCCCGCTCGCGCCTCAAGCCCGCCGCTTGCCCCTAGCCCACCATCGCCATGCCGCCGTTCACATGCAGCGTTTCCCCGGTGATGTAACCCGCCTCGCGGCTCGCAAGGAACGTGGCGGCGGCTCCGATATCAGCGCCCTCGCCCATCGTGCCCATCGGGATACGCGCGTTGATCGCGGCGGTCTGTTTCTCATCAAGCGCGGTGGTCATCGCGGTCCGGATAAAGCCGGGCGCGAGGCAATTGGCGGTGATCCCGCGACTGGCAACTTCCTGCGCAAAGCTCTTGGTCATGCCGGTCAGGCCCGCTTTGGCGGCGCAATAGTTCATCTGGCCCGGATTGCCCGTATGGCCAACGACGCTGGTGATGTTGATGATCCGGCCAAAGCGCGCCTTCATCATCGGCCGAGCGCTGGCGCGCATGATCCGAAACGCGGCTTCGAGGTTGATCGAGAGCACCTGATCCCAATCCTCGTCCTTCATCCGCATGGCGAGCCCATCGCGCGTGATACCCGCGTTGTTCACGACGATATCGATCCCGCCGAGCGTGTCGAGCGTGGCAGGGATCAGTTCGTCCACTTGCACCATGTCGGAGAGGTTGCACGTGATCTCGACATGATCGCCGTGCTCCGCCGCGCCGACCTCTTCGTTTAGCTGCTCACGAAAGGCGCGCAGCTTGTCGCCGTTCGATCCCGACAGTGCGACGCGCGCGCCTTGCGAGGCCAGCGCGGTTGCGATCGCTGAACCGATCCCACCGCTCGCGCCTGTGACCAGCGCGTTCATTCCTTGAAGTGAAAACATGTGGAGCGTCTCCCTACCACTCGAGATAATAGATCAGGGCTTCTTCAGACTTGGCGCCTGTGCCCTCGTACAGCGCGCGAACCGCGACGTTATCGGGCTCGGTGCCTAACCAGATTTCTTCAATGCCCTCAGCGTCGGCGCGCTCAAAGACCTTTTTGATCAAAGCGCGCGCGGCGCCCTGCTGGCGCCAATCGTCGCCGGTGCCGATCTCGTCAAGAAACAGCTCGGTCGGCTTGTCAGGATGATCGTGGACAACGCACATGCACATGGAGACAACTATTCCCTCCACCATCGCCACGATCATCCAGTTGCACGGATTCGCGAGATAGCGCGTCAGCCTTTCGGGATCGATTGCGTGGTCAAATGTCCCGGCAGCGATGCAGCCCAAGAGATGCGCGTTGGCGCTCGTGATCCAGTGGGTATCGAAGACGCGCCCACTCACAGCGATTTGGCGAAGGCCTCTAGGTCGTCCATGGTAATCAGGCTCGTGGCCTCCGCCTCGCCCGCGATCTTGCGGATCATCGGAGAGAGGACTTTGCCACCCAGCTCGACGAATTGCTCGATACCATCGGCGTGCATCGCGGCGACGCTTTCGCGCCAGCGCACGCGGCCCGTGACCTGCTCGACCAGAAGCGCGCGCTCTTCTTCGCCGGTGGTCACGCGAGCTGCGGTGACGTTGGCGTAGAGCGCAATGGCAGGGTTGACCGGAGGCGTATCGTCAAGCGCCCGCGCCATCGCGTCGGCGGCGGGTTGCATCAGAGAACAGTGAAACGGCGCGGACACGGGCAGTTTGATCCCGCGTTTGATGCCGTGCTCCTTCACCATGCCGATCGCACGTTCAATCGCTCCGCTATGGCCAGAAAGCACGACTTGCCCCGGATCGTTGTCGTTGGCGACTTCGCACACTTCGCCCTTGGCGGCGGCTTTGGCAAGCGCAGTCGCTTTCTCTATATCCGCGCCCAGCAGCGCCGCCATCGCGCCCTCGCCCACGGGAACGGCTGACTGCATCGCCTTGCCGCGCAGCTTCAACAGGCGCGCCGTAGTCGAAAGGTCAAACGCGCCCGCCGCGCACAGAGCGGTGTATTCGCCCAGCGAGTGCCCCGCCACCGCATCGGCTACGTCTGTCAGTTTGACGCCGAAATCGCTCTCCAGCACGCGCAGTGTAGCGATGGCGTTGGCCATGATCGCGGGCTGGCTGTTTTCAGTGAGCGTCAGATCCGCCTCAGGCCCTTCGCGCATCAGCGCAAACAGGCTTTGCGAAAGCGCCTCGTCCACCTCTTCGAACACTTCGCGCGCGGCCGCGCTGGCTGCGGCAAACTCCGCGCCCATGCCGACTTTTTGACTTCCCTGACCCGGAAATACGAACGCTCTCATGAGCTCTCCCTTGCGTTTTCGCCTTATTGATTTCCGGCGCGCGCCTATGCGGGCTTGGACGGACTGGCAAGTCCGAAGGGAACCACACAATTGTCGTCGGTGTGCCCGATTTGAGCGCGCCCAAGATAGGGAATGCCAGCGCGCGCGCACCAGAATTGCGCGATATCTTCGATACTGCGGCCAAATTCGACGTGGTTCTCCGGCACGTCGCTGACCGCGCCCAAGCGAAGGCCCGCAAGGCGCGGCAAACTGCCGTAAAGCGAGAAGAAAATCCGGTCGACCGAATAAAGGTGCTCGCTCACTTCCTCGACCATCAAGACGTGATCGGTGAGGTCCGGCATCAGCGGCGTAGGCGCCATCATGGCGAGCGTGATGAGATTAAAAGCGACCGCCGGTGTTGCGCCGTCAAGGCTGGGCTCCAACCCCGAATTGTCCCCAGCAAACCATCGCAGCACGCGCCGCGCGGCCTCTTTGCCGCCTTCGGATCGCGCGTTGGTCGGCATCGAACCGTGCGCGCACTGCCCGATTCCTGCGCGGTAGAGCGCGCCCATAATGTAGCCGCAATCGGAAAAGCCCACGTAAGTCTTGGCCCGCGCGGCCTCGTTCAGGCGCGGGATCGCGGCTTCCGCAATCCGGTTGGAGCCATAACCGCCGCGCGCAAACCACACCGCGTCGTATGCGGGATCGTTGGCAAGCTCCAGAAAGGCGGTCAGCCGCGTCAGATCATCGCCCGCAAAATGGCCTGAGCGCGCAAAGCATTGGTCGTGAAACGTGACCTCGTGCATCGGAAATTCCGCCGCAACCAGCGCACGCGTCGTCTCAGCGGTCTCGGGCGTAATCGGCGATGCCGGCGCGCAAATCGCAATCTTTGTCATGGCCTGTGACCTAAGTCGCTTGTCAGCCTTGGCGCAAGCCCATAACCGTGTGCGTCATGGATCAACTGGTCGATGCGCCACAACTGGACGGGCGCCCCTTCTTCTTTTGCGGCATTGGCGGGTCGGGCATGCTCCCACTTGCGCAAATCGTGCATGGTCTCGGATACGAGGTGGCCGGCTCAGACCGCAGCCGCGATCAGGGCCGCACGCCTGCAAAGTTCGAGTGGCTGGAAAAGGCAGGTTTCGACCTGTTCGCGCAAGACGGCAGCGGCATCCAGTCCGCCGAGCAAATCCTAATCGCCTCCGCCGCGGTTGAGGACACCGTGCCCGAGGTCAAACGCGCCGCGCAGCTTGGCTGTTTGCGCATGACGCGCGCCGAGTTGCTGTCCACCTTGTTCAACCAGGCGGGCTTTTCCATCGCGGTCGCGGGCACGTCAGGCAAATCAACCGTGACAGGCATGATCGCGTGGATTTTATCGGCGACGAACCGTAACCCGACCGTCATGAACGGCGCGGTGATGAAAAACTTTGTGAGCGAGCAAAACCCCTTCGCCAGCGCCGCCGTCGGACGGCCAGAACTGTTCGTCAGCGAAGTCGACGAAAGCGATGGCTCGATCGCGCTTTACCGCCCCACGATTGGCGTGCTGCTGAACGTCAGCCTGGATCACAAAAGCCTTGAGGAACTGCGCGTTCTGTTCGGCGATTACGTGCGCGAGGTGGGCTGCGCGGTGGTCAATTTCGACAACGAAGAAGCTGTGTTTCTTGCCAGCAAAGCCTCGCAGCTCGTCAGCTTTGGCGTGGTCAACACCGAAGCGGACCTGTGCGTCGAGGCGGGCTCCATCGAAGAAGGCGCGTTCGACATCAAAGCGCGCGTGCGCGACAATCGCAGCGGTGAGAACTACGCTTTGACTGTGCCGATGCCGGGGCTGCACAACCTCTCCAACGCGATGGCCGCAATCGCTGCGGTCAGCGCCGCCGGGGTGGACGTGTCCGAAGCGGTCGAGGCGCTGGGGCAATACGCCGGGCTCGCGCGTCGTTTCGATGTGGTCGGCACCAGCGGCGGCGGTGTGACGGTGATCGATGACTTTGGCCACAACCCGGAGAAATGCGCCGCCACCTTGCGCACGCTCAAGGCGCATTCGGGCCGCGTGCTCGCCTTCTTCCAACCCCACGGATATGGGCCGCTGCGCCAGATGGGCGACGAACTCGCGCAGACCTTTGCCAGCGAATTGGGCCGCGATGACGTGACCATCATGTGCGACCCGGTCTATTTCGGCGGCACTGTGGATCGCAGCGAAGGCAGCGAACGGATCATCGACCTTATCCGCGCAGGCGGTGGTCAGGCCGAGCATATCGCGACGCGCGAGGCCTGCGGTGATCGCTTGGTCGAGCTTGCTCAGCCGGGCGACCGCATCGTCATCATGGGCGCGCGCGATGACACGTTGAGCGCCTTTGCCAAGGGCGTGTTCGAGCGGCTGGAATGAGTGTTTACGAACACGCGCGCCAACACGCCTGGTGGATGCTGGGTTCTCTGGTGGTCTCGATCCTGTTCGTTGCCGTGGTCGAGCAATTTGTCGGCCATTCGAGCCTCGCTTTCGGCGTGGCGATCATCGGCCTGATCGCGGCCAATCGCCGGATGCTGAGCTTCAACTGCCCGAATTGCGGCAAGAACCTGTTCTTTCGCGGGATCTTCGTGGTGCCCTGGCCCAACCGGGTGTGCGGGCGCTGCGGGAATGAGCTCGACAAGCCGGAGAGCTGAGGCTGTCAGCCTTTCAACGCGCTCGCGCCCGCCTGCTCCTTAGCCACCGCCGCCTTGTACGCCTCGCGCGAAGTCAAACGCTCGCGATAGGCTTTCAGCGCGTCCGGAACGCCCTCGTCCAGCCCTATTTTGCCCGCCAGGATCAGCGCGTATCCGATGCAGATGTCGGCCACCGTGAACCGATCCGCGCACAGATATTCGCGCCCCTCAAGCCGCTCTTCGATTTTGACCAACCGCTTGTAAAACCACTTCGCGTAAGCCTGCCCCGCCTCTCCCCAGCCCTTGTCGGCTTCAAACAGGGCAAAGCGCATATAGACCGTCTGCGGAAAGGTCAGCGTCGCGTCGGCGTGGTAGGTGTAATCGAGATAGGCGCCGTAATCCGCCTCTCCGGGCTGCACGACCCCATCCGTGGGCCCGCGAAAAGTGTGGAGATAATGGGCAATTGCGCAACTTTCGGTCAGGCGTGCGCCGCTTTCTTCTGGGCCATCGATCAGCAGCGGCACGGTGCCCAGCGGGTTGATGTCGAGATAGTCGGGCGCCTTGTGACGCGGCGGAAACGGCAGCATCTTGAGATCAAGCGCAACGCCCGCTTCCTCAGCCGCCCAGGTGCAGCGCAGGCCGCGCGACCCGGCGCAGGTGTAGAGGATCGGAGTGTCAGGCATGCTCTGCCTCACCCTCATGTCCCACGCCCAAGATTTTATGCAAGACGAACGCGATCACCGCGCCCAGCACCAGGCCGATCACCGCGCTGATCGCCGCGTAGGTGACCCAGCCCAGCGCGCCGCCTAAGGCGCCCACCGCCCCCTTCACCGCGTATTCGGCGCCATGCGCCACATCGTAGAGCAGGTTAAAGCCGATCTCATGCGTACCATGAACGATGATGCCTCCGCCCACCCACAGCATCGCGACCGTCCCGATCAACGAAAGCGCGGTCAGCAACTTGGGCACAAACGCCACCAGCCCTTCACCAAACCGCCGCGTGCCCGCGCTTTCAGATTTGGCGAGCGAGAGCCCGATATCATCAAGCTTCACGATGATCGCAACCGACCCATAAACCACCAAGGTCACCACAATCGCCACCAAACCCAGCGCGAGCCCACGCTCCCACCAGATATCAAGGTCGAGTTCGTTGAGAACGATCGCCATAATCTCGGCTGACAGGATCAGGTCGGTGCGCACCGCTCCGGCGACGCGTTGTTTTTCAAACGCGACGGGGTCGACGATCTCGTCTTCAACCGTCTTGCCATGTTTGGCTCCGCCGAGCTTTTCCATCACCTTTTCCGCGCCCTCGTAACACAGGAACGCGCCGCCCAGCATCAGGATATAGATGATCAGCCACGGCAAGAACTCCGACAGCAGTAAAGCGCCGGGTAACAGGATCACCAGCTTGTTGAACAGGCTGCCCTTGGTGATCTTCCAGATGATCGGCAATTCGCGTGCCGGGCTCAGGCCAGTCACGTAGCTGGGCGTCACCGCCGCGTCGTCGATCACCACGCCCGCCGTTTTCGACCCGGCGCGCCCGGCAGCGGCGGCGATATCGTCAACCGAGGCCGAAGCGGCGCGCGCGATCACAGCCACATCGTCGAGCAAGGCGGTCAGTCCTGATGGCATGGCGGCGTTTTTTCCTTTTAAGTTTGCTTACCGTAAACATGTTTCCCGCTTCGGTTCCATCGACACAGCGCTTGCAATCACCGGCTAAAACGGTATGTGCCGCGCTTCCGTTCGTGAGGGCACGCCCTTCGCGCGGAAGCAAGAAAGCCGGAGGGCAACGTTTTCAACGATCTCACTGGATTAGAAATTGAGGGCGATATGGCACGCCAAGTAGATGAAGATGCAGGGATCGAGGCGGGAAGACATGGTGTTGAGGATTCCAATCCCGACAAT
>JBCCCM010000007.1:0-121904 GCA_039033515.1 Pseudomonadota bacterium
AGTGCGCTGGGCGACCTGCAACATCTTTTCCACGCAAGACCACGCCGCCGCCGCAATCGCCGCGCAAGGCATCCCCGTCTTCGCGATCAAGGGCGAAACGCTGGCGGATTACTGGGACTATGTGGGCCGCATCTTTGACTGGTCGACGCCGGACAACCCCGATCTCACCACCAACATCATCCTCGATGATGGCGGCGATGCGACCATGTTCGCGCTGTGGGGCGCGCGTCTGGAAGCGGGCGAAGAAATGCCCGATCCCGCCAACGCCGAAGAAATCGAATTCCAGCGCGCTCTCAAAGCCTACATCAAGGAAAAGCCGGGCTACCTCACCAAGAGCGTCCAGAACATCAAGGGCGTTTCCGAAGAGACCACCACGGGCGTCATGCGCCTTTACCAGATCGCCAAGCAGGGCAAGCTGCCGTTCCCCGCGATCAACGTGAACGACAGCGTCACCAAGTCGAAATTCGACAATCTGTACGGTTGTAAGGAATCGCTCGTCGACGCGATCCGCCGCGCCACCGACGTGATGCTGGCCGGCAAGGTCGCTTGCGTCGCGGGCTATGGCGATGTCGGCAAGGGCTCGGCGGCGTCGCTGCGCGATGGCGGCGCGCGTGTCATGGTCACCGAGATTGACCCGATCTGCGCCCTCCAAGCGGCGATGGACGGCTACGAAGTCGTTTCCATGGAGGAGGCTTGCAAGCGCGCAGACATCTTCGTCACCGCCACCGGCAACGAAGACGTGATCACCGGCGAGCACATGAAAGCCATGAAGAACATGGCGATCGTGTGCAATATCGGCCACTTCGACAGCGAGATCCAGATCAGCGCGCTCGACAATTACGAGTGGAAAGAGATCAAGGAAGGCACCGATATGGTCACCTTCCCGGACGGCGACAGCCTGCTGATCCTCGCCAAGGGTCGTCTCGTCAATCTGGGCTGCGCCACCGGCCACCCCAGCTTCGTGATGAGCGCGAGCTTCACCAACCAGACGCTGGCGCAGATCGAGCTGTTCACCAAGTCGGACGAATACGAAAACGACGTCTACGTCCTGCCCAAGCACCTCGACGAAAAGGTCGCCGCGCTTCATCTTGAAAAGTTGGGCGTCGAACTGACCAAGCTGAGCCAGAAGCAAGCCGATTATATTGGCGTGCCGGCGGCGGGCCCGTTCAAGCCGGACCATTACCGCTACTAAAGCGCCGGTCTCTTATAATTTGAAAGCGCCCCGTCTCTCACCTGAGAGACGGGGCGTCTTAGTATGGATCGCGCTGCGACCTACGCGCGTCTCCCGATAGCGCGAATACGCTTGGAATTGCCGATGGGTTGGCCCATCTATTGCACGTCATCGCGCGGCATGTTCGATGCGATTCGAGAGACGCGGATGAAACAAGAGATTTCCAGAATCGTTGGTTGGCGTGAGTTGGTCGCGTTGCCATCGCTGGGCCTTTCCGGCATTCCGGCCAAAATCGACACCGGCGCGCGAACCTCTTCGCTTCATGCGCAAGTGATTGAGGAGATCGAGCGCGACGATGGTCGATATGTCCGCTTTGCGGTCGATTGGGATGGCGAAAGGCACGAGGGCGAGGCGATCCACGTCGATATAAGGGGCATTACAAGCTCGAATGGGGAGACCCAGCGACGCTATGTTATAAAGACCCCGCTTCGGCTGGGGGATCTGGAGTTCAAGGCGGAGATCAGTCTGGCGGATCGTTCGGATATGAAATTCCCAATGCTTATCGGGCGCTCCGCACTGCGTCGCCGCTTCCTCGTGGACAGCGGATATTCTTGGTTGCAGTCCCCCGGAATGCAACATGTGAAAGGTCACAAGACATGAAAATCGCGATGCTGGCTCGCAACCCTCGACTGTATTCGCATATTCGGCTGAAGGAGGCGGCACAAGCGCGCGGACACACTCTGGAAATCCTGAACACCACGCGTTGCAACGTGAATATCGCAAGCCATCGGCCCACGCTGACCTATAACGGTGAAACTATCAGCGGATACGACGCGGTCATCCCGCGCATCGGCGCCTCGATCACCAATTACGGGCTGGCCGTTTTGCGGCAGTTTGAGATGCAGGGCGTCTGGCCGCTGAATGAAAGTGTCGCGATCGGCCGCAGCCGGGACAAGCTGCGCAGCATGCAAATCCTGGCCAAATACGGCATCGGCTTACCGCTGACCGCCTACGCCAACGATCCCAAGGCGGCGGAAGAGATCATCAAGGCGGTCAAAGGCCCTCCGGTTGTGATCAAGCTGCTCGAAGGCACGCAGGGCATTGGCGTCGTCCTTGCGGAGACCATGTCGAGCGCGAAATCCGTGATTGAGGCGTTCCGAGGGGCCAATGTGAACATTCTGGTCCAGGAATTCATCGCGGAGGCGGGCGGCACCGATATTCGCGCGCTGGTCGTGGGCGGAAAGGTCGTGGGCGCGATGAAGCGCAAGGGCGCGCCGGATGACTTTCGCTCCAACCTGCACCGCGGCGGCAGCGCCGAGGTGGTCAAGATTACGCCAGCAGAGCGATCCACCGCCGTCAGCGCCGCGCGCCGCATGGGCCTCAACGTGTGCGGGGTTGATATGCTGAGGTCGGACCACGGGCCGGTCGTCATGGAGGTGAATTCTTCCCCCGGGATCGAGGGTATCGAAAAGGCGACCGGACAGGATCTGGCCACACGGATTATCGAGTTTACTGAGCAGAACGCAAAGGTGGGCAAGACCAAGACGAAGGGCTCTGGGTAGCGTCGGGCGAATCCCGGCATACCGGGCGTGCGAATGAGCGCCGCGCGGTTCGCTTCCCGCTTGAAAACCCACTCAAAACGCATCCGATATTCTTCAAGCGCACGACCAGCCGATTTTGTCGGTCACTATCACGCCGCGTTTTGCCGCCATTACGGCATCCAACGTGTTGCATCGCCGACCGCGTGGGAATAGCGCTACTTCCATGGAAATCACCCCGCTCAGCGCTGGAATTATCGGCCTTGTCCTTGCCGCGTGGACGGTGGCGGCGGCGGTGTTTGCACTGCGCGCGAGCGGGCAGGTGCAGCGAACGAAGGCGCTGAAAACCTCGCTCAAACGCATGCAATCGCTGCTCGACGCGGCACCCGCTATCCCCATGCTGGTGCGCGTGGATGGCAAGATCGAAGCCCCTGAACGCCTGGCCCGGTGGTTGGGCTTTGACGAAATGCCTCAATATCTCAGCGAGTTGGCGCGCGAGGATGGGTTGAGCCAGACCCAGATCGAGGAGCTCAACGATCATGTCCGCCACACGCAAAAGAGCGCGGCGCCTTTCCAGATGTCGCTGATGCTGCCGGGTTCGGGACGCTCCTTAGCGCTGGTGGGTTCGCTGGCGGACCCGCAGGTCTCGCCCGGCGGCGCGGCGATGGTGTGGGTGTTCGACTTTTCCGAGAGCGAAGAGGAACTGGGCCGTCTGCGCCAGAACGCGGCGAGTGCGGAAAGCGGTTTTCGCGCGCTTTTGGGCCTCATTGAAGAGGCGCCCATGCCGATGTGGTTTCGCGGGCCGGCTATGAAGATCGAGCTGGTCAACAAAGCCTATGTCAAAGCGGTGGCTGCGAGCAGCGCCGACGCGGTGGTGCAGGGCCAGATCGAGTTGCTCGAACCCGAAGAGGGCCGGAGCCCCGCCGAAATCGCGCGGCAGGCGCTCACCAAACAGGATAAGACCGAGCGCATCGTCGCATCCACCATCCATGGCGCGCGGCGCACGCTGCGGGTATCCGACCTGCCGCTGGGCCGCGACGGGGTGGCGGGATACGCCATCGATATCGAGGAACAGCAACAGGTGCGGCGCGAATTTCGCGCCTATCGCGACGCGCAGCGCGCGATGATGGACAAACTTTCCATCGGGATTGCGCAATTCGATGGCGAGGAGCGTCTGATCTACGCCAACTTGCCGTTTCGTCGCCTGTTCGAATTGGGCGCGGACATTGGCGATGGCAGCGAAGAGGGCGCAATGGCGTTTGAACGCTTCCTCGCCGAAGCGCGCGAGAAAGGCCGCACGCCGGAAGTGCGCGACTTTCCCGAATGGCGGCGCGAACGGCTCGGCTGGTTCGGAGCGACGGGCGCGCGCGATGAAAACTGGCCGCTGCCCGGTGGCACGCATTTGCAAGTCGTCGCGCAGCCCATGCCAGACGGCGGGCTCGTCATGATCGGCGAGGATCGCACCGAAAGCCTGATGCTGTCTTCCTCGAAAGACACGCTGCTGCGCACCCGCACCGCGACGCTGGATAGCCTGTTCGAAGCGCTCGCGATCTTTGCGCCGGATGGTTCGGTGCAGTTGCGCAACCGCAGCTTTGCCACGACATGGGGGCTCGACGATGAATTTCTCGACACCCATCCCGACGCGCAGGGGCTGCTCGATGCGATGGGCGAGAATATGGTCGACCCGCAAGACGCGAAGAAGATCGGCGCGGTGGTGCGCGCGGCGACGCTCGACCGGCGTGAGAAGAACGGCCAGGTCGATTTGGCGGACGGGCGCACGGTGCGCTTTGCCGGGGTGCCGCTGCCCGATGGCAACGGGCTGCTGACCGTGCTCGACATCACCGACTCGCAAAAAGCGGAGAAAGCGCTGCGCGAGCGCGCGGAGGCGCTCGAAGAAGCGGACAGCGTCAAGACGCGGTTCCTGGCCAATATGTCGTACGAATTCCGCAACCCGCTCACCACAATCGGCGGCTTTGCTGAGATGCTGGCGAGCGGGGCGGGGGGTGACCTGACCCCGCAGGCGGGCGAATATGTCGACGCGATCCTGACGTCCGTGGCGCAGTTGACCGAGCAGGTGGAAAACGTGCTCGACCTGTCGCAGTCCGAGGCGGGCCTGATGCCCATCACCAAGGAAAAGCTCGAATTGCTGCCCTTCCTCACCGCCATCATCCGCGAGCGCGAGGACGCGATCATCGCCGCTGGCATCGCCCTCGACCTTAAGGGCAAGAAAAGCCGTATCGCGATGGCCGACCCGCGCCAACTGGCGCGCGCGGTCAGCCACTTGCTCGACAACGCTATCGAGGGAACGCCCGAAGGGGGCCGGATCCTGATTGACGTTCCAAGACCGGGCGAGGATGACGAGTGGACCGCCGCGATCGTCATCTCGGATAACGGCAAGGGCATGGCCGCCGAAGAACTCGCGCAGGCGTTGGGCCACGCGCCGGAGGGGCCGGGCGGGGAAGTCGCCACGCGCAACGGTCTTGGCATCCCGCTCGCCCGGCAGTTGGTCGAAGCGCATGGGGGCGTTCTCGAACTGCACAGCGAAGAGGGCGCGGGCACGGCCGCGATGATCTTGCTGCCGTGAGCGCTGGACCCGGCGAGCATCTGCCCGATCTGGCGGCGATGGCGGCCTATGGCGCGCGGATCGCAGACCAATTGCGCGCGGGCGATGTCGTGGCGCTGAGCGGAGGGCTGGGCGCGGGCAAGACCACGCTGGCGCGCGCGATCATCGCCGCGCTGGGCTATCGCCACGAAGTGCCATCGCCGACCTTCACTATTATCGAAACCTACGACGCGCCGCCTTTGCGCCTGCCCGTGGTCCACGCCGACTTCTACCGCCTCGATGATCCCAGTGAGGTTGAAGAGCTTGGCCTTGACGAATACCGCGAGGGCGCAGCGCTGATTGCGGAATGGCCGGACCACGCGGGCGGCTTCGCGCGGGAGCGCGCTTGTCTCGCAATCACTTTGAAGCCGAGCAAAGAAGTCGCGGATGAAGGGCGGATTGCGATTGCGAGCGGCGGGCCCGATTGGCTAGAGCGCATGCCATGAGCCACGCCCAAACCCACGCGCACCGCCAGCATCCGCAGGGCCTGCACGCCTTCATCGAAAGCGCCGGGTGGAGCGATGCGGAGATCGAGCCGCTCGCCGGTGATGCGTCGTTTCGTCGGTATTTTCGCCTGCGCCAACCCTCTGGCGAGCCCGCGATGTTGATGCACGCGCCGCCACCCGAAGAAGATCCGCAGCCGTTTATCGTTGTAGCGCAATGGCTCAGCGCCAACGGAATGCGCGCGCCCGACATTCTGGCGCAGAACCCGCGCGAGGGATGGCTGCTGCTCGAAGACTTTGGCGATGACCGGATGCGCGATTGGCTCGACCTCCATCCCGATCACGAACGCGCCGCTTACAAAGCCGCGATTGATGCGTTGGTCGATTTGCACCGCCATCCCGCCGGCCCCTTCAGCCCTTATGACATGGCCGCCTATCTGCGAGAGGCGATGCTGCTGCCCGAATGGTACGCCCCCGCTCAGCGCCTGGCGGTCGATATCGAGGGGTATGAGGCTGCATGGCGCGATGCGCTTACGCCCCTCTTGGCGCGGCAGGGCGAAGGTGTCACGGTGCTGCGCGATTACCACGCAGAAAACATCATGCTCCTGAACGGATCGCCCGATGCGCCGCAGGGGCTGATCGACTTTCAGGACGCGCTGGTCGGTCACCGGGCCTATGATCTCGTCTCGCTGTTGCAGGACGCGCGGCGCGATGTGGATCAGGATTTCGCGGCTGAGATGCTGGCCTATTATCAGGCGCAAAGCGGCGGGGCGGATGAAGATTTCGAAGCCGATTACGCGATCCTTGGCGCGCAGCGAAACGCCAAGATTGCCGGCATTTTCGTGCGCTTGGCCAAGCGCGATGGAAAGCTCAAATATCTCGGCCTCATCCCGCGCGTCTGGCGCTTGCTCGAACAGGATCTCAAACACCCTGCGCTCGCGCCCGTGGCCGCGTGGTTCGATGCGAATATCCCGCAGGCGCTGCGCGAAAGCGGCGGGGGAACGATTTCTTGAGCGACGCCGCCAAACCGGATTTGGTCACCGACACCGCGATGGTCATGGCCGCCGGAATGGGCAAACGCATGCGCCCGCTCACCGCCTCCACGCCAAAGCCGATGGTGCGCGTTGCAGGCAAGCCGTTGATCGACCACGCGCTGGATCGCTTGTCCGAGGCTGGCGTGGCCAAAGCGGTGGTCAACGTCCACTATCTCGCCGACGCATTGGAAGCCCACGTGCTCGAGCGCGCGGTGCCCAAAGTGACGATCTCGGACGAGCGCGACGAGCTGCTGGAGACCGGCGGCGGGTTGATCAAGGCGCAAGATATACTGCCCGATCCGTGCTTTTGCCTGAATGCAGACAACATCTGGCTTGATGGTCCCCGCAACGCCTTTGCCGATCTTTCGGCGCGGTGGGATGCGGAGGTGATGGACGCGTTGCTTTTGGTGGTGCCGCACGCGCGCGCGGAGAATTTCAACGGGCCGGGCGATTTTCACATGGACCCGTGCGGGCGTCTTACGCGCCGCCAATCGGGCCGCATCGCGCCGTTCATCTACACCGGCATCCAGCTGATATCGAAGCGCCTTTTGCGCGACGCGCCCGAGGGCAAGTTTTCAACCAACATCCTGTGGACCCGTGCAATTGAGGAAGGGCGCCTGTTTGGCCTGTCCTTCACCGGGATGTGGTACGAGGTCGGCACACCGCAGGCCATCGCGCCCACCGAAGAAGCGCTTCGCCGTGGGTAACGCGTGAGCGAGGCGACCCGCCCACATATCTACTCCATCGCTGCGCATCGCGGCTTTGCCGATGCGTTGGTGGCCGGGTTGGTCCCGCGCTACGCGGATGCGGATCTGGGGCTGGCGCGGCTGACGCTGTTGGTGCCCAGCACGCGCGCCGCGCGCACGATTTCCGAGGCGTTTACGCGGCTGACGGGTGAGACCGGCAAGGTGGGCATGCTGTTGCCGCGCATGGTCACGGTGGGCGACCTCGACCTGGATGAAGCGCTGGGCGCGCTGCTCGATCCGCTGGGCGCAAACGACATTCCTCCGGCTGTCGAGCCGACGCGGCGTTGGCTGGAAATCGCGGCGCTGATCGAGGTTGAACTCGCTGCACAAGGCAAGCCTGCGCTGCCCGGCGCGGCGCGGCTGCGGCTGGCGCGCGATATGGCGCGGGCCATGGACCGCTTGCTTGTCGAAGAGAAAGCTCCCGATGATCTGATTAGCGATGCGGTGCTGACGATGCTGGGCGATCTGTCGGTGCATTGGCAGGAATCGATCGCGCTGTTCGCCCGTGTTCAGGCGCGTTGGCTGGCGCGCTTGGAAGAGCTGGGAAGGGTGGACGCGGCGGCGCGGCGCAATCGCCTGTTTGACCGGGCGCGGACGCGCTGGCGCGTGACGCCGCCGCAAACGCCCATCGTGGCCGCCGGTGTCACCAGCGCCTCGCCCGCGCTCGCCCGAATGCTCAGAGCCGTCGCAGATTTGCCCAGCGGGGCGGTGATCCTGCCCGATCTCGACCTCGCCATGGATCAGGCGGCCTGGGATGAGCTTGGCCGCGCGGGCGCCGCGAACGAGGCCGGCGGGGACGTCTTTGCCAGCGACGACGCGCTCACGCATCCGCAATACCACCTTAAGCTGCTGCTCGAACGCATGGGGCTCGCGCGCGAGGAAGTGCGCGCCTGGCATCGCAAGGGCGCGTCGGCCGCCGCTCCGGCGCGCAGCCACGCGATCAGCTCGCTGTTTTTGCCACCGCAGGCGAGCAAAAGCTGGGTCACGCTGGAGGCGGACAAGCGCCGCCTGCCCGGCGTGCGCACAATGACCGCCGCGACATCGGAAGAAGAGGCGCAAGGCGTCGCTCTGTTGGTGCGCGAGGCGTTGGAAGAGCCGGGCAAACGCGTCGCGGTGATCAGCGCGGACCGCTCGTTGGCGCGCCGAGTGGTCCAGCACTTGCGGCGCTGGAATATCAACGCGGACGATTCCGCCGGGCAAAAGGTCAGCCTGACGCCCGCCGGTCGCTTGTTCACACTGCTGGCGCAATTGGTGAGCGATGGGCCGCAACCGGTCGGCTTGATCGCGGCGCTCAGCCATCCGCTGATCGCCAGCGCCGACACCGACACGCGGCGCGAATGGCTCAGCCATGTGCGAAGTTTTGAACGCGAATTGCGAGGGCCCTCTCCCGCGCCGGGGCTCGCTCCGCTGCGACAAGCGGCGGAAGAATCAGACAATACGGACCTCGCGGGCTGGTGGGACGGCGTTGAAACGGTGCTGGCTCCGCTGCTCGATTGGCCGGACGAAATCGGTTTGGCGCAGGCGCTTGACGGGTTGAGCGCGGCGGCGGAAACGCTCGCCTCCGAAGCGGTGTGGGCGCGCGAGGATGGCCGCGCGCTGGCGCGTATGGTCGAGGATCTGCGCCTCAACGCCGCCGAATGCGGCACAAAGCTGGCCAAGGCGGACCTTGCCAAGGCGCTGCGCGATGCGATGGAAGAGATCGCGGTCCGCCCGCCCTATGGAGGCCACCCGCGCGTTGCGATCTATGGGCTGCTCGAATCGCGCATGGCGCGCGCGGATCTGGTGATTTGCGCCGGGCTGAACGAGGGCACATGGCCGCAAACGCCATCGCCCGACGCTTTGCTGGCGCCCGGCATCCTGCGCGTACTGGGCGTTCCCGGATCCGAATTCCGCATCGGCCTTGCCGCGCACGATCTCGCCGGAGCGATGGGTGCGCCCGAAGTGGTGCTAAGCCGCTCGCAGCGCGACGCCGATGGGCCCACGCGCCCCTCGCGCTTTCTGCTGCGGGTCGAAGCGCTGCTGGGCGAGCGCGAGGCGGAGCGGCACCGCGAGGCGGCAATCCCGCAAATCCTGCCTCTGCTCGACCGCGCGCCGGAACCCGTGGCGACCCGCTATCCGCGCCCCATGCCCGACCCACCGACCGCCTTGCGCGACGTGTCGATCAGCGCGACCGCGCTCGACCGGTTGCTGGGCGATCCGTACCAGTTTTACGCGCAGAAGATTCTCGGCCTGCGCAAGCTGGAACCCTTGGCGGCTGATCCATTCAACGATCCAGCCTTGCGCGGCACCTTGGTCCACGCGATCCTCGACAAATGGCACAAGGCGCGGGTGCAAAAGCCCGATCTGCCGCTGCTCCCTTTTGCGACCGAGGAATTGCTCAAGACCAACCCGCACCCCTTGCTGTGGGGCTTGTGGCGACCGCGCATCATGGCCGCGCTCGCCCGGTTCGAAGACTGGATCGACATGGGGCTTGAGGATGGTCGCAGCGTCGCTCTCACCGAAAGCTGGGGGGCGATGGAATATATGGGCGTGCGCGTCTTTGGGCAGGCCGACCGGATCGACCGCTTGCCCGACGGGACGCTGGCGATTGTCGACTATAAGACGGGCAGCGCGCCGACCAAGAAAGAGACCGCGTCGGGCTATCGACTGCAATTGGGCGTCTTGGGCCTGATCGCGCGCCATGGCGGGTTCAAACCCGACCGCGAGGCGCCGGACACCGCCCGGATGCGGGGCGAGGCGAGCCTGTTTGAATATTGGTCGCTGCGCAAAAAGGGTGGTCAGTTTGGCGAAATATCTTCACCGATGAAATTGAGCGCGCGCGAGAGCGGCTTGGAGCCCGAAGAGTTCCTGCCGCTCCACGAAGACAAGCTTGGTCAGGCGATCACGCGCTATATCAAAGGTTCGGTTCCCTTCACCGCCAAGGAAAACCCGGACTATCCCGGCTACACCGATTACGACCAGCTGATGCGGCTTGAAGAATGGGTCTTTGAAGCGGGCGAGCCCGCAGGAGCCGCGGCGTGAGCGCCAAGGTCTTCCCGCTTCAGGACAACCAGCTCGCCGCGGTCGATCCGGCGGACAATGTGTGGCTGTCGGCTTCAGCGGGGACGGGCAAGACGCAGGTGCTCTCGGCGCGCGTGCTGCGCTTGCTGCTGCGCCGAGATGTCGAGCCGGGGCAGATCTTGTGCCTGACTTTCACCAAAGCGGGCGCGGCGGAAATGGCCAACCGCATCAACGCGGTGCTCGCGCGCTGGGTGCGGCTTGATCAGGGGCAATTGGGCAAGGAGTTGAAGTTCATGGGCGCGCCCGTCGATCCCGAAACGCAGGCGCGCGCGCGGACCTTGTTTGCGAGCGTTCTCGATTGTCCCGGCGGGGGCTTGCGGATCGATACGATCCACGCTTTCTCGCAATGGCTGCTGGCGAGCTTTCCCGAAGAAGCCGACCTTGCGCCGGGCTCGCAGCCGATGGAGGATCGCCAGCGCGAGCTGCTCTCGCGCGAGGTTCTGGCTCAGATGCTGAGCGAGGCGCATGAGACTCACGACACGCGCATTCTGGACGCGGTCCAGCTGTTTGTGACGCGCAAGGATCCGGGCAGTTTGCACCACTGGCTGATGCGCTGCGCCGCGCGCGAAGAGATGTGGGAGGGCAAAAACGCCTGGCAATCGCCCGTCGATACGCGCGTGCGGCAAAATCTGCTCGGCATTCCGGCACACGCGGATGAGGCGTGGGCAAGAGAAGTCCTCGACCCCGCGACCTTTCCCGATGATCAGCTGCGCGCGATGCAGCCGCTGATGCAAGGCTGGTCGGCGAAAAAGGGCGAAGAAACAGCCTCCTTTCTCGGTCGCTGGCTGAGCCTTGATGTCCACGCGCGCTGCAAGGCGGTGGACGGTTTCTACGACACCGTTCTCAAAAAGGACGGCGAGCCAAGAGCGATGGCCAAACCGTCAAAAGAAGAGCCGCGCCTACCCGAATGGCAAGCGATTATCGCCGAGGCCGTGCGCCTCTATCGAGAACGGCTGAGTTTGCTTAACCTCGCCGAACTGCTGACCGCCGCGCTCGAACTGGGCCGCGCGTTCTCGCTCAAATGGATGACGACCAAGCGGCGCGAAGGGCTGCTCGATTTCGACGATCTCATCCACCGCGCGGCAACCTTGCTGGCCAAGGCCGAGACCGCCGACTGGATCCGCTACAAGCTCGACCGCCGCTTTGACCACATCCTGATCGACGAAGCGCAGGACACGAACGAAGCGCAATGGGACATTGTCGAGGCGCTGATCGACGACTTCTTCAGCGGCGACGGGGCGAGCGGCGATAAGCTGCGCACGATCTTTACCGTGGGCGATTACAAGCAGGCCATCTTCGGCTTTCAGGGGACCAGCCCTGAAAACTACGAACGCGCCAAGGCCAAGATCGCCAAGCGGATTCTGGACGCGCACGCCAACGCAAAGGAAATGCGCGAGCGGCGCAATATCCCGAACTGGCTGCCGCTCGATCTAGGGCGCTCGTACCGCACCGCTCAGCAGGTGCTCGATTTCGTTAACACAGCCATCAGCGCGCTGGGGCATGAGGCGTTCGGATTGCCCGAGGCCGCCCCGCGCCACGTAGGCGAGGATCGCGCCGGGATCGTATCGCTGTGGCATCCGGTTCGCGCGCAGGACGAACAGCCCGAGGATGAGGCGCGCGAATGGCTCGCCCATCACGACACGGTGCTGGCGGAGAAGATCGCCGCACAGGTCGCGCGCTGGGTGCGCGGGGCCAATCGGTTTGTGCTCGAAAAGGACGAGCGGCGTTTGGCGAGGCCAGGCGATGTCATGGTGCTGGTGCGAAAGCGCGGCACGCTGGCCCCCCAAATCGTGGCCAAGCTGCACGAGGCGGGCGTGGCGGTCGCCGGGGTGGACCGCCTGCGGCTCGGCGCGCCTTTGGCCGTTCGCGATGTGATGAGCGCGCTGCGCTTTGCCGCACAACCGCTGGACGATCTGGAATGCGCGAACTTACTCGCCTCGCCGCTGATCGGGTGGTCGCAAGATGATCTGCTGGAGCATGTCCCGCGCGAAGACGGCGTGCGGCTGTGGCATCACCTGAGGCGAAAGGACGCGCCGCCTTTCGTGGCGCAAACGGCGGACCGCCTGCGCGAATTGCTGCGTCTGGCCGATTTTGAAACGCCGCAAGCCTTGATCGCATGGGTGCTGACCGGGCCGTGGCAGGGGCGGCGCAAATTGATCGCGCGATTGGGCCGCGAGGCGAACGATCCGCTCGATGAGTTGGTGAACGCCGCCTTCTCCTTCGAAGCGGGCGCGGTTCCCA
The DNA here is from genome assembly GCA_039033515.1 of Pseudomonadota bacterium. Lineage (GTDB taxonomy): Bacteria > Pseudomonadota > Alphaproteobacteria > Sphingomonadales > Sphingomonadaceae > Erythrobacter. Next base: position 12,836 of record JBCCCM010000007.1, read on the forward strand.
GCCTTGCCGGCTTTATCGAGTGGTTCGACGCGGGCTCCGCCGAACTCAAGCGCGACCCCGATGACGCGGGCGGACAGGTGCGGGTGATGACCGTCCACGGCTCGAAAGGCTTGCAGGCGCCGATCGTGATCTTGGCCGATGCGACGGGCCGTCCGGGCGAGGGCGGTGCGCTTGAACTCGCTGACAAGACGGCGGGATCGGGCCATGGCGGCGCTGAGGGAAAGCTCGTCCCGCTTCCCTCGCTGGCGAAGGACGAGAAAGTCGGTCCTATCAGCGACGCCAGCGAACGCGCGAGCGCGGCGGACATGGAAGAGCATTGGCGACTGCTTTACGTGGCGATGACCCGCGCGGAGGAAGCGCTGTTCGTCACCGGCGCGCTGGGGCCGCGCGATGCAAAGAACGGCCCGCATGAAGACAGCTGGTACGCCCGGCTCGAAACGCTTTTTGAAGGCGCTGAAATCGCTGATCCGATCTGGGGGGCGCGACGCGACTTTGGCCGCTTGGCTGATCCATTGGTGAGCGCTGCGGACACGGCCCCCGACGCGCAGGACGCCACGCGCTTACCGCAATGGGCGCTCACCCCGATTGGTCCCGAGCCCAAACCGCCGCGCCCGCTCGCCCCTAGCCGCGCGGGCGAAGAGCAGGGCGCGGATCCGCCCATGACCGCGATGGAAGACCCTGCTGCAATGCGCACAGCGATGCGGCGCGGTGTCTTGATCCATCGCCTGCTTGAACGCCTGCCCGATATCACCCCTGATGCGCGGCGCGAAGCGGCCTCGGCGTGGTTGGCGCGCCAGGCCGATGATCTGGATGAGGGGTTGCGCGCCGCGATGGTCGAACAGGCCATTAGCGTCCTCGGCGCGCCCGAATTTGCCGCGATCTTCAGCCCTGCGGCGCTCGCCGAAGCGCCGATCAGCGCAGTTGTGGGAGGCGTCGTCGTCACCGGCACGCTCGATCGATTGCTGGTCACGCCGGACGCGGTCACCGTCGTCGATTTCAAGACCACGCGCCGCCCGCCCGCATCCGCTGAGGCGGTGCCCACCGCGACGCTGCGCCAGATGGCTGCCTATGTCGCCGCGCTCGAAGTGATCTATCCGGGCCGGACTGTGCGCGCGGCTGTCCTTTACACCCAGACCCCGCAGCTGATCGAATTGCCGAACGGCACCCTCGCCAAGCACAAGGATGATTTGGGCGCCGCGCAGGAAAGCTTGGGGGATGCGGACCCTGGAGCGTATTGAGTGCGAGCGCTTTTGGCCTAGATAGAGGGCAACGCAACTTCAGGAGATATCCCCATGGCGACCATGAACGTCACCGACGACAGCTTCCAATCCGACGTGCTGAATTCCGACAAGCCCGTGCTGGTCGATTTCTGGGCCGATTGGTGCGGCCCGTGCAAGATGATCGCGCCCGCGCTGGAAGAAATCAGCGAAGAGCTGGGCGAGCAGGTCACCATCGCCAAGATGGACATTATGGAAAGCACCGTGACGCCGGGCGAAATGGGCGTGCAGTCGATCCCGCTGATGGTCCTGTTCAAAAACGGCGAACCGGTCGCCCGCAAAGTAGGCGCCGCGCCCAAGAGCCAGCTTAAAGCGTGGCTTGAAAGCGAATTGTAATCGCACCAGCGATCAAAAAAAGGGGCGCCCGCTGATGGGCGCCCCTTTTTGTTTACCGCCAGTAATCATCGCGCTCGGACCCATCGAAAGCGCCCCGATGTAAGGCAGCACCGCTTGAAAGGATTGGCCCGAGCCGCAGGGGCAGGGGTCTTTCCGGCCGAGTTTTTCGATAAGCTCTTTATCGCCATGAACGAAGCGATGGCCTCGTTTGACGCGCGTTTCGGAAGGGAATCCCTTGCGGCGCTTAGACGTGCGCTCGAAAGCAGGGGAGGTCGGTGAGATCGGTGTTTTTGCGTGCCATGATAGCCTCCTTTACGTTGTGTTCCAGATCGTCCGGAAGACGGCCCCTAGGCGGGTTTGGCGCGCTTAGCCAGAACCAACACGGCTAATCCCTTGGCATATAGCCCACGCGCAGCAATCGCTCGGCGAGCTCATCAAACAGCGCGCGCGAGGCCGCGCCGATCATGCCTTTGCGCCCGTCATCGACGCGGTAGGGTGAGCCATCAGGACGCAGGCACGCGCCGCCCGCTTCGTTGAGGAACAGGCAGCCCGCCGCGTGGTCCCAGGCCAGCGTGCGTTCGTAGATTGCCAGATCGTGACCGCCAAATACGGTGAGCGGATACTGCTCCGCCGCCGCGCCGGGGGCTTGCACGATCCGGTAGTGCGGTTCGATTTCGGCCTCGAACAGGGCGCGTTGCTCTTCGCCCATGAACCGCTTCATCGCGGCGAGGTGGGGCGGGGTGTCGCCCGAAGGTTTGGCGCGGATGGTCTCGCCGTCGATCATCGCGCCTTCGCCGCGCCGCGTGTGGCACAAGCGGTCGCGCACCGGGTCATAGATCCACCCTGCGACCGCCTCGCCCGCATCGGCGAGCGCGATGATGATGCCGAAATGCCCTTCGCCGCTGGCAAAGTTGGACGTGCCGTCCAGCGGGTCGATGATCCAGCATTGCTGCGAGAGAGCGTCGAGCACTGTCGGGTCAGCGGCGGCCGCTTCCTCACCCACGATGGCGACGCCGGGCGCGAGTTTGGCGAGCGCCTCGCTCAAGAACGCTTCGACCTCCCGGTCGACGATGGTGACGGGGTCGTCTTCGCCCTTCATCTCGATTTCATCATCCGCGAGCGCGCGGTAGCGCGGCAGCATCGACCCACGCGCGGCAAAGCGCAAAAGGTCGCGGATTTCCGCGTCGAGGGCAGACAGTTCGGCCATTTCAGCTCCGGTAATCCGCGTTGATCGAGATATATCCGTGGGTGAGATCGCAGGTCCACACGTGTGCTTGCCCCTCTCCCATTCCCAGCTCCACGGCAAGGTCGATCTCGTGACCTTTGAGATGCTCAGCGACGGGCGCTTCGTCGTAATCCTCGACCGGCAGTCCATCGCGCGCGGCCCACACGCCGCCAAAAGCGATGGAGAGGGTGTCGCGATTGGCGGGCTCGCCCGCTTTGCCCACCGCCATGACGACGCGGCCCCAATTGGCGTCCTCGCCCGCAATTGCCGTTTTGACGAGCGGCGAGTTTGCAATTGCCAGCCCCACGCGCCGCGCGCTGTCATCGCTAACCGCGCCCGAGACGCGAACGGTGATGAACTTGCTCGCCCCTTCGCCGTCGCGCACCACCAGCTGCGCCAATTGGCGGCACATATCTGTGAGAGCGGCGGCGAAGGCGTCGGCGCCCGCGCTGTCCCAACCGGTGATGCGCGGGGCGTCCGTCTTGCCTGTCGCAAAGGCCAGCACCGTGTCGCTGGTCGAGGTGTCGCCGTCCACCGTGATGCAGGAATAGGTTTCAAGGTTTGCCGCGCTCAGCAGCTCTTGCAAAAACGCGGGCTCCACGCTCGCATCGGTGAAGATATAGCCCAGCATGGTCGCCATATCGGGCGCGATCATACCCGACCCTTTGATGATGCCGCATAGATTGACCTTTGTCCCGCCGATCATGGCGCTGGCGTGCGCGCCCTTGGCGAAAGTGTCGGTCGTAGCGATGGCGTCGGCGGCCTCTTCCCACGAGCAAGGGTCGGCGGATAGCGCGTTGGCGACCCCCTCTTCGGCGCGATCCTTGGGCAGGGGGACGCCGATCACCCCGGTCGATGAGACCAGCACCTCAGCGGGCTCGCACCCGATCCCTTGCGCCACCTGCGCCATAATGGCTTCGACCGCCTCGCGCCCGCGATACCCGGTGAAGGCGTTGGAATTGCCCGCGTTGACGATCAGCGCGCGCGCGGTGCCCGCCTTGATCTGCTCGCGGCCCAGCTCAACCTCGCTCGAAGCGCAGGCGCTTTGCGTGAAGACGCCTGCGACGCTTGTGCCCTCGGCCAGCTGCGCAAAAGTCAGGTCGCAGCGGTCCCACTCTTTATAACGCGCACGCGCCACGCGCAGAGTGACGCCAGCAATCGGCGGCATGTCGGGGAAGGGCAGAGCGAGCGGCGAGCGGGTCAAATCCATGATGGCCAGCGCCTTAAGGCGAGGCGCGCATGGGCGCAATCGCGCGCGCGCCTGTTTCGCAAAGCGGCGTGTTTGGTTAGAGCTTTCGATATGCAGAAATTGATAGCCAGTTTCGCCTTGGTCAGCCTGTTTGGGACCGCCCCGCTCGCTGCTCAGAATGCCCCCGATCAACAACCTCTCAGTGAGGAGGAGACGGATCAGAAAACGGTCAAAGGAATAACGGCGACGATCAAAGAGATTTCGCAAGCAGCAAAGGAGCGGCGCGCATTGCGCGAAGCCAGCACGGCCACTCTGGTCAATTGGCGCAAGGCGCAGCCGCAACAAGCGGACTATCCGCCACCGTCCTGGCTTGCCGGCGAAGAAGGCCTGGTCGTCTATGACATCGCGGTCGACCAAGCCGGCAAGGCCACCCGATGCGAAATACGCGAAACCAGCGGCCACCCCGCGCTTGATGACGCAACCTGCGCTGCGGTCATGAAACGCGGGGAATTTCAACCGGCCCAAAACGAAGCGGGCGAGGCCGCCGAGGGCGTTTATCGTGGCCGCCATTTCTGGCGCAAACGCACGCCGGAAGTGCCCGGAACCTTCCGTTTCAAGGCGACCTTTACCGTCGACGAACACGGCCGTCCGACCGACTGCGTGATTGATCGTGCGGAAGGCGATCTGCCCTTTGGCCTGGAAGAAAACCTTGCTAAAAACCCGTGCCCCTTTGGCGCTCGCAGCCGTCCGATCCCTTACCGCGATGAAAACGGGGTGCCCGTTGCCAAGCGCGTTGTGGTCGAATTTTCGGCCCGGATGAGCGATGCCGAACCAAAAACGCGCGACTAATTCGTAACCTTTAAACCCCTATGGGCTAACCGCTAGACGAACCCGTTCAAAACGCTTATCTCGGTTAATGATGTCACGCCGCTTACTTGCTCTTTTGGCCATTTTGTCGGGCCTCGCCGCGCTTCACGCGCCCGCGAGCGCTGCGCGGCTGGATGAGCTGTCCTATGACATCGAAACGCTCGCCGAGATGGTCAATTCCGGCGGCGGCGCGGCGTGCCAGTGCGAACGACCGCCTAAAAAGCGCAACCGAGGCTGCGAAAAGCAGAGCAAGAAAGCTGTGCGTCTGCGTCTTGTCGGCGTGCACGCCCCTTCCGTGGTGGTCGGCGCGGACTTCTCTCTGGAATAGCAGCCAGGCGCTAACGGGCCGCAGGCTCATGGGCTCGGCCGTTGGGTAGCAAAGCCCCTTTTCAATTTTCTCGCCTCACGCTGCGCGCCTTTAAGCGCCTGTCTCAAGGCTAGTTTCCTCCATACATTTGCGTCCGCCCAGAGGGAATTTACCCCCGGCGTCGCTCCACGAAATCACAGGACTGATACCTCCCATGTTCGACTCTCTGGTAAAATCGATCTTCGGCTCCTCGAACGATCGCTACGTCAAATCGCTTGGCAAAATCGTCAATCAGATCAACGATCTTGAACCGCAAATGCAGGGGCTGACCGACAGCGAACTGCAAGCCCAAACGGTCAAGTTTCGCGAGCGCCTCGACGCGGGCGAGAGCCTTGATGATCTGCTGCCTGAGGCCTTTGCCACCGTGCGCGAGGCGTCGGTGCGCATCTTTGGAATGCGCCACTTTGACGTGCAGTTGATCGGCGGCATCGTGCTCCATCGCGGTGAAATCGCGGAAATGCGCACGGGCGAGGGTAAGACGCTGATGGCGACGCTCGCCGTCTACCTCAACGCGATTGAGGGCAAGGGCGTCCACGTCATCACCGTCAACGATTACCTCGCCGCGCGCGATGCGGAGGAAATGGGTCGCCTGTACAACTGGATGGGACTTACGGTGGGCACGATCCTGCCCAACCAGGACGAATATTCGAAGCGCGACGCGTACAACGCCGACATCACCTACGGCACCAACAACGAATACGGCTTTGATTATCTGCGCGACAATATGAAGCGCGAGCGCGGTGCGATGATGCAACGACCGTTCAGCTTTGCGATTGTCGATGAAGTGGATTCGATCCTGATCGATGAAGCGCGCACGCCGCTGATTATCTCAGGGCCCACTGAGGACAAGTCCGATCTCTACCACTCGCTTGACGAGGTCGCCAAGGAGATCCCCGAGGAGTGGTACGAGAAAGACGAGAAGACCAAGAACATCCAGCTCACCGAAGACGGACTGGAAGAGACCGAAAAGCTGCTGATCGAAAAAGGTCTGCTGGAAACCGACAACCTTTACGATGTCGAGAACACGCAGGTTGTGCACCACTTGGATCAGGCTTTGAAAGCGGTCCACATGTTCCGGCGCGATGATCACTACATCGTCAAGGATGACAAGATCATCATCATAGATGAGTTCACCGGGCGCATGATGGACGGGCGACGCTGGTCGAACGGTCTGCACCAGGCGGTCGAAGCCAAGGAAGGCGTCAAGATCGAGCCGGAAAACCAGACCATGGCCTCGATCACGTTTCAGAATTACTTCCGCATGTATCCCAAACTGTCCGGCATGACCGGCACGGCCGCCACCGAAGCGGCGGAATTCTGGGACATCTACAAGGTCAACTGCGTCGAAATCCCGACCAACCTGCCGGTCGCGCGCGTCGATGAGGAAGACGAGTTTTACAAGAACACGATGGACAAGTTCCAGGCCATCGCAAAGACGATCCGCGAGCATAACGAGCGCGGCCAGCCGATCCTCGTGGGCACGGTCTCTATCGAAAAGTCCGAATTGCTCAGCGACTTTCTGGACAAGGAAGGCGTCAAACACGAAGTGCTCAACGCCCGCCAGCACGAGCGCGAGGCGCATATCGTGGCGCAGGCGGGCCGTCTGGGCGCGGTGACGATTGCCACCAACATGGCCGGGCGCGGGACCGATATCCAGCTGGGCGGCAACCTCGAATTTCGCATCAACGATGAAACCGGCGGTATGGAAGACGGGCCTGAAAAGGACGCCGCCATTGCGCGCATCAAGGAAGAAACGGCGGCTGAAAAAGCCAAGGTGATCGAAGCGGGCGGCTTGTTCGTGCTCGGCACCGAACGCCATGAAAGCCGCCGGATCGACAACCAGCTGCGTGGCCGTTCTGGCCGTCAGGGCGATCCGGGCCTTTCGCGCTTTTACCTGTGCCTTGAGGATGACCTTCTGCGCATCTTTGGGCCGGATACGCTCTTTGCCAAGATGATGAATTCTAACCTCGAAGACGGTGAGGCGATCGGGTCCAAGTGGCTCAGCAAAGCGATTGAAACGGCTCAGAAAAAGGTCGAGGCGCGCAATTACGACACGCGCAAACAGGTCGTCCAATACGACGACGTGATGAACGACCAGCGCAAGGTCATTTACGAGCAGCGCGCCGAAATCATGGACGCCGATATGGTCGATGACGTCGTGGTCGATATGCGCCACGACACGATCAATTCCATCGTCGCCGACGCCTGCCCGCCGGGATCCTATCCCGAGCAATGGAAGATCGCGGATCTCAAAGAGAAGGTCGAAGAGGTCTTTGGCCTCACGCCGCCGATTGATGAGTGGCTCGAAGAAGACCAGGTCGAACCCGAAATGATCGAGGAACGCCTGCGCACGCTGACCGACGACATGATGAACGCCAAGGTCGCCAATTACGATCCGGAGCAATGGCATGTGGCCGAGAAGGACGAGCTCCTTAAACAGCTCGACTTCCAATGGAAAGAGCACCTCGCCACTCTCGACGCGCTGCGTCAGGTGATCTGGATGCGCGGAATCGCGCAAAAACAGCCGATCAATGAATACAAGCAAGAGGCGTTCGGCCTGTTCGAAACCATGCTTGATACGCTGCGCGAAGAGGTCACGAAAACCCTGTTCCGTGGCGAATTGCAGGTGATCCAGCCCTTCGGCCAAGGCCTGCCAGAAGCGTTGCCCGACCTGCCCGATTTCCTCACCAGCCACATCGATCCGCTGACCGGCATGGACAATTCGAACGATGGCGACGGCTCGGAACTGCGCCCCGATATGATCGGATCGCTGGCTCCATCGACGCGCCCCGAAGCGGGTACGGGCGGCGCGATCACGGAAAATCCCTACGCGCATCTCGGCGTCAGCCGGAACGCGCCGTGCCCTTGCGGTTCGGGCAAAAAGTACAAGCATTGCCACGGCGCTTTCGGCATCCCGCCGGTCGCCGCGCCGGTGTGATCCTACGCGAGCGGCTTAGGGCGTGATCGGAGCGGTCCCTTTTGCTCTGGCGCTCGCCTTTGTCGTCACTGCGCTGCTTTACGCCAGCGTCGGCTTTGGCGGGGGATCGACGTACGCGGCGCTTTTGGCGTGGTATGGGCTCGATTACCGGCTGCTGCCGATTGTCGCTCTGGCGTGCAACATCGTGGTGGTGGCTGGCGGCACGATCCGCTTCGCGCGCGCCGGCCTGACCCCGTGGCGCGGCGCCTTGGCACTGACCGCGCTGGCGGCGCCCGCCGCGCTGATGGGCGGGCTGACCCCGATTGACGAGGCGAGCTTTCTGACGCTGCTGGGCGTCAGCCTGATCCTGACGGGGGCAGCGATGTTTTTGCCGGTGAGCGAGGGGCAGGCGGATGAGCCCACGCGGCTCGCCCGGCTTGCGCCGTTTGTCGCCGCGCCGATCGGCTATCTGGCTGGCCTTGTCGGGATCGGGGGAGGGATCTTCCTGGCCCCATTGCTGCACCTTGCCCGCTGGAACAACGCGCGCGCGATTGCGGCGACGGCCAGCGTCTTCATCCTCGTCAACTCGCTGTTCGGTCTGGTGGGCCAATTGCTCAAGCAAGGGCCCTCAGCCATCGGCGGCGCGGTGGGTGCGGCGTTGCCGCTCTTGATCGCGGTCGCGGTGGGCGGACAGGTGGGCAGCTTGCTTGCGACGCGCGTGTTGCCGCTGCGCTGGGTGCGCTGGCTGACGGCGGTTCTGGTGGTCGTAGTGGGGGCGCGGCTGCTGCTGGCGTGATGGCTCGCAACCGGGCGGCGGCCTGTGCGTTGATGTCGAAAGACACCGCAAAGGAGCGCGAACTCTCATGGCCACAACTTTCCAACCCGACCTGCTCAAGGGCAAGACCGCGCTGATTTCCGGCGGCACGCGCGGCATCAATCTGGGCATTGCGCGCGGATTGATGGAGCACGGCGCCAAAGTCGTCGTCTTTGGGCGCGATCAAGAGCGCGCGGCTAATGCGGAGGCGGAGCTGCAGAAGATCGGCGGAGGCGATGCGATGGGCCTGTCTTGCGATGTGCGCGATTACGATGGCGTCGCCGATGTCGTGAAGCGCACAGCCGAGGCCTACGGCACGCTCGACATCGTGATTGCGGGCGCGGCGGGCAATTTCTTCGCCCCCGTGGTCGGTCTGTCCGCCAACGCCTTCAAAACGGTGATCGACATCGATTTGCTGGGCACGTTCAACCTGTTCCGGGCGAGTTTTGACCACCTAGCCAAGCCCGGCGCGTCGCTGATCGCGATTACGGCGGGGCAAGCGGACAGCCCGCGCGCGTTCCAGGCCCACGCCTGCGCGGCCAAAGCGGGGGTCAACCAACTGACCAAGACGCTGGCGATCGAATGGGGCCCGGCGGGCGTGCGCGCCAACCTGATCTCGCCCGGAGCGATTGCCGACACCGAAGGGGTGAAGTTCCTCTCCAACGACCCGGCGAAATTCGAAGAATCCATCCAGCGCATCCCCTCGCGCTTTCTGGGCGAGGTCGAAGATATCGCGGACGCCGCGATCTTCCTGAGCTCGGACGCGGCGCGCTATGTCAACGGGCAGGTGATGTATGTCGATGGCGGCATCGGCGCGGGCGATGGGCGCGAGGATGCGCTAACGCCGCGCCGGCGTGATTGAGGGCCAAGCGGTGGCTTCTAGTCGCCGTGGCGCGCCAGTGCGACCAGATCGCGGACTTTGCGGCTCAGATCGGCGCTTGACAGGCGTTCGTCCGGCTTAGTGAAAAACGCGGCTGTTGGTCCCTCTTCAACCAGATCGTTACAGCGGTCGGTAAAAGTCTTCTGGAAACGTTGCTGCTGGCCGTTGTCTGGGAACACGTCGGCCGCGCCAAAGTTGAACCGCCCGCGATAAATGGCGCTGTAATAGCGTGAGTTGAAACGGTCTCGAACACGAGTCACATCGGCGCGGATGCGTTCCATTGCCTCGTCATAGGTGGCGCCATCGGCCATCATGCGCTCGCGCGTTTCGTGGCCCAGATCTGCAATCGCAAGGTAGTCCACGCCGTAACCAAGCAGGTCGCACGTGTAAGACGTGACCAGCACATGGGCAAAGCGGGTGGAAGCGTCATCGAGCGTCGCCTCTGTCGTCGAGGGTGCGCTCGCCTGAGTTCCAGGGCCAGCGATCAAGGCCAACGGCGCCAAAAAGGTAAGAATTACACTCATATTCGCGCTCCTAGATTTGCACTCCCGCGGCTATCAGCGTGCCTGGGCTATGATGAACATCCCATGACTTTGGCCAAAATTGCACCCAAACCGGTGAATAACAACTGCACCCGGCCTCCAATTCCTGAACCGTCGCGCAGCGTCACACGCGCATCACCCCAGCGGCCTTCAATTGCGCGGGCAAACGCCCCGAAAGCCAGCTGAAGAACATCTTATAGTCCCCGATCAACGACCATAGGGGATAAGTGAAAGTCGCCGGGCGGTTCTTTTCGACAAAGAAGTGGCCGACCCAAGCAAAGAAGTAGCCCACCAGAGGCATCCCGATCAGCCACCATGGTGAAACCGCGATGCCAAGGCCCAGAAACACAAAGGTGAGCGTGGTGCCGATATAATGCAGACGCCGACAAGTGGGGTCGGCGTGTTCGCTCAGATAAAAGGGATAGAACTGCGCGAAGGTCTGAAATCGCGGCTCGCCCGGTGGTTCACTCATTGGTGTGTCGGCCAATCTAATCCCTTTCAATCGCCGCGCACGGCGCGTTTACGCGCTTACGTTCGCATAACATCTTCCCAAAAAGGACGGTGATGGACAAGGGGCTGGCTCACACATTTGTCACGGCGAGGTCATGTCTTTCAAATTGGCATCGAAGGCCCGGCGCGCATCCCGCACATCGCCTATCCCCAAGCGCAGCACAGCCGCGCGATCGTTCAGCTCAAGCGGCGAGGTCGAGTTCGCGGGCGCTTAAGATGCCGCTGAGTTGCGACGCGCTCATGCGGCGTGAGAAAGCGAGACCCATGCGGGCGGGATTACCGGCGCTGGCGGACTGAGACCAGCGCACGCAGGCGTTGGTGAGCTCCACACCGCACAAACGCAAGGTCACCAGCGCGCCCACGCGCGCACGCAGACCCTCGAGCTGGGCGCCTCCGAGCGAGAGGTTGACCAGCATCGGACGATAGCGTGCCCCGTCAATCCACGCCTCGGCCTCGCCCACACAGGGGACGCGCACTGAGCGGTAATTGAATTCCTTGTCGAAGATGATTTGCTCTTCGTCGTTGTCCAGCCCGTGCAGGTTCCCTTCGCTCCACGCGACGCGGGCTCGGGCGATCCGGCGCTCGTCCCAGAAATAGTGGACGATGTCGCCTTCGCTCAGCCTCTCATCGAGGTGCACCATGACGCCGGCGCGCGACATATTCTTGATCATCGCCATGCAGGGGCGCCCGTCAATGATCACGCAGCTGGCGCGAAAGGCGGTCTTGAACCGTTTGTGAAGGCGACGTTCGGCGGAGTTTTCGCCTACGTGACTGTGCATGCTGGCCGCCGCGTCGTGAATGCGTTCGCTTACTGAGAACATATCGACCGCGGGAAAGGCATCGGCCTGGCTCTCAAGTGAATTCAACATAGACAATCTCCTGAATTTTCCCGTCGGCGCCGCGGCGTTTCACTTTCGTGCGAACCGCAGCCCGCTTGCCCGATGGATCTTTCATGCTGATCCCATCGGGCGTCGATGAGGACCAACGCACCGAAACGCCCGACAGGATCTTTGCTGATGCGGGCGTCGCCTGCTTGGAAGACGACGAGGTGTTTGCTCGCGACGCCTCGTCCTTGGCGATGGCCGGGGTAGACCCCAGCACCGTCAAAGAGAAAAACATCGCAAAGGCTAATAACCGCATCATGCCTTGTATTGTGGCAGTGACGGCTTGTTCTCGTCAGTCTTAGACCGTATCTGTAACGTTACGCAGTTGAGGAACGCGAGTATCGGACGGGTTACACAGGCGCGACATAAATAAGTAAACGCGTCGTTTACCCGTTGTAACGTAGGGTTTCGGTTATGGACCGGCCGACTAACACGCGTCTGGTGTTTTCTGACCAGTTGAGATTGGAAACGGAACGGGTGCTGGAAGGCCCCGTCTTCGGGCGCTCACCTGTGCAAAGTCAACTGCTTCGCTATCTTCTTGAGCGCACTCTAGAAGGCGGAGCGGCCCCAACCCAGTACGAGATTGCCGTTGATGGCCTCGGTAAAGACAGCGATTTCGATCTCGCCAGCGATTCCTACCCTCGGGTGCAGATGTCTCGCTTGCGCTCGAATCTCGACGGCTATTACTCGCGCCAGGCGCCCGGCAACGGGCTAAGACTTATAGTTGAGGCGGGCGAATATCGGCTCGGCCTTGAAAAAGTGGATTTGGCCGAATCGCCTGCGCCCATTGCCAGCGTTTCTACGAGCTTTCCTATCGAGCAGGCCGGTGACGTCGCGCCGCTCGAAGTGGGCAAAAGTGAGGCTTTGAGCCATGCGGCGGGCGTTGGATTATTGTTTCGCGAAGAACGTGGCGGGATGGTCCTCTGGCTTTTGGCGGCGATCGCTCTTTTGCTGGGACTGTTGGTTTACACCAATTTTCTGAGTCCTACGGCTGATGCGGGCTTGGCCAATAATGGTGGCCCCATCGATAAGCCGAGCATTCGGCTTATCATCGATACTGAGGCCATTCCTGCTCAAGATCAGGCCGCTTTAGATCGGGTCCAAATCGCGGCGCGTCTGGTCGAAGTTCAACTGGCCTATTCGTGGGTGTCACGGCCCACCGTTGCAGACAGCGAGGAGGACAACGAATACACGCTCGCGCTCGATTTCGCTCGCTCTGCTAGGCCTCTGCGCGCGTTTGTAGAGTTATCAGATCGTAACGGCGCAGTGCTGTTTCGAGATCGAATCGTGGACAATCCGGCTTCACCGGGTCTCTTCCCGCAGGAATTGGCGGCGGCGATCGTTTACATCACTTCCCCGACAGGCGTGATTGCGACGGACCAGCTGGCAATGGCCGGTCAAGAACCCCGGAACGGGTACGAATGTTTTCTCAAGATAGAGAACTCGCGCGCCGATGGAGAGCGAACCGCGTCGTTGGTGGATTCCTGTGTCGAGCGGTTTCCAACGTCGGAGTATCAGCCCTTCTTCCTTGCGCGCCGGGCGTTCACGGGTTTTCAGCAGCGGATTATCGAGGGAAAGCCGATGGAACGCAGGGGCCAGGCGTGGGAAGATTTGCAAACGGCGCTGGATCTGGATCGGTTTAACGCTTTTGCCAATTTCACCGCTGCGAAGGTTGAACTGGCCAACGATAATTGCGACGGCGCGAGTGGGTTTATCCGAAATGCATTTGAACGCGCGATATCCTATCCCGCGATGGTGGTCGCGATTGAAGCGGCTGCCACTTCCTGTCCGACGCTTAGCACGACGAACGGGGCTATTCTTGAGTCGGTCGTGCGCACCAATTCTGCGCCTGATCCTCTTTTGTACCTGTATCTCCTGATCGGGCTGATCGGGGCCGACAAAATGACCGAGGCTGAAGCGCTCGCGCAAAGGCTGCCTGTGACCGATCCTTCGGGGATGGAGCAGGAGACGATCGCGCTTCTGCAACGCTCAATCGCTGATCCGGACTACGCCCGTGCGAACGCGCCGCGCCTGCGCAAAGACATCGGGCTGTTCGTTTGGGGTGGCACCGGGGCGGAGAAAGTCGTCGAAGCCTTGACGAGGCCCGAAACCCCGACCGATTAGAAGCGGAAAACCAGTGGCGAGGTGTGTCTTGAGGCGGAGGTCTGCGTAAAGAGGCTCTCAAGCCCGTCCAGACCTTGGTTGAACCATCGGAATGGCCAAGAGCGGCTCGCCTCGGTCAGGCAAACCTTTGAATACAAACCGAATTGTTAGGAAAAATGGCTCCCCGAGTAGGATTCGAACCTACGGCCAAGTGATTAACAGTCACCTACTCTACCGCTGAGCTATCGGGGAGCAGCACATGGGTTTTTCTCCGTGTGCGGAAGCGCGCGTATATGGAGGCCCGCGCCGATTGGCAAGCGCTTTATCAGCCGTTTTTCACCAACATCGAAAACGGCGCCGCAAAGCGGCCTGACAAGACCCAAGAGCGACCACACAAACCGTCAGGCAGGGGCGAGCGCGCTCAGTCGGTGGCGAATTGTTCGGAAACAATGCGATCTTCGAGCGATTGCCCCGGATCGAACAGCAGCTCCAATTCGGTGTGCGGCTCGATCGACAAGGTGACCTCGGCGATATCGCGCAATTCCTTCTGATCGGCCACAGCGGAGACCGGGCGTTTGACGGGATCGAGCACTTTGAGCCCGATTTTCATTTTGTCCGGCAGAATCGCCCCCCGCCAACGGCGCGGGCGAAAGGGGCTGATCGGGGTGAGCGCCAGCATCTCGCTATCAAGCGGCAGGATCGGGCCATTGGCCGACAGATTGTACGCGGTCGAGCCCGCCGGGGTGGCGACCAGCACGCCGTCGCCCACCAGACGCTTGATCCGAACACGGCTGCCCACTGTCACTTCGATCCACGCGGTCTGGCGCGTTTCACGCAGCAGCGACACCTCGTTGATCGCCCAAAGCGAATGCGCATCGCCGCTTTGCGTGGTGGCGTGCATGCGCAGCGGCGCGATGGTCTTGCTCTTGGTGCGCGCCAGCCGCTTGCGGATCACCGCGCGCTTGTCATAGCGGTTCATCAGAAAGCCGACCGTGCCAAGGTTCATCCCATAGGCGGGGACCACGCGGCGTGCATCCAGCATGGCGTGCAGGGTCTGAAGCATGAAACCATCGCCGCCAAGGACGACCGCCACGTCGGCTTCCTGAAGCGGCACGAAATCGCCCTGGCGCGACAGATGCTCAAGCGCCTCTTGCGCCCGCGGGCTTTCCGACGCCAGCAGAGCGATGCGATCAAACGACCGCGCGCGGCCAACCTCTTCCTCGTCACTCATACGCGCCCGTTCCAATGCGCTGATATTTCCCATTATACCTGTCCCCCCAAGGCGTCGCTCTGCACCAGAGCGCCGCACGTACTTATCCTGATGTTCCAATTTCGGTCGGATTGCAATTCATGTGAGCCATGCGAAAACGGGAGGCCTAAGAGCGATGTAATGGAATCGAGTAAACCTTCCTCTCAGCCCTCCCTACGCAGCGTCAGCAAGCGCGGTGTGGTGAGCGGGCGTGCAACGGGGGGGGCGGCCAGCGCGACCAACGCGGTCGGAACCGTGCCGGGGGTGAAGCCGTCCGCGCTCGAAGGCGACTTGCTCAGCGCGCTTGACCGGCGCGAGATCGAGGTTTTGTTCCAGCCGCAATTCTCCTGCCAGGACGGCTCAGTGGTCGGGGCCGAGGCGTTGGCGCGTTGGCGCCACCCCTCTTTAGGAGAGATCGGCGCGCGCGACCTGTTCGCCATCGCCGAGCGGGCCGCTCTGGTCGCGCCGCTCTCGCGCCATGTGGTGGCGCGCGCGCTTGAAGATGCGGCCTCGTGGCCGGCAAACCTGACCTTATCGCTCAACATCACGCCAGAGGAATTGGGCGATCCGCGCTTCGCCGCTGATTTCGCCAAGCTGATTGGCAAAAGCTCGCTCGACCCCAACCGCCTGATGCTGGAGATCACCGAAGATCTTCTGCTGCGCAATCTGGAACAGGCCGCGAGCGCGCTGGGCGCCTTGCGCGCGCTCGGATTTCGCACCGCGCTTGATGATTTCGGGGCAGGGTTCTGCAACTTTCGCTATCTGCGCGAATTGCCGCTCGACGCGATCAAGCTCGACAAGATTATGGTCGACGACGTCCCCGCCGACGCCAAGGCGCTGGCCGTGCTGCGCGCGATCATCGCGCTGGGCCACGCGCTCGATCTCGATATCTACGCCGAGGGCATCGAAACCGAAATCCAGCGCGCCGCGATCCAGTCCGAAGGGTGCCACCACTGGCAAGGTTTCCTGCGCGCGGTGCCGATGAAGAGCGAAAGCGTGGTGGAATTGGCGAAAACCGCGCGCGGGCGAGGGCATGGGTAAGGACGCTCAAGACCGTTTCGCCTATTAGGCCGCCTGTTTGCGCTTGGCCCGCTCCGCCTTGCGCACGATGCCGCTTAGCCCCTTCGTCAATTGGAACAGGCCGTTGAGGCGGCTTTGCGGGTCGCCCCAGGCGCGGTTAATCACCAGCTTCATGTCGGGGCGCAGTTTGGCGGTGCCTTTCAGTTTGTCGACATAGGCTATTAGGCCGGGGCCATCGGGGAAATCGTCATTATGGAACGTGACCAGCGTGCCGCGCGCGCCCACGTCAATCTTGGCGATGTTCGCTTCGATGGCCTGATGCTTGATCTCGATCAGGCGGATCAGGTTTTGCGTGGGCGAGGGCAGGTCGCCGAAGCGGTCGATCATTTCGGCGGCGAGGCTTTCGATCTCGGCCTTGTCCTGCGCCTGGTTGAGGCGGCGGTAGAGCGCCATGCGCACCGCGAGGTCGGGCACGTAATCCTCGGGGATCATGATCGGCGCGTCGACGGTGATCTGCGGTGAGACTTTGTCGCGGGCGGGCTCAAGGCCCATCTCGCCCGCCTTCGCGGCCATAATCGCGTCTTCGAGCATGGATTGGTACAGCTCAAAGCCGACCTCGCGGATGTGGCCCGATTGCTCATCGCCAAGCAGATTGCCCGCGCCGCGAATGTCGAGATCGTGGCTGGCGAGTTGGAAGCCCGCGCCCAGCGAGTCGAGATCGCCCAGCACTTTGAGCCGCTTCTCCGCAATCTCGGACAATTGGGTGTCTTCAGGCGTTGTCAGGTAGGCGTAAGCGCGGATCTTGGCGCGGCCCACGCGTCCGCGCAGCTGGTAGAGCTGGGCCAGACCAAAGCGGTCGGCGCGGTGGATGATAATCGTGTTGGCGCTCGGAATGTCGATCCCGCTTTCGACGATGGTGGTCGACAAAAGCACGTCGTATTTCTTGTCATAGAACGCGCTCATACGCTCTTCGACTTCGGCCGCGCTCATCTGGCCGTGCGCGCTGACCGTCTTCACCTCGGGCACGTTTTCGCGCAGCCATTCTTCGAGCGGCTCCATATCGGCAATGCGCGGCACGACGATGAAGCTTTGCCCGCCGCGATGGTGTTCGCGCAGCAGCGCCTCGCGCATCACCAGATCGTCCCATTCCATCACATAGGTGCGCACCGCGAGGCGGTCGACCGGAGGGGTCTGCATCGTGGAAAGCTCGCGCAGGCCCGTCATCGCCATTTGCAGCGTGCGCGGAATCGGCGTCGCGGTGAGCGTGAGCATGTGCACATCGGCGCGCAGCGTTTTGAGCTTTTCCTTATGCGTCACGCCAAAGCGCTGCTCTTCATCGACGATCACGAGGCCGAGGTTTTTGAACTCGGTCGATTTTGAGAGGATCGCATGCGTGCCGACCACAAGGTCAATCGTGCCGTCGGCCAGGCCATCCCGGGTCTCGGTCATCTCCTTGTTCGAGACGAGGCGCGACAGGCGGCCGACCTTGAGCGGGAAGCCGGCGAAGCGTTCGGAGAAATTCTGATAATGCTGGCGCGCGAGCAGCGTGGTGGGCGCGACGATGGCGACTTGCTGACCGTTCATCGCGGCGACGAAGGCGGCGCGCAAAGCGACCTCGGTTTTGCCAAAGCCGACATCGCCGCACACGAGGCGGTCCATCGGTTTGCCGCTTTCCAGATCGCGCAGCACATCGGCGATGGCGGCGTCCTGATCGTCGGTTTCTTCCCATGGGAAGCGGTCGACGAACTGGTTGTAGCTCGCCTCTTCGGCTTCGAAGACGGGCGCTTTCTTAAGCGCGCGCGCGGCGGCGACTTTCATCAATTCGCCCGCGATGGCTGTGATGCGTTCTTTGAGGCGCGCGCGGCGTTTCTGCCAGGCTTCCCCGCCCAGCCGATCGAGCGCCACGGCCTCTTCGGACGAGCCATAGCGGCTGAGCACGTCGATATTCTCGACCGGGATGAACAGCTTGTCGCCGCCGTGATATTCGAGCGCGACGCAATCGTGCTGACTTTTGCCCACCGCAATGGGATCAAGGCCGAGATATTTGCCGATGCCGTGTTCGACATGGACGACCAGATCGCCGCGTGCGAGCGCTTGCAGTTCGGCGAGGAAGGCGTCGGCGTCCTTGCGCTTTTTTTTGCGGCGCACCAGACGGTCGCCCAGCACGTCCTGCTCGGTGAGGATTTCGAGGCTGTCGCTCGAAAATCCGGATTCCAGCGGCAGGACAACCGCAGCGGTCGCGGCTTTTCCGGCTTTTCCGGCGGACAGCCCCAGCGCCTCTTGCCACGATCCCGCCAGCGCGGTGGCGCAGCCCGCTTCGTCTAGGATGGAGGCGATGCGCTTGGCCGAGCCTTGCGAATAGGCGGCGAACAGCGCCTTGCGCCCGGATTGGCTGACCTTCTTGAAATGCTTGGCCGCCGCTTCATAGACATTTTCACCGCGCGTTCGCTCGGGCGTGAAATCGCGCGCGGCCTTGAAGCCGAAGTCGAGATTGGTCGGCCCCTCCGGCTCGGCGAAGACCGATGCGCGGTGCGCTTTGGCGGAAACGAGAGCCTCGGCGAACTCCTCATGGGTGAGATAGAGCGCGTCCTTGGCAAGCGGGCGATAGCTGCCGCTCTTGTCGCTCGCGATGCGGGCGCGTTGGTCGTGGTAATCGCTGATATCGGACACGCGCTCTTCGCCTGAGCCAATCGCGGCGGCGTCGATCACCACGACATCATCCGCGCCGAGGTGATCGAAGAGCGTCGCCAGCTTCTCTTCAAACAGCGGCAGCCAATGCTCCATCCCGGCCAAACGCCGCCCATCGCTCACCGCTTCGTAAAGCGGGTCTTGCGTGGCGTTGGCGCCGAACATCTCGCGGTAGCGGCTGCGGAAACGCTTGATCGTTTCGTCATCGAGCAGCGCTTCGGAAGCGGGCAGCAGCAAGTGGCCCGCCAGCCGCCCGGTGGACATCTGGGTGGAGGGATCAAACAGCCTCAGGCTTTCCAACTCATCGCCGAAGAAATCGAGCCGCAGCCCCTCGTCGAGCGAGGAGGGGAAGATGTCGACAATCGACCCGCGCACCGCAAATTCGCCATGATCGACCACCGTGTCGGTCCGGGTGTAGCCCTGCCGGGTAAGCAATGCTGCAAGGCTGTCATGCCCGATGGTGACGCCCGGCTTGAACCCGCGCGCGTTCTCGCGAACGCGGAACGGGGTCAGTACACGTTGCAGGGCGGCGTTGACCGTGGTGACCAGCAATTGCGCGCCGCCTGCGCCGTGCTGCAATTTGAACAAGGTCGACAGACGCGCGGCGCTGACGGACAAAGCGGGGCTCGCCCGATCATAGGGCAGGCAGTCCCACGCAGGGAATTCGAGCACCTCGACTTCGGGCGAGAAGAAGCGCGCGGCCTCCGCCACGGATCGCATCGCTGCCTCGTCAGGCGCGATGAAGACGGCGCGCTGCGCTTTCTTATGGCTCTTCGCCGCGCGCGCCAGATCGGTCAGCACCAAGGGCACCGCGCCGCGCGGGAGCGAAGACAAGGTCAGCGGCGAGGGAGCGGAGAGAATGCGGGCAATATCGGGCATGCGGGGCTTTCAGAGGGTGTAGTCTCAAACGGCAACAGCCCCGCGCGTTCCCGCACGAGGCTCAAAAGGAGCAGAAATCTCGGCGCGCGCCCTTGCGAAGCGCGCGGAAAATCGGAGGCGCGGTTAGCGCGGAATGTCCACGTAGTCGAGCTTCATCATGGTATCGATCAGCGCGCCCTTGAAGCGCTCGGGCACGTCCTGCGTTTTCAGCGCCCAGGCCATGATGTCGACATCGTCTTCGGCCAGCAGATCCTCGAACCACACCAATTCGTCCTCGCCCCAACCGCTCGAATAGCGATCAAAGAAGCCGCCGATCATGTAATCGGCCTCTCTGGTGCCGCGATGCCAGGCGCGAAACTTGGCGCGGGCCAGGCGATCTTCGAAGGGAGGCGTGTCGTTCGTATCCGTGAGTACCATGGCGCTATGATCTAACCTCCATGCGCCTCGCCTTCAACACGTCATTGCGAGGAGCCGAAGGCGACGCGGCAATCCATGGACTGAACTTTCCACAGAACGAGCCCTTGGATGATGGATTGCTTCGCCTGCGGCTCGCAATGACGGATAAGCGGTGTTAGCGCGACGAGACGATGCGCCCCGATATTCTCAACCCGCTGTTTGCTGAGACAAAGACGCTTGACGGCGTCGGGCCCAAGCTTGCCAAGCCGCTGGAGAAACTGGGGCTGAGCACGGTCAAGGACGTCGCCTATCATCTGCCCGAACGCTTTGTCTCGCGACGCGCGATTGCCAATCTGGATGAAGGTGCGGAAGGCGAACAGGTGATCGTCGCGCTGACGCCGACCGAACACCGCGCACCGTATAATCCGGGGCGTGGTCCCTACCGCGTATTGGCGCAGGATGAGGCGGGGAATATCGCCGCGCTAACTTATTTCGGGCGCGCGTCCTACTCGGCGAAGAAGCTGCTGCCCGTGGGTGAGAAACGCTGGGTCGCCGGGCGGCTCGACCGGTATGGCGACATGCTGCAGATCGTCCATCCCGACCATGTCGAGGCGGAAAGCTCGGCCAATATGGGCCGCATGACCGAGCCGGTTTATCGCCTGTCCGAAGGGTTGACGCAGCCGCGCGTGGGATCGCTGGTCGCGCAGTCGCTGGAGCGCTTGCCCGACCTGCCCGAATGGATTGAGCCCGGTCAGTTTGCGAGCGAGGGTTGGCCATCCTGGCGCGAGGCAATGAAGGCCGCGCATCAGGGCCCCGACGCGCTTGCGCAAGATCGCCTGGCCTACGACGAATTGCTCGCCAACAGCCTCGCGCTGCTGCTGGTCAAGGCGGATAGCCGCCGCCGCAAGGGACAGGCGCTCATCGGTGATGGGCGATTGCGCGAGAAGCTAAGCCTGCCCTTCGAAATGACCGGTGCGCAAAAGCGCTCGATTGCCGAGATTGAAGGCGATCTTGCGCAGGAAGCGCCCATGCTGCGCTTGCTGCAAGGCGATGTCGGTGCGGGCAAGACCGTGGTCGCGCTCGCGGCGATGCTGGTCGCGTGCGAGGCGGGCAAGCAGGCCGCTATGCTCGCACCGACCGAAATTCTCGCGCGCCAGCATTTCGAGACGCTGCGCGCCATGGCCGCGCCGACGGGGGTAGAAGTCGCGCTGCTCACGGGCCGAGCCAAGGGCAAGGAGCGCGAGAGTATCCTGATGGGCCTGCTCGATGGCTCGATCAATATGTTGGTGGGCACGCACTCGATCTTTCAGGACACGGTCAATTACAAGGATCTGGGCCTTGTCGTGATTGATGAACAGCACCGCTTTGGCGTCGCGCAGCGGCTCGCGCTGGCGGGCAAGGGACAGCGCAGCCCGCACACGCTGGCGATGACCGCGACGCCGATCCCGCGAAGCCTGACGCTGGCGCAGTATGGCGAAATGGATGTCAGCCGCCTCGACGAATTGCCGCCGGGCCGCGAGGCGATTGAGACGCTGGTCTTTCCGCAGGCGCGCTCGGAAGAGATGATCGCGGCCACCGGGCGGCATCTGGCGACCGGGCAACAGGCCTATTGGGTGTGCCCGATGGTGCGCGAGGCGAACGGTTCGTTCGAAGCCGCCGATATCGCCGCCGCCGAGGCGCGCTACGCCGAGCTTAAGGAGCGCTTTGGCGACGCGGTGGTGATGGTTCACGGGCAATTACGCCCTGAGGAAAAGGACGCCAATATGGAGCGCTTTGCCAGCGGCGAGGCCAAGCTGCTCGTGGCGACCACGGTGATCGAAGTTGGCGTCGATGTGCCCTCGGCGACGCTTATGGTGATTGAACAGGCCGAACGCTTTGGTCTGGCGCAGCTTCACCAATTGCGCGGGCGCGTGGGGCGCGGGTCTGAGAAAAGCCGCTGCGTGCTGCTGCGCGGGGACGCCTTGTCGGAAACCGGCAAGAAACGCCTGACCTATGTAAAGGATTCGCAAGACGGCTTTGATCTGGCGGAGAAAGACCTCGAACTGCGCGGTGGCGGTGAATTGCTCGGCACGCGGCAATCAGGCGAAGCGGCGTTTCGGATCGCCGATCTGGAGCAGGTCCAGCGGCTGCTGCCCGCCGCGCACGCCGACGCGCGCGTCTTGATTGATCGCGATGGCGGCCTCAACTCGCTGCGCGGAGAGGCGGCGCGGATCCTGCTCTACCTTTTTGAGCGCGACTGGGGCGTGCAATTGTTGCGTGGTGGGTGAGAACGCCTCGCGGGCGTGAAAGGACGCAGCCTAATCGCTCTTGAGTTTTTCAACGAGGTGGCGCGCGGCGAGCGCAATCTCTTCCCACGCGGCTTCGAAATCTTCCTCGTCGCCGTAATAGGGATCGGCAACCGCTTCGCCCTCGCGCCCCTGCACCACGTCCATGAGCAGTGAAACCCTGGCGCGCGCATCGCGCGGCGCACGCGCCATAATCCCGGCGAGATTGGCGGTGTCGAGCGCGTAGATATGGCCAAACCGGTCAAAATCGGCCGGGCTCAGCTGGCGTCCCAAAGCGCCGCCAATGTCGACGCCGTGCTTGCGCGCGGTGGCGATGGCGCGCGGATCGGGCGCTTCGCCCAGATGATAGGCGGCGGTGCCCACGGAATCGACATCGCAATCCAGTCCGGCTTCCTGCGCGACTTTGCGAAAGGCGCCTTCGGCCATGGGCGAGCGGCAAATATTGCCGAGGCACACGAAAAGCACCGCTGGTTTAGTGTCGACCCCTTGTGTCATGACGGGGGTGTAAGGCATGGGTCGCAGACTTTGCAAGATCAAGAGCTCGTAAAACGGAGTAATCTCAGTGCGTTCATCCTTTATTGCCGCCATTCTGGTCGCAATCGCGCCGTTTCCTGTTCAGGCGGGCGCGCTCGAAGACTTTAAGGAACTGCGAGAGGAGATTTGGCAGGCGGAACTGGACAATTCGCCTTTGCTCGCAACACGTGTGGGCGACCGGCGCGGCGATGGACAATTGAGCGACCTCGGCATCGCGGCCTTTGCTGTACGCGTCGAGGAAACGCGCGCGTTTCTCAACCAGCTTATTGCGATCGACGCGGCCCAATTGCCCGACGCCGAGCGCATCGATTACGCCGTCATCAAACGCGGGTTCGAAGACACGCTCGCCGCCGCTCAGCACAATCACACGCGCTACGTGGTGTTCAACACCTATAGCGGCTGGTTTTCCGGTTTCGCCTCGCTGCCCAACCGCTCACCATTCTTCACGCAGGCCGATTTTGAGAGCTATTTGGGGCGGCTAAGCGCGTTCGAGGATTACAACAAAGCGGGCATTGTGCGCAGCCGCGCCGCCGTCGAATTGGGCCTTGCCCATGCGTGCGAGCCGTTTGAAGGGTTCGAGCAATCCATCGCCGCGCGGATCAAGGATGATGTTGAAGACACGCCCTTCTGGCGCCCGTTCGACCGCGAGCGGCCTGCGACGATTTCCCCGGAAGTTTGGGACGAGCAAAAGCGCATCGCGCGCCGGGTGATCGCCGAGACGGTCATGGGCGGCTATCGCGATCTGCTCGAATTCTACACGAAGGAATACGCGCCCAATTGCCGCGACGGCTTGCCGGGTGTTTCCGAGACGCCGGGAGGGGCCGCGTTCTACGCCAACCGCGTCAAAAGCTTCACCACGACCGATATGACGCCTGATGAGGTCCACCAACTGGGCCTGTCCGAAGTCGCCCGCATCCGCGCGGAAATGGAAACGGTCGCGGCCAGCGCGGGCTATGATAGCCGCGAGGCCTATATCGAGCATCTGCGCACCGACCCCAGCCATTACATGACCGATGCGGACGCCTATGTGGAGCACGTCGCGGCGCTGGCGAAACGGATCGATGGCTTTATGCCGCAGCTTTTCACGCGGCTGCCGCGCAACCCGTACACGGTGAAACCGATCCCCGCCGCCATCGCGCCGGGCACGACCACGGCCTATTACGAAAGCGGCAGTCTGGCGGCGGGTCAATCGGGCATTTACCGGATCAACACGAGTAAGCTCGACCAGCGCCCATTATGGGAGCTGCCCGCGCTGAGCCTGCACGAAGCGGTGCCGGGGCATCACCTTCAAATCTCGATCCAGCAGGAATTGGACCTGCACCCGCTGCGCGCCAACACCACCTATTTCACCGCCTTTGTCGAGGGCTGGGGGCTCTACGCCGAACGGCTTGGCATCGAGATGGGCCTGTATGACACGCCCGCCAAGCAGATGGGGCGCCTGTCCTACGAAATGTGGCGCGCGAGCCGATTGGTGGTGGACACCGGCATCCATTCGAAAGGCTGGACGAAGCAGAGGGGGGTCGATTTCATGCTCGACAACACGGCTTTGTCAGCGGCGAATATCGATGCGGAGGTCAACCGCTACATCACGTGGCCGGGTCAGGCGCTGGCTTATAAGGTGGGCGAACTTAAGATCCGCGAACTGCGCAAGCGGGCTGAGGAGGCCCTGGGTGCCGACTTTGATCTGCGCGCTTTTCACGATGCGGTGCTGGAAAACGGTTCCTTACCGCTGAGCGTGCTCGAAGAGGTGATCGACGCTTGGATCGGTTCGCAAACGCCGAACGACTAAGCCGCTTTGTCGACCGGCATCGGCGTGGTTGTGGCAAGGATTCCCTCGACCATGCGCCGCACGTTGACCTTGGCTTTCAGCCGCGTGCCGAGCAGCGCCATGCCCGAAACCTTGCGCTGGACAAACAGCGTCTCAATCGGCGGGAAGGCCCACGTGTCCTTATCCTGCGCGATAGCGAAGCCTTCTTCGCGGATGATGTGCACAAAGCCGCGATCCGCGAAGTCAAACGGCGCATCGGCGCGCATCTGATCGATGACGATATCGATCATCTTGTTGACGCTGTCGGGGTGCTTTTCGACCACGATGGGCATCATGAAACCCGCTTCGATGGTGGCTTCGCGAACTTCGTCCCGGTCGCCTTCGAGCCCTGCGATCAGCATCCGGCGATAGCCGTTCGAGACCGCCGGATCGACCGCGCGGCACGCGCCAAAATCGAGCAGGATCAGCTCACCGGTCGATGGGCGATAGCGGAAATTGGCGAAGTTCGGATCGGTTTGCATGACGCCGAAATCGAACAATTCGCGGCTGACCAGCTCCAGCAGATTGCCGAAGATTTCGTCGCGGCGCTCGGCGGGTTCCTCTTCGAGCTTCTCAATCGCCACGCCTTCTTCGAAACTCATCGCGAGGATCGATCCGCGCGTCAGCTCTTCGTGCAGTTCGGGCACGACGAAGCCGGGCATATCCGCAAGCTGCTCACGGTAAAGCTGCATTTGCGCCCCTTCGCGGGCGTAATCGGCCTCTTCATGCAGCTGCTTCTTGGCGGCATCCAGGAGCTTGTCCATTTCGAGTTCGGGCGGGGCGAAACCGGCGACTTTCAGCAGCGTCATCACATTGTCGACATCGCTGTCGATGCTTTTCGCAACGCCGGGATATTGGACCTTGATCGCGAGTTCCTGCCCGTCGCGCGTCATCGCCTTGTGCACCTGCCCGATAGAGGCGGCGGCGATGGGGCGCGGGTTGAACCATTTGAATTGCTTGCGCCAATTCGGCCCCCACTCGGCCCGCAGCACAGAATCCAGTTGCTTGGTCGGCATGAAGTTCGCCTGATCGCGCAGGCGGGCGAGGATGTCGGAGAGCTCTTGCGGGAGGAAATCGCCGCTATCGAGGCTGATCATCTGCCCCATTTTCATGGCCGCCCCGCGCAAGTGCGATAGTCTGTCCGTCATGCGTTTGACGTTACCAGGCGTCAGGATGAGGTCGCGGGTTGAAATCCGCTCCCCGCTCGATAGACGCCGCGCGCCCTCGGCCGCCATGCCGCCCGCGACCCCGCCAACCAGACGCCCAAAGGTTCCAATGCGCGCCAGACGCCCGGCGGGCACAGCGCGTTCACGGGAGCGGTCGGAAGGTTCGTCTGTCATCAATGTCTCTAATCTGCGAGAATGCGTTCGTCAGTGCACAAACGAAAGGGGCGCGAGATATATCCCGCGCCCCCTCAAGGCTTTTTATGGCGCCGAAAAATCGCCGCCAAATGTATCGGTCAATCGCAATTAGGCGAGAGCGCGGCTGCCACCCGCAATATAGTTCACGTAGATGCCGTGGATCAGACCGGGCACGAAGAACAGAAGCGTGAGAATGAGGTTGATAAGGAAGTCACTGCCCAAGCCCTTCTTCAGCGCGACGCCGAGCGGGGGAAAAAGGACAGTGGCGATAAGAGTAAGAATCTCAAGCATATGGGGGCTCCGTTTCGAGTGATCGACGCGTCTTAGAGGGGCTCCGTCTCGCTCTAATTGCGAGGTCATTGAGCGTTTCGTTTCGCGTTCAAGTTACACTCTAGCTAGGGATGGCCGGGACGATCGTTCCAAATTGATCCGACGTTTTTCGCCGACTTTTGCCACGAGCACGCGGAACCCACCGGTGTCCGGTTGGGTTGAGCACATCATGACCCCGACACAAACTCTCACCCCCGCTGCGCGCGCACTTGGTTACGCAGGGCTGCTGCCGCAGATCATCTGCATCGCCGTCGTGACGCTGCAAAGCCCCTATGAATACAGCGCGCTGTTCATGGGCTTTGTCTATCCGGCGATGATTTTCAGCTTTCTGGGCGGCATTTGGTGGGGGCAGGCGATTGCAAAGACCGGCCAGGCGGGGGCGGGCGCTTACGGTGTTGCGGTCCTGCCCAGCCTGATCGCGGCGGCGTTGTTCATCCCCTATCTCGAAGGGTGGGAGTGGCCGGGGCCGGCCATGCTGTATCTGGGAGCGTTCCTGGCGCTAAGCCCGATGGTGGACCGCGCGCTGGGGCTTTCTTCGCCCGATTTCATGCGGCTGCGCTGGCATTTGTCGCTGGGGCTGGGCGGGCTCACCATCGCCCTCGGCTTTATCGCGATGCAGGTGATGGCCCCCGCTGATCCCGCGACGCTGCCCGTCAATCCGCACGCCAATATCAGCACCGAAAAGTTCACCTGAAGCCATTGGCTCACCCCTTGAAGTGTCATGGGAAGCCGCGTTTCGACGCAAGGCGTTGAAGTGCGCGGGCGCAGCGTCTAATGATATGGGGTATCATGCACTCGCACGAGCCGGAGTCTTACCAATGAGCGCCCCCATACTTTCCCCTGAAAAGCGCCTGCCGGTCACTGTCTCCTCCGGCTCTCTTGGCGCGGCGACGCCGATGCCCGAAGGCGCCTGAGAGCATCAGCGCAAAGCGCGCCTTTGGGTGTTGCCTTCGCGCGCCGGTGGCTTCAAACACGCGGCCAAACGAGAGAGGGATCCATCCACCATGGCCACACTGACCTATCTGACCACTACGCATTTTGATTTTGGCGCGCTTGAGATGCTGCCCAAGGCACTCAAACAGAACGGTATCACAAAACCGCTCATCGCAACCGATGCGGGGCTGATTGCCGCGGGCGTGGTGCAGACCGTGCTGGACGCCATCGGTCCCGATTTTGAGCCGGTGGTTTACGATGAAACACCCGGCAACCCGACTGAAGAAGCGACCAAAGACGCGCTGGAATTGTACACCGCAAACGGCTGCGACGGGATCGTGGCGCTGGGCGGTGGCTCGTCAATGGACCTGGGCAAAGCGGTGGGCCTGCTGGCCGAGAGCGGCGGGCCGCTTGAGCAATACGATCCGCTGGTGGGCGGGGCCAAGCTCATCAAGGGCATGGCGCCTTTGATCGCGGTGCCGACGACTTCGGGCACAGGGTCCGAAGTGTCTGTCGGTTTCGTCATCATCCTTGAAGACGGGCGCAAGATGACCTTTGCCAGCCCGCTGTTCATTCCCAAGGTCGCGATTTGCGATCCGGAACTCACCATGGGCCTGCCCGCCGGGATGACGGCGGCGACGGGCATGGACGCGATCACGCACTGCATCGAAGCGTTTTTGACGCCGCAGGTGAACCCACCCGCCGAAGGCATTGCTCTGGATGGCTTGCGGCGCGGTTGGCAGTGGCTTCCCAAGGCGGTGAAGGACGGTTCGGACCGCGACGCGCGCTGGAACATGATGATGTGTTCGACCGAAGGCGCGCTCGCCTTTGTGAAGGGCCTTGGCGCGGTGCACGCGATGAGCCACGCGGCGGGCCGCATCCGCCGCCTGAACCCGCACCATGGCACGCTCAACGCGGTGTTCCTGCCTGCCGTCCTGCGCTTCAACGAAAGCGTGTGCGAGGAAAAATACGCGCGTCTGCGCGAAGCGATCGGCTTGGCGCCCGGCGGCGATCTGGCCGCTGCGATCGAGGGGTTGAACAAGGAAATCGGCATTCCCTCAGGGCTCGCCGAAATGGGCATCGAGGAAAGCGACATTGCCGAAATGGTCGAATACGCGATGAAGGATCTCTCGGCCCGCTCCACCCCGCGCAAAGCGAGCGCGGACGAATACGAAGCGATGATCCGCGAGAGCATGTAGGAGCCTGCCGAGCGTGCCCACGATCCCCATCACCTTGCTCACCGGTTTTCTGGGCGCGGGCAAGACGACCTTGCTCAACCAGTTGATCCAATTGCCCGAGCTTTCCAAGGCGCTGGTGATCATCAACGAGTTTGGCTCGGTCGGGCTCGATCACAATTTGATCGCGGCCAGCAACGAGGACGACACGGTCGTCGAAATGTCGAGCGGGTGTCTGTGCTGCACGATCAAGGGCGATTTGCAAAAGACGCTGAAAGACGCGCCGTGGCGCTTTGCGCGCGAGGGTGAGCGCTGGTTTGACCGCGTCATTATCGAGACCACGGGTCTCGCTGACCCCGCGCCGATCATCCACACGATCATGGCGGATAAAGACCTGATCGACACCTACTCGCTCGCTGAGATCATCACGCTGGTTGACGGCGTGAATGGCGACGGCACGCTGGACACTCAGCCCGAAGCGTTAAAGCAGGCGGCGGTGGCCGACACGCTGCTGGTTAGCAAGACCGACATCGCCGAAGAGGGCGCGGTCGCGGCGCTCACATCGCGTCTGCGCGCGATCAATCCGGCGGCGCGGATCGTCTCGGTGGCGGAGCAGACGCAAGACCTGATGGGCCTGTTCGGCGGCGCGGCGTTTAATCCTGAACTGAAGGGCGAGGATATCCTGAGATGGCTCGATGAAGAAGCCTATGCGGGCGCGCACGACCACGGCCACCATCATCATCACCACGGACATGATCATCATCATGATCATGATGACCACCATCACGATGTGAACCGCCACGATGACCGCATCACCTCGGTCTGCATGACCATCGACGAACCTCTGGCGGCGGCGGTCTTTGACGAATGGTTTGGCCTGTTGACCTCGCTCAAGGGCGTGAACATGTTGCGGATCAAGGGGCTGATCAATCTGGAGGGCATGGACAAGCCGCTGGTCGTCCACGGCGTCCAACATATCTGGCATCCCCCTGCGATCCTGCCGGAATGGCCCTCGGATGATCTGCGTTCGCGCATCGTTTTCATCATGCGCGACATGGAAAAGAGCGATCTGGAGGCGATGCTCGACTTCGTCACGCAGCGCTACAAAAGCGCGCAGGTCGACCGGCCCGATGGGCCGCGAGGATTGCTCTAGGCTCCGTTGCCTCTTTGGCGCGATGCGGAGAAAATGGTCGGGAAGAGAGGATTCGAACCTCCGGCCCCCGCCTCCCGAAGACGGTGCTCTACCAGGCTGAGCTACTTCCCGACTCAAAAACACGAAATCGCGATGCGTTCGTGCGGTAGGGGCGCGCCTATAAGTGTGGATGGCCGGGGTGGCAAGCGGGCATTTGCGGAGTGCGACAATTGTTTGCTCATCCTATCCACAGCCGTACAAACAGGTTGAACACAGGGCCATACGCGGCCTTGTGCGCGGTAGCAGTCAACACTGGAGAAACGATCAGGTAGATAACAGTCATGAATTACCATGCGCCAACCCTAGCTGAAACTCAGTCTCGCAGTCTTCACTACGAACACCAATATCTCGATCTGATGCGACAGATCTGGGACACGGGGTCTGAGCGGCTGGATCGCACCGGCATCGGCACGCGCTCGGTTTTTGGCGCGCAATTGCGTTTTGATCTGGCGGATGGGGCGATGCCGCTGCTCACGACCAAGCGGGTCTATTGGAAGACCGCCACGCGCGAAATGCTGTGGTTTCTGACCGGTGACACCAATATCCGCCCGCTGGTGCTGCAAGGCGTGAAGATCTGGAACGAGTGGCCCCACGCCCGCTACGTCAAGGAGAGCGGCGAGGACATCACGCTCGACGATTTCGTTGCGCAGATCGCGCAGGACGAGGGCTTTGCCAAGCGCTGGGGCGATCTGGGCCCGGTCTATGGCAAGCAATGGGTGGATTGGCCGACCTATCGCTATCGCCCCGACGGGCTTTACGAGAAAGGCGAGGGCATCAACCAGGTCGCGCAGGTGGTCGAGAGCCTCAGGACAAGCCCCGGAAGCCGTCGCCATATCATCGAGGGATGGAACGTCGCGCAGGTCGACCAGATGGCGCTGCCGCCATGCCACAAGACCTACCAGTTCCATGTCGGCGATGGGCGGCTGAATTGCGCGCTGTATCAGCGCTCATGCGATGTGGCGCTGGGTCTGCCCTTCAACCTGTGGTCCGCCGCGCTGCTCACGCGGATGATGGCGCAGCAAACCGATTTGGAGCCCGGCGAGCTCGTGTGGATGGGCGGCGACACGCACCTCTACCTCAATCACGACCATCTGATCGAGGAACAGCTGACTCGCACCCCCCAAGGCAACCCGACTTTGGAAATCACCCGAAAGCCTGAAACAATTTTCGACTACCGGATCGAGGATTTTTTGGTCCATGATTACGCGCCATTGCCTCCGATCAAGGCCCCTGTTGCGGTGTGATCGCGATCGCTTGACGCACCTTAAAAAGCGGTCCTAACCCCTCCCCACAGACGCATCTGAGGGGAGAGACAGCTTATGGCCGACCCGGCCAACCCAACGCCTGCAACGGGCGATAATCGCCCGAAGCTCGCGCTGCACGTGCCCGAGCCCAAGTTCCGGCCCGGCGACACCGCCGATTTCAGCGATATCGTCATCGGTCAGCCCGGCGACCAACCGCGCCCGGATGAGGCGACCAAGTCTGAGGACATGAAGGATTTTGCCTACGGCCTCGTGCGGGTGCTGGGCGACGACAACAAGGCGCACGGGGCCTGGGATCCCAAGCTCGATCCCGAGACGCTCCGCACGATGCTGGGCCACATGGCGATGGTGCGCGCGTTTGACGAACGCATGTTTCGCGGCCAGCGCCAAGGCAAGACCAGCTTCTACATGAAATGCACTGGCGAAGAGGCCACCAGCGTCGCCGCCGCGATGGCGCTCGCCAGCGATGACATGGTCTTCCCCAGCTACCGCCAGCAGGGCATTTTGTTGGTGCGCGGCTATCCAATGATCGAGATGATCAACCAGATCTATTCGAACAAGGGCGACAAGCTCAAAGGCCGCCAGTTGCCGATCATGTATTCGGCGCGCGATTTTGGCTTCTTCAGCATCTCCGGCAACCTCGCGACGCAAACGCCGCAAGCCGTCGGCTGGGCCATGGCGAGCGCGATCAAGGGCGACAGCCGGATTGCTGCCACATGGGTGGGCGAGGGCTCGACGGCGGAGGGAGACTTTCACTCCGCTTGCACATTTGCCGCCGTTTACAACGCGCCGGTCATACTCAACGTGATCAATAACCAGTGGGCGATTTCCAGCTTTAGCGGGTTCGCGGGCGCCGAACGCACCACTTTCGCCGCGCGCGCGTTGGGCTATGGTCTGGCCGGTCTGCGCGTGGACGGGAACGATGCGCTCGCCTGCTACGCCGCGCAGCACTGGGCCGCCAACCGCGCGCGCGCCAACGCGGGGCCGACCTTGATCGAATACTTCACCTACCGCGCCGAAGGGCACTCCACCTCTGACGATCCCAGCGGCTATCGCAGCGCGCAGGAGCGCGAGGAATGGCCGCTGGGCGATCCGGTGACGCGGCTGAAAGACCACCTCATCGCCATCGGCGAATGGGACGAGGACCGCCAGACCGCCATGGACAAGGCCTGCGCCGACGAGGTGAAGGCCACCACCAAGGAAGCGGAAAAGAACGGTATTCTGGGCCACGGCCTGCACCATCCGTTCCACACCATGTTCGAAGACGTGTTCGAAGATTTGCCCTGGCACCTCGAAGAGCAAGCCGAACAGGCCACGCGCGAGCGCAAGATCAAGTGGCCGGACCAACACCCCAAAGACACCGCAGGCAAAGGAGGCGGTCGATGAGCGCTCCTGCTGAGACCACCACGAAAGACACCCCTGCGGTGACCGAACGGCGCCTCAACATGATTGAGGCGATCAACGAAGCGCTCGACACGATGCTGGCGCGCGATGACGATGTGATCGTGATGGGCGAGGATGTCGGCTATTTTGGCGGTGTCTTTCGCTGCACCGCCGGCCTTCAGGAAAAGCACGGCAAGACGCGCGTGTTCGACACCCCGATCAGCGAATGCGGCATCATCGGTGTCGCGGTCGGGATGGGGGCCTATGGCCTTCGCCCGGTGCCCGAGATTCAGTTCGCCGACTATATCTATCCCGGCCTTGATCAACTGATCTCGGAGGCCGCGCGGCTGCGCTATCGCTCCGCCAAGGAATTCATCGCGCCCTTGACGGTGCGCTCGCCCTTTGGCGGGGGGATTTTTGGCGGGCAGACGCACTCGCAGTCGCCCGAAAGCCTGTTCACGCATGTCTCGGGATTGAAGACGGTCATCCCGGCGACGCCTTATGACGCCAAGGGCTTGCTGATCTCGTGCATTGAAGACAACGATCCGGTCATCTTCTTTGAGCCAAAGCGCATCTATAACGGTCCGTTTTCCGGCTTTTACGACAAACCCGTCGAGCCGTGGAAAAAGCATAAGGACAGCGTGGTGCCGGAGGGGTATTACAAAATCCCGCTCGGCAAAGCGCGCCATGTCACTGAGGGCGAGCAAGTCACCGTGCTCGCCTATGGCACCATGGTGCACGTCGCTGAGGCGGTGTGCCGTGACAAGGGCGTGGAGGCCGACATTCTCGACCTTCGCACGCTCGTCCCGCTCGACATCGAGGCGATCGAGGCCTCGGTCAAGAAGACCGGCAAATGCCTGATCGTTCATGAGGCGACCCGCACCAGCGGATTTGGCGCGGAACTGTCCGCGCTCGTGACAGAGCGGTGCTTTTTCCACCTCGAGGCCCCGGTGGAACGCGTGACCGGGTTCGACACGCCTTACCCGCACAGCCTTGAATGGGCCTATTTCCCCGGTCCGGTTCGCATTGGTGAGGCGCTGGACAAAATCTTGAGCGAGTAGGAACGCATGCGATCACTTCGGGCTTTCCTACAGCGACGCTCAGAGGCATGGATGATCCGTGTCGCAGCGGCGAATGCGGTGGTTTTGCCCGGTATGTGTCAACTTTGCTTTTCGAAAGAAAGCTGATGAAAAACAGAATGATGACGGCAAATTGGATGCGCGACACAGTGTCAATTGTGTCAACTTCGCAAGGCCCCGGCGCCGCGAGATATTCACGCAAGGATTGATGAAAGCCATGGCGAAATTCACATTCAACATGCCCGATGTGGGCGAAGGCGTGGCCGAGGCGGAAATCGTCGAATGGCACGTGAAGGTCGGCGATGCGATCGAAGAGGACCAGCACCTCGTCGATGTGATGACCGACAAGGCGACGATTGATATCGAAAGCCCGGTCACCGGAACCGTGACCGAGGTGGCGGGCGAACTGGGCGACACCATCGCGGTGGGTTCGATGCTGCTGGTGATTGAGGTCGAGGGTGAGCAGGGTGACCCTGAGCAGGAGGATCCTGCCCCCGAAGAAGAAGCCGAGCCTGAGCGTGCGCCAGAAGACGAACAACCCGCTCCTACACCCGCTCGCCCTGAGCCCGTCGAAGGGCAGGCGCAAACGCCGGCTACACCAAAGCCCGTCGAACCAACGCCCGCTCAGCCTGAGCCGGTGGCGCCGAGCGCCGTCTCCGACTCCGAAGGCCATGCGCCAACAGGGGCCGGCAAAGTCATGGCCAGCCCCGCTGTGCGCAAGCGTGCGACCGACCTTGGCGTCGATTTGGCGCAGGTCAAACCCGCCGAAGACGGGCGCGTGCGCCACGGCGATCTCGACCAATTCCTCGCCTACAATCTCTCAGGGGGCTTCTCGCCGACAGGTTCGGCGCGCGCGAATGAGAGCATCAAGGTGATTGGCCTGCGCAAACGCATCGCGCAGAACATGAGCGCCTCCAAGCGCCACATCCCGCACTTCACCTATGTCGAAGAATGCGACGTGACCGAACTTGAGCGGATGCGCGCTGATCTGAATGCGCATCGCGGGGCAAAGCCCAAGCTGACCATGCTGCCGCTGTTGATCGCGGCGATCGTCAAGAAGCTGCCCGATTATCCGATGATCAACGCGCGCTATGACGATGAAGCGAATGTGGTGACGCGTCACGGGGCTGTGCATCTGGGCATGGCGACGCAGACCGACGCGGGGCTGATCGTTCCGGTCATCCGCGACGCGCAGAGCCGCAATCTGTGGCAGCTCGCGACCGAAATCGGCCGATTGGCGCAGGCCGCGCGCGATGGATCGGCCAAATCCGAGGAGCTTTCCGGCTCGACGCTCACTATTACGTCTCTGGGTCCGCTGGGCGGGGTTGCGACCACGCCGGTCATCAACCGGCCTGAAGTGGCGATTATCGGCCCCAACCGCATTATCGAGCGCCCGATGTTTGTCACCGGCCGTGACGGCGTAGAGCGTGTCGAGAAGCGCAAGCTGATGAATATCTCGATTTCGTGCGATCACCGCGTGGTCGACGGATACGACGCGGCGAGCTTTATTCAGGAGATCAAAAAGCTGCTCGAAACCCCGGTTTTGCTGCTGTCGGAGTAGGGTTCAGAAGAAAGTTCAAAAAAGCGTCTCAAGTTGCGTTGACAGCCTCAGCGCTCTGCCTTAGAGGCGCGTCTCCCAAGAGGCGCTAGCCGCTTAAATGCGCGGGTGTAGCTCAGTTGGTTAGAGTATCGGCCTGTCACGCCGAGGGTCGCGGGTTCGAGTCCCGTCACTCGCGCCACTTGGGACTTTTCTTCTGATTGTCTGTTTGATCGTGCCGCCGCGAGCGCGCGCGGATTATGCGTCGGGCTTTTGTGTGCCCTTGTCCGGATGCGACCAACTGCCGGTCTCCATCCAGATGAGGAACCGGCCCAGCGGCAAAAGCCAGATGACGCCTAGGAAGACATAGACCACGGTTTGCAGCCATCCGGGCCACACACAGATAATGTCAGCCAGATAGACGGCGATCAGGACGCCATAGACCATCAGCGCGATGAACAGGCCGATGATACCAATCGGAATTCGCCAGGTCGGGGTTTCACGCATCACAGGCTTCCATACATCCGCGTCGGGGTAACCACGGCATCCAGAGCGATGTCGTGAGGTTCGATGGGCAGGGCGTCTTCAGGCTCAACGCACTGAATATCCCACGCCAGACCAATCTTTAGAGCGGCGGGATGTTCCGCAAGCCAGCGATCATAATGCCCGCCACCCTGGCCAAGCCGCTTGCCCCCCGGGGTGAAGCCGACAAGCGGCACAAACAGGACATCGGGCACCACCACCGGAGCGAGAGCGCCGGGCTGATGGACGCCAAAGGGGCCGATTTCCAGATCGCTCTGGGCAAACGGGTCGGTGTATTCGGCGAACTCCATCGGCGACGTTTCGGACGAAAACCGGGGCAGGGTGATGGAGTGTCCGTGCTCCTTAAAGAAACGCGCGTAACCCGCCGTGGGCGCCTCGGAAGGGCTCGCGAAATACAGCCCGATCACCGCGTCGGGATCAAGCTTGGCCTGAAGCGGGCGCGGAGGCGTGTTGAACAGGAGCGCCCGGATCGTGTTCGGCTGCGCAGCGGCGTGCTCGCGGCGAGCGGCGCGAAGGGTTTTGCGCAGGGAGGCTTTGGTCGGTGGCATCGGTAAGGTCGCTAGTTTCGCTGAATGGGTATGAAACGGCCCGGAGGGCCGCAAGCCCAACCGGGCGCCCGCAGCGGGGCAGCTTGCCTGCCCATCGAGCGAGGACGAAGCGCGGATGCGCTTCGAAAAACAGATATGACGGGACCACCATGGGTCGGTTTCCAGAGAAATCCTCTGACGCGAAAACGTCAGGTGGGCGCCGTGTATCCCAGTCCCACAGCCGAACTGGTGGACCAAGACAGGGACAGCTCCCGTGGATATGCTTATAGCCTCAGGGATATTCAATCGGCTCGTACCGGGCAGCCCCGCCACTAATCAAGTTAGGCGCAGTGCCCGGCGTCTTCAAGCGCAGGATTGGGGCAAAACCTTTGATACGCTAACTGTGCCCCGCGCCGCTCAGGTCGCCGCCGTCTCCATCGCGTTCGCCGCCGCCTCGGCGCGCTCGGCCAACCGCTCCAGCGCGCTCGCCACCGCGTCTTCGTCAACCGGCGCGCCAAACAGGTCGTGCTGGTGCTCGTTGGCTTCGCGCAGGGCGGTGAGGTCGGCTTTGAGAACGTTGATCTCATCGCGCGCTTGCGCTTCGGCCTTTCGCAGAGTTTCGATCTCGGATCGCAGCTCCGCTTTCTTGCCGCCGCTGCGCGATTTTTCCTGTTCGACTTTCGACAGCGAGGTTTCGAGCTCGGTCTTCGCGGCCTTGGCCTTGCGATAGGCCTTGTCCGCTTCGTTGCGCGCCTCGGACAATTCGTCCGCCATGAACAGCGCCGTGAACAACAGGTTCTGCGTTTCGGTCGGCGCGCGCGCGTTGCCAAGCTGTGCGTATTTCTCCGCGATCATCGCGCCCAGAGCCGCGATCCGCTCCTGCTCGCCTTCGCCGCAGCGCACGGTGTAGCTGCGCGGGCCGATGGTGATGGCGACTTCAGGCATGGCGCGTCACCCCTCCAACTCGTCGATCAACCCGTCGAGATCCCGCAGCGTATCTGCAACCTCCTCGCGCAGCTTTTCGTGGGCGTTGACGAGTTCCATGACCCGCGCTGATCCAGCGGTGTCTTTCTCGCTGGTGGCGGCGTGATCGGAAGCGGGTTTGGTAGAGGCGGCGGCCAGAGCGCTCGCATGCGCGGCGTCCATCCTCGCAAGCGCGGCTTCGATGCGCGCCAAAGCTCTATCAATTCGGCTCTCGCCCATGTGCGCGCGATACCAAGATTAGCCAGTTAAGGCAAAGATTTGCGCATCGCTGTTGATAAGTGATCTGCACCAGGGATTTTCGCACGGTGTTGACCTTGCACCAACGCTCGGCAATGGCGTTCGCAAGAGCACAATTACGGTATCGAATCGTTCCCATGGCTGCCCTTCTTTGAGCGGTTGCCAGCAACGGGAACCGGGCCCCGCATCCACTTTCGCCTGACGGCGCCCGAATTTTGGAGGCACCACGCAAAGCCATGACCTTAGACGCCTCTCGCCTGGCCCCCATGGCCAACGCCATTCGCGCGCTTTCCATGGACGCGGTGCAGGCGGCCAATAGCGGACACCCCGGCATGCCGATGGGCATGGCCGATGTGGCTAGCGTATTGTATTCCAAGCATTTGAAGTTCGATCCTGTGCGCCCCGATTGGGCGGACCGAGATCGCTTTGTCCTGTCAGCGGGCCATGGCTCGATGCTGATCTACGCGCTGCTGCACCTTACGGGATACGCCCGCCCGACGATGGAGGATATTCGCAATTTCCGCCAGCTGGGATCGCCGTGCGCGGGGCACCCGGAAAACTTTCTGCTTGAAGGCGTGGAGTGCACAACCGGGCCGCTGGGCCAAGGTTTGGCCATGGCCGTCGGCATGGCGATGGCGGAGCGGCACTTGAACGCGGTGTTTGGTGACGGTCTGGTCGATCACCGCACATGGGTGGTGGCGGGCGATGGCTGCCTCATGGAAGGCATCAATCACGAAGCTATCGGGATTGCCGGGCACCTGCATCTGGGCCGGATGAACGTGTTGTGGGACGACAACCGCATCACCATCGACGGCGCGACCGACCTGTCGACCAGCGAGGATATCAAGGCCCGCTATGAAGCGACCGGCTGGCATGTGTGCGATTGCGACGGGCACGATTTTGCCGACATCGACCGCGCGATGGAGGAGGCCAAGGCTGACCCGCGCCCCTCGCTGATCGCGTGCCGCACAGTCATAGGCAAAGGCGCACCGACCAAGCAGGGCACGAGTGCCACGCACGGCGCGCCGCTTGGCGCGGACGAAATCGCGGGCACGCGCGAGGCTCTGGGTTGGGAGGCGGAACCCTTCGTCATCCCCGCCGACATCATCTCGGACTGGCGCGAAGCCGGCGCGCGCGGCAAGGAAGCCTCTGGCGCATGGGCCGCACGGCTCGACGCCTCGCCACACAAGGCCGAGTTTGAGCGCCGCATGGCGGGCGATCTGCCCGAGACCGACGCTCTCGACACCCACATCTCAAGCCTGATCGAGGCTCCCCAAAACGTCGCCAGCCGCAAGGCGAGCGAGAACGCGCTGGCCGCGATCAACACGGCCCTGCCGGAAACGATCGGCGGAAGCGCGGATCTGACCGGCTCCAACAACACCAAGGCGGGCGATATCGGCCCATTCACCGCCGACGATTACTCCGGACGCTACGTTTACTGGGGCATTCGCGAATTTGGCATGTCGGCGGCGATGAACGGCATGGCGCTGCACGGCGGCGTGATCCCCTATGGCGGTACCTTCCTTGTCTTCACCGACTACGCGCGCGGCGCGATCCGACTGTCCGCCATTCAGGAAACGCGCGTCATCTATGTGATGACGCATGATTCCATCGGGCTTGGCGAAGACGGCCCGACGCACCAACCGGTAGAACATCTCGCCTCGCTGCGGGCCATGCCCAATGTGCTGGTGATGCGTCCGGGCGATGCGGTCGAGACCGCCGAATGCTGGCAGGTCGCGCTGGAGCAGAAGGAGCGCCCGACGATCCTCGCGCTTTCGCGTCAGGGTCTGCCGCAATACCGCCTCGAAGCGGCGAGCGAAAACCTTTCGGCCAAGGGCGGCTATCGCGCCAAGGCCGCCGATGCGGCGCGCAAGGTTGTGATCCTCGCGACAGGCTCGGAAGTCGGCCTCGCGCTCGATGCGGCTAAGAGCCTCGAAGACCAAGGGATCGGCGTCGATGTCGTTTCAATGGTCTGCACCGAATTGTTCGACGAGCAGGACGACGACTACCGCGCCGACCTCCTTCCGGCCGACGCCCTGATCGTCAGCCTCGAGGCGGGCTCGACCTTTGGCTGGCACCGCTACACCAGCAACGCCGCTTTTCCCGGCGGGCTGACCATCGGCATCGACACGTTCGGCGCATCGGCCCCGGCCAAGGATTTGTTCGCTCACTTCGGCTTCACCGCCGAAGAGGTCACTTCGAAAATCACCAATATTTTGAACGCATAAGCAGGAGTTTCTACCATGGCCACTAAAGTTGCCATCAACGGTTTCGGGCGTATCGGACGCCTTGTCGCGCGCGCTATTCTGGAGCGCAGCGATCACGATCTGGAGCTCGTCTCGATCAACGATCTGGCGGACACCAAATCCAACGCGCTGCTGTTTCAATACGATTCCACCCATGGCCGCTTTCCCGGCACGGTCGATGTCGCGGATGGCGCGATTGTCGTGAATGGCAAGAGCATCGCGGTCACCAGCGAACGCGACCCCGGCAATCTGCCGCACGCCGCTCAGGGCGTGGAAATCGTGCTGGAATGCACCGGCTTCTTCCAAAGCCACGAAGCCGCCGAACCGCACCTGAAAGCGGGCGCCAAGCGCGTGTTGATCTCCGCCCCGGCCAAGAACGTGTCGGCCACCATCGTTTACGGCGTGAACCACGAAGTGCTGACCGCCGACGATGTGATCGTCTCGAACGCAAGCTGCACCACCAATTGCCTGTCGCCGGTGGCCAAGGTGCTGCACGACACGGTGGGGATCGAGCGCGGCTTCATGACCACGATCCACTCCTACACCAACGATCAGCGCATGCTTGACCAGATGCACGGCGATATGCGCCGCGCTCGCGGCGGCGCGCAGAACATGATCCCGACCACGACGGGCGCCGCGCGCGCAGTGGGTCTGGTGCTGCCGGAACTGGCGGGCAAGCTCGACGGATCCTCGGTTCGTGTGCCGACGCCGAACGTCAGCCTCGTCGATCTCGTCTTCACGCCGGGTCGCGATACGTCGGCTGAGGAACTCAACGCCGCGCTCAAAGCCGCCGCCGAAGGTCCGATGAAGGGCGTGCTCGATTACACCGCCGACCCGCTCGTCAGCAGCGACTTCAACCACCACCCCGCGAGCTCGACCGTCGACAGCCTTGAAACGAGCGTCATGGAAGGCAAACTGGCGCGCGTGGTCAGCTGGTACGACAACGAATGGGGCTTCTCGAACCGCATGATCGACACCGCCGGTGTCATGGCGAAGTTCCTCTAAGCACTGACACAAGGGGCGCATGGTATGGCGGGTTTCAAGACGCTGGACGATCTGGGCGATGTGACTGGCAAAGTCGCGCTGGTCCGGGTCGATTTGAACCTTCCGATGAAGGACGGATCGGCCACCGATCTGACCCGGGCTGAGGCCGTCAAGCCAACCATCCTTGAACTGAGCGAGCGCGGCGCCAAGGTGCTGCTGCTCGCCCATTTCGGGCGTCCAAAGGGGCAGCGCTCTTCCGTGCTTTCGACCAGCATGGTCGTGGGCGATGTTGAAGCGGTGCTCGGCAAAGAGATCATGTTCATCCCCGAGGTCTCTGGCCCCGTGGTGGAGCAATCGATCGGCATCTTGCGCGATGGCGATATCGGTCTGCTCGACAACACCCGGTTCTGGCCGGGCGAGGAAGCCAACGATCCCCATTTCGCCAAAGCCATCGCCGCGCACGGCGACGTCTACGTCAACGATGCGTTCAGCGCCGCGCACCGCGCGCACGCCTCGACCGAAGGGCTTGCGCACATACTTCCGGCCTATGCGGGCCGCGCGATGGAGAAAGAGCTCAAGGCGCTCGACGCGGCTTTGGGCAATCCCGAGGCGCCCGTCGCCGCCGTGGTGGGCGGGGCGAAGGTTTCGAGTAAGCTTGCGGTGCTCGAAAACCTTGTGGGCCGCGTGCAGCATCTTATCATCGGCGGCGGCATGGCCAACACCTTCCTCGCCGCGCGCGGGGTCGATGTGGGCAAGTCCTTGTGCGAGCATGATCTGACCGACACAGCCTCCAAGATCATGGACGAGGCCGACCATGCGGGTTGCACGGTTCATCTGCCTTATGACGTGGTCGTCTCGCAGGAGTTCGCCGCCAATCCTGACAGTTTGCGCACTTGCAACGTGCACGAAGTGGCCGCGGATGAGATGATCCTCGACGTGGGCCCGCAAGCGACCGAAGCGCTCGCTGATGTGCTCAAGACTTGCCGCACATTGGTGTGGAACGGACCGCTGGGCGCGTTTGAGACCGAGCCCTTCGACACCGCGACCATGGCGCTGGCCCGCCATGTGGCGGCGTTGACGCAGGAAGGCTCGCTCACCAGCGTGGCGGGCGGAGGCGACACAGTAGCCGCGCTCGCGCAGGCGGGCGTGACGGGCGAGGTGACGTACATTTCCACCGCCGGCGGCGCGTTTCTGGAATGGATGGAAGGCAAAGAGCTGCCCGGCGTTGCGGCGCTGACCCGCGCCTGACGGGGACGGTTCGCCCGCCTTCGGTTAAGACGATGTCCAAAATACCCGCCATCATCGAAGAGCGCGAAGAGCGCATCATGCAGGCCTGGATGCACCGCGATGCGGGCGAGCTGAAACGCCTGATGGCGCGCGATTGCATCCTCATGTTTGCGACCGATCCGCCCGAAATCCTCGACCGCCCCAGCTTTATCGAAGCGCAGGCGCGCGATTTTCGCTGCCTCGGTTATCGCTTCGGCGACAATATCATGCGGCGCTACGGCAGCTTGGTCTTTTTGACCGCGCCAATTGATCTGGAATTGAAGCTGGGCGCCCGCGAGTGGGAGGGGCGGTTCCTCATCACCGATCTGTGGCGCAAATACGCCTTTGGCGGGTGGAAACTGACCGAGCGTACGCTCGCGCCGCTCGCCGACGACGCGCGTCTCGCGGACAGCGTGCGACGCGTGCAGCTGTGGTAAGGCACAAAAGGGCAGGAACGCGCGCATGAGCGAGCAGAAAACCGAATACGGCTATGGCGGCGCGGTCGAAGTGACATCGGGCGAATTTGCGGGATGGTACACTTGGAACCACGACCCCTTCGAAAACGGCGCGGGCCCGTTCTTCATGCGCCGCCAAAACGACGGCTCCTATCTCAGCGCTTTCCGGGCCGAAGACAAGCATATGAACGGCGCGGGCTCCATGCATGGCGGGTGCCTGATGA
Organism: Pseudomonadota bacterium; assembly: GCA_039033515.1. Taxonomy (GTDB): domain Bacteria; phylum Pseudomonadota; class Alphaproteobacteria; order Sphingomonadales; family Sphingomonadaceae; genus Erythrobacter. The sequence goes on from JBCCCM010000007.1 coordinate 55,323, forward strand.
CCTTTGCCGACTTTGCCCTGTTTGCGATCGCGAACGACGAATTGGACGGCGCGATGGCGGTGACGATGAACCTTTCATCCGACTTCCTTGGCGGCATAAAACCGGGCGCGCTGGTCGAAGCGCGCGGCGAGGTCACACGCGGCGGGGGTAAGACGATTTTCGTGCGCGGCCTGATCACCGGCGATGGCGAACCTGCGCTCAGTTTTACCGGCATCATCCGCAAATTCTCGGCCCGTTCCTAGGTCGCAGCCTTATCCAAAAGGCGCATTCATTCGCAGTTGCAGCAACGCTGATCGCTGGCTAAGGCCTACCGCATTATTCCAACCAACACAGATCAAAATCTGGGGGACACAACAGCGCCATGAACACCGAGCAGATGACCGCCAAAATCGCCGAAGGCCAGGGTTTCATAGCCGCGCTGGACCAGTCGGGTGGCTCCACGCCCAAGGCGCTGCGCGGATACGGCGTCGAAGACGGCGAATGGTCAGGCGATGAGGAAATGTTCGCGCAAATTCACCAGATGCGCAGCCGCGTTATCACCTCGCCGTGCTTTGGCAGCGGCAAGGTGATCGGCGCGATCCTGTTTGAAAAGACGATGGACGGCGAAGTGGACGGCAAATCAACCGCCGATGCTCTCAAAGCGCGCGGTATCGTGCCGTTTATCAAGGTCGACCAAGGCCTCGCCAACGAAGCGGACGGTGTTCAACTGATGAAGCCGCTTGATAAGCTTCCCGCGCTGCTCGAAAAATCGGTCGCCAAGGGTATGTTCGGCACCAAGATGCGCTCGGTTATCAAGTCTGCGAGCCCCTCAGGCATCGCCGCGATTGTCGCGCAGCAATTCGAGGTCGGCAATCAGATTGCGGATGCAGGCCTGATGCCGATGCTTGAGCCGGAATACGACATCACCGCCGAGGACCGCGCCGAGGGCGAAGACATTCTGCTCGCAGAGATCCTCAAGGGTCTCGACGCGCTGCCCGAAGGGCGCAAGGTCATGCTCAAGCTGTCGATCCCGGTGAAGCCGGGCCATTACACGCCCGCGATTGAGCACCCCGCCGTGCTGCGTGTGGTCGCGCTGTCGGGTGGCTATTCCACCGAAGACGCCTGCGCGCACCTTGCCAAGAACCCGGGCATGATCGCGAGCTTCTCGCGCGGGCTGTTGCAGGATCTGCGCAAGGGCCAGTCGGACGATGATTTTGACGGCGTGCTGGGCAAAGCGATTGACCAGATCGCGGAGGCCAGCGTCGCGGGCTAAGCTCTCAGGCCGAGAACGGGCAGGCGCTGAGATCCAACCTCGTCTTCGGACGGAACGCTGCGCTCATCCATCTCTTGAACTTCGGGCTGAAACGTCAGTTCCAGCTGATAGTCTTCGAGCTCGATCGCCCCATCCTGGCTGGGCGGGGCTCCGGTGTTGGTCAGCGTCAATTCGCCGCCGGGCACGCGCTGCGGCTCGAACAAGCGCAGGATCACCTCTTCGAGGCCGTCTGGCGTGAACATAATCACCGAGATCGCGAAACGGTTGTTGCGAAAACAAAACTCCGGATCGTCGCAGCGCGAGTCTTCAAAGATGTTGACGGGGCTGAGCGTCAGACCGCCAAGTTCAATCTCATCGAAGAAGGCGACGTTGAGCGCGACGCTGGGGCCGGACGGCGCTTGCGCGGCGGCGGGCGCGGCGAGAGCTATCGACGCGGCGAGGGCTAAACCCGACACAAGTTTCGTCACGCGCATTGATCATCTCCTTTACGATTTGGATACCATGATCGCCCGTGCGCGCGAATGCAGGTGAAGAGCCTGTCCCAAGGCCGGACAGGAAGCCGCGTTTGTTTACAGCGCTTGGCATGGGGTAACCTCGCGCGCTAAGGGCGCTGACCTATGAGCGAAACCCCGATGACCACCCAATTGTACCTGATTTCACCGCTCGACGTGGGCGGGGATCTTCCGCAGCGATTGGAGCGCGCGCTTGAGGCTGGCAAGAGCGAAGATGGCAACCTCATCGCCGCCTTTCAGTTTCGCGTCAAAGGCGTCGACCAGCACGAGGCTGCGCGCTTGGCGGAACCGCTACAGGCGATTTGCGCGACCTATGATTGTGCCTTTATCGTCAATGACAGCGTGCCTCTGGCGAAGCGGCTCAAAGCCGACGGCGTCCATCTGGGCCAGGACGATGGCGACCCCCAAGAGGCGCGCGAGCAGCTGGGCCGCGATATGCAAATCGGGGTGACGTGCCACGCGTCCAAACATCTGGCGATGGAAGCGGGCGAGGCGGGGGCGGACTACGTCGCCTTTGGCGCGTTTTTCCCCTCGACGACCAAGGATAAAGGCCCCGACGCCGAGCGCCCCTCGATTGAGACGATCCAGTGGTGGGTCAAGCTTTTCGAGATCCCGGTGGTCGCCATCGGAGGGATCACGCCGAACAATTGCGCGCCGCTTGTCGCGGCGGGCACGGACTTCCTCGCGGTGTCAGGCGGCGTATGGAACGGCGACGAAGCGGCAGCGGTCAAGGCGTTCGCGCAGGTGATCGAAAGCCGCTGAGACCGCTCTGAAGTTACGGCGCTTCGGCGGCGGGCTCTTGCGCTTTGGCGGCCTCGTCCTGTTTCATCCGCACATAGAAGCCCAGCGTGCTGCCGGTGAACTGGCCAAGCGTTTCGATTGCGCCGTCCTCACCGACGCGAACGACGCCGATTTCGCCCTCGGTTAGCCGCAGCCCGGTGGACTTGAAGATGTTGCCCCCGTGCGAAATCAGCGCGATGTTCCCACCCGCAGAGACGGGGCCAAGGCTTGCGATCAGCTCTCTGGTTTCTTGCGCCGCTTTGTCCAGCGGGCGCGCGCTGTCAGCGCCCGGATCGTGGTGCATCAGCCGCGCGTCGGTCTCGTAATCGACGCCGAACATGTAGCGAGCGGTCTCCGCGCTGCGACACATCGGGCTGGAGATCACCCGCGACACCGGAATGCCGGCGGCGCGGATCAAGGCGCCGTTCTGGTCTGCGCTGACCACACCCGCAACCGAGAGATTGCGCTGAGCGCGGCATTCGGCGGACGGGCGGGTGTAGTCATCCGCGCGTGAGGGCACTTCGGTGCGTTCATGGCGGATCACCATCACCAGTCCGCCTTCCTTGAGCATGTCGACCGTTTCGAAGCTGGTGTAGAGCGGCGTGGCCGGGTTGGCGGGCGAGGCAGGCGCAGGCTGCGCGTGGGCCGGGGCGGCGGCCAAGAGCCCAAAGCCGAGGCTCGCCGTGCAAGCGATGGCAAAGCCAAATCGTGAAAACCGGGATGCGCGCGCCACGACTGTTTCTCCTCAAGTCTATGAAACACCGTCTCATTAGCGCGAGCGCGAGGGTTGTCGAGGCCTTTGTTCGTAGCTTATGAGCGATGCGACGGACGCCGCACAAAGGGCGTCAATAAGGGGCCCCTTTCATGAAGTTCTTTGACCGCCTGCTTACCATTGTAATCACCGCGACGCTGACATCGGCGGTGTGGATCGTGTTCGGCACCGCCATCATCGACGCCGCCGAGGGCGACGAGGAGCAAGAGGAGGCCGCGCCCTCCGCTCCCGCTGAGCCGGTTGAACGAGAGCCAAGGAGCTCCGCTGATAACGCCCCGACCACGGGCAGCGCGCCGCCGCCACAAGACGCCGAACAAACCGCAGCATCCAGCGCTCTGCCCAAAGCGCCTCCCGTGGCCGCGGCCAAAACCGCTCTTGCGATGCCCGTCGCGGGGGTCTTGCCGAAGGATCTGGCCGACAGTTTCTTCGAGCCGCGCGGTGCAGGCGGCCTGCTTCGGCATGAAGCGATTGATATCATGGCTCCAAAGGGGACACCGGTTACCGCTGCAGCGGCCGGTCGGATCGCCAAAATCCACCGCTCTGATGCGGGCGGAAAATCGATCTATGTGCGCTCAAACGACAAGGCGACGCTGTATTTCTACGCCCATCTTGATGCTTACGCCGACGACCTGAAAGAAGGGGCCAAGGTCGATCAAGGGGCAGCGCTGGGCACGGTGGGCACGACGGGCAACGCTTTTCCCGCGGCTCCGCATCTGCACTTTGCGGTGTTTCAGACCACAAAGGACGCGCAATGGTGGGAGCCCGCCACGGCGATCAACCCCTATCCCCTGCTAACCGAACCCGTCGGCTGACGAAACTCAGCCCGAGCCGCCGAGCCGTGAGCAGGACAGGCGGCCCTTTTCGCCGCTGGCGGTCAATTTGCGCAAGGTGCTGTTGCCCAGACGCACGAAGCGTTCGCCCTTTTTCGGCCCGCTGGTGAAGACCAATTCGTCGCCGCGCAGCAGATAAAGCCCGCGAACGCCCTGCGCGTCGCGATAGCCTGAGCCAGGGACAATCAGGAACCCCTCATCCTCGACAATTTCGAACGCGTCAGTTGCCGCGTTGCCGGGCAGGGCGCATTGATAGGCACCATGGGGCAGGGTGTTGAGCGGGCGTCCTTCCTGCGCGCCCGTGGGCGCGGCGGCGGCAATCGCAGCGGCCAGAGCGGTCAGGATAAGGACATGAGTGGTTTTCATAAGAGGTGCGAGCCTGTGTTGTGCCTGTGCAATATCACCGCGCCGCGCATAGTGAAACTCGATTAACCATAGATGGCCGGCCTGGCCGTCGCGTGCGGCGTTTTTTCACACCGCTTGCCGCAGCGAGCGCCCTGCGCTATCCGCGCGCATCACCACAGCCATCGTGGCCGCAGGGCCAATCCTGCACCTAGCGCCCTTTGGCCTCAAAAAGCGCGCAACACAGCAATTTAGAAAGCGTCCTCCATGAAGATCAGCGGCGTCGACATTCGTCCCGGCAACATTATCGAATACGAAAAGGGCATCTGGAAAGTCGCCAAGATCCAGCACACCCAGCCTGGTAAAGGCGGGGCCTACATGCAGGTCGAGATGAAGAACCTGCAGGATGGCCGCAAAACCAACGTGCGTTTTCGCAGCGCCGACACGGTCGAGAAAGTGCGCCTCGACACGCAGGAATACCAGTTCCTCTACGAAGACGGCGACATGCTGGTGTTCATGGACACCAACACTTACGAGCAGATCAACCTGCCCAGCGACCTTCTGGGCGATGCGCGCGCGTTCCTGACCGACGGCATGCAGGTCATGCTTGAACTGTGGGAAGAGCGGCCGATCAGCGTCCAGCTTCCCCAGCAAGTCGAAGCCGACATCGTCGAAGCGGACGCGGTGGTAAAGGGGCAGACGGCTTCTTCCAGCTATAAGCCCGCTGTGCTCGATAACGGCGTGCGCATCATGGTGCCCCCGCATATCGAAAGCGGCACGCGCATCGTGGTGGACGTTTACGAACAAACCTATGTCGGGAAAGCGAGCTAAACCGGCATGTCGATGTTTTCTGGCCTCATCCGCGTGATGGAGCGCGCTGCGCGCAAAGCGGGCGGGCGACTGCGGCGCGATTTTGGCGAAGTCGAACACTTGCAGGTCAGCCGCAAGGGCCCTGCCGACTTCGTCTCGAAAGCCGACATGCGCGCCGAGCGCACCTTGTACGACGAGCTGTTGCAGGCGCGGCCGGGCTGGGGCTTTGTCCTTGAAGAGGCAGGCGTGATCGAGGGCGACGAAGGCAAGCCGCGCTGGATCATCGATCCGCTCGATGGCACGTCGAATTTCTTACACGGTATCCCGCATTTCGCGATCAGCATCGCGGTGCAAGAGCCGCGTCTGGACGGCAAAGGCTGGGGCGAAGTCACCGCCGCTGTGGTCTACAACCCGATCAGCGATGAAACCTATTGGGCGGAGAAAACACGCGGGGCCTGGCTTCAAGACGCCCGGCTGCGTGTCTCGGCGCGCTCACGTCTCGATGATGCGCTGATTGCGACCGGCATCCCGTTTTCTGGCCACGGCGACTTTGCCGAATGGAGCCGCATTTTCGGCGCCATCGGACCCGAGGTCGCGGGCATTCGCCGCTTTGGCGCGGCCTCGCTTGATCTGGCTTACGTGGCGCAGGGGCGCTTTGACGGGTTTTGGGAAAGCCACCTCAACGATTGGGATACGGCGGCGGGCTGCTTGCTCGTGCGCGAGGCGGGCGGCTTTGTCAGCGATTATCGCGGGCGCTCGAACCCGATCCACTCGTCGCAAATCCTCGCCGCCAACGACAAGCTGCATTCCAAGCTGCACAAAATTCTGGCTGGATCTCTGCGTTAGGCAAGCATGGGCCCGAAACCTCTTCGCGTGGGGTCATGGCCCGGACCAAGTTGGACGGGCAACGCCTTTGTCGGCATCTTTTGCCGCTCGCTTGAGGAGCAGGGGATCGCGGTCGTCGATGTGACGCAGCTTTCGCAGGTTGATCCCGACGCAATTGATGTCCTGCACATCCACTGGCCCGATCAGATTTTCTGGGACACCAGAGGGCTGGGGGCGGTGCGCGCGCTTTTCGCAGCTCTGAGCCATATCAGGCGCTTGCGTCGTAAGGGCGTGAAGATCGTCTGGCTCGTCCACAATCTGAAACCGCACGATGCCAGCGGGCGCAAACAGGCGCTGTGGGATTTCTATTCGCGCCGCCTTTTGAAGCTGATCGACGGCTATCTCTCATTGAGCCCGGCGACGCTGCCGATTATTGCGCAGGCTCTGAATTTTCGCGCTGATGCGAAGTCGCTGGCGCTGCGCCATCCGCGCTATTTCGCGAAGAGCGCGCCTAAGGATACCGCACAGGCCCGCGCGCACTGGGGTGTTCCGGACGGCAAAGTGTCGCTGGTGTTCGCAGGGATGGTGCGCCCTTACAAAGGCGTGCATGAGCTGGCCGAAATCGTCGGGCGCGAGCCTTCTGGGCGGTATCACCTGACCATTTCGGGGCACACTCCGCTGGCGGATTACGAAGAGCAATTGCGCGCGATCAGCGAAGCCTATTCTAGCGTCCACTACGCGCCGGGCGGGACCGATGACGACACGTTCGAAACCTTGATCGCCAGCGCCGATTATGTCGTGCTGCCGTTTGTTGACACGCTGCATTCGGGATCAATCGTCCACGCGCTGTCGCTGGGCCGTGCGGTGCTGACGCCGCGCACGCCTTACGCCGCCGACTTGCAGGAGCAGGTGGGGGAGGCGTGGCTCAAGCTCTACGATGGCCCGCTGTCCGAGCGGCATTTGAAGAATCTAGGACCGCCCCCAAGCGGTGAGCCCGATCTCTCGGCCCTGTCGCACGCGCGCTTTGGCGAGGAGCTGGCGGGTTTCTACCGGGCGCTGGGTTCGGGCGACGGGTGACGCCAGTGCCTCGTGCCGGGCGCTTTACTCGGTCCGCAGCGCTTCGATAGGCGACAGGCGCGAGGCCCGCACCGCCGGCCATCCGCCAAAGGTCAGGCCGATTATCGCGGAAAAGATCACCGCTCCCAGCGCTGTGCCAAGCCCCACAGGGACCGGGAAATCGGCGTAGTTCGACAGCGCCAGACCGACCGACCAGGCCAGGATCAACCCGACCGTTCCGCCCAGCGTGCACAGCACCGCCGCTTCGACGAGGAACTGGTTGCGAATGTCGCTCTTACGCGCGCCCAAGGCCATGCGCAGGCCGATTTCGCGCGTGCGCTCGGTGACGCTGACAAGCATGATGTTCATGATGCCGATCCCGCCGACCAGCAAAGAAATTGACGCGATGGAGACAAGCACCGCCTGAAGGATGCCGGTGATCTGGTTGGTCTGTTCGACGAATTCCTTGGTCGTGCGCACGGTGAAAGGCGTCACTTCGCCTTCTTTCACGCGATAGCGCGCCTTCATGACCTTGACGATATCGTCCTTGCCCTTGTCGAGTGGAACGCCTTCCTGAAAAGCGACGAAGGCGAATTGCAGATCATACGGCCCCGCCAGCTGATCCCCAACAAAGCGCTGGCGCATAGTGCTGATCGGGATGACAATCGTGTCGTCGCCATCGTCGCCAAAGGTCGAGCCCTTTGCTTCCAGAATGCCGATCACGATGAAGGGCACATCGTTGAGCCGCACCTTTTGCCCGACGGGATCAATCTCGCCGAACAGGCTTTCAACGACAGTTTCCCCGAGCACAACCACGCGTGCCGCTGAACCGACGTCGGAATCGGTGATGTAGCGCCCGCGCTGCGCCAATTGGCTGGTGACGACGCCATAACCCGGCGTCGAACCGACCGCCTGCGTTGTGGTGGAGCCGCCCGCCACCTGGATCTCAATCGCCTCGCGCAATTGCGGGGCGACCGCGCGGATATTGGGCACTTCGTTTTCAATCGCGCGCAAATCGCGCTCGGTCAGACGGCCGCGTTCGCGGGTACGGCGCGGGGGGCCGAACTCCTGATTGTCGTCGGGGCGCGGGATCACAAACGCCATGTTGGAGCCAAAGCGATTGACCGAATCGGTCACCGCCTCCGCCGCGCCATTGCCCACCGCTACCGCCAGCGTCACGGCAAACACGCCGATCATCACGCCCAGCATCGTCAGCAGCGAACGCATCAAATTGGTGCGAAGCGCGGTGAACGCGATGGCGACGTTGACGCCCCAGCTCGCGAGGACATTGCGCTTGGGAGACAGCGAGGACATCGTTTCGGGCGCGTTGGTCGCCATCAGACCCCCTGTTCGCGCGGCTGCGCGATGATGCGGTTTTCGACGGCCACGTCTTCGATCACTTCGCCATCGCGAAATTCGATCCGCCGCTTGGCGTGCTGAGCGATTTCGTCTTCGTGGGTGACCACAATGACGGTGATGCCGCTGGCGTTAAGCTCTTCGAAGATCGCCATGATGTCTTCGCTGGTTTTGGTGTCGAGCGCGCCGGTGGGTTCATCCGCAAGCAGGATCAAAGGTTCGGTCACCAAAGCGCGCGCGATAGCCACGCGCTGTTGCTGGCCGCCGGACAATTTGGCGGGCGTGTTCATCAACCTCTCGCCAAGGCCCATATCGATCAGCTTGGCTGTCGCACGTTCGCGGCGCGTGGCCGTATCGAGCCCGGCGTAGATTAGCGGCACCGCGACATTGTCTATCGAGGTGGTGCGCGCGAGCAGATTGAACTGCTGAAAGACAAACCCGATCTTGCGATTGCGCAGCCCTGCCAGCGCGTCGGTCGACATATCGCCGGTTTCGATCCCGTCGATCAGCACGGTGCCCTTGCTGGGCACATCGAGGCAGCCGATCATGTTCATGAAGGTTGATTTGCCCGAGCCCGATGCGCCCATGATCGCGACATATTCGCCGTGCCCGATGGTCAGCGACACGCCGTTGACCGCGCGGATCGTTTCGCCACCCAGAACGTAGGTTTTGACCAGATTGCGCGTTTCCACCAGCGGATGCGCGCCGTCGGCGGTCATGGCGTTGCGCTCAAGCGGGGCGGGGGATGCCATGAGCGTGCGCGCCTATTGCTCAATCTCGCGAGAGCGCACGACGATCTTCTGTCCCTCTTCAAGGCCGCTTGTGACTTCGACAAAGGCTTCGCCCGACAGCCCCAGGGTTACATCAACCGGGGTGGGTTTGTACGCGTCTTCGCCCGGCACCCAGACCTTGGCGCTGCCCTCGGCCGCTTCGGCTTCGTCGCCATCTTCGCGTTCGTCGGTGTCTTCGTCGCTCTCCAGATGCGCCTGATCCGCCTCGCGCGGCGCAAAGCGGATCGCGGCAATCGGGACGCGCAGCACATTCTCAGCCTTGCCCGTGATGATGTCGACATTGGCGGTCATCCCGGTCAGCAGCTTGCCATCGGGATTGTCCACGTCGAGGATCACGAGATAACTCACCGCAGAGGCGTCCTGCGTCGCGGCCTGACGGATTTGCTGCACGCGCGCTTCGAATGTGTCGTTGGGGTAGCTGTCGACGGTAAAGCGCACTTCCTGACCATCGCGCACTTGGCCGATATCCGCCTCGTCGACCGAGGCTTCGACCTGCATGCGACTTGTGTCGGAAGCGATGGTGAAGAGGTTAGGCGTCTGGAAGCTGGCGGCCACGGTTGTTCCGGGTTCCACCAGTTTGTCGATCACCACGCCGCTGGTGGGGGCGATGATGCGGGTGCGCGAGAGATCGAGTTCGGCGGAGCGCAGGCTGGCCGTGCTCTGCGCAATCTGCGCGCGCGCGCTTTGCGCCTGAGCGCGGGAGGAATTGAGGTTTGCCTTCGCCGCGACCAAAGCGTTTTGCGCCTGATCGACGCCGGCGCCGGAGACAAAGCCTTTCTTGCGAAGCTCCAAGCGGCGCTGATATTCGCGTTCCTGCACTTCGACATCGGTGATCCCGCGCGAGATCGCCGCTTCGGCCTGAGCCAGACTGGCGCGGGCCAGCTGCACCTGCGCGCGGGCCTGCGTCACCTGCGCGCGCGGACGGGTCGGATCGATCTCGGCCAGCAATTGCCCCTGCGTGACGGGCGAATTGAAGTCGACATATACGTTCGTGACCTGACCGGAAATTTCCGAGCCGACATTGGTCGTGTTGAGCGCGCGCAACGTGCCACTGGCAGAGACCAGACGCACGACCTCGCCGCGCTCGACCGTTTCCTCGACATATTCATAGGTCTTGCCGCCCGAAAACAGCACGCTGTAGCCCACGAGGGCGATGATAAGGACGACAAGTCCCGAAATGATCGGCCGGCGTTTGATCAAGCCCCACAACCTGCTCACATTTCGCCCCTTTTCCTTGCGTCCCTTAGCGACAACGCTCATGGCACCCGCGCGCCTTATCCTCAAGGGGAAGGGTCCCCTTAAGGTACGACGCCTGTGGGGATTCATCACAATTTCGTCGAAAAGCACACGAAAGCTTGATGCGCGTTGCACCGGGCGCTAACAGCGCGCCTTCCAAAGCGATCACTGTGCCCCTGTGGTGGAATTGGTAGACGCGAGCGATTCAAAATCGCTTTCCTACGGGAGTGCCGGTTCGAGTCCGGCCAGGGGCACCACCTTTTTCTCTCGCAGCAATTCGCTGCGCTCATGCCTTGCGAGTGGGCGGCCTTTCGGCCGGCGGCCAGTCGGCCTTGCGAACTCTTCGAGTTCGGAGGCGGTGATACAGCAGACGCGACACTCTTCCGTCCCCGCGCCTGCATTCTTGGCTATACCGCCACGCGCAACAGCATCGCCAATGCCTTCGTTGGCCAAGGGGAAACATGGAACTGCAACCGTTTGAAGTGGGCCCGGAGCGTTATCCGATGGAGCCGGGCAACGCCTTTGCTCAAAACCCCGCCAAGCGCGACACGCAAAAGCGGCTCGCTGCGATTATCGGCTATATCGCGCTGGGCATGCCGATTGTTCTGGCGCTGGGCGGGCTCGGTCTTAGTCTGTTCGAGCTGGGCGAGTTTAAGGAAAGCTTGAGCGCGTTTTATTACGAAGAGATGTTCCTGGGCGATGTCTTCGTTGGTTGCCTGGTGTTTCTGGGCGCGGCCATGTTCGCGTATCAGGGGTGGCATTCCAAGATCGCGACGCTCGCCAGTTTTTGCGGCGTGTGCCTGTTTGTGGTCGCGCTGTTTCCGTCCGACGGCTGGATCATCCTGAACGATGGGCTGGGCCGACGCGTCGTATTTGAGGCGGTCAGCGACCAAATCCACTTATGGGCCTCGGTGATCGTCTTCCTGATCCTCGCCTTTTTCTGCTTTTTCGTTTTCACGCGGGTGCGGCCCGATCAGCGCGATGAAAATGGCGAGCTGATCGCGACCAAGCGCGCGCGCAATCGGCTCTATCAAATATCCGGCGCGATTATTCTGGTGTCGATCAGCCTGACCGGCCTGGCTTTTCAGCTCGACGCGCAGATCGTGCGCCAATACCGGCTGGTCTACTGGGGCGAGACCGTGTGCCTGCTCGCCTATGGCGTGTCCTGGATGGTGCATGGGCGGGTGTTTGAGGATCTGGCTGATCCAAGCGACCGCGAAGACGCGCGGACCCGCTAGACGAGGTCCGTCGAAGGGGGCTTGCGTGAAGCCTCTGCACAAATTCCCTTGCCATTCGCGAGCCCCTCGGGGATGTACGCAGCCGGACGAGAGACACCATGGTAACGATACCTTCCTACCACGCACTCGCTGCGATGGCGGTCACCGTCGCGATGTTCATCGCCTTTGCGCGTGGGCGCATGTCGATCGAGATCATCAGCCTGCTGACCATCGCCGTGATCGCGGTGGGCCTCTATTTCTTCCCGCTTGATGGGGCGAAACCGATTGATGGACTGGCGCTCGCGTTTGGCGGGTTTGGTCATTACGCGCTCATCACGATTTGTGCGCTGATGATCATGGGGCGAGGGCTGGTGGTCACCGGCGCGCTTGACCCGGCAGCGCGATTGCTGGAGCGCTTGTTCCGCTTCAACCTGCAATTGGGGCTGCTCTTTTCGCTAATCATCACGTTGGTTTTGTCCATGTTTGTCAACAACACGCCGGTGTTGGTGCTGATGATCCCTATCTTCGCAGCGCTGGCGCATAAGGGCGCGATGGCGACGTCCAAAACTCTGATGCCGCTCAACGCAGCCTCGCTCATTGGCGGGCTGGCGACGACCATCGGCACTTCGACCAACATTCTGGTGGTCTCCATCGCGGTTGATCTGGGCATGCGCGAGATCGGCGTGTTTGATTTTACCCCGATTGTGCTGCTCGCCGCGCTGGTGGCGCTGCCTTACATGTGGCTCGTCATGCCCAAATTGCTGGACGACAACCGGACGGAAAATCTGGCCACCGCGCGCCAGTTTCACACCCGGCTGCGCGTGGGCACCAATTCGGTGCTGGCAGGCAAGGAACTGGCGGAGATCGAGGAAAAGCTGCCCAAGGGTATCACGCTTCACAACCCGCCATCCGGACCGCTGCAACCGCAACAGCAATTGCACATTTCGGGCAGCCACGAAGCGCTGGAAGACGCAACACGCGAATTGAAAGGGCAATTGGCGCCCAGTTGGGTGCTAGACCGGATCAAGCGCACTGCCTCCGCGCAAAGCGAAGACGTGATGGTCTTCGAAATGACGGTGACGGCGGATTCGCGCCTGATCACCCGCACTTTGCCCAGTTCCGGCATTGCCGATCTTTATGGGGTCGCGGTGCTGGGGATCCATCGGCCCGAAAGGCTGCTGGGCGAGAAGGACAAATATTCCGAAGTCGGCGATCTGCGCATCGCCGAAGGCGATGTGCTGCTCGTCATGGGGATCGAGGCCGATCTGCAAAGCTTTGCGAGCGGGGACAGCCTTCTGATGCTCGATGGCGCGCGCGAGCTACCGCGCCGGTCGAAGGCGCTGCTGGCCGCCGGGATCATGGCGTTCTCAGTCGTGACCGCCGCTATCGGTGTGTTCCCGATTGCGATTTCCGCGCTGGCGGGTTCGATCCTGATGTTCGTCACCGGCTGCGTGAAATTCGACCGGGTGGGAAGGGCGCTTTCGGGTCAGGTCATCGTGCTGGTGGCCGCCAGTATCGCGATCGGGCGCGTGATCGATGAAAGCGGCGCGGCAGCGTGGCTGGGCGAAACCTTGTCGCTGGGGCTGGTCTATCTGCCGCCCGCGCTGGTCCTGGCCGCTGTCATGGCGTTCGTGACCTTCATCACCAATTTTGCCTCCAACGCGACGGCAGCGACGGTGGGCACGCCGATCGCGTTCAGCATCGGGGCGCAGCTGGGCATTCCGGCGGAGCCCTTGGTGCTGGCCGTGCTGTTCGGGTGCAATCTGTGTTACGCAACGCCCATCGCCTATCAGACCAATATGCTGATCATGGCGGAGGGGGCTTACGAGTTTCGTGACTACATCCGCACCGGTGTGCCGCTGGTGGCGTTGATGGTGACGACGTTGTCGATCCTGCTGGTGCTGTTTTACAAGATGTAAGCCGCCGAGGAGGCGGATGTTGGTGGCCGTTTGAAGCGGGGCTGATGGGGCTTTTTGGTTTTCCTACAATTGGCCGTGTCTGTACAAGCGCGGCCCATGGTTGCCCTCCGCCCATATCTATCTGATTACGCTGCCTTTATGGCGCTCGAGCGTGGGGTGGCTTGGCCGCGCTTTTTTGCCTCAGGACCATGTAACATGTGGTCCATGTCTCCCCCTTGTGGACGCGGGCCTGCGGGGGCATCGCAAACCGGAAGAGCGCAAAAAGAACGACCGCCAAAGCGCGAGGCGAACCCGCGTTTTGACGGTCGTATTCTCCTCCCCAGGAGAAACTGGGTGCTGCGCGGCGCGCGCATCCGGTGCGCGGCGCCTGCGCGACTTACGTCGTCGGGACGTAAGTGCCCAGGCGGTGGTGCAGGGCGTTGATCTTGGCGAGTTCGTCGCGATCTTCGGTGTTGCGGGCGTGGCTTTCAAGCGCACGGCGCAGCAGCTTCATGTCGGCGGTCGAAAGCAGCGCGCGGGCGCGGCCCGGCTCTGCGCGTTTGGGGTCAGCGTTAGGGGTATCGGTGTCGCTCATTGTCTCTCTCCCGAAATCACAAAGGGGAAGGCGTGACTATACAGTGGTTGCCACGGCAATGCGTTCCCACGGGGCTGCATCGGATGCAACCCCGCAAGAACGATTGTGTTCAACCTTTAGGCAGCGGCGAACTGGTTCATGGTGTTGTCCTTGCCGCCCGCTTTCAGAGCGGCTTCACCGGCAAAGTACTCCTTGTGATCATCGCCGATGTCGCTGCCGGCCATGTTCTGGTGCTTGACGCAGGCGATGCTCTGACGGATCTCCTCGCGCTGCACGTTGAGGACGTAGCCCAGCATGGCTTCCTCGCCGAAGTAGCGCTTGGCAAGGTTGTCGGTGCTGAGCGCCGCGGTGTGGTAGGTCGGCAGCGTGATGAGATGGTGGAAGATACCCGCATGCTTCGCGGCGTCGGCCTGGAAGGTGCGGATCTTCTCATCCGCTTCGGCGGCCAGATCGGTCGCGTCATAGTCGATGCTCATGAGTTTGGCGCGGTCATAGCCGGACACGTCCTTGCCCGCTTCTTCCCATGCGTCAAAGACCTGCTGGCGGAAGTTCAGAGTCCAGTTGAAGCTGGGCGAGTTGTTGTAGACGAGCTTCGCGTTGGGCACCGTTTCGCGGATCTTGTTCACCATGCCGGCAATCTGTTCGACATGGGGCTTTTCGGTTTCGATCCACAGCAGGTCCGCGCCGTTCTGGAGCGAGGTGATGCAGTCGAGGACCACGCGGTCCACGCCCGTTCCAGCGCGGAACTGGTAGAGGTTCGAGGGCAGGCGCTTGGGCTCAAGCAGCTTGCCGTCGCGGCTGATATAGACCTGGCCGTTCTTGATGTTGGCGGGGTCCACTTCATCGGCGTCGATGAAGCTATTGTACTGGTCGCCCAGATCGCCCGGTTCGGTCGAATAGGCGATCTGCTTGGTCAGGCCAGCGCCCAGCGAGTCGGTGCGTGCAACGATGATGCCATCGTCCACGCCCAGTTCGAGGAAAGCGTGACGGCAAGCGCGGATCTTCTGGATGAAGTCTTCGTGCGGAACGGTGACCTTGCCATCCTGGTGGCCGCACTGCTTTTCGTCCGAGACCTGGTTTTCGATCTGCAGGGCGCAGGCGCCCGCTTCGATCATCTTCTTGGCGAGCAGGTAGGTCGCTTCCGCGTTACCGAAGCCCGCATCGATGTCGGCGATGATCGGAACGACGTGCGTTTCGTAATTGTCGATCTGGTTGGTGAGGTCTTGCGCCTTCACCTCGTCGCCCGCCTCGCGCGCCGCGTCGAGATCGCGGAACATGCCGCCCAATTCGCGCGCGTCGGCTTGCTTGAGGAAGGTGTAGAGCTCTTCGATCAGCGCCGGGACCGAGGTCTTCTCATGCATCGATTGGTCGGGAAGGGGGCCAAACTCGCTGCGCAGCGCGGCGACCATCCAGCCAGAGAGGTAGAGATAGCGGCGCTTGGTCGAACCGAAATGCTTTTTGATGCTGATCATTTTTTGCTGACCGATAAAACCGTGCCAGCAGCCCAGCGACTGCGTGTATTTCGCGGTGTCCGCGTCATAAGCGGCCATGTCTTCGCGCATGATCTTGGCGGTGTATTTGGCGATATCGAGCCCGGTGTTGAAGCGGTTCTGGAGAACCATGCGCGCGGCGCTTTCAGGATCGATTGCGTTCCACGCCGAGCCGTTTGCGTCGACGAGGCCGCGCATATGAGCGATGGTGTCTTGGTATGTCATGAGAGGTTCTCCTGTGTTGTTTTTGGGGAGGTGATGCGCGCCAAATGCAATATTGCACCGCGTCATAACAGGAAAATTTGCGTACTTTCGTGTCGATAGGGGCTAAAAATCAGCTTTGCTTGTGTAAGTTTGTAAAGTTATTTACAGAACCCGCATGCCCGAAACCGCTCTTCTCGCCGGACCTTCCCTGCGCCGTTTGCGCAAACGCGAAGGCCTCACCCAGGCCGCCATGGCCGCCTCGCTCGGCATCTCGCCAAGCTATCTCAACCTGATCGAGCGCAACCAGCGCCCGCTTTCCGCGCGCGTTTTGGTGCAGGTGATCGAGCGGTTCGATTTCGACCCCCGTTCTCTGCGTGAAGACGAAGCGATTGGCGGGGTTGATGGTTTGGCCCGGCGCATGTCGGACAAGCGATTTGCCGATCTGGGGATCGACCGGGACGAGGTGCAGGAATTCCTCGCCTCCGCCCCGCAAGCCGCCGCCGCCTTTGCCCGGCTGTACGACAATTCAGGCGCGGGTCTTGCGCGCGAAGAAGACCCGGTGGGCGCAGCGCGCCGCGCGGTGGAGCGCTGGCAGAATCACTTCGCCGACCTCGATCATGCGTGCGAGGATCTGTCGGATGAGCTGCGATTGTCACGCTCGGACTTGCACCCCGCCTTGGTGGAACGACTGCGCGAAACGCACCAGTTGCAAGTGCGAATTCTTCCGACCGAGGTCATGCCGGGTATCGTCCATCGCCTTGATCTGCACAATCGGCAATTGCAGCTTTCCGAGATGCTGCCCGGTGCCGCGCGCCGGTTTCAGATCGCGCGCCAGGTGGCCAGCCTGGAACTGCGCGACGCGATTGCGCAGCAGGTCGAGGGGGCGGGGCTGGCCAGCGCTGAGGCTCGTGAGATCTTTCGCGAGCACGTGACCGATTACTGCGCAGGCGCGATCCAGATGCCGTATCGCCGGTTCTTGCGAGCGTGCGAGCAGACAGGGTATGATCTGGCTGTGCTCCAACGCCGCTTTGCTTCCAGTTTCGATCAGGTCGCCCAACGCCTCACCACTCTCCAGCGCGTCGGGGAGCGGGGGCTTCCGTTTTTCAGCGCGCGCTTCGGTCGCACAGGGCGCATGGTCGGCTTCACCGCGGGCGCGAGCGGGGCGATCCACCCGATTGAGGGCGCGCGCTGGCCCGCCTGGGTGCCCTATGCGGCGTTTGAAAGCCGTGGTTCGATGCTCACACAGGCGGTGGCGTTTGGCGAAGGCGAAGCCGCGCCGCGCCATTGGTTTACCATCGCCCGCACGGTGGAGGTGGACGGCGTGGCCTGTTCGGCGCGCAAGGCGATCGTGCTGGGGATCGAAGCGCGCTTCGCCACCGATCTGGCGCAAGCGCGCGGCGTCTCGCTCGATCCCGCTGACGCAACTCCGCTTGGCACGCCGTGCCCGCGCTGTGGCCGCACCGACTGCCTGATGCCCGCGAGTGCGCGTCTGACGAGCGGAAAGCCCGCTTAAAGCCTAAAGCGGCCTTAACTATTGTCTCGCGCGCAATCGCTATAGTTTTGAGCCGCCGTGTAAAGTTTACCGACACTTAAACACTCGTCCCTAGAAGCGATGCTGCAATCCCGTTTTTGTGAGCGTTGTTTCGACCCATGATCCGTTTGTTCAAGCACTATATCCCGCACGCCGTGCTGTTGCTCGGCCTGCTCGATCTGGCTTTGCTGGTCGTGGCGAGCGAGATGGCGTGGCAATTGCGCGCGTCGCAGATTGGGATGGACCCCGGGCCCGCTGATGGTCGCTGGATACCGCTTGTGGGGTCCGCCGCCGTCGTGTGGATCGCGATGATTTCGGTCGGGGTATATGGGCCGCTGGCGCTGCGCAGTCTGCGGTTTGCCGGCGCGCGGCTGCTGGTGGCAATCAGCCTCGGCATCATCGCGCTGGTGGTGATTGATTTCCTGTTGCCCGGGCAGACCTTCTGGCGCTCTACCCTGCTTTACGCGATGGGCTTTTCGGTGCTGGTGTTAGTGTTTGACCGGCTGCTTTTGAACAGTTTTCTGGGCTCCTCCGCCTTTCGCCGCCGCGTGCTGGTGCTGGGCGCGGGTGATCGGGCTCAACGTCTGCGCGCGCTAGGCGACCGCCCGGAAAGCGGGTTCGCCATCGTCTCTTACATCGCGATGAGCGAGCCTGAACGCGTCGTCGAAGAGGCTATCGCGCGCGAGGCGATTCACGATCTGGGCCGATTTGTCGAAAATCTGGGCGTGAGCGAGGTGGTTCTGGCGCTGCAAGAACGCCGCAATTCGCTGCCGCTCAAGGATCTACTGCGGATCAAGACCAAGGGTGTGCACGTCAACGATTTTTCCAGTTTCCTGGAGCGCGAAACGGGTCGGGTGGACCTTGATTCGGTCAATCCCAGCTGGATGATCTTTTCCGACGGGTTTTCCAGCGGGCGCATGCTGTCGAGCGCGGTCAAACGCCTGTTTGATATCATCGCCAGTCTGATCCTGCTCACGCTCACCTTCCCGATAATCGCGCTGTTTGCGCTGATCGTGAAGCTCGACAGCAAGGGCCCCGCCTTCTTCAAGCAAGAGCGTGTGGGTCTGTTCGGCGAGAGCTTCTACCTCATCAAACTGCGCAGCATGACCACCGATGCGGAAAAAGACGGCGCGAAATGGGCAAGCGAGAACGACCCGCGCGTCACCCGTGTGGGCCGCTTCATCCGCAAGGTGCGCATTGATGAGCTCCCTCAGACTTGGTGCGTTTTGATGGGGCAGATGAGTTTCGTCGGCCCGCGTCCTGAAGTGCCACAATTTGTCGATGATCTTCAGGAAGAGATCCCGTTCTACGGCGAGCGCCACATGGTCAAACCGGGCATCACCGGTTGGGCTCAAATCAATTTTCCCTATGGCGCGTCAATCGAAGACAGCCGTAAAAAGCTCGAATACGACCTCTATTACGCCAAGAATTACACGCCCTTCCTTGATCTGGTGACCTTGCTCCAGACGGTGCGTGTCGTCTTGTGGCCGGAAGGTGCGCGATAATGTCCGCGCCCGCCGCCGTCCTCGAAGCGAGCCTTGAGCCCGGCTTGATCGACTATGTGAGCTTCTTCGGGCATTTCACCGGCACGGCGCTCAGCGTGGGGGCGGGTCTGTGGATCGCCAAGTTCGGCGATCGCGAGCGTCCCGATCGTATCGCGGCGCTGATCGCGTGTTTTGTCACAGGGCTTTGGTGCGCGCTCGCCACGCTCCAAGGCCCGGCGGATGCCAGTACGGTTCTGGCGGCGAGCTTTCGCAACTTCGCTTATATCTTCCTGATCTTCAAAATGTTCGCCGCCGATGGCCGCGATGAAAGCCTCGCGCCGATCCGCCCGGTGTTGATCACTTTGGCGCTGGTCGAAGGGTTCCAGCCGCTCCTGCTGGTGATCGACGCGCGCGTGGGCGTGATGCCTGAATTGGTCGCGCTGACATTCGAAGCGTCGGTGGTGCTCAACATGCTGGTCGCGGTGGGCGCGCTGATGCTGCTTCACAACCTGTACGCGGGCGCGGCGGCGTCCTCGCGTGAAATTTTGCGGTGGGGCACAATCGCACTGTCGGGAGTGTTCGCCTACGACCTCAACCTGTTCACCATCGCCTATCTCGGCGGCCAGTACCCGGCCTCGCTGACAGGTGTCCGCGGCCTATTTGGCGGCGTTGTGGCGGTGCTATTGGCGCTGGGCGGCAATCGAGCCAGCGCGGGCCTGCAATTCCGGCCCAGCCGCGCGGTGACGTTCCAGACCTTGTCGCTGCTGGTGATCGGAAGCTATTTGCTCTTCATGGTGCTGGTGACGCGTTCGCTGGCGCTGCTGGGCGGTGACATCGCGCGCGCCAGCCAATTGGTGTTCCTTGTTTTTGCCGTCGTCATTGCGGTGTTCGGGCTGCCCTCGCACCGGATGCGCGGATGGCTGCGAGTGACCGCGACCAAGCATCTGTTTCAGCACCGCTACGATTACCGCGAGGAATGGCTGCGTTTCACCCGCACCGTTGGGCGCGGATCGAGTGCCAGCGCGAGCTTCCACGAACGCGCGGTCAAGGCGATTGCCGACATCACCGACAGCCCGGCAGGCCTGTTGCTGGTGCCCAACGAAGAGGCGCAGCTGGAGCTTACCGCGCGCTGGAATTGGCCGATGATCGAAGTGCCCGGCGTGGCGGGCGAATACACGTTGTCGGGCCTGCTCGAACGCCACAATCATATCCTCGATCTTGATGAAGCGCGCAGCGGTGTCGACCACCACGGTGAGCTCTCCCAAGTGCCCGATTGGCTGGTGGAGGCCGAAGACGCCTGGGCGCTGGTGCCGCTGATCCATTTCGACCGGCTCGTGGGGTGCATCGTGCTTGCGCGGCCCCGGATCATGCGGCGGCTTGACTGGGAAGACTTCGATCTCCTGCGCGTCGTCGGCCAACAGCTGGCGAGTTATCTGGCGGAGCAATCTGGCCAGGAGGCGCTGATGGACGCCAACCGGTTTGACGAATTCAACCGCCGCATGGCGTTTGTCATGCACGACATCAAGAATCTGGCGAGCCAGCTCTCGCTGTTGGCCGCAAACGCTCAAAAACACGCCGATAACCCCGAATTTCGCAAGGATATGCTCGTCACCTTGCACAAGTCCTCGGAAAAGCTGAACGCGCTGCTCGCGCGCCTTGGCCGGTATGGCTCGGGGCCGATCGAGACGATCAAGCCGGTCGATCTGCGCGCCACCGCAAAGGCGCTGGCAAGCCGCTTTGAACACCACCATCCTGTGATCGTGAATGGCCCCGACGCCGTGCCTGTTCTCGCTGACGCTGAAGGTTTGGAGCAAGCGCTGATCCATCTGGTCCAAAACGCGATTGATGCGAGCGAGGACCAGACGCCGATCAACATCAACGTCAACGCCGATGGCTTGCACGGTATGATCGAGATCGTCGATGCCGGCTGCGGCATGACGCCCGAATTCGTGCGCACGGGCCTGTTCAAGCCCTTTGTCTCATCCAAACATGGCGGCTTTGGCATTGGCGCGTTCGAAGCGCGCGAGATGATCAAGGCGATGGGCGGACGCCTGCAAGTCGAATCGCGCGAGGGCGTTGGCACGCGCTTCTCCATCGTGTTGCCCGTGCCTGAAACCGCGCAATTGTTCCCCGCACCCGCGCAATCCGATCCCGCATTTTCCAAAGAGGTGGCCTGATGGCTGATAAGAAACCCGCATTGTTGATCGTGGAAGACGACGAAGGCCTGCAAGCCCAGCTGAAATGGGCCTACGAAGACTTTGAGGTCCATATTGCAGGCGACCGCGACAGCGCGCTGGCCCTGTTGCGCAGCGAAACGCCCTCGGTCGTGACGCTTGATCTGGGCCTGCCGCCTGATCCCGATGGCACCAGCGAGGGGTTCGCGGTGCTCGATGCGATCATGGAGTTGAAACCCGACACCAAGGTCATCGTCGCGAGCGGCCACGGCGCGCGCGAAAGCGCCTTGCAGGCGATTGAGCGCGGGGCTTACGATTTCTACCAGAAACCGCTCGATATTGACGCGCTGGGGCTGATCGTGCGGCGCGCGTTCAACCTCCACCAGATCGAGGATGAAAATCGCCGCCTCGTCGCCAATGCGAGCGAAGACAAGACGGTGCTGGGTAAGCTGATCACCGGCGCGCCGGAAATGGTCAAAGTCGCCCGCACGATTGAGCGCGTGGCTTCGACCAGCGTCTCGGTTATGCTGCTGGGGGCGAGCGGAACAGGCAAGGAATTGCTCGCGCAGGGCCTGCACAACGCGAGCGACCGCGCCGATGGCCCATTTGTTGCGATCAACTGCGCGGCGATCCCGGAAAACCTCCTCGAAAGCGAGCTGTTCGGACACGAAAAGGGCGCGTTCACGGGCGCGGTCAAAACCACGCAGGGCAAGATCGAAAGCGCGCATGGCGGCACGCTGTTCCTCGACGAGGTGGGCGACATTCCCCTGCCGCTTCAGGTTAAGCTGCTGCGGTTTCTGCAGGAACGCACGATTGAGCGGATCGGGGGGCGCAAGACGATCCCGGTCGACACGCGCATCGTGTGCGCCACCCACCAGAACCTCGAAGCGATGATCACCGAGGCGACTTTCCGCGAAGATCTGTTCTATCGCCTTGCCGAGATTGTCGTTCGCATTCCGGGCCTTGCCGAACGACACGGGGACGGAGTGCTGCTGGCCAAAGCGTTCTTGAAGCGCTTTGCAGCCGAGATGAACCCGTCGGTCACCGGCTTTGCGCCCGATGCGCTGAGCGCGATTGACGCGCATGAATGGCCCGGCAACGTGCGCGAGCTGGAAAACCGGGTCAAACGAGCGGTGATCATGGCGGACGGCAAGCTGGTCCACTCCGAAGACCTCGATTTTGACGGCGACGAGGAGGAAGAGGCCGACGTCCTCAACCTGAAAGCCGCGCGCGAGCAATCGGATCGCCGGGTGATCCGCCACGCTTTGGCGCGCAGCGAGGGGAATATCTCCAGCACGGCAAAGATGCTAGGGATCAGCCGTCCGACCCTCTACGATCTGCTCAAGCAGTACGATCTGCATGCGTAAGCTGACCCTTGCCCTGTGCGCGCTCGCGCTGGCGGGATGCGGCGGCTCTGATGCCTTCACCGAGGGCACAGGGACGAGCGAGCTGACCGGCAGCGACGCTTTTCTCGCGCTGATGAAAGAAGCGCGCGAGGCGAGCGAAGACGGCGATTTCGCTGACACAGGCCGCTTGCTGGACGAAGCGCGCGCGATTGAACCGGAAAACCCCGGCGTCTGGGTCGCTATTGCGCGCCTGCGCTTTCGCGGGGGCGAGCATATCAAGGCGCTCGACGCGGCGCAGTACGCCTTCGAACTCGGTCCGACTTACGCGCCCGCCGTTCTGCTGCGCGCGCAATTGGTGCGCGACGCGCATGGACTGACCGATTCGCTCCCCTGGTTTGAAGCCGCTGTTGAAGCCGATCCCAACAACACCGAGATCCTGGGCGAATACGCCGCGACCTTGGGCGATGCGGGCTATTACGCGCAGATGCTCGAAGTGACGCGGGCCTTGACCGATATCGCGCCCGAAGATCCGCGCGCCTTGTTTCTCAAGGCGGCGCTCGCCGCGCGTGGGGGCAAGCCGGTTCTGGCCAAAAGCCTCATTGAGCGCAGCGGTCTGGTGGAGGAAGGCGTACCTTCGGCGTTGATGCTCGATGCGCTGATCGACCTTTCGGAACGCAGCTATGACAGCGCGGCGGAGACGCTGGAGGCGCTGGCGCAAAAGCAACCGGGCAATGGCCGCGTGGCCGAATTGCTGGCGCGAGCCTTGTGGCTGGGCGGGCGCGATGACGAGCTGGTTGGTCGCTTTGCTGAGGCCGCACGGCGCGAAGACGCTTCGCCCTATCTCATCATGCTGGTCGGGCGCGCTTTGGAGCGTTCGGGTGACCGGAGCGGTGCCGCGCCGTATCTTGAACGCGCGTTGCAAGGGCGACCGGGCGGCTGGGTCGCTTTAAGCCCCAACGCCAATCTGCCCGACGCGACCGCTACCATGCGCCGCCACATCGCGGCGCAGCGCTTGCGTCAGGCGCGCCGCGAAGCCGCGCGTTTGCAGCGCCGCTTTGCCGGGTCAAGCGATGTCGCCGCGCTGTCAGGCGACGCCGCCTTGGCGAGCGGCGATTTCGATGGCGCGCTGAAACTCTACCGTAAGGCGGCGCAGGTGCGGCGCCCTTGGCCGCTGACGCGCAAGGCGGTGGCGGCGTATCGCGATTTTGGCGATCCGCTGGCCGCCGATGTGCTGCTGGCGCGTCATCTGGTAAGCGAACCCCGCAACACCGAAGCTTTGCTGCTTTACGCCGAACGAGCTGCGCGCGCGCAGGACTGGCTGCGGGTGGAAGTTCTGCTCGACAACGCGATTGAGCTTGGTGCGGGCAATGATCCGCGCCTGCTCAAGCTGCGCGGTATTGCCGCGCGCGCGCAGGGCAAGGACGCTGAGGCGCGCGAGTTTGAGCGCATGACCTGGGATTTGCATCCGGTCTCCTTCCACAGGGGTAAGCCTCGACATTTGATGAGGCGAAGGGCAGGGCGCGCGGCATGTTTGCGCGTCTTAAACCCTTGGCTGATCCGATGATCGCGGTGCTGCTCATCGCGACGGCTCTCGCGCTGGTTGTGCCTGCGACCGGCGGCGCGCGTGCGGGCGCGCAGATGGTGTCGAGCGCGGCGATCTTCCTGTTGTTCCTGGTCAACGGAATGCGGATTGCGCGCGGCGAGATAGCCAAAGGGCTGGCCAATTGGCGGTTCTTTGGGCCGTTGTTTGTCTGGGTGTTCGGCGTGATGGCGCTGGCGGGCTGGGGGCTGGGCGCGCTCGCTTCGACCATGCTGCCCCCGCTGGTGGCGCTAGGCTTCGTCTATCTGGGCGTGCTGCCCTCAACGATCCAGTCGGCGACCTCCTACACCACCTTGGCGAATGGCAACGCGGCGCTTTCAGTGGTGGGCGCGGCTTTGATCAACATCGCTGGGGTCTTTATTTCCGCGCCGCTGTTTGCGCTTTTGGGCGGGGAGAGCGGAGCCAATATCGGCAGCGAGATGATCGTGCGCATTGCCACCATCCTCGTCCTGCCGTTCCTGATCGGCCAAGCCGTGCAGGGATGGACGCGCCCCTGGATTGTCGAGCGCAAAGCGCAAGTGGCCTGGCTTGACCGGATTGTGATCGGGATCGCGGTCTACGTGGCCTTTTCAGGCGCGGTGGAGGAGGGGCTGACCACCATGTTCACCGCGCTCGACTGGGCGGTGCTGTTGTGCCTTGTGGTGGCCTTGCTGATCTTTGCGACCGGCGGCGCGTGGATGGTGAGCGGTGTGATCGGTTACCCGCGTCCAGACCGCATCGCGTTCCTGTTTGCCGCTGCACAAAAGAGCGTCGCCATCGGCGCGCCTCTCGCTGCAATTCTGTTCCCGGCGGAGGTTGCGGGCTTCGTTATCGCGCCGCTCTTGCTCTACCACCTGCTGCAATTGCTGTGGGCTGCGCCCTTGGCAACTACGTTGGCTCGTCCCCAAGGCTGACCGCGTCATCCTCGCCATGTTTGCGGTTGTGGCGGATTGACCACGCCAGCGAGAGCCCGATTAAGGTCGCGCCGATCAGGCCGGTGATCGTCTCGTTGATGTGATATTTGGCCGAGACCAGCATGATGACGCCTAGCACGATAATCGCCCAAAACGCGCCGTGTTCAAGGAAGCGATATTGCGAGAGCGTCCCCGTCTTGACGAGATGCACCGTCATCGAACGCACAAACATCGCGCCCACGGACAGGCCCAGCGCGATGACGATCATATTGTTCGACAGCGCAAACGCGCCCACCACGCCATCAAAGCTGAAGCTCGCGTCGAGCACTTCTAGATAGAGAAACCCGCCAAGGCCAGAGCGCACGATCTCGCCGGCGGCCTTCTTGCGCGCCTCGCGCTGTTCGATAACCTCGCCCAGCGCGTGGACCGCGATGAAGGTAAGGAGGCCAAAGATACCGGCGGTCAGGAAGGTCAACGCTTCGGCCGGGTCAAGCAGCGTTGAAACGCCCATAATCAGCGAGAGAACCAGCGCGATCTCCAGCGCGGGAATGCTGGAAAAACGCGCGGCGGATGCCTCGATGCTTTTGATCCAGTGGATGTCCTTTTCCTCATCGAAGAAGAAGGTGAGGCCGACCATTGACAGGAACGCGCCGCCAAAACCGGCGATGCCGATATGCGCGCCAGAGACGATGCGCTCATATTCCTCAGGATCGCCCAGCGAAAGCTCCACCGCCGCCCAAGGGCCGATGCCCGCCGCTATGGAGACGATGGCGATGGGGAAGACGATGCGCATCCCGAACACCGCAATCAGGATGCCGATGGTAAGGAAGCGTTGCTGCCACACCGGATCCATCTCGCGCAGCACCGTGGCGTTCACCACCGCGTTGTCAAAGCTGAGCGAGACTTCGAGGATCGACAGCACAAAGACGATCCACAGAACCGAGAGCATGCCGCCCACTGTGCCGCTGCTGGCCCAGCCATACCACGCGGCCAGCCCCATACACACAGCGGTGAAGAGCAGCGAAAAGCTGTAATAGCGAAGCAGCGTTTGCATCACCTCAGGCCTTGGGCTGGTAGGTTTGTTCGTCGCCGGGGAAGGCGCGGGCGCGCACCTCTTCGGCGTAGGTTTCAACTGTCTTTTCGATCTGGCTGGCGATGTCGTCGTATTTCTTCACAAAGCGCGGCACCCGTTCGAACATGCCGAGCATGTCCTCTGTGACCAGCACTTGCCCGTCGCACTTGGCCGATGCGCCGATGCCGATGGTGGGGCAGGAGACCGCCTTTGTCGCGGCGATGGCGATGGGTTCAACCACACCTTCGATGACGATGCCGAAAGCGCCCGCCTGATCCAGCGCGACCGCATCGGTCACGATCTTGTCGGCCTCCGCATCCGAGCGTCCGCGCGCCATATAGCCTCCCAGCACGTTCACCGCCTGCGGGGTAAGCCCCACATGGCCCATGACCGGAATCCCGCGCGAATTGAGAAAATCGACGGTCGGCGCCATCGCCTCGCCGCCTTCCAGCTTGACCGCCGCCGCGCCGGTTTCCTTGAGCAAATAGGCCGCGCTTTCAAACGCCTGTTCGGGCGAGCTTTCGTAGGAGCCAAACGGCATATCGACCACGACCACCGAATGGTACGAACCGCGCACCACCGCCGCGCCGTGATTGGCCATCATCTCCAGCGTCACCGGAATGGTCGAAGGCAGCCCGTAAATCACTTGCCCCAGCGAATCCCCGACCAGCAACAGGTCGCAATGCGTATCAAGCAGCTGCGCCTGACGCGCGGTGTAAGCGGTGAGCATCACCAGCGGTTCCTCGGTCACGCCGTCCTTCTTACGCGCGCGAATACGCGGCACGGTCAGGCGGCGAAGCGGCTTGGGCGTGGGGTTGGCCCGGCTGGTGCTCGTATCGAGCTGAAAGGTGGTGGACATGGCTGCGCGTTTAGCGCTGGGCCGGGCGAAAGGCAAAACTCCAATAAGACCGCTGAGGCCAACGGGTCGCGGACAAGCGCAATTGTCCCCTTGGCGTCGCAGGCGAAACATTGCACTAAGGTGACGCATAAGGTGACGCGCGCGGGCCAGGCTCGCCGATCAGAGGGATATTTCTAGACACATGGTTGCATCAGCAGGTTCGTCATCCGCAGGGGGATCGCGCGAAGGGTGGTCCTCGCGCAGCGCCTTTATCCTCGCAGCGATCGGCGCGGCGGTTGGCTTGGGCAATGTCTGGCGCTTCCCGACGCTCGCCGGGGAAAATGGCGGCGGGGCCTTTGTGCTCCTTTATTTCGCCTTTGTGTTCCTGCTTGGCCTTCCTCTGGTTCTGGCCGAGATATTTATCGGGCGCACCGGTCAGGACGACGCGGTCAGCTCCATTCGTAAGGTCGCTGGGAAATCCGGCGTATCGAAAACGTGGAGCGGCGTCGGCATCCTGGGCGTCATCGCGGCCTTCTTGATCGTCTCGTTTTACTCGGTCGTTGCGGGCTGGGTGCTGTATTATGTCGGCGTTATGGGCGGCGACTTTCTGAGCGCGGTCCTTTCCGGTGATCCGCTGCGCGGCGCACTGGTGGGTGAGGATCAGGCGGCCATCCAGGGGCGCATGGGCGCTCTGTTCGCGAGCCCGCTCCTGCTGCTCTCCATGCACGCGGTGTTTATGGGCGTAACGGTCTTTATCGTGCTGCGCGGCATCGGATCCGGCATCGAAGCGGCGGCGACGATCCTGATGCCGATGTTCTTTGTCCTGCTGATCGCGATCACGATCTACGGCGCGTTTGTGGGCGATATGGGGCAGGCGCTTGCCTTCCTGTTCACGCCCGATTTTTCCAAGATCACGCCAGCGGTGATGAACACCGCGCTGGGTCAGGCGCTGTTTTCGCTCTCGCTCGGCGTTGCGGGGCTGATCACCTATGGCTCTTACATCAAGGGGTCTGATGGGCTGGGCGCGACCTCGCTCACCATCGCTTTTGCCGATACGGGCGTGGCTTTGATCGCAGGTCTCATGATCTTTCCGATCGTGTTCGCGGTGGGCCTTGACCCCGCCGCCGGGCCGACGCTGGTGTTCCAGACGCTGCCCTTTGCGTTCCAGACCATGCCGGCGGGCGCGCTGATTGGCCTGTTGTTCTTTGTCCTCATTCTGGTCGCGGCGGTGACGAGCTCGATCTCGCTGCTTGAAGTGCCGACCGCGTGGGGCATTGGCGAGCTGGGCTGGAGCCGCGCGCGCTCTTCGCTGGTGTTCGGCAGCGGGGCGTTCCTGATCGGGATCGCGTGTTTGCTGGGCTACAACCACTGGTCGCATGTGCGCCTGCTCGCTTTCTGGCCACTCTTCGCGGAGAAGGACATTCTCGACACGGTCGACGGCTTTACTGGTACAGTGATGCTTCCGCTGGGCGCGTTCTTCACCGCGATCTTTGTTGGCTGGCGCGCGGATAAGCGGCTGGTGGAACAGATGACGGGCCTGAGCGGCGCGTGGCTGTCGATCTGGCGGTTCCTTATTGCGTGGCTTTGCCCGCTGGCGGTGGGCGTTATTCTGGTCACCGGCCTGTTCCCCAGCCTCATCAGCTGAGGCCTTCCAGGGCTGGAAAAAAGGATGCAGCGCCTCATCGCCAGGCGTTGCATTCATCTTTCGAGTGTGGAACATAGTAGGAACAAAGGGGCTCGATGCGAGTCTCACTCCATGTTTCTATGACCGATCGTAACGCCTCTTCGCGCGCGGATGCGCCTCATGACTGCCCTGATAGGGATCACCCTGAGCCGTCTGCTGTCAAAAGCGGGTTGGCGCAGGCTGTGGGCCTGTCTGCGCAAGAGATCGCGGCAATTTCCAAAGCGCGCGAGGCGCGCTGGCGTCCCGGGCTTGCAGACCAACCGTTCCACAGCGAGATTTTCGCCAGCGCTCACGATGCGAGCGGGGCGGGGGTGGCTCTGGCGCTGGCGCGCGACGCGCTTGGGGTGGAGAGAATGGGGGCGGGGGCAGCCGAGGATCCGCTCGCCGAAGCGGAGGATCGTCGCTGTGTCCTGTGGGTGCAGGATACAGACGCAATAAAGCGCAGCGGGCGCCCTTATCTGCACGGGCTCCCCAGCGAGCTGCGCGACCGTTTGATCCATGTCGAGGCCAAGACCTCGCAGGACGCTCTGTTCGCGTTGGAAGAGGGGCTCAAGTGCCGCGATCTGGCCTGCGTGATCGGAGAGATTTTCGGCAATCCACGCGAGCTTGATTTCACCGCTTCGCGCCGTCTGAGCCTGGCGGCGGAAAAGCACGGCGTTGCGCTGTGGCTGGTGCGTTTGGACGCGCAGGCGGACTTGTCCTCGGCGCGGATGCGCTGGCGGGTGGAGCCTGCGCGCTCGCCCCCGCCGCGCTGGAACGCCGAGGCCCCCGGCCCCCCCACCTGGCAAGCCGAGCTGTTCCGCGCGAGTCGCCACGCGCCCGGCCAATGGATGTTGAGCGATGACAAGACCCTTAGCGTTCAAAGGCTCCCAACCAGGCAGATTTCCGACGAACAAGCGACACCTCAAGACACCGAGCACACCCGTGAAAAAGGCCCCAACATCCTTGGCCCCGCGCTCGCCCGGCAGCGGCGTTTCTGGCACCCCGGCGGCGCGCCCGCCGCATCAAGCTCCCGTCCCGGATCAAGCCCCAATCTTGGATCAAGCTTCCGGCCCGCGCAATCCGCCTTCACGCCGGATACTGGCCATCTGGTGCGCGCGACTGTCGGTCGATCGCTGGCGGCTCGCGCTCGGCCATAAGGATCAAAGGCTCGAACCGGGGGAGGGCGCGGACGCACTGCCGACCGCGCTGATCACGGAAACCGCGCACGGCCCGCGCATCGCCGCTCTCAACGAGGCGGGGCGCGCGAGCGGAGCGCATGTTGGCACAATGTTGGCGGATGCGCGCGCGGTGTGCCCATCGATCAAGGCGGTCCCGGCTGATCCGGCGGGTGATCTGGCGTTTCTGGAGAAGCTGGCCGTCTGGGCTCAGCGTTGGGGGCCGTGGAGCGCGCTCGATGCGCCCGATGGTCTGATCGTTGACGTCACCGCCGTTGCGCATCTGTTTGGCGGCGAGGGCAAGCTTATCGCGGACGTCCAGGCCGCTTTTGCCGCGCGCGGGCTGGCCGCTCGCACGGCGATTGCGCCAACGGCGGGCGCGGCGTGGGCTCTGGCGCATTACGGGCGAGCGCGCAGCGTCGTTGAGGGCGCCGCGCCCGATCAGATCCTGCGCGCGCTGATCGACCTGCCGGCAGCGGCTCTGCGCCTCGACAAAGACGTACTGACCGTGCTGCGCCGCTTGGGGCTCAAGACTTTGGGACAGCTCGCTGGAATAGTGGACAGCGATCCGGGTGAAGCGGCGCACTGTTCGACGGGGGACGCCTCAGGCCGCGACGCGCTGCACCGCCGCTTTCGCAACCGCAAATCGCCCGCCGCCAATCCGCTCATCCGTCTTGACCAATTGCTGGGCCGCGTGCCCGAGCCGCTTTTGCCGGTCGTCCCGCAGACCATGCCGCTGGTCCAGCGACGCCTCATGGAGCCGATCCGCCATCGCAGTCTGCTTGACACCGTGCTGGCGGATCTGGCGCGCGATATGGTCCGCGAACTCGAAGCGCGCGGGCAAGGCGCGCGGCGGTTGGAACTGGGGTTGTGGCGGGTTGACGCCGAAGTGATCGTGCGCCGTCTCGAACTGGCCGCAGCCACGCGCGAGGCGGACCATATCACGCGGCTGTTTGCCGCCAAGCTGAACGATGTTGAGGCGGGTTTTGGCATCGAAACGGTGCGCCTCACCGCCAGCTGGGCCGAACCGCTGGGCACCAGTCAGAGCGATATCGAAGAGGCCGCGCAGCGCCATGGCACCTCGCTCAGCGCCTGTGTGGACCGTTTAAGTGTCCGTCTGGGCCCGCAAGCGGTGCGCCGCCCGGTGCCGCGCGCCAGCCACCTGCCCGAACGCGCGCAAAGCTGGCAGGGGCCATTGCAACCGCAGCCGACCTTGCAGACCACTTTTGAATTTCACTCCAGGCCGTTGAAATTGCTGGACAGGGCGGAGAAGATCGCGGTCCTCTACGCTTCACCCGATGGCTTTCCGCAAAAGTTTCGCTGGCGTGGATGCGTGCGCGAAGTGGCGCGGGTCGAAGGCCCTGAACGTATCGCGCCGGAATGGTGGCGGGAGAAATCCACGGTGCGCCTGCGCGATTATTACCGGATCGAGGACGCCGACGGGCGACGCTACTGGATCTATCGCCACGGAATAGCGGGCGATGGCCGCGGCGGTCTGCCCGAGTGGTATCTGCAAGGCCTGTGCGCGTGACGCCGCGCGCCCTCCTGAACCCGGTCCGAAATGGAGCAATTGTCAGGAATTCTTTTACCACCGCTCGCTATGTCTTTCGGCATGAACCTGCATACGATCTCGCGTGGCTCAGAACGCCGCCCCCTCAGCCTGCTCATCAAGAGCCGGGTGCAGTCGCGCGTCGTGTTTGTCGACATGCTCGATATCTCCGAGGGTGGATGCAAGATCAGAGGCACGCGCGGTTTCGCGCAGGTCGGCGACCGTATCGTCATGAAAGTGAACGGTATTAACGCGCCGCTGGGCACGATCGCCTGGATTGAAGATCGGATCGCCGGGGTCGCCTTCGAAGGCGAAATGCACGCGGCTGTTCTTGATCATCTGTGCGCTCATCAAGCGGTGCCGCACTTTTCGCGGATCTAGGTCGCGGATCTTAGCTGCGGATTTCAGATCGCTTGCGCCGGCGAAAGGCGCGCGCCGCGACATTCTTGGAACTTCAGCGATTTCACACTGTTAAGCGTGTGCGCCAAACCGGCGTTTCGCGTTCGCATCCCCTTTGCGAGCTCGCTTTGACAGTTACCTTTGTCTAAATGGACAGGAGAGATCCCATGAAAACCCCGATCATGTCTCGAAGCCTTCCCATCGCCGCCGCCGTGCTCGCAGCCGCCGCGCCCTTGACCGCCGCCCACGCGATGGACGGGCACCTGCAGGCCGATACCCAGAAGGCGCAGCAAAGCACGCAGTGCATCACCGAACAGGAAGTCATCAAGGCCCAGAAAGCCTGGGGCGACGGCATCGTGAAAATCGGTCAGATCTATTCCGACGGCGGGGATTACAGGGCCGCCGCCGCCGACCACATCAACACGTTCTACGGCTATGATATCAATCAGGTGCTGTTCAAACCGACGCTGGCGCGCGACGCTCAGTTTCGGCTGACCTTCGATGGCGCCTTGTCCTATTTCGTCGGCGACAATCCCAGTTATCCCGAAGACAAGGGCTTTGCCATCGCGCCGTGGAGCGCCGTGCGCTGGCAGAACGCCGGGATCACGAACAATGTGTGCGGCATGGCGATTGCGATGGGCAATTATTTCTTCACCCCGGCCGAGGGTGGTGAGGAAACGAAGGTCGAATACACGATCGGCTATGTGAAGGATGATGCGGGCGATCTGCGCATGATCGTGCACAAATCGACGATCCCGTTTGACGGCACGCCGAACAGTTAAGCGCGTTTGCCAGCCCGTTTTGCAAGCCTCGTCCAGCATGGCTGGCGAGGCTTGCAACCTTTGCATTTGCTGGAAACAATATGAGAACATATAAAGAACTAAAGGTTCTCATATGACTCAGCCGACACTCAGACAAAAGCTCGAAATCCTGGCCGATGCAGCCAAGTACGATGCCTCGTGCGCGTCATCGGGCACGGCCAAGAAGAACTCGCTTGGCGGCAAGGGGATCGGTTCGACCGAGGGCATGGGCATTTGCCACGCTTACGCGCCTGATGGTCGGTGTATTTCGCTGCTCAAGATCCTGCTGACCAATCACTGCATTTTCGATTGCCACTACTGCATCAACCGCAAAAGCTCGAACGTGCGCCGCGCGCGCTTCACCCCGCAGGAGGTCGCCGATCTCACGCTCAATTTCTACAAGCGCAATTATATCGAAGGGCTGTTCCTGTCCTCCGGCATTAT
The DNA here is from genome assembly GCA_039033515.1 of Pseudomonadota bacterium. Classification (GTDB taxonomy): domain Bacteria; phylum Pseudomonadota; class Alphaproteobacteria; order Sphingomonadales; family Sphingomonadaceae; genus Erythrobacter. Next base: position 88,260 of record JBCCCM010000007.1, read on the forward strand.
CAAGAGCTCGAACCACACGATGGAGTTGTTGGTCGAGGTCGCCCGGATCCTGCGCGAAGAGCATGATTTTCGTGGTTACATACACTTAAAGACCATTCCTGAAGCGGATCCTGAGCTTATCCATCAGGCAGGGCTGTACGCGGACCGGGTTTCGATCAATGTCGAATTGCCCACGAAAAAGGGGCTCACGCGCCTCGCGCCCGACAAGGATGAGACCACAATCGAAGGCGCGATGGACAAAACCAAGGCGCGCATCATTGAGGCCAAGGATGAGCGCAAACGCTTTCGCAACGCACCCCGCTTTGCTCCCGCGGGCCAGTCGACGCAGATGATCGTGGGCGCGGACGATGCGAACGACGCCGATATCGTCACCAAGGCGAGCGGGCTTTACAAAGGGTTCGGCCTGCGCCGCGTCTATTACAGCGCTTTCTCGCCGATCCCTGATGCGAGCGCGGTGCTGCCCTTAAAGCGCCCGCCGCTGATGCGCGAACACCGGCTGTATCAATCAGACTGGCTGATGCGCTTTTACGGCTACGCCCCGCAGGAGGTGGCGCAGGCGACGGGTAAGGATGGCAATCTGCCGCTCGATATCGATCCCAAGCTCGCCTGGGCTTTGAAGTTTCGGCAGCACTTTCCGGTCGATGTGAACCGCGCTTCGAAAGAGCAGCTTTTGCGTGTGCCGGGGCTGGGCACGGTGGCGGTGCAACGGATTTTGCGGGCGCGGCGGCATCGCACTTTGCGGCTTGATGACGTGGCCAAGCTCACGCAGTCGATCACCAAGGTGCGTCCCTTCCTGATTGCGCTCGACTGGCGGCCGACAACGCTGACGGACCGGATGGACTTGCGCGCGTTATTGGAGCCGAAATCGGAACAGTTGGAGCTGTTTTGATGATGGTGATCCGATGACCGCTCAAAGGATTGCAGGGCAAAACGTCTCTTTGGGCGCGCATCATGTCGTCCACCTGCCTGAGCCTGACGATTTCGCCTTTTGGCGTGAGCGCGCGCGCAGTCTGATCCAGTGCGACGTGCCGCCGGACCGGGTTTCGTGGGTGGAGCCGGGCGGGACGGGTGATCTTTTCGCGCAAGAAGGCCCCTCGCGCGGTGAGCGCCGCCTGCCGGTGCCGGGCGAAGACGCACGGCCCGTGCGCGCCTCGAAACGGTTTATGAGCCTCGCGCGCAACGCCGCGCTCCATTCCGATCCGGAGCGCTTCAGCCTGCTTTATCGCTTGCTCTGGCGGCTCCAGTCGAACCCTCGATGCATGGAGGATAAGGCCGATCCGGACGTGCGCCGCGTCGAAGAGCTCGACAAATCGGTGCGCCGCGATAGCCACAAGATGCACGCCTTCGTCCGCTTTCGCGAAGTCACCGATGAGAGCGGGGCGGAGCACTACGTCGCGTGGTTCGAACCCGATCACCACATCGTGCGCGCCAATGCGGGCTTTTTCATGCGCCGCTTTGCCAATATGAACTGGTCGATCCTGACCCCGCGCGGTTGCCTGCACTGGGATGGGAAAACGATGCGCGAAAGCGGCCCCGCGCGCCGCGAGGATGCGCCCGCAGGCGACCCGGTCGAGGCGCTTTGGAAATCGTATTATTCCTCCATCTTCAACCCCGCGCGCCTGAAAGTCGGCGCGATGCTGTCGGAGATGCCCAAGAAATACTGGAAGAATATGCCCGAGGCTGAGCTTATTCCGGAGCTGATCGCCTCAGCGCAAGCGCGCGAAGCGGGCATGGTGGCGGCGGGCCAGATCGCGGGCGGCGCGCGCGAGGAACGCCAGCGCCCACAAAGCCTCGAAGCGATTGCGCAAGGCATGGTGACCTGCCGCGATTGCCCCATCGCTGAATGCGGCACGCGCAGCGTCATGGGCGAGGGGGCATCAGGCGCGCCGCTGATGATCGTGGGCGAACAGCCGGGCGATCACGAGGACGAGCAGGGTAAACCCTTCGTTGGGCCTGCCGGGCAATTGCTCGATCAATATCTCCAGCGCGCCGGGATCGACCGTTCGCGCGCCTATGTCACCAACGCGGTCAAGCATTTCAAGTTCAAGTGGAAGGGCAAGCGCCGCCTGCACCAGTCACCCACCGCCAAGGAGATTGACACCTGCCGCTGGTGGCTCGAAGCCGAGCGCGCCGTGGTCAAACCGCGCGTCGTGTTGGCTCTGGGCGCGAGCGCGGCGCGGGGGCTGTTGGGCAAGACCGTCAGTATTGCGCGGGTACGGGGCGCGCCGATGGAGCTTGAGGACGGCTCCGAGCTGTGGGTCACCGCGCATCCGTCCTATCTGCTGCGCCTCGATGGCCCGGCGCGCGAGGAGCAGGCGGCCAAGTTCGCGGATGACCTAGCGGCGGTGAGAGCGCGGCTGTGCGAATTGGCGCCGTGAACTCCTTCCCTGCAGAGAAGGGGGAGACCACGCGCAGCGTGGTGGAAGGGCGAGCGACGGCGCGTCCCTCCCCTCTTGCGGATGGTCCCCCTCCCCAAGAGGGGAGGACTAGTGCCTGACGCGCCGCTCACCCCCGATAAACGCACGCTGGAGATCGACCCCGATCTTGTCGATGCGCCTGATCGCGCGCCCTTTGTGGAGCTGGGACTGGTGAGCTGTTTCAGCTTTCTGCGCGGCGCGTCGGACGCGGTCGACCTTGTGATGACGGCGCGCGCTCTGGGCTATGACGCGATGGGGATTGCGGATGCGAATTCCTTTGCCGGGATCGTGCGCGTTCACACCGAGGCGGCAACGCTCAAACTGCGCCCGGTGATTGGCGCGCGGATTGAGACGGTGGAGGGCCTCGCTTTCCTCGCCTATCCGAAGGACCGCGCGGCTTACGGGCGGCTGTGTCAGCTGATCAGCGCGGGCCGGATGCGCACATTGGACGGCGAATGGCAGGAAAAGGGCGTGTGCGAAATCAGCTTGGCGATGCTGGCGGAGCATTCTGAGGATGTGCAGCTTATCCTGCTTCCGCCGCGGGATCTGAGCGCCCGTTTCACGATCGCGGTTGAGGACAACGTCGTTCCGTTCCGGCGACCCGGCCCCGGGTCTGACGATACAGATAATAATCCAGGCCAGGACACAGTGGAACTCACCGCTGCCTTCCCAGACCTACTCCCGCATTTGATGCGCCAGTTCCCTACGCTCAAACACCTCGCCGCATCCTACCTCTATCGCGGTGACGACATCGCGCGGATCGACCAGCTTGACGCTCTGGCTCGCGCCAACGGCCTTACCATGCTGGCGACCAACGATGTGCACTACCACACGCCCGAACGCCGCCCTTTGCAAGATGTGATGACCGCGATCGCGAACAAAACCACAGTGGCCGAAGCTGGGCACTTGCTCCACGCCAACGCCGAACGGCACCTTAAATCGCCGCAGGAAATGGTGCGCCTGTTCACCCGCTGGCCGCACGCTATTGCTGCGGCTCGCAGCGTGGCGGATGCGTGCGATTTCTCGCTCGATGAACTGCGCTACGAATACCCCGACGAAATATACCCCGACGGTAAGTCGCCGCAGGAATTTCTTGAAAGCGAAACGTGGAAGGGTGCGCAATGGCGTTATCCGGAAGGGCTGCCGGATAGCGTTCGCGAGACGCTGAAAAAGGAACTCGCGCTGATCGGCAAGATGGAGCTGGCGCGCTACTTCCTGACGATCAAGGACATCGTCGATTTTGCCCGCAACGAGGTTTCCCCGCCGATCCTATGCCAGGGGCGCGGCTCGGCGGCGAACTCGGCGGTGTGCTATTGCCTCGGCATCACTAGCGTCGATCCGGCCAAGCACGCGCTGCTGTTTGACCGCTTCATCTCCGAGGATCGCAAGGAACCGCCCGATATCGATGTCGATTTCGAGCACGAACGGCGCGAAGAGGTGATCCAGTATCTCTACCGCAAATATGGCCGACACCGCGCTGGTCTGACCGCCACCGTCATCCACTACCGACCGCGCATGGCGATCCGCGAAGTGGGTAAGGCCATGGGCTTATCCGAGGATGTCACCAGCAGCCTTTCGCGCACCGTGTGGGGCGGGTGGGGCCGAGAGATCAGCGAGAAACACGCGAGCGAAACCGGGCTTGATGTGACCGATCCGCATTTGAAGCGCGTGCTCAAACTCACCGAACAGATGATCGGGATGCCGCGCCACCTCTCGCAGCATGTGGGCGGGTTCATTCTGACCGATGGGCCGCTCACCGAGACGGTGCCGATTGGCAACGGCGCGATGCCGGATCGCAGCTTTATCGAATGGGATAAGGACGACATCGAGGCGCTGGGCATCCTCAAGGTCGATGTGCTGGCTCTGGGGATGCTGACCTGTATCAAGAAGTGTCTTGATATGCTGGAGGATCATCATGATCGCTCGCTGACGCTCGCCACGGTGCCGCGCGAAGACCCGGAAACCTACGCGATGTTGCGTAAGGGGGATTCGCTCGGCGTCTTTCAGGTCGAGAGCCGCGCGCAGATGAACATGCTGCCGCGTCTGCGCCCGCGCGAGTTTTACGATCTGGTCATTCAGGTCGCGATTGTGCGACCGGGGCCAATCCAGGGCGATATGGTGCACCCCTATCTCAAGCGCCGCCGGGGCGCGGAGCCGGTCCAGATCCCCGCGCCATCGCCGCAATATGGCCCGCCGGATGAACTCTCCAGCATTTTGGAGCGGACCCTCGGGGTGCCGATTTTCCAGGAACAGGCGATGAAGATCGCGCTTGATGCCGCAAAGTTCTCATCCAAAGAGGCGAACCGCTTGAGGAAGGCGATGGCGACCTTCCGTTCACGCGGTATGGTGGACGAATTGCAGGACATGATGGTCGAGCGGATGGTGACGCGCGGCTATGCGCGCGAATTTGCCGAGCGCTGCTTCAACCAGATCCGCGGCTTTGGCGAATATGGTTTTCCCGAAAGCCACGCGGCGAGTTTCGCGCATCTGGTCTATGTGTCGAGCTGGCTCAAATGCCACTTTCCAGCGGCCTTCGCAGCCGCGCTGCTCAATTCGCAGCCCATGGGTTTTTACGCGCCCGCGCAGATTGTGCGCGACGCGAGGGAGCATGGGGTTAAGGTTTTGCCCGCCGACGTTAACGATTCCGAGTGGGACTGCACGCTGGAAGAGATCGGTGAGGCGAGAGAGGCGAAATCGGGCAGGCTCGACAAACACATCGCGCTGCGTTTGGGCCTGCGCCAAGTCGACGGCTTGCCCGAACACGTCGTCGCGCTGTTGATTGCGGAGCGCGCTGAGAACGGACCGTTCCGAGATGTCGCCGATTTGCGTGAGCGCGCGGGGCTGTCACCGGCGCATGTCGAGCGGCTTGCAAGCGCGGATTGCTTCGGTTCTCTGGGGCTCACCCGCCGCAAGGCCTTGTGGGATGCGCGCAGCCTGATCGCGGGGCCGGACCTGCCGCTCTTCCGCGCGGCGGACACGCGCGATGAAGGCGCCGAACGCCGCGCCACGAAGCTGCCGACGATGCCGCTATCCGAGGAGGTGGTGGCCGATTATCAGACCACCCGGCTCAGCCTCAAGGCGCATCCGATGGCCTTTCTGCGGCCAGAGCTTGCCGAGCGCGGTTTTGTGCGCGCCTGCGATCTGAGGAACCGCAAATTCCGTTCTATGGTGCAGGTTTCCGGCGTGGTGCTGATCCGTCAGCGGCCCGGCAGCGCCAAGGGTGTGTGCTTTATCACGCTGGAAGATGAAACCGGGGTGATCAACCTCGTCGTGTGGCCCGATCTCAAGGAGAAACAGCGCAAGGTCGTGATGGGCGCGCGGCTGATGGAGGTGCGCGGGCGGGTCGAATACGATGACGAGGTGATCCATGTCATCGCGCATCACATGACCGATGCGACTGACAAGCTCTACGCTTTGTCCGACGACATGCTCGACGCGCCAGTTGCGCGCGCGGACCATGTAAATTCGTCGATCAGCAGCCACAAAATGCCATCCAGCCGCGCGCGCATCGCGCTGGGCGAAGCGGAGGAAGAGACGCGCGAGGCGGTGAAACCGCGCGATATGATCGACCAGTTGCCTCATCAAAGTGGTCACCCGCGCAATCATCGGATCATTCCCAAGTCTCGCGACTTTCATTGAATATGGCAGCCCGGCGCAAACGCATCCCTATTCGCACGAAGATCGGCCGATTTCGCGGAGACCGACGCACTCTGGCGGCGCTGATCCTGTTTGCGCTGGGCGTCGCCGGGTTCAGCTGGGTTAAGGCGCATCCCGAACACAACCCTGCCGCTCCGTTCGATCTGCGCCATCCGGTGGGGTGGGCGACGGCGAGCAAACTTGTCGCACTGCGTGCCGATCCGCTTGAATGCCGAGCGGCGCTGGAGCGCAGCGATGTGCCCTTCAACGCGTTAGAGCCGGTGGGCGAGGGCAATTGCGCGCGGCCGGATCGCACGCAGTTGACCGATTACCCGCTCAGCCCCAACACGCCCGCAACCACATGCCCGGTCGCCGCCGCCATGGAATTGTGGCGCACCAAGATCGTCGAACCCGCCGCTCAAGAGATCTTCGGATCAGGCCTTGCGCGCATGGAGCATATGGGCGTCTACAATTGCCGCACCGTGCGCGGCGGCTCGACGACCTGGAGCCAGCACGCCACCGGCAACGCGATTGATATCAGCGCTTTTATTCTTGAGGACGGCACCCGGATCAGCCTGATCAAAGACTGGGATGGCAGCGAGCCTAAGGCGCGCTTTTTGCGCCAAGTGCGCGATGGCGCGTGCGGCGTGTTCGCGACGGTCCTATCGCCCGATTACAACGCGCTGCACGCCGATCACTTTCATCTCGATCAGGACGCGCGTTGGACGGGTGTGTGCCGCTAAGCGGTCTCCAGCGCGTATCCGGCTGAACGAACCGTGCGGATCGGGTCTTTCGAACCGTCCACCCCGATGGCTTTGCGCAGGCGCCGGATATGGACGTCGACCGTGCGCAGTTCGATATCCGACCCCGTGCCCCACACACCGTCGAGCAATTGCCCACGGCTAAAGACGCGGCCCGGGCTCTCCATGAAGAATTTGAGCAAACGGTATTCGGTCGGCCCCAATTGCAGCGATGTGCCCCGGCGCTGAACCTTATGCGCCACCGGATCAAGCTTGATATCGCCGACCTCGATCGTCTCACCCGCCAGAGCCGGACGGATCCGGCGCATCACTGCGGCCACGCGCGCGAGCAATTCGCGCGGCGAGAACGGTTTCGTGAGATAATCGTCCGCGCCCGTTTCAAGGCCACGCACCCGGTCGTCTTCCGCTTCGCGGGCGGTGAGCATGATGATGGGCACATGCGCGGTTTCCTTGTCACGGCGCAGGCGGCGGCACACTTCGATCCCGCTGGTGCCCTCAATCATCCAGTCCAGGATGATGAGGTCGGGCACATCCTCGCTCGCCAGCACCATGGCTTCGTCGCCATCGCCGGTGCAGCGCACGTTGTACCCCTCGTTTTGAAAGCGGTATTCGAGCAGTTCCGACAGCGCCGGATCATCTTCGACCAAAAGCAATTTCGCAGCAGACATCGCAGTCTCCTTTGGCGGTTTGCCCGTCGGGCATCGCCGTTCTTATTGCCGACGCTGGTGCGCGTCTTGAGCGTCCGACCCATGTTTCAGATTTGCTGCACTTTGATGAAATTCAAGGCCGCAAATTGTCCACAGGGGGTGCTGAAAGGGGCCTAGCGGTCCTCTTCGGGCGGATAAGTGCCGGTCGCGGCGAAGTGGACCATCTCCGCGACGTTGGTGGCGTGGTCGCCAATGCGTTCAAGGTTGCGCGCCACGAACAGCAATTGCGCCGCGCTGGAAATGGTCGCGGGGTTCTCCACCATATGGCTCACCAGATTGCGGAAGATGCTGTTGTAGAACGCGTCGACCTTTGCGTCCGTGCTGATCACTTCGCGGGCGAGGCCGGGGTCACGCGCGGCGTAGGCGGTCAGCACGTCGTGCACCATCTCGCTCGCCAATTCGCCCATCGCGGGCAGCAGCGTGAGCGGTTCAAACCGATCGCGCCCTTCGATCATGCCGACGCGTTTGGCGATGTTCTTCGAGTAGTCTCCGATCCGTTCGATCACGCCGGCGATTTTGAGCGCCGCGATCACTTCGCGCAGGTCGTCGGCCATGGGCGCGCGCAAAGCGATGATGCGCACCGCCAGCTTGTCGACTTCGGTTTCGAGCGCGTCGATCTTTTTGTCGCGCGCCACAACGCTGTCGCCCAGTTCCTCATCACCGCGGATGAGCGAATCGAGCGCTTCGGCGATGGCCACTTCGGCAAGTCCGCCCATCTCCGCGATCAGGCCGCGCAGCCGGGTGATGTCCTCGTCAAAGGCTTTGACTGTATGCTCGGGCATCAGCCGTAACGCCCGGTGATGTAGTCTTTGGTGCGTTCTTCGATGGGGTTGGTGAAGATGTCCGAGGTCGGCCCGTATTCCACCATTTTGCCCAAGTGAAAAAACGCGGTGCGCTGGCTGACACGCGCGGCTTGCTGCATGGAATGGGTCACGATCACAATGGCGTAGCGACCAGACAGCTCATCGATTAGCTCTTCGATCTTGGCTGTAGCGATGGGGTCCAATGCGGAGGCCGGTTCATCCATCAAGATAACTTCTGGATCGACAGCAATCGCGCGCGCGATGCACAGGCGCTGCTGCTGACCCCCGGAAAGCGCGGTGCCCGAATCCTCAAGGCGATCCTTGACCTCTTCCCACAGGCCGGCGCGTGTCAGCGATTTTTCGACAATCGCATCAAGGTCCGATTTCTTATCCGCCAGACCGTGGATCTTCGGCCCGTAGGCGATGTTTTCGTAGATGGTTTTGGGAAACGGGTTCGGCTTTTGAAACACCATGCCGACGCGCGCGCGAAGCTGGACGACATCCATCGTATCATCGAGGATGTTCTCGCCTTCGAGCTCAATTGACCCTTCAACGCGCGCGACGGGAATCGTGTCGTTCATGCGGTTGAAACACCGCAAGAACGTCGATTTGCCGCAGCCCGACGGGCCGATGAACGCTGTGACGTAATCGGGCGAGATATCGATCGACACCTCATCGATGGCCTTCTTCGAGCCATAATAGACCGACACGTCGCGCGCCTTCATTTTCGCGGTGTTATCGGCCTGTATCTTGTCGTGGATGCGGGTCACCAGGTTTTCTCGAACTTGTTGCGCAGATAAATGGCGATGCTGTTCATGAGCAGCAGGAACAGCAGGAGGACAACGATCGCGGCGCTTGTGCGCTCTACGAAGCCGCGGTCGATCTCGTCCGACCACAGGAAGATTTGCACGGGTAGCACGGTCGCGGGCGAGGTGAAATCCGCTGGCGGCGTCGCGACAAAAGCGCGCATCCCGATCAGCAGCAGCGGCGCGGTCTCGCCCAGCGCGCGCGCCATGCCGATAATCGTCCCGGTCAGCATGCCGGGAAGGGCGAGGGGCAGCACATGGTGAAACACCACCTGCACGGGCGAAGCGCCCACCGCGAGCGCGCCATCGCGGATTGAGGGTGGCACCGCCTTGATCGCGTTGCGGCCTGAAATAACGATCACGGGCATTGTCATCAGCGCGAGGGTCATACCCCCGATAAGCGGGGCTGAGCGAAGGTTCGGGAAGATCGCGAGGAATACTGCCAGACCCAGCAGGCCAAAAATGATCGAGGGCACCGCCGCGAGATTGTTGATCGAAACCTCGATCAGATCCGTCCACGCGTTCTTGGGCGCGTATTCTTCGAGGTAGAGTGCCGCCAAAATGCCGATGGGAAAGGCCAGCACCAGCGTGACCAACATGGTGAGGATGGACCCTTTCAACGCGCCCCAGATGCCCACCGCTTGCGGGCTGGTGGCGTCTGAGCGCGAGAGGAACGCCCAGTCCCAGTTTTCCGCCAGCTTGCCCTCAGAGGCCAAGGTCTTGGCCAGCGCCTGCATTTCAGGCGACCCCTCACCGGCAAGGCCTGAGGCCAAGTCCGAGGACGCGGGCAAGTGGAATGTGATCGGCTCGTCGCGCTCGATCAAAGACGGGTCAGAGGTCAGTGCGGCGGCGACATCGCGCCAGGCCTGATCGCTCAGCTGCGCCGCGCCTTCTTCTCCCAGCGCTTTTTCTGCGTAAAAGTCGACCACATTGGGCATGCCCTGCAATTCAAGCACTTGCACCGCGCTCGGCGCGGTCAGCGAGACTTCATCACCAGTCAGCCCGCTTTCGACGAAATTAATTGGCACGGCGAGCTCAGCGCGCTTGAAGCCGCCGATGCCGTTAAACAGCATATTACCCAGCAGGAAGACGAGCACCGCGACCGAAAAGACAATCGCGCCTTGGCCCATCCGCTTGAAATTGCGCTCTTTACGGTAACGCTTGGCCAAGCGCTTTTCGAATTCGGGCGTGCGCGTTGGGCGCGTCAGATCGGCGGTGTTACTCATACGCTTCACGGAACCGTTTCACGACGCGCAGCGCGCCAAAGTTGAGAGCAAGGGTCACCAAGAACAACACGAAGCCTAGCGCAAAGGCGCTGAGCGTGGCCGGGTGATCGAAACTGCCTTCGCCAGTCAGCATCTTGACGATCTGAACCGTGACCGTTGTCATCCGGTCAAGCGGGTTAGCGCTGAGATTGGCGGCGGTGGATGCGGCCATCACCACAATCATGGTCTCGCCAATGGCGCGGCTGACGGCGAGCATGATGCCCGCGACAATGCCGGGCAGGGCGGCGGGAAAGAGCACTCGAGTGATCGTTTCCGACTTGGTCGCGCCCATCGCGTAAGAACCATCGCGCATCGCGCCGGGGACGGCGGCAATCGAATCATCCGCCATTGAAGAGACGAAAGGAATGATCATCACGCCCATGACCACGCCAGCGGCCAGCGCGCTTTCGGTCGAAGCGTTGGTGACGCCCACCGCCACCGCCATATCGCGAATGAACGGCGCAATCGTGAGCGCGGCGAAATATCCATAAACGACGGTTGGCACACCGGCGAGGATTTCCAGCGCCGGTTTGACCCAGGTGCGCAAGGTCGGGTTGGCGTATTGTGTCAGGTAAATCGCGCTCATCAAACCGAGCGGGATCGCAACGATCATCGCAATGATCGCGCCGATAAAGATTGTCCCCCAGAACAACGGAATAGCGCCATAGCGCGACCCATCGGGGTTTTCCGGATTGCTCATCGGGTCCGGGCCCCAGAAGGTGCCGAACAGGAAATCGACCGGAGAGACCATGCCGAAGAAGCGGATCGTCTCAAACACGAGGCTCGCAAAGATGCCGAAAGTCGTCAGGATTGCGACGAGCGAGGCTAGCAGCAACACGATCATGACGGTGCGCTCAACCTTGGTGCGCGCGCGGAACTCAGGACGCACGCGGGTGAAGGCGAACAGCCCGCCGCCCACCGCTATGACGATCGTGACGCCAAGGCCAATCCAGTTATAGAACTGGATCGCTTCACGATACGGCTCGACCAGAGCTTGCGCGCCTTCGTTGAACACGCCGGGCGCTGTGCCGCTGGCCACGGCGCGCGCTTCGGAAAGCCACGCGCTGCGTTCAAACCCAAAGGTGGGCAGATCCGCGGCGGCGGGCGAAGCGAGAACGCTTTGCGTGATCAATTGCGGCGCGGCGAACGACCAAAGGGTGATGAAGGCCAGCACCGGGACCACCACCCACACCGCAACATACCACGCGTGATAGATCGGACGCGCCACAGGGCGCGTTTGCGGGTCCGCCTTCTGAAAGCTCCACGCCTTTGCGCGGCCCGCCAGCCACCCGGCAAGGCCAAGCCCGATAGCAATCAGGATGAGCGTTATTGGCGACATGAATTCGAATTACCCCTGCGGCGGCCCGTTTCAGCGATCACCGTGTGTGATCAAGGTGTGTGTGATCAAGATGCGGGCGATCTTTCTCACCGGTTCGCACACCGCCCCTTTGGCGACCTCATGTTCAGAAAATAAGACAGTCTTACGACATCTCTTCTTCCGCGCCTTGGGGATCACGCTTTGGTGCCCCTTTTGGCGCCTGATCTTCCACCATTTCCTGCGTCTTTTCCGGCGCTTCCTCGACCGGAAGGCGAATGGTCACGCTGGTGCCTTTTCCAATCGCGCTTTCAATATCGAGCCGTCCGCGATGGCGTTCAACGATGTGTTTCACAATCGCGAGGCCCAGCCCGGTCCCTCCCGAAGCGCGGCTGCGGCCCGGATCGGTGCGATAGAATCGGCGCGTGAGATGCGGAAGCTGATCGGGCGCGATGCCTTCGCCCTCATCGACGACGGTGATGCGCGCGTGCGAATCGCGTGCGGGAGCAAGCTCAACTCGAACACTGGCCTTGGGAGACCCGTATTTCAGCGCGTTATCGACCAGATTGCGCACCACCTGCTCCAATTGCTGGCGATCCCCGCGCACGTTGCATTCAAAGCCCAGCGCAAACTCAAGCTTTTCGACGCGCCTCTGACCCGCCGCATCGCGCGCCGCGCGCTCCACAAGAGGGCCAAGGTCGAGGCGCTCGGTCGGCAAATCGTGCTTTTCCGCTTCGACCCGGCTCAGGCTCATCAAATCGCTGATGAGGCTCTGCAAGCGCTGCGCTTCGCGTTCGATAATATCGAGAAACTTCTGCGATGTGGGCGAATCAAGCGTGTCGGAGCTGTCCGAAAGGGTTTCCACATAGCCAAGAATGGCCGCCAGCGGCGTGCGCAATTCATGGCTCGCGTTGGCAACAAAGTCGGTGTGCGCGCGGCTCAGATCAGCCTCAGCGGTCTGGTTGATCAGTTCGAGCACGCTCAGCCGGTCGCTGATCACATGCCGATTGAACTGCCAGATATCCTGTCGCCGGACGAGCCCGCGCACCATGGCCTGCCCGCTGCCGGGATGGGTGAGCAGATGTATGGCTTCGGGCTGGCGAAAGGCGACGCGCGCGTCCTGCCCGATAATATGCTGGCCAAGCATGCGCCGCGCCGCGCGGTTCGCCACCGCGATGGCGCTACCCTCGGTAATGAGGAGCGGCGTTGCGAAGTTTTCGATGAGTTTGCTGGTCGTATCGTCCTTGCTCGGGGCGCTGACCACGACGCTGGGTTTTTCTGGAGGGCGTAAGGCCGCGACCAACAGTGAGCCGATCCAGACAACCAGCACCGCCAAGGCCACAACCGCGTCAAATCCCGACAACAGCAACGCGACAAAGGTGACGCAGGCCAGCGAGATCCCGGCGACGGGAATGGTGTAATTCGAACCCATAGCGATGCGCGTCTTAGCCGCGCGCGCTGAAGGTGGAAAGCGCGAAGCGGAGCGCGCGCCCGCTTTACCGCAGGCCCAAACGCAAACGAGCCCCGAAGGGCTCGTGCGTCAGTCTTATCTGTGTTGAAAACCGCAAAAGGAGTTGGTGACCCCTACGGGAATCGAACCCGTGTTTCAGCCGTGAAAGGGCCGCGTCCTAACCGCTAGACGAAGGGGCCACGCTCGTTTGCGAGAGCGCGCATCTAGGGGTGGTGGCGGATGCGGTCAACCCCGCAGATTGCAACAGGCGTGAAAAATATCGCAGGCCCGCAAATTCTTCGTGCGCGGCGAGCGCATCAGTCGGCGAAGGCGGCGTCTTCCAGATGCAGTTCGGCGGCTGGGCGAGGGCCCCAGTCGTCGATCTTGACGCGGCCTGCCAGATGGAAAGTGCGCCCACGGCTGCGGTGGAGCAGCGTTTGCGCCATTTCGGTTTCAGCGGCTCGAAAAGCGATGGCCTTGAACGAGCGCTGATCTGCGCCGCTTGCGATAATGCGCAGATGGTCTTTGCCGACAATGTCCGCCTTCACGATCCGCACAGGGCCCACGGCGACGCGCGGCGCTGGCCATCCCACGCCATAAGGGCCCGCCGCATCCAGCGTTGTGACGAGTTCCGGTGTAAGACCGCCCGGCGCGAGCGCGAGGTCCAGTTTCATCGACTGCCCCTGAACGGCTTTCTCGACATCACGGGCCAGGCGTTCGTCCAGGAATTCAGTGAAGGCGGAGAGCTTGTCAGCGGGGATCGTTAGTCCGGCCGCCATGGCGTGCCCGCCGCCCGCGACCAGCAACCCGCTTTCGCGCGCAGCGATAATGGCCGCGCCGATGTCGACACCGCTGATCGAACGCCCGCTGCCTTTGCCCGTGCGCTCCGCTTCGTCGAGCGCGATAATGATGGAGGGGCGCCCGGTCTTTTCCTTGATCCGCCCCGCGACAATGCCGATGACACCGGGATGCCATCCCGCACCGGCAAGCACATGGACCGCCACGTTGTGCTGGCCGGAAAGCTGCGCTTCGGCTTCTTCCTGGACCTGCGCTTCGATGGCGCGGCGATCTTCGTTGAGGTGCGAGAGGTGTTCGGCGATCTCGCGCGCCTCTTCGGGGTCTCTCGTGGTCAGCAATCGAACGCCCAGAGTGGATTCGCCGATCCGCCCCCCTGCGTTGATCCGCGGCCCCAGCGCAAATCCCAGATCCGAGGCTATCGGCGCGCGTTTGAGCCGGCTCGCGTCCATCAAGGCCGCCATGCCGATGCGCTCGCGCCGGGCGAGGATTTTGAGCCCCTGCGCGACGAACGCGCGATTGAGGCCATGCAGTGCTGCGACATCGGCCACCGTGCCCAGCGCGACAAGGTCGAGCAGGCTCATCAGATCGGGCTCTTTGCGGTCTTTGAAATACCCCTTGGCGCGCAGATTACGCACCAGGGCAATGGCAAGCAGGAATGCGACGCCGACCGCCGCGAGGTGACCGTGCGCGGCGCCAAGGTCGCTTTCATCCAGACGGTTGGGATTGACCAAAGCGGTTGTAGGCGGAAGGTCTGGCGAGCATTTGTGGTGGTCGACGACGATCACATCCACGCACGCTTCGCGCGCCATGGTCAACGCCTCGTGCGCCATCGCGCCGCAATCCACGGTGACGATCAGGCTTGAGCCCGCCTCGCCCAGCTTGACCAGCGCTTCGCCTGTCGGGCCATACCCTTCAAGCAGGCGATCCGGAATGTAGTAGCCCGCGTCATGCCCCAGCGCGCGCAACGCTTCGACCATAAGCGCGCTGCTGGTCGCGCCATCGACGTCATAGTCCCCATAGATCGTAACCGTCTCGCCCGATATCACCGCCTGCGCGATGCGCTCTGCGGCCTGATCCATGTCGCGAAACGCTGAGGGGTCGGGCAGAAACTCGCGCAAGGTCGGCTTGGATTGGCGCGCAATATCATCCTGCGCGACGCCGCGCGTCATCAGCAATTGCGCCAGAATATCGTGCTCGAGCCCGCGCGTATCCGTCGCCGGGTCAAGCTCCATATTCCCCCCGCGCCATTGCCACAGGCGGTCCGAAAGCGATTTCGTGACGCCAAGAACCGGCGAGAGCCGCGAGGCAGGGGGATTGTTTGTCCGCATGCCCTGCGTTCTACCGAAGGAATGCGCGGCGTGACAGGAGGCAGGCGTTGACAATCGACAGCCGCAATTGCTTGGTCGCACGCGATGGACACCGCCTTGGATACCGACCCGGGAACCGCCGAGCCCAAACCGCGCCTTTTGATCGTGTGGCACAGCCGCACCGGCGCGAGCGAGCGCATGGCCCGCGAGGCCGCGCAGGGCGCGAATGCGGCAGCGGAGGATGATATCGAAATCGATCTGGTTAAAGCCTCGATGGCGACGAGCGATCATGTGCTCGGCGCGGCGGCCTATCTGTTCGTGGGGCCAGAGAATCTGGGCGGTCTGAGCGGGGCGATGAAAGAGTTCTTTGATCGTCAGTATTACCCCGTCCTGGGCCGGATCGAAGGGCGCGGTTACGCCTCCATCATTGCCGCGGGGTCGGACGGATCGGGCGCTCAGCGACAGATTGATCGCATTGTCACCGGGTGGCGATTGAAGCGGGTGGTCGAGCCGCTGATTGTCAACTTCGACGCTCAGACACCCGAGGCGATTTTGGCTGAAAAGTCAGTGCCAAGCGCCGAGTTGGCAAAGTGCTGGGAGATCGGCGGGGCGCTTGGCGCGGGCGTCGCGATGGGCGTTTTCTGACATTAACATTACATATTTTTGCTAATGTGATTATTCCGGACTCGACGCCTTTGGCAAATGCCGTCACAAGACGCGCCTGAACAACTTATGTGGTTCATCGGGGGAAATTAGAGGCTTGTGGCCAATCGATAGCGGTTTGCCATCCAACGACGCTGGGCTGTTTCTGCTCTTCGCAGCGGGAAAACGGCCCACTCGTCGTGCGCTGAAGGATTTCGCCTCCGCGCAGCATTCGGTCGCGCTCACCCACGATCCGGCTGATGATGGTTTTATCCACCTTGTTGGTAATAGCCCGGCTGCTGGCGAGCAGGCACAGCCCTCTCAACCTCAAGTGGCGGACCGCGTGTGGGTTGAGCTTTTGCGCGATGGATTGACGTTCGATCTCGTCGGCTTGGCACCGGGCGAGGCGTGCGATTTTCCCGCTATTGAGCACCGCTTTGACCTTAAAGAAATCCCGACAGGATTTCGCTCTGAGGCCTTGCAGCTTTCGCCGGGACAGCATTTGGCGGGCGGGCGGCGCAGCTTGCCTGTGGTGAAGGGACTCGTTGCTCTCGCGCGTGATTTGACGCACCATTTTGATGATCTCGAAGCGGTGGTCTGGCCTGCATCGATGAGCGTTATTGGGCGGCGTTTTTTCGAATCGGTCGCCACGGCGTGGCTCGAAGGGGGCGCGTTTCCTGCGCTTGGCCTCACGGCTTTTCGTGAGACGGTCGACGGCGCGTTGCAAAGCGTTGGTCTGGATTTCTGGATCGGGCAGGAATTGCGGCTCGAACCGCCTATTTCCCACGACAAGGTCGCCGCGACCCGGCTTGGCGTTCGGTTGATCAACCAACTCATCCTTGTGGGGGCGATGACGCAGGCGGAGAGGGTGACCGCGCCTGATGGCTCTCGTTTGGTCATGCGTCCCTCGACCAACGGCAAGTTCATCCGGGTTTGGCCGGACTAGCATGGCTGGAAAGCTGGCGCAGGTGGCAGAGGAACTCTGCGATCGGGAGGATTCGGCGTCGCAGTCGACCCCGGCGCAGCATCGCATCGCGCCAACCTTCACCCAACGCGCGCAGCTTTCGTTTCGCACGGTCAATCGGCGCGGTTCGCCTGATCATGATCCCACTTTGCAACGCCACCATGTTTTGCCGCGTCAATTGCTCTCGGCCCGGCACTTCGGCAAGCTCTTCGCTCAGGTCGGACGCGGCAATGTCGGCTTCGACGATTTCCGCCGCAACGGCCTGCTGCTGCCCGCCACCGAAGACGCCACCCGCCGCACCGGAATGCCGCTCCACCGAGGGCCGCATCGGACCTATAACGAACTCGTGATGGAGCGCGTGGGCCAGATCGAGGCGCGCTGGAGCAAAGCGCGCGTAACCGATCCCGAGGCCGCTCAGCGCGAGGCTCTGATGCGGCTGCGGCTGCTCCAGATTGCGCTGCGACGGCGCTTGCTCGATGAGCGCAAGCGCATGATCCTCAACGCAAAAGACCCGCTCGGCACCGGGTACGACTTCACCGAACTGGACGCGATGGCCGAAACCTTGTGGGAATCGACCTGATCGCGCCCGCGCCCCGATACCTTACTCCGCAGCCTCGGCGAGCGCTTGCCAGCTATTATAGCCTGACTTTGCGTCCAGCGCCGCTTTCGCCTCGTGGTATTCGCGCTCGAAGCGGGCGACCATATCCTCGACCGTGCCGACCGATTTGACCGCGCCAATCCCTTGGCCCGAGCCCCAGATGTCTTTCCACGCTTTGGCCTTGGTGTTGCCACCCGAGCCGAAGTTCATCTTTGACGGATCGCTCGTTGGCAGGTCGTCGGGGTCCAGCCCGGCGTTTTCAATCGAAGAACGCAGATAGTTGCCGTGCACGCCGGTGAAGAGGTTGGAATAGACGATTCCCTCTGCCGATCCGTCGACGATGCCGTCCTTGTAGCCTTGGTCTGCGTTGGCTTCTTCGGTGGCGATGAACGCGCTGCCTGCGTAGCCGAAGTCCGCGCCCATGGCCTGCGCGGCGAGGATCGAAGAGCCGTGCGCGATCGAGCCGGACAGCGCCACAAGTCCATCAAACCATTCGCGAATTTCGCGCATTAGAGCGAAGGGTGATTGCGTGCCGGCGTGCCCACCAGCGCCAGCGGCGACCGGGATCAGGCCATCGGCGCCCTTTTCAATGGCCTTGTTGGCAAAGCGGTTGTTGATGACATCGTGCAACGTGATGCCGCCCCAATTGCGCACCGCGTCAAAAATCTCCGTGCGCGCGCCCAGCGAGGTGATGACCATCGGCACCTGCCATTTCTCACACGTCGCCATATCTTGCATCACGCGGTCGTTCGACTTGTGCACGATCTGGTTGACGGCAAAGGGCGCCGCAGGGCGGTCAGGATGCTCGCGATTGTGCTTGGCCAGCTCCTCGGTGATCTGGTGCAGCCATTCGTCGAGCAGCGATTGCGGGCGTGCGTTCAGCGCCGGGAAACTGCCGATGATCCCCGCCTTGCACTGCGCGATCACCAATTCGGGGCCGGACACGATAAAGAGCGGCGAACCGATCAGCGGAAGGCGCAGGCGATCAAACGGGGCGGGAAGGGACATGAAAGGCTCTCTCTCGTTGAAACGGAAATTTGGGTTGCTGATAAAGACCGATACTTAGTCAGGCAAGCTCTCCATCAAGCGCGTAGAACGCCTTTGCGTTCCCCGCATAGAGCGCCGCCTTTTCATCCGCGCTCGCCCCGGCGGTGATCCGTTTGAACGTGTTCCAAAGCACCGGATAGCTCGCGCCCCAACGATCAACCGGATAGTTGCTTTCAAACATGGCGCGCTGTGTGCCGAAGGCTTCGATGCAGGTTTCGATATAGGGCTTCCACAGGGGGGCCAGGCGCTCGGAAGACCAACCCGCTGCTGGGCCTTCGGGAGGAAGATCGCAATTGTGCATCGCCAGCCCGCCCAGCTTGACCATCACGTTCTCGCATTTTCCAAGCTCAGTGATGTTAGCGCGCCAGATGTCAAAGCGCTCTTCCAATTTGCCTGCGTAGCTCGCGTTGCCAAGCGGCGTGCCGCAATGGTCAAGGCAGATGGACGTGTCGGGATCGCCGCGCGCTAGATCGATTACGTCAGGAATTTGCGGCTCTAGGATCCACGCATCAAAGCTCATCCCGCGCTTGCCCAGTTCAGCAAAGCCTTCGCGGAATGTCGCGTCTTTGTAGAGTTCGGGCGGCGCGTGGAACGGAGGGCCGAGCACATCAGGATCAGCGTCCCAGGCGCCTTGGTGGCGGATGCCTTTGAAACGGTTGGGTGCGGCGGCTTTGAGCGCGTCCAGAACCTCTCCCGCCGCCGCGCCTTGCATCAGGTCGGCGTGGCCGACGATGCCAGCGCACAGACGCAGATTGCCATACAGGCCGCTGGCGCTTTGTGCCGCCACGCCGTTTACATACTCAACCTCGCCCACGACCTTTTTCGCATCGCCATAGGCGGCGTTGTAGAACGCGCCGCATTCCATGAAGACGGTGGCGATGACGTTATGGCCAGATGTCACTTCGGCTTGGAGATGGTCAAATCCGTAATAGGGGACCGGCAGCAATGTCTCGATAAAGCGGTGATGCGGCTCGGGAAACATCGGCAGCATCGGGCGCAGATCCCACAGATGGTGGTGCGGATCGATGATCGCCAAGTCCGGCTCAAGGATGGTTTCGGTCATGCTGGTCGCTTTCTCCCTTGCGGTTCTGGTGGTCCAGAATCTCTCATCATCGGTATGGCAGAGTAGGGCGGGCGGCGAAACGGTTGAGCGAACCCATGGCGAAGTTGACACAGTTGACACTGTGTCGCGCGTCGTTTTTCCGATATTCGGGCGTTAAACCAAGAGGTTGTAGCCAGATTGCGAAGTTGACACATGGGCGAGCGAAATCGCGCATTCAGGGGCGGGGCGATGGCAGCCATGGTCGCGCCATACCCACGCGGGGCCCTGTAGGAAAATCTACGCGGTCACGCGCCGGTAAAGGTGCCACGTCGCGTGGCCCAGCACCGGCAGCACGACAAACAGGCCCAGAAACGCAGGGACCATCGCGGCGAACAGCACGAATGCAATAATGGCGGCCCAGACCAGCATCACAAATCCGTTGTGTTTGACGGCCCGGAAACTGGAAATGATCGCGGTCAGAAAATCGACCTTTCGCTCCACGAGCATGGGTAGGCTGATGACGGTCATCGCGTAAAAGGCGTAGGCCATGATCGCGCCCGCAATAGAGCCGATGGCGAGCATCGAGAGACCTGCCGGGGTCATCAGCGCTGCGATCATCTCCCAACCGCCATGGGCTGAAACGCCGCTTTCCGACATGAAGATGGCAAAGATGGCGTGCGCGACGATGGTCCAGAACCCGAAAGCGACGAACACGATGACCCCCATCGACAGGATCTGGTCATCGCCGTGCCCTTTTAAAGCGCCGATAACGCCGCGCCAGCTGAGCGCTTCACCGGCTTCGCGGCGGCGGCTTGCTTCGTAAAGGCCCACCGCCACAAAGGGCGCGATCAGGGGGAAACCGGCGGTGGCGGGGATCAACCAGGAAAGCTCTTCGCCGATGAACGAGACATAGCCCACGATCAGCCCTACCGCGACGTAGAAGCCGCCGAAGAACAGGCCGAATTGCGGCATGGCGCGAAAGTCGGCCCATCCTGCGCGCAGAGCATCAGCAAGGTCCGCCACGCCCAAATCGCGCGCAATGGTGGGGACCGGGGCGGCCTCGTTGACGAGGCTTTGAACGGATTCGGCGGCGCCCGTCGCTTTTTCTATGGCGCCCATTGCTCTCTCTCCTCGCTGTGACGCGGATGGAAGAATGCGCGCAATGGGCTGGTCTTGCAAGCGCTCTGGATGAGGCGCGCTCGGCGAGGCTTTGGTCAGATCGCGGCGCTGAAAACCTTGGTGGTTTCCTCGCGAAACCGATCGAGGAACGAGGCGATCATGCGCGCATAGGGCAAGCCCGCCTCGGTAATGATCACCTCGCAGCCGCTGCGCACCGCTAATCCGCGTGCGATGAAGGGTTCAAGCCGGTCGTTGATCTTTGCGAGCAGGCACGGCGAGAGCGTGGCGCGCGAATGGCACAGCAGATCCTCGATCAAGCGCCCGCGCATCCGGTCATTCGCGCTGCGCATGATGCCGTGATCGACTGTGAGTTTACCTTGCAGGCTGGCCAAACGGTAGCGCCCGGCGTTCTTTTCGTTCTGCGCGATAAGGCCGGGAAAACCGCTGATCGCGGAGGCGCCCATGCCGATCAGCACTTCGGATTGATCGTCGGTGAAGCCTTGGAAATTGCGCCGGACGCGGCCCGTTCGCGCGGCTTCGGCCATAGGGTCTGTGGGCAGCGCGAAATGGTCGAAACCAATCGCCTTATAGCCGTTATCGGTCAGCTCCTCGAAACCCGTGCGCGCCATAGCAAAGCGGGTTTTGCGATCCGGCAAAGCGCTGGCGTCGATCACTTTCTGGCGTGGCACGAAATGCGGCACATGCGCGTATCCGAACAGCGCAATCCGGTCCGCGCCCATGCGGTATGTCACCGCAAGGCTGTCTTCGAGATCACCCATCGTCTGAAACGGCAGGCCGTACATCAGATCAAAATTGAGCGAGGTGACCCCTGCATCGCGCAGCCAATCGACGCTGCGCGCGATCAGCGCGTCATCTTGCTCGCGCCCGATGGCTTTCTGGCAGTGCGGCGCGAAGGTTTGGACGCCCATGCTGGCGCGGGTGATGCCAGCCTTGGCTAGCGCCTCGCTCCATTGCGCGGTCATGGTGCGCGGGTCGAGTTCGATGGAGAATTGGCAGTCGGTCAGGGCAAAATGATGGTCCAGCGCTTCGACGAGAGTCAGGAATTCGCTGGGTAGGATCGCGTTGGGACTGCCTCCGCCAAAGGCGATCCGCCGAACGCGCGCGGCTTCGGGCAGGAGATGCGCGACCGTCTCGAGCTCGTAATGGAGCGCGGCGAGATAGCTCTCAACGCGCGCGCGCTTGCCAGAGCGCTGGGTGTTGCAGCCGCAGTAAAAGCAGATCTCTTCGCAAAACGGGATGTGGACGTAGAGCGAGATATCGCCCGTCGTCTGCTCAATCGCGCTTTCCAGCGCATAGGGTGGGAGCGGGCCGAAATCGGCGGCGGTGGGATAGCTCGTATAGCGGGGCACCGGCACGTCGAGCAGATCAGGATGGTAAGGCCACATGCGGACCCTTTGAGCAGGCGGGGGTGGGGCGGTCCTTGATCCAGATCAATTCCCGGATTTGCCCTTCGCCTTCTGTTTTTCGCGGCAGGTGCCGGCGTGGCAGCCCTTCTGGTGGCATTCGCGCTCGGGCGTGTCCTCACCCATGCCCAGATCGATGGTGATTGCGCCGCCGTTGCACAGCGCGACGGTGATCGCCTCGTCGGAGGCGTCATGCGGCGAAGTGCCCGCGATCAGCGGCACCAGCGCGAGTAGGGCAAAGCCAGCACCGTTCACCACTCAATCTCCTCTTCATCGTCGATCAGGATGCGGTTGGCCGCGCCTTCCATATCCTCATACTGGCCCGATTTCATCGACCAGAAAAATGCGAGCAACCCCAGCAGTCCCATGCCAAGCGCAATCGGGATAAGAAAAGCGAGACCGGTCATGCGTCCATCTCCATCGTCTCAGGTTTGCCCGCCGCGCCCGCCAGTCGAAGCGAATTGGCCACCACCACCAGCGAACTCAGCGACATCGCAATCGCCGCGATCAGCGGAGTAACATAGCCAAACAGCGCCAGCGGCACAGCGAGTGCGTTATAACCTATGGCAAAGCCGAAATTCTGGCGCACCACGCGCATCGTGCGGCGCGCCACCTCTACGGCGAGCGCCACCGGCATCAGGCCGCGCCCGATGAACACCGCGTCGGCGGCCTGCTGGCTCGCATCGCTTGCGGTGCCCGGCGCGATGGAAGCGTGCGCGGCGGCGAGGGCGGGGCCATCGTTCAGGCCATCGCCCACCATTAAGGGACGGCGGCCATTCGCTTTGAAAGCATCGAGCGTTTCCAGCTTATCGCGCGGGCTGGCTTCAGCGCGGGCAGGAATGCCAAGCTGCGTGGCGACCTCTTGAACCGCTTCGTCGTGGTCGCCCGAGAGGATGAAGGCGTTGAGGCCGCTGTCTTGCAATCGCGCAATCGTCGCGCCCGCGTCCTGGCGCATCTGATCGGTGAAGATGAGTGTGCGCGCCCGGTTGCCGATGCGCAGCTGCGAGGCGAGTTCATTGGCGCCGCTCGCAGGCCGTTCCAGCGCAACCTCCAGGCCTTGCCACTGGCCGATGAGGCCTCGTCCTGCCTCTTCGGTAACGTTTTCGACAGGTGCGGGCTCAACACCCGCGTCGCGCAACGCCGCGACCAACCCTTGGCTCAGTGGATGGCGGCTGTGCTGCGCCAGGCCCATGGCGACGCTGCGGTCAACCTTGTCGAGAAGCGCGATTTCAGCGCGCGGGGTGCCCATGGTGAGCGTGCCGGTCTTGTCGAAGAGCGCGATGTCCACTTCGGCGAGGCGCTCCAACGCGCTGCCATCCTTGACCAGCAGGCCGCGTTTGAGAAGCGCGCCTGACGCCACCACCTGCGCGGTCGGAACCGCCAGTCCCATGGCGCACGGGCACGTGATGATCAGCACCGCAATGGCGATGACAAGTGACTGGTGCACGCCTGCGCCGGCTATCATCCAGCCAATAAAGGCCAGCGCGGCGAGTGAATGCACCGCGGGCGCGTAAAGCTGGCTCGCGCGGTCGGCGATGCGAACATAGGAACTGCGCGATTGGCCCGCTTCGTCCATCAGGCGCGCAATTTCGGCGATGGCGGTGTCTTCGGCTACGCGGGTCAGACGCACGCGCAGGGGGCTTGCTTGATTGATAGCGCCCGCGTGCACGGCATCGCCCGGCGCAACCGCGACGGCGCGGCTTTCTCCGGTCAGCATCGAATTGTCGATGGCGCTCGCGCCTTCCTCCACCTCGCCGTCGGCGGCCAAAGCCTCGCCAGCAGCGACCAGCACGCGCATGCCCGGCTCCAATTCGTGCGCGTCCATGCGGCGCGTTGTTCCGTCGGGTCCGATAACACTCGCGGATTTGCCCATTCGCCCCAGCAGCGCGCCAATCCCGTCGCGCGTGCGGTCGCGCATGACGGCATCGAGCGCACGGCCCGCCAGCAGAAAGAACAGCAGCATCACCGCGCTTTCGAAATAGGCGTGCTCGCCGCCCGTGACGGTCTCATACAGGCTGAGCGCGGTCGCGAGGATCACGCCGATAGAGATCGGCACGTCCATATTGGTGCGCCGGAATTTGAGCGCCATCCACGCGCTTTCAAAGAACGGGCGGCCCGAATAGGCGATGACCGGCATCGCGATCAGCGCGGAGAGCCAATGGAACAATTCGCGCGTCGCCCCTTGCGCGCCGGACCACACGCTGACCGAAAGCAGCATGACGTTCATCATGCCAAAGCCCGCCACGCCCAAGGCGCGCACGAGCTTGCGCCGTTCCGCGTTTTCGGTGCCCATTGGATTGTCGTCGACCCGCTGCGCCTCGAAACCGATGGAGCGCAGCGCTTGGGTCAGATCGTCATCGTCGAGGCTCGGCGCGTGTTCGATGGCCACCCGCTTGGCGGAGAAATTGACCCGCGCGCCGGTGATGCCGGTGATCTTGGGCAGTTCGCGCTCAATTTTGCCGATGCAGCCTGCGCATTTCATGCCGGGCACGGTAAAGCGCGTGCCAACACGCGCGTTCGCCTGCGCGCTGGCGTCCGCTGCAAAGGGAGCTGGGGCGTTCATGGCAGCGCGCTTTCGTCGGCCCAGCGCTCACCCGCAGCGACCACCTCGAGGCGCATGGTCCAGCGACCTTCGCTGACGGGTTCGAGCGAGCGAAAACGGCCATCGCCAAGCGGTGCGAAGGAAAGCTCGGCATATTCCCGATCGCCCAACGGGCGACGCAGTTGGGCGCTGACCACGGCGCCGTCGGGCATGCCTGCGGTGGTGACGGTGATAAACCCATCAGCTGAGCGCGCCGCGCTGGCTGACCAGCCGAGCGCAGCCATCCGGTCAGCCTCATCTTTCCAGTCATTGAATTTCTGACTGGCGACATAGGAGTTTTCGACCACAATCCCGTGAAAACCGCCCACCGCGAGGCTGGCCATGTAAAAGTTCACCGCCGCCACGATGCCAAAGCCACCCACCATGGCCATCGCCATGTGCTTGCCGGTAAAGGTCTTGCGCGGAGTGTGGCGGGGTTGGGGGGCGGTCATGATCCGATATCTCCTGGCATGGCAAAGGTGGCGTCTTCGGCGTCGAATTCGCCTTGCTCGTCGAGCGAGGTCAGCTCGAAGCGAAAGTCACCCGCCTCCGCGCCTTGAGGAATGACCACATAGGCGCGCACGATCTTGGTTTCGTTGGCGCGCACTTCGACGCTCTGCGTCGCGGCGGCTTGCCCCCGGCCAATCGCATCGGTCCACATCAAAGCGCCCTGCGGCAGCCCGGCGATTGCGATTTGCATGTCGCGCGGGCGCGCTTCCATGTTGCGCAGGCGCAAGGTGTAGGCGTTGCGGACCGAACCGTCCTTCATCAGCATGTAAGGCGGGTTGCGGTCGGGTGAAACGGTGAGATCGGTGTGCGTGCGCGTGCCCAGCGCAAACAGCATGGCCGCGCCAATCGCGGTCCATACGCCGGTGTAGATCAACGTGCGCGGGCGCAGCAGCGCTTTCCAAGCTGGGGTCGCCGGCGCGCCGGCGGCTTCGGCTTCGCATTGTTCGAGTGTTGCGTAATCGATCAGGCCGCGCGGGCGTCCGACATCGGCCATCACCTTGTCGCACGCATCGATGCACAGCCCGCAGGTGATGCAGCCGATCTGCTGTCCTTCACGAATATCGATTCCTGTGGGACACACCGCCACGCATTGGTTGCAATCGATGCAGTCGCCGTATTTGTCGGGCGCTTTTTGCGCTTTCTTCAGGCTGCCGCGCTGTTCGCCGCGCCAATCCTTGTAGGTGACGATCAGCGATTTTTCGTCGAGCATCGCGCCCTGAATACGCGGCCACGGGCACATGTAGATGCACACCTGCTCGCGCATGAAGCCGCCCAGCCAGAAGGTCGTGCCCGTCAGGATCGCGACCGTGGCGTAGGCAACCGGATCGGCCTGGCCCGTGAAAAAGTCGACAAACAAAGTGGGCGCGTCCGCGAAATAGAGGATCCACGCGCCCCCAGTGACCATCGCGATCAGCAGATAGACGGTCCATTTGGAGGTGCGCCGCACGATCTTCGATGCGGTCCAACGGGCCTTGTCCAACCGCGCGCGCGCGTTGCGGTCGCCGTCAAACAGGCGGTCGACATGCTGGAACAGATCGGTCCACACCGTTTGCGGGCAGGCGTAACCGCACCACGCACGGCCCACCGCGCTTGTGACCAGAAACAGCCCGATACCCGCCATGATCAGCAGGCCCGCCACGAAGTAAAATTCGTGCGGCCAGATCTCGATATCGAACATGTAGAACCGGCGGTTTGCAAGATCGATCAGCACGCCTTGATCGGGCGCGTAAGGCCCACGGTCCCAGCGCAGCCACGGGGTGACGTAATAGATCGCCAGAGTGACCGCCATGATGGCCCATTTGAAGCGGCGGAACGGTCCATCAATGCGCTTGTTATGGACGGCCTTGCGCGCTTCGTAGAGTTTGATCGGGGGTTGCGAGGGGGCATGGCGCTGGGTGGCGGCGATGGGCTGCGCTTCGCTCGCATCCAGCGCGCCGCCCCAGTCTCTTTTCAACGGCTTGTCGTGCTGAGGTTTCTCGACGGTTTCAGGAGTGGTCATTGGCTCCGCTTTCAGGCGCCGAAGCCACCTTGTCCTCGCTCGCGGTGGCATCGATTTCTGGCACCTCGATTTCCGGCGCCTCGATGTCAGGCGCATCGATCTCAGGCGCCACACTCTCGGTTGCCTCACCGGCGTATTCGCCGCCGCCGCGCGAATGGACATAGGCTGCCAGCATTTTGATCGTCACCGGGTCCAGGCGACGCTGCCAGCCGGGCATCACGCCATGACGCGGGTAGATGATCTGCGTGCGCACCTGGGCGGGAGCGTCGCCGTAAAGCCAGATAGCGTCGTTCAGCGCCGGGGCGCCCAATTCCTGATTGCCCGCGCCGTTCGGACCGTGGCAGGCTGCGCAATTATCAGCGAAAATCTGCGCGCCCTGAGCGTTGGGCTGGGCTTTACCGCTGAGCGAGAGGACGTGATCGGCGACCGCGTTAACCTGATCCTTATCGAAGATCCCTTCGAATGCAGGCATGAACGCGGAGCGGGTGTCGTCTGATCCCTCCCAACGGATGCCGTGGTTGAGCGTGTATTCGATCTCGGAAAGCTCGCCGCCCCAGATCCAGTCATCATCGTTGAGATTGGGGTAGCCGTATTGCTCATAGCCCGCCGCGCCCGCGCCGTGGCATTGCACACAGTTGACCTTGAACGCTGCCGCGCCGCCCGCAACCGCCTGTTGCATGAGCTCAGGGTCGGCGGGCAATTTGGTGATGTCGGTCGCCGCTATGCGTTCAAATGTGCTTTGCCGGGCGAGATCCGCGGCTGAAAGTTCCTTCACGAGATCCCCGCGGCTCGACCACCCCAGCACGCCGCGCGTGGTGTCGCTGACCATCGGCCAGGCCGGAAACAGCACGACATAGACCGCCGCCCACACGACCGTGGCGTAGAACGTCCACAGCCACCAGCGCGGCAGCGGCGTGTTCAGCTCCTGAATGCCATCCCATTCGTGGCCGACAAATTCGGTGCCGGTAGCCTCATCAATGTTCGTTTTGCTTTGGTCAGACATCGTCGCCCTCCCGGAAAATTGAGGTTTTCGCCTGTTCGACACCGTCCTTGGTGCGAGGCAGAAAGTGCCATCCGCACAGCAAGAGGTAGACCCCGAACATCAGGATCAGAAACCAGCTGTCGGCAAAGTGGCGCAGGACTTCGTAAAAGCTCATGGCTGCGCCTCCTCGCTCGGGACAGACGCGAGTTCTTCCTGCGCTTTGACGCTGTTCACATCGACCAGCGTGCCCAGCATCTGCAAGTAAGCGACCAAGGCGTCCATTTCGGTGACCGTGCTGGGGTCGCCGTCAAAGTCGCGCACTTGCGCTTTGGGGTAACGTTCCAGCAGATCGCCTTCGTCAAGATCGGGATCAGCCTGCGCGAACAGATCCGCCTCAGCCATCTCGATATCAACCGCTGTGTAGGGCACGCCGACACGGTTGAGCGCGGTCAGATTGGCCGAAACATCCGCGATCTCCAGCGGGGTCCCCGCAAGAAAGCTGTAGCTTGGCATGATCGATTGCGGGACCACGCTTTGCGGGTTCTTGAGATGTTGAACGTGCCACTCATCCGAATAGCGTCCGCCCACGCGCGCCAGATCCGGCCCGGTGCGTTTCGACCCCCATTGGAACGGGTGGTCGAACATGCTTTCGGCTGCCAGCGAGTAGTGACCATAGCGCTCCACCTCGTCGCGGAACGGGCGGATCATCTGGCTGTGGCAGGTGTAGCACCCTTCGCGAATGTAGATGTCGCGCCCGGCCAACTCCAGCGGGGAATAGGGCCGCATGCCTTCGACTTTCTCGATCGTGTTATCGATCCAGAAGAGCGGGGCGATCTCGACAATCCCGCCGATTGCGACCGTCACAAACGTGGCGGCGGCGAGCAGGGTGACGTTCTTTTCAAGCTTTTTGTGGCCTTCAAAGGCGCCCTGATCGGGATAGCCGTGATCGGGCTGGTTTGGGGGTGATTGTGTGCTCATGATCGTGATCCCTTATTCAGCCGGCTGCGGGGCGAGGTCGCCTTGCGCGGGGCCTTTGATCCCTTGCGGCACGACCGGGCGATCCGCGGCTTCATCGTGGGCGGTGTCGTCCATCGCGGCCTCGTCACGCTGATAGCCAGCGATGGTCATCCAGATGTTGTAGGACATGACGATCGCACCGCTGAGGTAGAGGACGCCGCCAAAGACGCGCATCATGTACATCGGCTTGAGCGCGGCGACGGTGTCGACGAAGCTGTTCACCAGATACCCGTCAGAGCCGTATTCGCGCCACATCAGGCCTTGCGTAATCCCGGCGACCCACATGCTGGCGGCGTAGAAAACGATGCCGAGCGTCGCGAGCCAGAAGTGCCAGTTGATCATGCGCAGCGAATACATCCGCTGCTTCTGCCAAAGGCGCGGCACGAGGAAGTAAACGCAGGCAAAAGTGATCATGCCGTTCCAGCCCAGCGCGCCGGAATGCACGTGGCCAATCGTCCAATCGGTGTAGTGCGAGAGCGAGTTCACCGACTTGATCGAAAGCATCGGCCCTTCAAACGTGCTCATCCCGTAAAAGGCGAGCGCGAGCACCATCATGCGGATAATCGGATCCGTGCGAACCTTGTCCCAAGCGCCGTTGAGCGTCATCAGACCGTTGATCATCCCGCCCAAGCTGGGCATCCACAACATGATCGAAAACACCATGCCCAATGTCTGTGCCCAGTCGGGCAGGGCGGTGTAGTGCAAGTGGTGCGGACCCGCCCAGATATAGAGGAAGATCAGCGACCAGAAGTGGATGATCGAAAGGCGATACGAGTAAACCGGACGTCCGGCCTGTTTGGGCACGAAGTAATACATCATCGCCAGGAAGCCGGCGGTGAGGAAGAACCCGACCGCGTTATGGCCGTACCACCACTGCGTCAGCGCATCCTGCACGCCTGCGAACACGGAGTAACTGCGCGATCCCAGCAGGCTCACCGGCATCGATAGGTTGTTGACCACGTGCAGCATCGCCACGGTGACGATGAAGGCGAGGAAGAACCAGTTGGCGACGTAGATATGCGGCTCGCTACGGCGCAGCAGCGTGCCGACAAACACCGCGAGATAGGCCAGCCAGACAAGCGTCAGCCATAGGTCGACATACCATTCAGGCTCAGCGTATTCCTTCGATTGGGTAACGCCCAGCAGATAGCCGGTCGCCGCCAGCACGATGAACAGTTGATAGCCCCAGAACACGAACCGCGCGAGAGCCGGGAAAGCTAGTGTCGTGCGGCATGTACGCTGCACCACGTAAAAGCTGGTGGCCAGCAGCGCGTTGCCGCCAAAGGCGAAGATCACCGCGCTGGTGTGCAGCGGGCGCACGCGGCCAAAGTTGAGCCAGGGCTCTAGGTTAAGCGCGGGCCACACCAGCTGCGCGGCGATAAACACGCCCGCGAGCAGCCCGGCGATGCCCCACAACATCGTCGCGATAACGCCCCAGCGCACGACGTCATCGTCGTAGCGGGTCTGTGTCTGCGGCATCTTGAAAAAGGTGTGAACCTTCGCCAGCGGATCAAACCGCGTCAGGTTCAAAAGCATAACCAGCGCGGCTACACCCGCGACAATGCCCATGTGAATGGCGAAACTGCTATCCTGCGCCCCTGCGATAGCAAAAATCGCTGCGAGCAGGACAAGCGCCCACACTCCCAGTCGGCCCACGACTGCTTCCATGACTTCGATCCCCTTTCGCGCCCGCCCATAAAGGCGGGTGGATCCCACTTCTTTGACCAAGATCAATATGCGAGGATTTCCCCGCCGTTGATCCGGGTCAGCGTTCGGAACGAAAATGAGGTCGGCACACCAACAGGCACGCGCCCGTCCGCGCGTCCAAAAGGCTGGTGACACGATCCCAAAGTGTCCACTTGAGTTGACATGAAGTACACGACATCGGACACGCCTTCATTGATCTCGCTCAAATGGCTGCGAAATTTTCATGCGTTTATCGGCAAGTTTCCGGCGCGTTCGTTCAATTGCGACAGATCGCTCAGCCGAATGCGCGAACGCCCGTCGACATCGATCAACGCCTCATCACGCAGCGCTGTTAGCTGGCGGCTCACCGTCTCGATGGACAGGCCCAGGCTATCGGCGATATCGCGCCGTGACATCGGCAAGACCAGGGCGCTGCCTGATTTGTTAGGCGCCCCGATGCGGTCGGCCATCATCAGCAGAAACCCAGCGATCTTTTCAGCCGCGCTGGTGCGGCCAAGCGTGATCGATTTCTCCCGGCAATGGGCGAGGGAGAGATGCGCGCGCTCCATCATCGCGATGACAAGGCCCGTCTGCTGGCCCGCCAGATCAAAGAAGGCGTTGGCTCCAAATTGCAGCAACTCGCCATTTTCCAGCGCGATGATCGTGAAGGCGTGGGCGCTGTCGGATGGCACGCACACAAGATCGCCGACGAACTGAAAGCCGACAATCTGCTCGCGCCCGCGTGATGCATGCGCGACCAATTTGGTGCTGCCCGCCGTGATAAAGGCGATCTGATCCGCGCCGTTTTCCTTGATCGAGGTCTGTCCACGCTCAAGATTGACCCGGCGCGCCAGCGCGCGAAATTGGGCGAGCAAGGCCTTGTCGATGTCAGCGGGCAGGACTTCGTCGATGAAGCGGTCAAACGGGTCGGATCGGGCCATGGCGGCGCCTCCTGAAAAGGGCCTCGAAAGGCGAGATTTGCAGGAGCCTTGTGGCGGCGCATTCGGCGCTCCGCCTTGATCGAAATCAAGTGTGCGCCGGTTTGATCGACATCAATGATTGTTGCGCGCCCTCAAAACAAAAGCACCTTCGACGACAGCAAAAATCCTGGGTCGCGCAGCGCGGCCACTGCTGCCGCACAAGGATGGGATAATGAAGAAATGGCTTACGCTTACCGCCGCCGCCCTGGCGCTGGTGGCCTCGCCGGCGATGGCGCAGGGCGATGAGGAGGATCTGGCTGGCGAGATCCAGCTCAAGGTGCTTGGCACGGCGGTCCTGCCGAATGGAAATATCGATCAGGTCAATGTCGACGCGGTCGGTTTGCCGGCGGGCACGGACACCAAGGCCAGCGACAACTACGTGCCCACGGTGGCGGCGGAATGGTTCATCACCAATACCTTCTCGATCGAGACGATCGCGGGCACCACGCAGCACGATGTCGATGCGATCGCTGGCTTCCCGCGCGGTACGGAGCTGGTGTCCGACGCGCTGTTACTCCCCGCCACCGTGACGGGCAAAGCGCATTTCGATGCGGGCGGATTTAAGCCCTATGTGGGCGCGGGTGTTGCGTACTTCATATGGCTTGATGTCGAGCCGGGCGCGGCAGTGGTGCCTCTGGGCGTGACGCGCACCGATCTGACCGACGAGTTTGGCGTCGTCCTACAGGCGGGCGTCGACGTGCCTGTCGGCGACGGCGGCTTTGGGATCAGCCTTGATGCCAAGCGTTATTTCATCGGCACCACCGCGCAGTGGTTCGCCGGGGACACGCTGGTGATTGAGACCGAACACGACCTTGATCCGTGGGTGCTAAGCGCGGGCGTGAGCTATCGCTTTTAGTCGCCTTTTGGATCGGGAGAGGGAGGGCCGCTCGCCGTTTATGCGGGAAGCGGCCTTTTCCGTCAGCGATCCGGTTCGAGCCTAGTTTGACACGACACTGTTGGCCGCGCTCAGCACGGCGCGCACGCTGGCGGTGGCGACGTCTTCGTCGATGCCGCAGCCCCAAACGCTTCGGCCATCAGGGGTCTCGCATTCCAAATAGGTCACCGCATTCGCATCGGTGCCAGCGCCAAGCGATTGCTGGGTGTAGTCGACCACTTCTAGCTCAACGCCAAAGATATCGCGCACGGTTGCCATGGCGCTTGAAATGACACCTTTGCCTCGACCAGAGACGCGTTGTTCTTGACCTTCGACAGCGATTTTGCCGCTGAAAATGCGAGTGCCGTCGCTGGCGCGGGTTTCTTCGTAATCGACCAGCTGAAAATGTTTGTCCGGCGTTTGCACGTGATAGGCGCGCTTGAACGCTTCCCAGATGTCATCGGCGTTGAGCTCGCGTGAGGATTCGTCGGCCAATTGCTGAACATGCGCGGAGAAATCGCGCTGCATTGTCTTTGGCAATTTGAGACCCTGACGCTGCTCCAGCACCCATGCAAAACCGCCTTTGCCGCTTTGCGAATTGACGCGGATGACCGCTTCGTAATTGCGACCGAGGTCTGCCGGATCGATAGGCAGATAGGGCACGCGCCACGCTTCGTCGTTCTGCGTTCCGCGCGCTTCAAAGCCCTTTTTGATCGCGTCTTGATGGCTTCCGGAAAAGGCGGTGTAGACCAGTTCGCCGCCATAAGGATGGCGTTCGTGGACGGGCAGGTCGTTGCAATACTCCACTGTCTCAATGACGCGGTCGATGTCCGAGAAATCGAGGCCGGGGTCGACGCCTTGGGTGTAGAGGTTGAGCGCGATGGTCACGAGGCAGCAATTGCCCGTGCGCTCGCCATTGCCGAAAAGACAGCCTTCCACCCGATCCGCGCCCGCCATCAGGCCCAATTCCGCCGCCGCGACGCCCGTGCCCCGGTCGTTATGCGTGTGCAGCGAGATCACTGCGCTCTCGCGATTTGGCAGGTTGCGGCAGAAATATTCGATTTGGTCGGCGTAGATGTTGGGCGTCGCCGCCTCAACCGTGGCGGGCAGATTGAGGATGATGGGCTCCTCGGGCGTCGGGGCCAACACCTCCATAATCGCCGCGCACACCTCGATGCTGAAGTCGATTTCGGCGGTAGAGAAGGTTTCGGGGCTGTACTGGAAATGCCACTGTGTGCCGGGCTGCTTGGCCGCTTCGTCGCGCATCACCTTGGCGCCCGCGACCGCAATTTCGCGCACCTCGTCTTTTGACATGCGAAACACGATATCGCGCCAGGCGGGTGAGACCGCGTTGTAGAGGTGCACGATGGCCGCGCGCGCTCCAGCGAGGCTTTCGAAAGACGTCCGGATCAAATC